>CANQIA010000015.1 GCA_947624015.1 uncultured Clostridia bacterium
CAAAATCACACTGGAGATAACGGCTGTAAAGGCGACAAATGATACAAGCAGCACAGCGCAGGCGTATGCGGATATATCCGAGCTTGAATTTTCACTGTTCAACAAAACACAGAACAAGGCTGTTTCCGATTTTACATATCAATATCCCTATATAATATTAGGCGATAATGATGCAGGATCAAACGATACTATAACTATATCCGTCAATGACAAGAGCGGCAAATACGCCGGTAAAGCTGTGTCCGTGATACTTGACGATTCTAAAAACGGACTTGCCGATATAAGGCTTGTTGAAAACGGCTATTTTACGGTAAATACCCTGACTGAGGACGAAAAGCTCGTACTTTTGTTTGATGAAAAGGGAAATCTTGTATGGAAGACCGTTTTCGACGGCGCAGCTCTTACATCCAATAATATTGCCGCAGGAAATTACACGGCTGTTATTATGGAAAAAACGACACTGCTATCAAATGTAAACAATATATCGGCTCTCGATGATATGGGGTTAAAAGAAAAAACAGACTATATCGCAGAGCCTCTTACCATAAAAACAGGAGCAATTACCGATCTTGGAAATGTAAACGTTCCTTTACTGGATGAGACTAAGCTCTTCTATACTGACACCGAAAATACTTCCGTTTATTTGAACAAAAATAAAACTACGGTAGGCTTTCTTCTTCAGGTCACAGCAAAATACAGACTTAAGGACGATTTTGACGGCAGTGTCAAGAATATGACGATTGAGCTGCCCGAAAATGTCAGCTTTGTTGAAAAAAGCCTTATAGTAAGAGGAGCGGATGCAAGATACAGCTATAACGGTAAAACTCTTACCGTATTTACAGACAAAACCGAAGGAATGATCAGATTCTGTGTTATATGCAACACAAGCGGTAATTTCAATATAGAGGGATATATTGGTCTGAACTCATCGGGTCGCGATATTCTTCAGCCTATAGGAAGCTGTTCAGCTACAGCAGACCTTATGGATATTGAAGCTCCCGAAAGAACAGGCAAAACAAAAATTTTAGTCAGTGGCTCATCTTATCCCGACAGCGATATAACAATATACGTTGACGAAAAAGAAGCGCAGAAAACTACTGTAAATTATGCAGGCAACTATACGGCAGAAGTAGATTTGGGCGAAAGCTATGTATATCAGAAGCACAGAATATATGGTATATCAACAAATCAATTCGGAACATTTACAACAAAAACCGCCGAAGTGGTATATGAGCCTACTGCTCCGATGCTTGATAAAATAACAATAATTTCAGGCGGCAAAGTAAAGGTTCTCGACTTTAATAATAAATCAACAAAAGTAGAAAGCTATACGACATATTATTACGGTGTTACATATAAGGTAGAGTTCCGTAATGCCGCACCGGATATGTTTAATAAGGTATATGTTGTCACTGTTGACAAAAGCGGAGAAAAAACTTATATACCTTGTGTTTACAACGAGAGAAACGATTTCTGGCTGTGCAGCTATGATTACGGCAACAGCGGCAATATGCCCGTTTCTGTCTCTGCCGCATACGAAATAAATAGTAAATACGAAATTGTCGATATGTTTGATCGTAAGACCATCGACAATTTTGCAGAGGACTATTCGGAATTGACAGACGCCTTAAGCGATGAGCTTGACAAGAGGCTTGAGCCTATGGATATTGTGAATACAAGCGATAATGGCTTTTCAATAAAGCTCGGCATAAGGGGCGATGACGATGTTGTATCGGATTTCGGAACATTGGATTTTGAAACAGCAGATATATCTCAATTCAATTTAAGCGATTGGAAGAACAAATCTTATATTGAATTTGAAAATAACGTCGGAAATAAAATGTATCTGCTGACCGAAACAGATGACGAAAGCGGAGCAATATATTATGAATACGTTATACCCGATGAAGGTGTATATCTTAAAATACATCTGAATATTTCCGCAGGCGAGGAAAGTATGCAGGTATTGGATACGATCTTGGAAGATATGATACCTGAATATGCCGCTCCATTGATGGCTGCTCCAATACAGTCCTATGGCAGGGGATTGGCAGGCGATATATTTTCAGGCGCAGTGGGTCTTATCAGCCCTTCAGCGGCAAGCGTTATAGATGATTTCAGATACAGCGCAAAAGCAAACGATTACACAGATGAGCTTCACAAAAAAAATTCACAGAACTACGATTTAATAATGGCAGTCTGTGAAAACACGGGAAAGCCGCGTCTTTCTGCTGCCAACAAACTCAAATATCTCAAAGAATACGATGTCATTACAGATGAAATACTTGCTTACAGAAAAGAATGCACAAATCAGATAAAGAAATGGGCTATCGCAGGCTGTATCGGCGAAGGAATAGGCGCAGGAATAAATCTGTTGTCAAAGGTTCCTAAGGTAGCTGCAAAAGCAACTAAATTTGGCAAGAGCCTTTCTTCATTGATAAGCAAAAATCTCGCAGGAAAAAGCAAAATGGCATTTGATGCATTGACGGATTCCGTTTCGGCTCTGGAGGGCTTTATAAATGATAAGATATTCAGAGCAACAATGAATATACCCGAGGAGGCTGCAATTTATGTAGGCAATAAGGGCGCAAGCGTACAACAACTGGCAGGAGAAGCCCTTGACAATGCTGTAGGAAACTATTTGCAAAACGCCATAGCAGATGAAGGACTTAAAAAATTATTTGACAGTATTTCCGAAATGGACGCTATGTACTATATAGAAAACAAGTACAAGTATCTTATGCAGTATATAAACAACACAAAGAAGAACATATTAAAGGATTATGAGAATTGCGACGAGGAACCCGATGAGTCTGATGAGCCTGCTAATTCCGGCACTGTCAATTCACAGAATCCGTTGCTCGAAAGCGCAAAGCCCTTTAAGTCTGTTACACCTATCATAGATCCTTCGGGATATGTATACGAAGCAGTACCTTCAAACAGACTTGATAATGTCAGGGCATCTATATATTATATGAAGGATGTTGTAGACGAATTTGGTATGCCAACAGGCGAACAAACAGCCGTTCTGTGGAACGCAGAGGATTACGGTCAAGTAAATCCGTTACTTACAGATACACAAGGCGGTTATATGTGGGATGTGCCTGAGGGAAACTGGCAGGTCAAGTATGAAAAGGACGGCTACAATACGTCATATTCCGAGTGGCTGCCCGTACCTCCGCCTCAACTTGATATAAATCAAGCTCTTGTTTCGGAACAGGCACCCGAAGTCTTACATGTAAATGTATACAATGATGAAGTCGAAGTGATTTTTTCAAAGTATATGAAGCTATCATCTGCCGACAAAATAAAGGTGTTTATCGACGGTAAAGAGATCGTCGGAAAAGTATCTGCTGTAAATGCAGAATATAATGCCGAAAACACAGAAATGTATGCAACAATATTTATATTCACACCTGAAGAAAATATTTCAGGCGCCGTAAATGTTAAGGTAGAGGAAGCCGAAGGATATAATTCACTTGTATCTAAGACCTATAATGTAACAAAGACAGCAGTTGTAAAGCCTCAGTATATCAATGTTCCGGAAAGCGTAAATATCGGATATGGCAGCAATGCAGATATAAAAGCACAAATAATGCCAAAGGAAGCTGCAGCGGGTCTGAGCATAGAAGCAAATGTTCTTTCCGAGGATATATCTACCATTGACCGTAAGATCGCTACTACAGATGAAAACGGCTTTGCTGATTTTAATGTAAACGGCTCACTTTTAGGACAGACAGAAATCAAATTTACAATACCCGGCACGGCGATCTCAAAGACAGTTAAAGTCAATGTCTTAAGAAACGCTACACAAAAGCCCGGTTGCCAAAAGGTAAGCGCAAGTATAGCAAGCGGCAGCACCGTAGACTACGGCACTAAGCTCAGTCTCTCTACTTCTACTGAGGGAGCAGAAATATACTACACTCTTGACGGCACTTGTCCATGTGTTGTCGACAGTCCGTCCAGAATAAGGTATACTGGACCCATTACCCTCACTGAGGATACATTTATAATAGCATATGCTGTTAAAAATGGTATGGCAGACAGCGATACCGCAGGCTTTATTTACACAGTAAAGAAAGCAGAAGACCCACCGTCATCAGGCAGCTCTTCAGGCGGCTCTTCAGGCGGCGGTGGCAGAAGTCGTAAAAAAGCTGTAACCACTACAGAAGCTACAACATCTGAAAAAACAACGGAAGCTACAACAGAGGAGAAGGTTATACATAATGATGTAAGAGTGTCTATAGGAAGTAATATAATTGCAGTTGGCAACAAGAAGTATACTATAGACACCGCGCCATATATACAGCCCGAGAGCAATTCTACTCTTGTTCCTCTCCGCTTCGCAGCAATAGCCATAAGCGGCGGAGATATTGAAAATGCAGACAACAGCTCTTCTATAAAATGGGATGCAGCAACAAAAACCGCAACTGTTACGCTAAAGAATAAAATAATTAAATTTACTGTGGGAAGTGAACTGATGTATATAAACAATACACCTGTTGTTATGGAAAACGGCGTTAAAGCTGAAATCAAAAACAACAGAATGTTCATCCCCTTCAGAGCCTTAGGAAATGCCTTAGGCGTAGCTGTTTCATGGGAAGCAGACACAAAGACTGCTATATTCAGCGTACAGTAAAATATATTTATACACGCAAAACGGGACTGTCTTTCGACAGTCCCGTTATATTTTTTAATTATACAAAATACTGTTGAACACGCCTTCCAGATATTCCTGTCTGCCGCTTTCCATTTTAGGTTCGGGATTTTCGAGAGTATATTTTTCAAGGCTTTCAAGTGTGGCTCTGCCCTCTACTATGTCCTTGCCGATACCCCTTGTATAGCTGGAATATCTATCCTTAACGAACTTATCTATCCTGCCGTCACGTATTATCTCATCAGCCTTTATAAGTCCCAGCGCATATGTATCCATACCTACTATATAGGCGCACGCTATATCGTTAAATGTAAAGGAGCCTCTTCTGACCTTGGCGTCAAAGTTAAGTCCGCCGTTGGTAAAGCCTCCTGCTCTCAATACCTCAAGCATGGCAAGAGTGGCTGTGGGCACATCTGACGGGAACTGATCCGTATCCCAGCCCAGGTTGGGATCGCCCTGATTGGCGTCTACCGAGCCGAAAAGACCGTTTACTCTTGCGGTCGCCAGCTCATGCTCAAAGGTATGTCCTGCCAAAGTGGCGTGGTTAGCCTCTATATTCAGTTTGAAATCCTTATCCAGATCATACTTTCTCAAAAAGCCTATCACGGTAGCGGCATCAAAGTCATACTGATGCTTTGTAGGCTCCTTTGGCTTTGGCTCCACATAAAAATCTCCCTTGAAGCCCTTTGCCCTGCCATAGTCCACCGCCATATGCATAAGCCTTGCCATATTGTCAAGCTCAAGACCCATATCCGTATTGAGAAGAGTTTCATAGCCCTCTCTTCCGCCCCAGAATACATAGCCCTGACCGCCTAATTCCATAGTGGCGTCAAGAGCGTTCTTTATCTTGGCTGCCGAATAGGCAAACGTATCCGCGTTGCATGATGTGGCTGCTCCGTGCATAAAACGTGGATTGCCGAAATTATTGGCAGTTCCCCAAAGGAGCTTTATGCCTGTTTGTGCCATTTTGCCCTTTATATACTCTACCATTTCAAAGAGATTTTTTTTGCTTTCGGCAAATGTCTTGCCTTCGGGAGCAATGTCCACATCGTGGAAGCAGAAAAACTCTATGCCAAGCTTTGTCATAAGCTCAAAGCCTGCATCCGCCTTGGCTCTTGCGATCTCCATGGGATCTGTAAGTCCGCCGTAGCTTCTGTCCATGGTTTCGACACCAAAGGGGTCTGAGCCTCCTGCGCAGAGAGTATGCCACCAGCTCATGGCAAAGCGAAGATGATCCTTCATCTTTTTGCCTGCAACTGTTTTTTCCGCATCATAATACTTGAACGCAAAGGGATCCGCTGAATTCGGTCCTTCATACTTTATTTTAGGTACATTTTTGAAATATTCCATATTTTACCTTCTCCTTTCGCATATATTTATCTGCTTATATTTTACAATATATTTCATTACTTTTCAATATCAATTATGATGTCTGTATTCTCTTATGCCCTGTAAAATTATTTTCTTGCATTCCACAGCCTTTTGCTTGTCCATAGGCTCCACGCCCTCAAGGGGATATTCCATGCCCAGAGCCTTGTATTTATTAACTCCCATAGTGTGATAGGGCAGCACGTCAAGCGCCTTGACATTTTCAAGAGAGCCTATGAAAAGCCCAAGCTTATGAAGATATTCCTCTTTATCCGTAATTCCCGGCACCACCACATGTCTTATCCACAGAGCAACATCCTTTTTATCCAGATATTTTGCAAACTCCAGTATATTGTCGAGCTTTTGAGATGTCAGGTCTATATGCTCATTGGGGTCTATGTGCTTTATATCCAGCATCACAAGGTCGGTATACTTTACAAGCTCGTCGAATTTTTCAGTATTATCAGGCGTAAATGTTACGCCGGAGGTGTCAAGGCAGGTGTGTATGCCCTCATCCTTACATCTTTTGAAAAGCTCGGTAACAAAATCCATCTGCATAAGAGGCTCGCCGCCGCTTACGGTAATACCGCCGTTTCTGTAAAAAGCTCTGTTCTTGTTGTACCGATCCATTATCTCGTCTATACTCATTTCGTCGGCGCCATCCATTGACCAGGTGTCGGGATTATGGCAGTACTTACACCGCATGGGGCAACCCTTTGTAAACACCACAAATCTTATGCCGGGTCCGTCAACGCTGCCGAAGGTCTCTATTGAATGTATTTTGCCTTTCATTTTATCACGCTCCGAAATTATGATAATACTTAGTATACCAATTTAATGGGATTTATTACAAAAAAGTGCCGATAACTTATATTATACATATCATCTCAACTGAAGTTTATATACTGTCTTTCTATCTCGCCCCAGTCGGTCTTCTTTTTATGATAGCCTATAAGCGCCGTCATTCTTACCCATGCAAGGGCAAACCTGAGAAAGGATACCTCCGCTGCGCAAAGACCTATTGCCTTCAGCACATCGGTAAACAGCAGCTTTTGATCTATGGTATGTAGCCTTGCAAAGAATGCCGCAAGAGAAAGCACAGATGAAAATATCACATATATCGCCATATACAACAGCATAAAAGGTACATTGAGAAAATCCAGCAGCACAGCCAATATCATTGTCAGAACGCCAAACACCTCGATATATGGCGAAAACAATTCATATATGAGGAAATAAACATAGGAAACAAAGCCTACAAGACCATAGTCAAGATTTCCCAGTATGGTTCTGTGGCTGAGCATACTCTGAAACAATCCTATGTGCCAGCGGCGTCTTTGCTTGCACAGATCCGAAAACTTTTCCGGCACCTGAGTCCAGCATATGGCGTCAGAGGCATAGCGTATCCTGTACGGTATCTTATTTTCACGGCAGAAAACGTGCATCTTAACAACAAGCTCCATGTCCTCTCCCATAGTATCTGCGTCATAACCTCCTGCGCTGACCACAATGCTCTTTTTAAACAAGCCGAAGGCTCCCGATATTATTATACTGCCGTTAAATTGGTCGAACAATATTCTGGCGGCAAGAAAGGAACGGTCATACTCCAGCACCTGCATACAGGAGAGAAGTTTGTTGGGAAGTCCGTAATGCACTACCTTGCCTTCCTTTATCTCGGTACCGTTGCAAGGACGCACTGCGCCGCCTACCGCCACAACATTGTCATCCTCAAGCACAGGGCGGACTATCTTGCTGAGCGAATCGTATTGAAGCACCGAATCTGCGTCTATGGAAAGGAAATAAGGATATCGACCGGCATTTATGCCTACGTTGAGAGCATCCGCCTTGCCGCCGTTTTCCTTTCTTATAAGCGTAATGGGTACGTTGCCTATCTTTCCCTCGTATACGCTCTCTACCCTGTGAGTATGAAGAAGCCGCTGTATAGGACGGTCTGTCCGCACCATAGAGTAGGCTTTCAGCACGGAAGCCGACGTTTCATCCTTAGAGCCATCGTCGATCACTATTATCTCATAAAGCTTATAGTTTTGCAACAAAAGCGAATGTATCGTAGCGACAATGGTCGCTTCCTCATTGTAAGCGGGAACAAGGACGGAAACAGGCAAAAAATAGTCCTCTATAAGCTCGTTTTTCAATATATTCCTTCTCTTTGCCCCGTGGAGAGTAGTCGTTCCCACAAGGACTGCCATAAACAGAAAGCTGGAATATCCTATCATATACAGCACAAAAAAGATACCCACAATATTGAAAAATATCTGCATAAGATCTCTCATGACGCCGCCTCCGCAATATTGTCATCCTTAAGTCTGTACCTCAGCATTTCATCTGCATATTTATCATTTTTTACCTTATCTGCCACCTGAGAGTACCGCATTCCCCTTGCCTGCAGGCTCTTAGACGCATTATTCCTGACATGCCAGTTGGTACTGAGCATAGCCTCCACAAGCACATCCGTAACGTCCTTGCCGGGATATTTTGCAAGAGCAGAAGCGCTTACGGCTGTGTAATCCCAGTTTACACAATTTTTGTCCGAAGCAAATTTTATAAGAGTGCGCCTTGCTCTTTCATCGGGATATTTTCCCAAATAACGTATTGCCGCAAGCCGCAGCTCCTTTTCATTTTCTTCATTTTCCATTATTTCAAGCAT
Source organism: uncultured Clostridia bacterium (assembly GCA_947624015.1). GTDB lineage: Bacteria > Bacillota > Clostridia > Lachnospirales > CAG-274 > CANPXH01. The sequence goes on from CANQIA010000015.1 coordinate 8,691, forward strand.
TGTATCTCTGTATTTATCCGATTCAAAGCGTATGTAATTGAGTATTACCAGTTGAGTGGCTTCATTAAAGCTGTTGTACCGTTTCAACAGTATGGATATAAGCTCGTCGCTGTTTCCGTGATATGTAAGAAGTCCGTCTTGAAGCACCTTTGCATGGAAAAAAGCATCCTTACGATCGCATATGGTAACAGCGTCGGCTATGGACTTGGCATCGCCGAAGGCATATAACGCTCTCATGGCGTTTACTCTGCAAAAAAAGCTGTCCTTTGCCGCATAGGCTATAAGTATCCTCTGGAGCTCCTTTGCAGGAAGGCAGCCCTTGAATTTTTCATCGGCTATAAAGTAAGCAAAGTATGCCGCCTGAAGATTTTCACGCTTTTCATACTTTTTGGCAAGCCTTATAAAAATAGGACCGAGGGACTTGAGATACTCTACCGCCGCTTCATTTCCATACTCTACATGGCGCACAAGAGCCGCCTCAACGGTCATAAGTCCCAAGGTGCTTGAAAGCACCCTCTCCATGCGCCTGTAATGCCTGGCAGGTACTTTTCTGCCTTCACGGATCTCGTCAAGGGCTCCCTTTATTATCATGTCGTATTTTTCCACATTTTCTTTAAGCCGATGGTCTCTGCCGTTCATTATCATGCTGTAAACAATATTGAATGCTATCATGCAAAAGCATATTATACCATAGCCGTAAAGCAAATACTCACTGCCCATTTTTGCTCATCTCCATGTCAAGTAACGCCCAATAGTCCTTTATCATATAATATGATCTCTTAAATCTTTCGTGATATGTAACATCAGTCATCCAGCCCTTAAGAGAAAACTTCTCCATAGGTATGACCTCTTCCTTGTTTGCCGTATGGGATATACCCACATACATCTTGTCTATTGAAAGATTTTCTATGCCGTAGTTTTCATAATAATCATCGTGTATCTCCATTTCGGAAGGATTACTGAAATTCAGAAGTCCCCACGGAACACGAAGCTCTATATATTCATTATTGTCTCCGCTGAAGCAATAATCCGCCAAAGAATCGAAGTCCGGGGAATTGGGATCGGCATTGCCGTATTTTAGCTTTCCCGTTTCGAATGTCCTGCCGGAGGATCTCTTGCTGTTTTTGTGGGGTATATATTCTGTCCTCGTCAAAGGCATAAGTATCTTTGCAAACTTTGAACCGTCAGCCTTTGGAGGATCAAAGTAAGGCAGTTCTCCGTAATAATCCCTGCCATACATTGCATTAAGCACCTCGTACCTTTTCTGCACAAGTATCCTGCTGTTTTCACGCCCCTGTATCTTTATTACAAATTCGCTTGGGCGTTCAAAGGCAACATTGTAGTTGAAACAGTAGGTGCTGCCTATTTTAGGGTTCGTATCCAAGGGTATGTATACCGTATCTTCATCGGATATGCCGTTTTTGTTATGGACAAGGAAATATATAAACTTTTCGTCATATTTCATTGAAAGCTCCATGTCCTTATTTTTGGCTACAATATCTTCATCTGTCCATTCGGAAACATCCTTGTCAACATAGCATACGCTTTTTTCATCGCCGGGATCAAATGTAAGCAGTCCAAAAAACTGCTCGTTTGTCTGGTAATCGCTCCAATAAGGCGTTTTATCCAGATCTACATTGGGCTTGGTATTCCATGTTCTCTTGAACCATTCGTCCTGCCATGAGAATATGCAGCTACCTGCGCAGCCTGCGTCCATTATGTCGTTATAGCAGTCAATGATACCCTGCCCCTGCTCCTGCTCGGTCATATGCCCTTGATTTCTGCCTGTATTGGCGTCCATCTGAGCCATGCCCCTGCCTGTGGTCACTCCGTATTCGCTTATTACAACGGGTACGCTGTGATAGGAATTTATAGCCTTGAGATATGCCAGATACGTATTGTATCTGCCCTTTCTGTCTATATAGTTCTTATCTTTAAGGTATTCTGTTATCCTGGGACCCTTTAGCTTGGAAACAAAGTATTTCATATTTCCCCAGTTGGAGGGACCCAGCCTTTCGCTGTAATCCTCATCCGTAAAGGAAGCGGTCGCCCGCATTATTTCCAGATAATCCGGGAAATAGGAGTATATGTGGTAGGATGCAAATGTACCCGAGAGAAAATACACTCTGTTTATCTTTATATTCTCTATATCAATGCTTGTTGTCTTGTTTCTGGCAATAACAACGCTTTCGGGATATACAAAGGGGTCTGTGGTAGGCCAGTTGGCAAAGGCAACGAGCCTCTGAGTGCCGTATCTTTCCGTTTCGTATTCTATTATTTTATCCCCTACCTCAGCCAAAAAGCTTTCAAAGGGAGCGGCGTCCTCTGTGGTAAACATATACTTGCCCTCATAATTCTCCATACCCTCATTTTTCTGATTGGTATATTCCACAGTATAATGCTCCCACTCAACGCCGAGGATATAGCCTATTACCCAAGGGGTAACGTCCTTTCTGTACATACCGTTTCCCTTGTTGCCATAGCTGAGAGATATGCTCTTTTTACCATGTATAACATCTACCATGGAGCGGCAATCCTGTGTAAAATGGTTGTAAAATTCGGGATCGTAGGCATCCATGTGGCAATACATATCGTAATCCTCTACCCATACGCCCTGTATAAGATACAGAGGATGTACATTGTGTCGGTTATATTCGTAAAAGGCATTGTAAAAATCATCATGGAGTATGGTATATACCCTTATGGTATTTGCGCCCATATCCTGTATATCCTTGAACCACCTTTTATAGGTCTGCTTATCTATGGCAAAATCAGTCGCCCATTCGCCGGGAACACCTACGCCTATATCTACCCCTCTTATTTCAAAGGGTTTGAACCTTCCGTTTTTCTCAAGGTATATATCCTTGCCCATTGTTGTAACGAATGTGGACACATCCTTATTGTCGGGATCCATATCCCAGTAAATGCCCAGATTGTAATAGGATATATTTATTATAAATGCCGCAAGCACTATAACGCATATTGCAATTATAAATTTTTTCATAATGCTCCGCCTCTTTCAGGTATTGGATATCAATGCTCCCAGTCCTTTGTCCCGGATGGATGGGCATAATGATTTAAAACCTCTATATTTTCGTCAAGCCATCTGCCTCTTTCTGTGATCCAATTTTTAAGAAAGGATCGAGCTTCTTCCGGAGTGTATTGATTTCTTAACACGGGAGCGCTGCCCTCGGGGGTAAAAAGCATATCTGTGGCATAGGCGCTCTTCCACCTTGCGTAATTCCTGTCTACGGCAGGTCCCAGCCACTCCAGAGTCTCGTCTATATAATTATTTAACCGTTCATTACTCAGATATGTTTTTCTCAGAGCCTTGTATCTTTTGATCACCTTATGCTCAAATTCTTCATCCTTTGACAGCATACCGTAATAGCCGCTTTCCGCTACGATAAAGCCAAAGCTGCCATGAACCTCCTGAGTATAGTTGTTGCAGGAATTGTTAAAATCCCACACGCACATCTTATACTTTTCTCCGGGTATCTTATACATATATGTGGAATAGCTTCCCATATCCACATTACATGTAAATTCATTTATAATATAGTAATCTATAAAATTGTCAACGTCTATGTAATTCCAAAATCCATAATCCTCCGTATCGTGGTCAAAGGAATAAAGCGACTTTTCAAATGCTGATATATCCAGCTCTATCTGTTTGGCATTTTCATGGGTCAGCGTACTCTTTCCCGGATACCTTATTGCCATATCGCCTCCGAATATCTTTACCCTTTCCGTAAATACGTTTATATCTCTGGGAAGTCCCAACTCCGCTTCGGCAGGACGGTCAACTCTTACAAGATAGCCTGTAAACTTTTCTCCCTTTATGCTTTTTTGAAGCTTGAGCCGACAGTTATCTCCATTTGTTATGGTTTCGGTCATAAGATAAAGACCTCTGTATTCTCCGTTTAAGAAAACCTCGCAGTATCTTACATTTGGGGCATATTCCATAATATCTCCCGAAATATTGTACCACATATAGTTACGCACAAGAGACTTATCCAGATAGGGTCCATGGAGCGCCCATTCCTGATGCGGAGCCATTCCCATAACGGAAATGGGTCTGTCCATACCGTTTTCATCAACGAATTTCATTAGATAAGGCGACTTTTCAAATCTTCTGGAGGAATGACCTCTTATACGAAAAAGGCTTCTTGTGGTAAATGCCTTTTGATCGTAAAGGTGGTTGTTGCCCTCCTTGTTATCAATTACGGAAATGCTTACATTTATATAGTCGGTACCGTCTGCCGCCTTTGTTGTTATATTCTCGTCAAACATATCGGAGTTGTCCGTAACATGACCCGGTATCGTCTGACCCTCGGTATCTATCAATACGATAGGCAAATGAGTGCAAAAAACATCTTCCTTATGATCTTCGCAGGGAGTGTAGCCGGGCTCCTCAAGGTGCTGATGATACCTTTGAGAAGGCGTATCCTTACTCTTTACACTTAAAAGACCTATGGCTGCAAACATTACCGCCAAAGCCACAATGCCTATAAGTTTATATTTCATATCCCCTCACCTGCTTAGCTGCTTATATCATCATTTTGCATAACAATGTTGAAATAATCTATGCCGCCCAGAGCATATATGTCATCGCTTACCATACTGCCGTGGGCGTCTGCCTTGTTAAGTACCTTTCTGGTAGTTTCGTATATCAGCTCCACATTGTCCTTTGTGGTATTTTTTACCTTAAGCTTTGCTTTGCGCATATATCTGTCGAATATGACAGCCTCTATCTTTTCCTCGTTTACTCTTGCAGCCCTTATGATTATAAGCACACGGCTGTCGTTTTTGATACGACCGAAAACAAGCAAAAGAGCAAAGGCAAAGGCGCTGCCTATACCTGCCACAAGATAATCTCCTGCGCCGCAGCATATGCCCACAACTATGGACCAGAATATGTATACGGTATCTCTGGAATCCTTTATAGCCGTTCTGAAACGAACTATGGACAAGGCACCTACCATACCTAAGGAAAGCGCTATGTTGTTGCCTATGACTATCATTACCGTAGTCGTAACGATAGCCAATGCCGCAAGAGTAACATTGAACTTCTTGCTGTAAATACTTCCGTCATGAGAAAGCCTGTAAGATAAAAATATAAAGCAGGCAATTATAGAAGCCGCCAGCTCTCTTAGTATTATGACCTGAGCGGTAAGATCTCCTCCCGATTCCAGTGTTTCCAAAATATATTGCTTCATTGCTTTTCCTCCCATTATAAGCTTAATGTTGCCCCTCTTGCAAGACAGTACTTGCTCACGGATATCTCCGAACAATCTACCGAGTTTACAAGTCCTTTTATGTAGCTTAACAAAAATCCGTTGTACTTTACCTCCAGCACGGCGTTGAAGCTGTCAAGCGCAGGATAAAGGGGAATATTGCGAGAAAACAAGTCCGTGCTTGACTCTGTACCCGTTATTTCCGAATCTATCGTTATCCTTATTCTGTTCTCCTTTGCAATATACGCCTTACGCAAATATTCCACTATGACCTTGGGTCTGTAGGAATACATATTCATTATTCCAAAGCATTCTGCCGCAAAGTCTTCTTTGTATCCCAGCAGTACCCAATGATCTCCCCTTATAAGAGCCTCCGCATCCTCTCTGGTAACTCTGAGAGAACGCTTTTTCTGATAGGCTCCTTCCTTTTGCTTTATCTCAAGCATGGCAAAATCCGCATCGGGATCGTATATCCTAAGCCTTATTTTGCGCCTTAGCTCAAGTCCGTGTACCTTATCATTAAAATCCTTGTCATCAGGCGTATCGAAATACAGAGAACGTATATTGTATCCGAGAGGACCGTTATGGGGATCGCTTATCATTACCTTCTCAAGACGACCGCTTAAAGCGGCTGCCATCTCCGAATTTACAAAAAACTTCTTTTCCTGCCTCAATACTTCGTTCAAAAAAAACACCCTTCCGCATAAAAGAACAATAAAAAAGCCACAAAAAGACGTGTCTTACACGTGCATATTTGCAGCCTGCCAATGTCGGCGCTTACGCCAAGGCATCTGTAAATTAAATTTTACGAAATAAAAAAAGCTTTTATTAGTATTAATATATGCTATATTTTAACATTTTTTTCTCCCCTTGTCAACTTGTATACCGTTAAGCATACAAGACCATAAAAACCATATAAACCATATAAACCATATAAACCATAAAAGTAAAACAACCGACTGAATAACAGGCGGTTGCTTTAACAGGGGAATCTAAACCAATGAAAAACCTATATCTTACACCAAAAGAAATGTTGCTTTCCACTATGTAATTTTAAGGTATGACACAGGTTCAGTGTCAACTGTGACACAAGGTCAGCATCAGTATTTTTTTGACAAAAACTACCTATATAAATATTGAAAACTATATCGGATATATGATAAAATTATAGACTGAAGAGATAAAGGGGGGATCTGCTTTGAGATATATGACAGGAGATCTTGCAAAGCTTCTGGGCGTTACCGCAAATACCATAAGGCGATATTCGAAAGAGGGTTTTCTTACTCCTTCCAGGGATATATCAAATTACAGATGGTATGAAAGCTACGATATAGACAAAGCCGCAATGATAAGACTGTATATTAAGTGCGGCTTTACTCACGAGGAAATAAAGTCCATGCTCCACAGCCACAGCGAAAATATTATGGAAATGTGCAGCAAAAAGCTTGAAAACATCGATAGCCAGATAGAAAGATATACAAGGCTCAGACACTGGCTCAAAGACAATATACAGCTTATGAAGACTGTAAACGAGCTTAAGGACAGCTTCCTTGTAAGGAAATGCCCTGCCATCAAGTTTGTCATATTCAGTATAGAAGACGAGATACTTAACGAAAAAAAGCGTCTTGAGACCATAAACCATTTTATGTATACTGCGCCTGAAGTGCAGCTTATAAGCATATATGACAAAAAGGATATCGAGAATAATAAAAGACCCTCTGCCCGCACAGGTTGGGCTGTAAAGGAATCCGACATTGAAATATTCAATATGCAAAATATCGTCAAGGACAATATATATGTAGAATATCAGCCCAGTGTTGAATGCCTTTATCATTCTGCCGAGATACCTTTGAAGGATATGTACGATGAAAAAAGACATATTGAAGCCGTTAATAACTGCTACGACAAAATATGGCAGCATATGAAGGAAAATGGCTATAAAATAAACGGAAACATATACGAGACCCTTGTGAACGCCTTTGGAGAAAGCATTAGCTTTCTTATATGCGTTCCCATTGAAAAAGGTCTCTGATATTGCCCATAGGAACATATATTAAAACGCCGACGGATATTATTTCCGACGGCGTTTTTTGTATATGATATTTACGGGCTTTAAAAAAAAGAAAGGCTGCTTCCGTATTAGAGAGAGACCCGGCATAAAGCCATTGATACGGAATATAGCAGCCTGCCTGATATTATAATAAGGTATGACATCGGTGCAGTGTCAACCGTGACATAATGTCACCTACGGTAATTTTACCGAGCTATAGGTATGCAGATCAGTGCGCTGACCTTTTCTCCAAACGAATTTACAACTATTTCCATTATATCTCCGTTGACCCTATAATTGTTTTTGCCAAGGTAGTCATATGCCCTTTCAATAACTTCGCTGCATAGTATATCGTTTCCCTTACCGCTGTACATATCCCTCTCGGATATTTCGGCTGTACAGTAAAGGCAACTTATGCTTGGATAATACCCTATATATTCATTGTTTTCAATAATATCGCCTAAATTGAATTTCTTTATATCTATCTCCTTTATTGCCCAGCCCGAGCATGAAATATACCTGCCCTTTTCTTCATCCCTTTTTAAAATATTAATAAGCTGTACTTCGGGAGCTTCATACATGAAGCAGTTTATTGTATCGAGTCTTTTCTTTTCCTTCAGTATCATATCGTCAACACTGTACAGCACATAGTAAAGCGCAGGGCATTTCATTATGACATAGTTGTCCTTAAGAAGCTCTGCGGTATTCATAAGCTGTATGTTATCCTTTAGCCAATGCCTCAGTCTTGCTATTCTTTCAAGCTGTTTGTCCATGGTCTCGAGCTTATTGGCGCAAATATCCTTTACCCTGCTCCTGTCCTCTGTCATCGCCTTTATTTCATCATGGGTAAAGCCGCATTTTCTGTAAAGCCTTATCATTGCCAGCTTGGATATATCATAGCTTTTGTACCATCTGTAATTTGAGGGATCTCTTTCAGACTTGATAAGACCGTTGTTTTCATATCTTCTTATGGTATTTGTGGTAACGCCTATTATTTTTGCGATCTCATTTATAAGAAATTTCATATTATACCTTCTTCTCTGATGTTCTATTGTATATTTTAACATACTTACATTGTGAAATTCAACACATATTAATATATTTTTTACAAAATCTCATGTATAAGATCAAATATTATAGTTGACATTGACACTATGGCAAACCTTATAATTATATTATCGGGATCCTTGAGCATATCATATATTTATTGCATTGTGCCGCAGGATATTTATTGATATGTATCGGGATCCACCAGTGTAAAAAAATATAAAGGAGGACTGATATAATGAACTATCAGAAAAAGCGCAGATCATTACGCATTGTATCGATGCTTTTATCTGCTATTATGCTGACGGTATCTATGCCTATGATATCACTTGCGGCTACATATACCGATACCAGCGGAGCGTGGGCAATTACCAACGACGGCGATTCATCCAACCACTCAGCAGGCAGCGGTACGGCAGTATTCGGAGATACGGGCTTTACATACCACAGCATAGGCACTCAGCTCGATAAGGGCAGCAGCGGCGGCAAGGATTATGTAAGATCCAACAACTCAAACGGCGCTGCGTCCGGCGGCATTGTTACAACAAACACCGCAAAGGTCTCATGGTGCGACTTTACGTCGCCTTCAGACGGTACGCTCATAGTATACGTAGGCAACAATAGCAGTAAGACAGGTTATGTAAGCACTGCCGACAAGGCAATAGGTACCTATGTGCCGGGCGGCACCGACAACTATGATGCGGAAGGTTTCAAGGTAATACAAGGAGATAAATGGGCTACTCTTGAGATCGAAACGGAAAAGGACATTAAATATTTTGTGAACCTTTCAGGCTCAAAAATGGCATGCTACGGCGCAGAATTCATACCATACAGACAAATAACGGGTTCTGTCATCGATTCAACAGGCGAATTCAAAGAGCAGAGCTACCAGATAAAATTTACCGAAAAGAATACAAGAAAGATAACGACCGTTGACGTAAGCGGCAATTCTTATTCCGTTTACTTAAAGCCAGGCGAATATTCAATAGGCTTTGCAGGCTCTCTTGCAAGCTTGTATTCATTCTCAGCAGATTGCAGAAATATCACGGTAGAGGCAGGAAGCTCTCCTCAGCCCTTTGATCTTACCGTTGAAAAGAGTCTTTCCTATACTATCTCGGGAGAAATAAAGGGTCTTCCCGATGGCTATGACCTTTCGGATCTCAGACTCGTATTCGTTCCCGAAGATACTGCAAACTTCGACAGTATAGATGCGGATATAAACAAAGGCGGCAGCTCAGTGACGCCCTCGGGCAACTCCGATATACTTGCGGAAGCGGTAGGCAACAATGCCATAAGCTTTGTTTCGGGCGTCGATACTCGTGACTACAGCAAAGTAGGCTTTAAGTTTGAATCAGGCTCATCTTCTGCTCAGAGAGATACCGACACTGTATATTCATCTATAAGCGGCTCTTCTGTAACGGCGGAGAAAATGGGCAAGAGCTATCTCTATGCATTTACAATAACAGACATAGATTCTGCCGACACGGAAATTACCGCTACGCCCTTTGTTGTAACACTTGCAGGCGAGACCGTATACGGAAAGCCTGTAACATGCAGCGTAAGCTCACTGACAAGCGGCTCAGACACAAATACAGATCCTGAGGGACCGCTTAAGTATTCTGCGCTCCTTATGACAGGCGTACAGTACACCCTTGAATTACACGGAGCAATGGATTATGAGCTTAAGGATCAGATCACGGCAAAGTATGATACGCAATCTCCTATCGATCAGCCTGTTGAGCTTGTGCCGAGAAGTACATACAATGTAAGCGGCGGCTTCTTGGGTCTTACTCAGATAAGAGGTCAGTATGAGAATATTACCGATGTTTCCGGCGAGCTTACATTCACAAACACCGAAGACAACTATACATACAAGGGTACGATATCAAGCGGAAAATACAGCGCAACTCTCAGAGACGGCTCTTATCAGGCGTCTTTGGTATCAGATAAATACTCTACTTCAACTCACGTTACGGTAAGCGGCGGAGCTGCTTCAAGAGATCTGCTCTTAAAGGACATAAGCAGTAAAAATGTTGAATATAAGGCTGAGCTTCTTGTAGGTAACGATAAGGAATACAAGTCCGTTCAGTCAGCAGTTGACGCAGCTTCTGCCATGACAAGAGCAAACGGCGAAAGAGTTACCATTAAGCTTGACCCCGGCGTATACCGTGAGCAGGTGGTTATAAACACACCTAACATCACTCTTGAAAGCAACGGCGGTTCAAGAGACGATACAAAGATCTCTTGGTACTACGGTATCGGCTATAAATATTACAGCAGTGTAGACAGCTATTACGATCCCTATGCAGACTATGACAAATTTGCAAAGGGCGATGTAACGAAATACTGGGGCGCAGCAGTTATTACAAACGCAACGGCTGAGGGCTTCAGAGCTCAGAACATTACATTTGAAAATTCATTCAACAAGTATATGACAAGCGAAGAGATCGCCGACGGCGTAGAGCCTAACGGTATCGAAAGTATAAACCTGCAGAGAAAAGAAAACACAACTGTTGATTCAAGAGCGGCTACCGAAAGAGCTGCTGCCCTTGTCAACTATGCAGATAAGCTGGAGTTCAAGGACTGTGCATTTATAGGAAGTCAGGATACTCTCTATACAACAAACAGAAATGCCCATAAGTCCTATTACAAGAACTGTTATATCGAGGGTCAGACGGACTTTATATGCGGCAACGGCGACGTAATATTCGACGGCTGTGAAATCAACTTCTGCGGCTACACGGATGAGGCGTCAGGCGGATATCTTACCGCAAACTCCAACTCTCAGTCATATAACACCAAGTACGGTTATATATTCAGAAGCTGTTATGTATCCTACACCAACAATACAAAGCGCAAGACCGCTCCCGGATACTTTGGCAGAATGTGGGGCGACAGTGCAAAGGTAGCATTTATAAATACTCAGCTTCAAGACCCCAATATGATAGTAGGCGAAGGCTGGAACACAATGGGCAACAACAAGCCTACTGATGCCAACATTACTCTTGTGGAATACAACACAACATATAACGGCAATAAGGTAGATACATCCAAGAGAGTAGCCGGCGTTAAGGATACCATAAATGCAGAAGATTATTCCGTAGAAACGGTATTTATAAACAACGGATGGACTCCCGTATTCTATACTCCCGAAACTGCCGATACAGTAGAATTTACTGAAAATCCTGCATTTACATCTCCCGACGGAGATATAAACAATCCCAATCCGGGTATGAGGATCACAGTAAACTACAAGCTCAATATCAACAACGATGCTTCTATGATATCATATTACGCAGTGGATACGGACGCAGATACAACAAGCCTTGATAAAATGCTTCAAAAGGCTGCTCTCCTTTACAGCGGCTCAGCATCTGTATCAAAGACCTTACAGATACCTATGGAATGCGCAGGCAAGTACATTATGGCTGTCGTAACGCCTATTTCCGTATCCGGTATAAAGGGTACTCCTAAGTATATTATAGATACAGAGGCGCCTGTAAGCAGTAACTGGTACGATCCTTCAAACCCCGATAGCATTGCTCCCGGCTCAGGTATCAATGTATATCTTATGGGCGATTCCACCGTTCAGGATTATACAGGCAGAGTAGAAGGCGCATGGGGCGAATTCCTTCAGTACTTCTTCTTGGACGAAGACCATGTAAAGGTACTTAACCATGCAATAGGCGGAAGAAGCACACGTAATTTCCTTAACGAAGGAAGATTTGACAAGATACTTGAAACAATAAAAGAAGGGGATTATCTCTTCATACAGTTCGGTCATAACGACTGTTCAAACCAGGAACAGTATTACGCCGACAGATTTGTTCCTCTGTATACAAAGGACACGCCTGAGGCAAACAAGCAGGCAAACTTCCCTGTTGTTCAGCCTACCAACGATCTTAAGGGCAGCGACGGTAAATTTACATGGGACTGCGGCGCTACATATAAGGGCTACCTGCAATACTACATTGACAAGGCTCTTGAAAAAGGCGCTATACCTGTGATCGTATCTCCCGTATCAAGGCTTTACTACGATAAGAACGGCAACGGTACTATAAGGACTCATCACGACGCAGGTACCGATTACGCTCCTACAGCCGGTTTTAGCACAAGCAACGATGCTTATGTAAGAGCTTGCAAGGAAATTGCAGAGGCAAATGCAAGCAAAGGCGTTCTCTATTTCGACAATTTTGCCGCTACAAAGACTCTTTACGAGGAAGCATACAAGGCATGCGGCAGTGATGCAAACGGCTATGCTCTTATGAATAACGGAACAGACTCTACTCACAACAATAAGACAGGCGGCGTAATACTTGCAGGTCTTGTTGCCAAGTGGATACAGGGCGCCGACATATCTATTTCAAAATATGTCGTACAGCCTAAGACAGCCTACGGCGAAAATCCCGACGGCAAGTTCATATTTGAGATCAAAGACGGCAAGTTTACCGCAAGAGACGTAAATTATAAAGACCTTCCATACTGGACACAGATCGGTCAGGAACTTTTTGATTCACTCTCAGGCGCATCAAAAGCTATGCTTAGCTCAGATCTAACGAACGGAGGGATCGAATAATGAAGAAATACAATAAACCCATAATAGACATTTGTCTGTTGAATACCGAAGATATTATTTCCGTAAGTTCGACTGCACAGCTTATAGACGGAGGAGCAAACGGCAAACCCGCTTCCGAAAGCTACAACGCATTATTCACGGATAAATAATAACAGCGAGAGGGCGTCATAAGGCGCCCTCTCATTTTTAAGTCATAATTATATTCATATGGCATAAAAAAAGTGTATACCCGCAAGGCGGATAATACACTTTTGTTTTATCAAAAATATCTTCTTTTACATTATATTGAAATATCTCAGTATATCAAATTTTGTAAGCCATACCACTATCAACGCCAGGAGAAATATTACGGGTATGCCCTTCCACATTATTTTTATGTCAGCCCTACTCATTCTCATATGTAATATTATGGATATCAGAATATACACAAGTACAATGATCGCAAGTATAGGCAGCTTACAGTTAAGCATTGCATATATTATGACGCTGCTTGTAGCTGCGCCGCACAGTACGGGGGCTATTGCGGACATGGAATTTTGTATCGCCCTTAAAACAAAGGAGCCTCTGTTGTGATATTCCACCGAGCCTAATGAATCTCCGTTAGGTTTGAAAAGCGATATACTGTCAATTTTTGCGCCTGTTAAAAAAGCCAAAAGCGCATGGGACAGTTCGTGATGCACCGTTCCCGGAAATGTTATATAATTGCACAGTATATTTGTAAATTTCGGTCCAAACAGTTTTTGTATAATAAATTTAAACAGTCTGTTTACACATTCCGCTATTATTCCCAGAATGGGTATTGACGCCGTTAATATCAAAGCTGTTATAAGCATTTTTTATACCTCCCTTGACAATAAGAGCGACCTTTCCGATCGCTCTGTAAATCTCATATCCCCATTTTCCCGAATAACTGATGCGTATCCGTAAGTCTTCGGCTCAGCTTTCGGTATTTTCCTCGGTATTTGCGCCGATAGGCTTCATTGTGGGGAATAACAAAATATCTCTTATGCTTGCGGCGTCGGTAAAGAGCATTACAAGTCTGTCGATACCCATACCCATGCCGCCTGTGGGTGGCATTCCGTATTCAAGGGCAAGCATAAAGTCCTCGTCTATCATATTTGCTTCCTCGTCCCCTTGCGCTCTGAGCTGCTCCTGTCTTTCAAAGCGCTTTCTCTGGTCGATAGGATCGTTAAGCTCGCTATATGCATTGGCAAACTCTCGACCTACTATAAAAAGCTCAAATCTCTCTGTATAATCAGGCTTTTCGGGCTTTCTCTTTGTAAGAGGAGATATCTCAACGGGATGATCCATAAGGAATGTAGGCTGCACAAGTTTGTCCTCAACGTATTCCTCAAAGAAAAGATTAAGTATATCTCCCTTTTCATGTCTAGGCTCAAACTCTATATTGTGTTCCTTTGCAAGGGTTCTGGCATCCTCAAGAGTCTCTACCTTGTCAAAATCAACGCCTGCATATTTCTTAACGGCATCGACCATCGTTATTCTCTCAAAGGGCTTTGAAAAATCCAGCTCTACGCCCTGATATACTATCTTGTCTGTGCCTGCGACCTTCCTGCAGACCTCCTTTATGATCCCCTCTGTAATATCCATCATGCCATAATAGTCCGTATATGCCTGATAAAGCTCCAGAAGAGTAAACTCGGGATTGTGCTTGATATCCATGCCCTCGTTTCTGAAAACTCTGCCTATTTCATATACCCTTTCCATACCGCCTACTATAAGACGCTTAAGGGGAAGCTCCAAGGCTATTCTCATATACATATCTATATCCAAAGTATTGTGATGAGTTATAAAGGGTCTTGCTGAGGCGCCGCCGGGTATGGTCTGGAGTATGGGAGTTTCCACCTCAAGAAAGTCCTGAGCGTCAAGATATTCCCTTACAGTCCTTATAACAGCGCTTCTTATAAAGAAGTTTTTCTTTACCTCAGGGTTTACTATAAGGTCTACATATCTCTGCCTGTATCTAAGATCCTGATCCCTTAAGCCGTGGAACTTTTCGGGAAGCACCTGTAAGCTCTTTGAAAGCAGAGTTACCTCTGTGGCATGAATGGATATCTCTTCCATTTTAGTCTTGAATACAGTACCCTTTACAAACACTATATCGCCTATGTCCATTTTCTTGAAAAGCTTATAATTGTCCTCTCCAAGCTCATCTCTTGTAACATATGCCTGTATTCTTCCGTCTCTGTCCTGTATATCGCAAAAGCTTGCCTTTCCCATGACCCTCTTGCTCATCATACGTCCTGCAACGCTGACCTCGTTGCCCTCCATAGTGTCAAAGTTATCCTTTATCTCTGTGGAGTGGTTATGCACGTCTGCCTTTACTATCTTAAAGGGATCCATGCCCATTTCCTGTAAATTGGCAAGCTTTTCTCTTCTTATTTTAAGTATCTCGTTTAAAGCCTTTCCCTCTAGGGGCTGCTTATTTTTATTTTCCGCCATTTCTGTTTCTCCTACTGTATCTCCAATATCTTGTATTTCATAATACCGTCGGGAGCATTACTTTCCACAACATCGCCAACGGCATGCCCCAAAAGAGCTGCGCCCAGAGGACACTCGTTTGAAAGCTTATAGTTAAAGGGATCTGCTTCGGCAGGTCCTACTATGGTATAAACGACTTCCTCGTCAAACTCCTCGTCATAGACCTTTACCTTATTGCCCAGATTTACTCTGCCTGTGTTTATTTCATCCTCGCCGATCACCTCGGCATTCCTAAGCATTTTTTCTATTGTGGCGATCCTGGACTCTATTTCCGCCTGCTCGTCTTTGGCAGCGTCGTATTCGGCATTTTCCGAAAGGTCTCCCTGAGCTCTGGCTTCCTTTATTTTGGCTGCTACCTCCTTACGTCTTACGACCTTAAGGTTTTCCAGCTCCTCTTTTAAACTGTTAAGTCCCTCGCTTGTAAGTATTATTTTCTTTTCATCAGCCATTGATGTCACTCCTTTGAACATAGTACCTTCTTTTTATCCTAACAATTATACTAAATTAAGTATAAAATGTCAACGATTATTGAATTATTCCTTTTATTTGCCGCTGAAAATAAGTCTTCCCATATTTCGCTTTTTCTGGTACAATATATAGGATCGGAGGTATTGATATGATACTCGCACTTAATAATGTGTCAAAGGCGTTTGGCGCAGATCCCATACTGGAAAAGATATCATTTCATATAGAAGAAAAGGAAAAGGTAGGTATAGTAGGCGTAAACGGCGCAGGAAAATCTACTCTTTTCAAGCTTATAACAGGAGAGCTTTTGGCAGACCAAGGGGAAGTGATAATGCCAAAAACGGCTACCCTTGGTTATTTTTCCCAAAATCTTGAGATAGACAGTCAAAACACAGTATATGAGGAGCTTAAGACAGTATTCGAACCTGTAATGGTCATAGAAGAGCAGCTCAGAGAAATGGAGAGCCGTATGTCTGAGCTTTCCGGCGAGGAATACGATATGCTTATGTCAAGATATGCAGAGCTTTCTCATAAAATGGAGGATATGGAGGGCTACAGCTATGAAAGCAGACTAAGAGGCGTTATAAAGGGTCTTGGCTTTAGCGATGAGGAAAAAGAGCAGCCTATACACGAGTTATCGGGAGGTCAAAAAACAAGGATCGCTCTTGGCAAGCTTCTGCTTTTGCAGCCCGATATACTTCTTCTCGACGAGCCTACAAATCATCTGGACATTGAGTCGGTACAATGGCTTGAAGACTATTTGAAGGGCTATAAGGGCGCCCTGCTCATAATCACTCACGACAGATATTTTATGGACAAGGTGGTGGGCAAGGTAATAGAAATAGAAAACAGGAGGGCTACGGTATACTTTGGCAATTACTCTCACTATGCGGAAAAAAAGGCTGCCGACAGGAAGGCTCTTATGCACAGATATATAAATCAGCAAAGGGAGATAAAAAAGCAGGAAGAGGCAATAAAAACTCTCAGATCCTTTAACAGAGAAAAATCCGTTAAAAGAGCAAGAAGCAAGGAAAAAAATCTTGAAAAAATGGAGAGGATAGAGGCTCCCGACAGTCTGCCGGATAATATGCGGTTTTCAATAAAGCCTAAAAAGGAAAGCGGTAACGATGTGCTTTCGGTAAATGATATTTCCATGGCATTTGATGGGCAGACCCTTTTTGAAAATGTATCCTTTGAGATAAAAAAGGGAGAAAAAGTCGCCCTTATAGGTCCCAACGGCATAGGCAAGACTACTCTGTTCAGAATAATATTGGGACGCCTTGATGCCGTAAGGGGAGATCACAAGCTTGGCGCCAATGTGGTAATAGGCTATTACGACCAGGAGCAGGAGGATCTTGATTTGAACAAGACCATATTCGATGAGATATCGGATGAATACCCTGAGCTTACGGTGACCGAAATACGAAATCTGCTGGCTGCCTTTGTTTTTACCGGCGACGATGTTTTCAAGACCATAGAAAACCTAAGCGGAGGGGAAAAAGGGCGTGTGGCTCTTGCCAAGATAATGCTTTCAAACGCCAATTTTCTTATACTCGACGAGCCTACAAATCATCTGGATATAAACTCCAAGGAGATACTAGAACAGGCGCTTCGCAGCTATGAGGGTACCGTGCTGTATATTTCTCACGACAGATATTTTATAAATGCCACAGCCGAAAAAATAATAGAGCTGAACAGGGATAAGGCTGTTACCTATATGGGCAATTACAACTACTATATTGAAAAAAAGACCGACTCAAGGGAAACCGTGGCGGAAAATATCACTGTGGAAACGGAGAATAAGCTGGACTGGAGAAAACAAAAGGAACTACAGGCTCAGCAAAGGAAAAAAGAAAACGCTATGAAAAGGCTTGAAAAGGATATTGCTTCCACCGAGGAGAAAATAGACGAGCTTACCGAACTTTTGGATACCAAGGAAGTATATACCGACTCTGTCCGCTCAAGAGAGGTGTACGAAGAAAAAGAAGCTCTTGAGGAAAGGCTCATGAAAATGTACGAGGAATGGGAAGAGCTGACATCGTAAATTATACCTATATCGATACACGCAAAGGGGCTGCCTATATGGCAGCCCCTTAGCACGTCTGTAAAGCAAACAATATGGCGTTTTGCTATTTCGCTGATCAACGTACATTTATCATACGGTATAAAATTTGACCGTACCCTTATCCAGAAGCTTCTGGACAGATTCTGTAACGGTTATTACATTGTTTTTCGCATCGTTGAATGTGATCTTGTACTCATCGTCAAATACACACTCGGCTACGCCTTCGTTTAATATCTTGGCAGTGCCTTTTGTAATAATGTCCTTGCCGTTTGACTCAATTATCTGATAGTCAAATGAGGTTGCGGTAAGATTACTTATAACAAGCGTCTTTGCAGATGCGGAAGAGCCGCTTGAATATGTGCCTTCCTTGAAGACTGTTACCGCCGTTGAAGGAGCGTTCTTATCCTCCTGCTTGTAAACAGCCTTGCCGCTGGGTACCTGGAGACCCTTTGCTTCATTTATAGTTATTTCATCTCCGTCAATATGGAGCTTTACAATATCCAGCTCTGTTGCATTGTATGTAGCGTCATTACCTGATACGGATGCATGTCCCTCCGCAACAGTCTTATCCTCTGCGTCAAGGAGCTTGAAATCAAAAGCCACATCGGTAGCATTTGAAACAATAAGAGTTACAGGGTCGTCGGGATCGGTAGCAGAAGTAGGCTGAAGTATGAATTTGCCGTCGTACCATGAATTGACTATCATACTCGGTCTTACCTCGGAGGCTTCCTTTACATATACAGCCTTTCCGCTGGGTATCTGAAGTCCCTTTGCCTCGTCTATCGTTACGGTATCTCCGCTTGCGGTAAATCTCAATACATCCAGTTCGGTTGCATTATATGTTGCCGTATTGCCGCTTACCGTTACCTTGCCGCTCAGCTTTGCGGAACCCTTTTCGTCTAAAAGCTGGAAATTGAAGCCCTCGTTTGTAGCGTCGGTAATAACAAGTGTCTTAGGGTCTTCCGGGCTTGAAGTTTCAGTGACCTTAAGAGAATATCTTCCGCTTGTCCATACGGGAGCTGCAGGCTTTGTCTGTTCAACGGCAGCCGATGTATTCGGCATATTTATAGAAGCCGTCTTTGTAGCGGCGTCATAGTTGACCGTAGCGCCTAAATTTTCTGTTACCGCTCTTAAAGGCACATATGTAGTGCCGTTATAGAGCAGTGTTTCAGAAGCGGAAGGCTGTCCGTTCACAACAAGCTTTACTCTGTTAAAGAAGGCTTCTATGTTCTGTCCGCCCTCTGCATAGGAAAATATAGGCGCAACGACAAGCGCCGCTGTTACCATTCCCGCTAAAAACCCTTTTAATGTCTTTTTCATAAAATTCCTCCTCGCAAAAACTTGGGGCAAGTATCATTTGCCCCAAAGCAGACTGTCAAAAAACAATATTTTGACAGTAAATATGAATTAATATAAAGAACAGCCTGAAAAAAGCGCTAATCGCATTACTTCGTAATGCTGCTCGCCATGCAACCGGGTCGCAGACTTTAATCCGCAAGGCGAGCTTTGCCCGCCTGAGGAAAAAATTTGAGCTTAGAAAGCCATAAATTGGCTTTCGTAAAGCTCAATATTTTTATACCCGAATATCTGCAAGAAATGTCGTAAGGCATTTCTTGCAAGCGTGTCGATTTTATCGACACGCTGATTTGGGGCAGATAATATCTGCCCCAAAGATATCAATTATCAAAGTCTGAAATATTTTGCAGCATTGTTATAGCATATGTCTGCTACCAGCTTGCCTGCAAACTCAATATCATCGGCATATTCTCCGTCTTCGATCCACTGACCGATTATATTGCAGAGTATTCTTCTGAAATATTCATGTCTGGGATATGAAAGGAAGCTTCTGGAGTCAGTGAGCATACCTACAAACTTGCCCAGAACGCCTAAATTGCCGAGAGCCTTTATCTGAGCTTCCATACCGTCTTTATTGTCATTGAACCACCAAGCTGTACCGAACTGTATCTTGGAAGCAGCCTCAGTACCCTGGAAGCAGCCTAATATAGTACCGAATACCTGATTGTCGGCAGGGTTGCCTGCAAATAACAAGGTCTTGGGAAGCGCATTCTTGTAATCGAGAGCATCGAGAAGATTAGTAAGACCTTCTACCGTTGACCAGTCTGAAATACAGTCAAAGCCCGTATCGGGACCCATCTTCTCAAACATTCTTGTATTGTTGTCTCTCTTGATGTTCATATGGATCTCCATAGCCCAGTCTCTCTTGTGGTATTCCTCGCCTAAGAAAAGCATAAGAGCCGTTCTGTACTTCTCGCCCTCGTCCTTTGTGGGAGCGGTGCCTGAAAGAGCCTTTGCAAGTATAGCGTCTATCTCAGCCTCTGAAGCCTTATTGTAAGGCACATAGGTAAAGGCATGATCTGATGCACGGCAGCCTAATTCTTCAAATACTGCCATTCTCTTTAAAAGAACCTCCTTAAGGTCGGCAAATGTCTTTATCTCCTTGCCGCCTACCTCGCCAAGTGTCTTCATATACTCGGCAAATGTGGGAGCATCGATATTGAGCGCCTTGTCGGGTCTCCAAGCGGGATATACCTTAAATCTGGTCTCCTCTGCCGCCAATTTCTTATGCCACTCAAGACTATCGGCTGGATCGTCTGTGGTATTGATAGCGTTTACATTTGACTTAACTATAAGTTCTCTTACTCTGAAATCGGGCTTTGCAAGCATTTCATTTATCTTGTCATGTATCTCAACTGCATTGTCCTTTGTAAGAGGCTCGTAAATGCCAAAATATCTCTGAAGCTCAAGGTGTGTCCAGTGATATAAGGGATTGCCTATGGCATACTGTATAGTCTCAGCCCACTTTACAAACTTATTGAGCTTATCTGCGTTCTTTCCTGTTATTTCCTCTTCGGGAACGCCTAATGAACGCATAGCTCTCCATTTGTAATGGTCGCCGCCAAGCCATACATCTGAAATATCCTCGAAATTTTT
This sequence comes from uncultured Clostridia bacterium, assembly GCA_947624015.1. Taxonomy (GTDB): domain Bacteria; phylum Bacillota; class Clostridia; order Lachnospirales; family CAG-274; genus CANPXH01. The sequence continues at coordinate 29,582 of CANQIA010000015.1, forward strand.
ATTCTCGTATATTTCCTGCGGATTAAGATGACAGTGGAAGTCATATATAGGCTCATCCTTTGCATACTTGTGGAATAAAGTCTTTGCGGTCTCAGTTTTTAATAAGAAATTTTCATCAATAAAACCCATTTTGATTCCTCCAATCTTTTTATGATACTTATTGTGTCCGTTACTGCGTTAAATATAACATTAAAGAGTTACGCCGTTTTTGAATATGGCTATCTCTCGGTAGTCGTTTATCTCATTCTTTGTCTTTACCTTGTCGGAAGCAACATCGAGTATAAACTTAAAGAACTCTTCCGCATACTCGTCCATTTTCTTGTCCTCTATAAGTCTGCCGGCATTCCAGTCTATCCAGTTCTTCTTCCTGTTGGCAAGATCCGAATTGGTAGCGATCTTTATTGTGGGAACAGGCGAACCTACGGGAGTACCTCTGCCCGTTGAGAAAAGTATAACATGGCAGCCGCTTGCCATCATGCCGCTTATGGCTACTATATCGTTGCCGGGACCCTGCAAGAGTGAAAGACCGTCGGCAGTTGCCTTGTCGCCGTAAAGAAGCACGCCGTTTACATTTGAAGTACCGCCCTTTTGAGTACAGCCGAGAGACTTATCCTCAAGAGTGGTAATGCCGCCCTTCTTATTGCCGGGAGAAGGATTTTCTCCCACAGGCTCTCCGTGGCTGATGAAGTATTCCTTAAAGTTATTTACAAGGCTTACTGTCTTGTCAAATGTGGCTTTATCCTTGCATCTGTCCATAAGTATGGTCTCTGCGCCGAACATTTCGGGAACCTCGGAAAGAACGGTCTTGCCGCCGTTGGCGACCATAATATCGGATATCCTGCCTATAAGGGGATTAGCCGTAATGCCTGAAAGACCGTCTGAACCACCGCATTTAAGACCTATAACGAGCTTGCTTACAGGAACCTCCTCCTGCTTGAACTTAGATGCGTATTCCACAAGCTCTCCTATGACCTCAACGGCTTCCTCAACGTCGTTCTCATGCTCTTGGCAGATAAAGAACTTTACTCTTTCCTCATCGTAATCGCCCAATACCTTTTTGAACTCATCTACGTTATTGTTCTCGCAGCCAAGGCTCAGCACAAGCACGCCTGCCGCATTTGGATGCCTTACCATGCCTGCAAGGAGCTTTTGAGTATTCTCGTGATCCTCGCCGAGCTGTGAACAGCCGTAAGGATGAACGAAATTGTATATACCCTCTACCTTGTCGCCGTATCTTTTGTTGGCTTCCTTAACTATGGCATTTGAAACGCCGTTTACACAGCCTACTGTATTTACTATCCATATCTCATTTCTTATGCCGACTTCTCCGTTCTTTCTTACATAGCCCATAAATGTATCGTGCCTTGTAACGGGAATATCCTTATGCTTGGGAGAATAGGTATACTCCAGCGTAGAACTGAGATTGGTCTTAACATTGTGAGAATGCACCCATTCGCCTGCCTTTATATCTCTTGTGGCATGACCGATAGGATAGCCGTATTTTATTATATTTTCATTTTCGGCGATATCCGTTATCGCCATCTTATGACCTCTGTCAATATTCTCAAGAGCAAAAACTCCGTATATCTCCTCGCCCTTGTTGATATTGTCTATGGCAACGACAACATTGTCGTTATCATTAATCTTAATATACTTTTCCATAATATCCTCCTCTGATACAGCTTACTTTAAAACTGCCTCTACCTCAGATACAACACCGTTGTTAAGAATGTTGTAAAGGTGGTCTGTTACCACATCCGGGAAATTGTCCAAGCCGCTGTTAAGATCGCTGCCAAGCCAGAAGTCCTTGTTAGCGCATACCTTCTTAACGACTTCCGCAACCTGACCCTTGTCTGAAGGATCAACGCCTGTCCATACATTCTTGTAGAATTCAAGAACCTCGGGGCTGTCCTTAACGGGATATTCCTCGCTTCCTCTATGACCTATAAGAGCGCCGTCTCTTATCTCGGTACCCTTATAGAATGCAAGGTATGCGGCAAAGGAGAATGTCAATATCTTAGGAAGCTTGCCGTTCTCGGCATAGTATTCCTGGATAGTGTGAAGCACTCTTGCCTCGAACTTGGATGTTGAGTTAAGAGAAATATCCATAAGCTTATGCTTTATGAAAGGATTCTGGAATCTGTCAAACACTGCGTCGGCAAAGCTCTTCAGATCCTCATGAGTAAGCTCGGGACTTTCAATGGCAGGTATTATCTCGTCATCAAGAGCTTTTACAAGATAATTATAGAACATCTTGTCCGCCATCATTTCGCCTACAAGATTGTGACCTGCAAGATAAGCCGCAAGCACTGAACAGGTATGAGCGCCGTTGAGTATCCTTACCTTACGCTTCTTATAAGGCTTAACATCGGGAGTAAAAATGACCTTTAACCCTGCTGAGGGGAACGGAAGCTCCTTCTCAAGCTCGGCAGGTCCTTCTATTACCCATGTGTGGAATATCTCGCTTGTGTCTATGGCGTTGTCCTCATAGCCAAATTCCTCGCAAAGCTCCTTTGCCTCGTCACGTGGATATCCTGTAACTATTCTGTCAACAAGCGTACTTGTGAATACGCACGCCGTTTCTATCCAGTCGATAAAGTCTGCGCCCAGACCCCAGTTCTCGGCATGCTTTAATACATATTTCTTTAAAGTCTTGCCGTTGTCGTCTATAAGCTCGCAGGGAATAAACACAAGACCCTTGCTCTTGTCGCCGTCAAAAGCCTTAAATCTCTTATATAAGAAATTGGTGACCTTAGCCGGGAATGAATCCTGAGGCTCGCTGTCGGTCATAGGCTCATCCTTCCATGAAATACCTGCCTCTGTGGTGTTAGATACCACAAATCTCAGCTCAGGGTTTGAAGCGCATTGGTTATAGGTATCAAGATCCACATAGGGATTTATACACCTTTTTACACAGGTAATAAGTCTCTTGTCGGAAACCTTATTTCCATCCTCACGACCTCTTGCTATAAGAGTGTAAAGACCCTCCTGCTCATTAAGTATGTTCCTTAAAAAATCGCCGCCGGGGATAGGCTGTACAAGAGTTATGCCGCCCTTGAACAAGCCCTGCGCATTTATCTCGTCAAACATATAGTCAACGAAAGCCCTAAGGAAGTTGCCTTCTCCGAACTGTATTACCTTTTCGGGTAAAGCCTCTTTGGTGCCTACAGTCAGATCATCATTGAACTTAAAGCCGTTTGTTAATAGTTTTCTGCTTAATTTTTCCATGGGAAATACCTCCGTTTTATATATTTTATTCAGTATAATTACCTAATAATATAATACTATAAAATCAGGGGTAAATCAATAATATTTTTACATATTTTACAAGAATATTAAAATCACATTTCAAAGAATAGTCATTATTACCAATAAATATACCTCGGCAAAGCCGAGGTTTTTTCTTTAACGCCTATTTGTCTTTTTGTCGTCAGCGCACTAAATCGCATCAATGACTGCCGCTTTAAGCTTACATATTGCCTGCTGCCTGTGAATAGAGCCACTTCTTCCGATGTAATTTTACCGGATGATTTATATTGCTTATGGTTTCTGTGGTTTGAGGGGGATTTGGTTTGAGGGGAGGGGTAAAGGATAACTATAAATTATGCTTTTTAAGGAGAATACATAATGGCATTAGATACATATAAAGTAAAAGAGTTTTATAATAATGTTTCAGATGTATGGAATAATACAGCATGGTATAAATATTCTCAAAAAGTAATTACAACTTATATAAATAAATTAAATATAAAAAATGATGACAAAATTCTAAATGCTGGCTCTGCAGGAAATTCATATGGTATTATTTCAAATAATATGATTCATTTAGATATAGCAGAGAATAAATTAAAAGGTATAAAAAACGCATGTATTGGATCAATAGAACAAATTCCTTTTGAAGACAATTGCTTTGATATAATTATTTGTGTGGGGAGTGTTTTAAATTATTGTGATGCCATGCAAAGCATATCGGAACTTATGCGCGTACTTAAACCCAATGGGCAGTTATTACTTGAATTTGAAAGTAGTTGGGGATTCGAATACTTACATAAAAAATCATATAAAAAACATGCTACCATTATTGAAACATATTATATTGAAAATCAACACAAGCAATGGATATTTTCCCCAGAATATATAAAAAAAATAATCAAAGCCGAGCAAGGTATAATAATTAATGAAACGGGTTTTCACTTAATTACAGGTTTAATTGCAAGATATGCAAAAAGTGATGATACATGTATTAAGTTTGCTTGTTTTGATAAATTGTTAAGATATGTTCCATTTATAAACAAACATTATTCTAACATTATATACATGATAAAAAAATTAGGATGATTTTAATGTAATTATAACAGAAAATATACCTGATATTAACACGGGAATAATCGTACTATATAATGATGTTGCTGTATTCATATCAAACCCTAAAAAAATTAATATTTTAATCCATATTGCAGTTAAAATTGGTACTCCTAAAAATCCGACTATCAACCAAAAATAATTTTTATTGTTCTTTTGAGAAATAGCCGGAATATTTGCAGATGTCATTTCTCTACTTGATGTATTGCAATGAAACTCTTTACAATTGCTTTTAATTAACATAATATTATTTTTAGTTTTGGTATGCTCAGTTATTTTAGTATATAAGTTATTAAGTTTTGTTTTGTAAATTTCTAGTTCATTATAGTTTAGCATGGGTCTATACCACTCTAAATAATAATCGTAATAAATAGATTTTACTATTTCTAAATAAGTAGTTGTATTTATTATATTGGGAGTATCTATTGACTTTAAATATAAAAAAGCCTCAAATTCGCTTTCAGAGTTATTTAATCCAAGTTGTGGTTCAATATATAGTATATCAGCCTTAACATAGTCCTCTAAACACAATATTTTTATAGAAGACATACTTTCTTTATTTATACTTCGTCCTTGGTTTTTATTACTGATTTCCATTACAAAAAATGAAACATCATAACCATTTTCTTTATAAAAATTATGAATCAATCCCAAATAATTTAAAATTAACGTGTTAATTCTAAAAGGTTCTAAAACTGTCAGATAATCTGCGTTAACTATTTTTGTTCGTGGGATATACGTGTTTAATGCAAATCCAATTAATTCATTATTAAGGTATAATCCAAATACATTCATATCAAATGAATTTGACTTATTATTTAGCCAATAAGTTATTTCATTAGTATCTGTTCGTATTTCGAAAGGTATTGTATCATTATATATTTTTAATGCATTTAAATAGTCATCATTTTCATGTGTAAATCTTTTTATAGAATAAGTATATTCAAGATAAGTGTTCATGTATTCTCCTTAAAAAGCATAATTTATAGTTATCTTTTACCCTATTATATTACAATTCTATGCAATATTCAACCTCTTTTTACAGTTTAAATACATAAATTATTTCTCGGATTGTTTTTTATCATAACCTCCTTTTGTTTTTCTACGGAAACATGGGTATATATCTGGGTCGTTGTGATAGAGCTATGCCCCAAAATATTCTGAATATATCTTATATCCACGTTTTTATCAAGCATCATTGTCGCAAAGGAATGCCTGAACATATGGGGAGTTATGTGCTGAGTTATGCCGGCTTTTTTTGTATGATCGTATAGAGCATATCTTAAAGATTGTTCGGAAAGTCTCCTGCCTAGGCGGTTAAAAAACAGATATTCCTCTGCGTGGCTTTTAGTATTATTTATATATACATTAAGTATATTAATTACATCTGCATTTCCTATATAAACTATCCTTTCTCTTGAACCCTTGCCATATATCTTCACAGACTGATCCTCAACGGAAACATCAGCTCGTCTGAGTGAGCAAATTTCCGATATTCTTGCCCCGGTAGAAAACAATAATTCTATGGCGGTTATATCTCTCAGAAGGCGCAGATATTCTTTTGAACCCTTTTTTGCTTGCTTTAACAATGTATACATATGCCTGAACAGTCTTGCTATGGTATCTGCAGGGATCGTTCTGGGCAGTATAACAGGCTCTTTTAGTTTTGTTTTTATTTTATGAAACGGATCATATTCTATTATATCCTCATATTCCATATAAGAGCAAAACGCCTTCAATGACGCAATTTTTCGCTTTATTGTTTTAGGCTTGTATTTGCTTAGACAGCCTATGTATTTAACAAGTATTCCTTTTCCAAATACCATTCCCGATGAATAATAAAAATCCGCAAACTGCCTTAGGTCGATGCTGTATGCCTTAAGCGTTTTATCGCTCAATCCTTTGTTTTTCTCACAATATTCAAAATACACATCGATCTCATGCTTTAGATCCATACTTGCACCTCATTCCTAAAATAATATTTTATGATTACAGTATATGCGTATTTTGTCAATAAATGTAGAAAAATTATTTTTGCACATAAAAAGCACCCGTAACCGTGAGTGCCGTCTTATGTTTATATATCTTCTTCTACTCATTTTGCCCCGATGATACTTTTCATGCAAAAAGTATATACAGGCTGTTCGCTATATTGTTAAAAAAATCAAAATAATCAAACCGTTTTTTGTTAAATATGACGAAGCCCCGAAAAAACAGGCTTTTTTGATTAATGATTCTTCCGAAAATTTATGCTAAAAAACTTGAATAATTGTTGTATTTATGCTAAAATATGTATAATTAAAAAAATCGGAAAATATAACTTTTCCGATTTTTTGCAGAAACGAAAATCAAGTATTATTGCTCTTCTGGGTCATATAAAGCGCAGGGAGGGTAGCGCAATGAATGATCTTTTTAAGCGTGCGTCAAATTTCATATCACAGCAAAAAAGAAATAAGCTCAGGTGCAGATTATTGTCTGTTATGGGCGTTATTGTTGTGTTTATAACAACATATATGCTTATACTTCCCGGCATCACAATGGAGAGGAAAACCATATGCGACATGGAGGAGCATGAACACACAGAGGAGTGTTATGCCTATAATACGGCTCTTGTATGCGGACTTGAGGAAAATGAGGAGCATGCCCACAGTGAGGAATGTTATGAAACAAACGAGGAGCTTATATGCGGACTTGAGGAGCATACACATACGGATGAATGTTATGAAGAGGATATAGAGTTCGTTTCGGATGAGGAAACCGAAACAGAGACGGAGGCTGTGACCGAAGCCGTTACCGAAGAGGAAAAGCTTACTGTTCCCGAGGAAGAAACAGAGGAAGAAACTTTGCCCGAAAGCGGATTTTTCTATTACCGTGAGGAAAAAACAGCTCCCAAGGACGATGCGGTATCCGGCGGAGCAGCCGATAGCAATGATGCAAAATACGAAGAAAATACAGTTCCCGATGACGTAACATCAGGCAGCGGCATAGGCATAGATACCACTGTGGAAACACACAGCGAAGACTATGTGGAAAACTATACCGAAACTACCACGGAAGATGTAAATGGTCTTGACGAGCAAATAGAAATGCTCAAGATCCAGGATATACCCTTGTGCGGACTTCCGCAGCATAAGCACAGCGCTCTTTGCTATAACGAGGATGGTCAGCTTATATGCGAGCTTGAAGAGCATGAGCATGACAGCTCCTGTTACAGTATAATGCTTTTGGATCTTTATGCGGCAGAGGGAGAAAGCATTATAATATTTGAAGGAAATGGATATAAGCTCACTCTTAATTCCAACGGAGGATATACATTGACATATGACGGAGCAAATATACCCGACGGCTTTATAAGCTCTGAGGAATTAAATCCTTATGTCAGCAATATTACAAATATCATTATAAAAGAAAGCGTAAGCGAAATAGGCAGCGACGCTTTTGTTGGCATACAAAATCTTGAAGCTGTTGAGCTTGAAGAAAACGTAAGCATAAAGAGCATAGGAGAAAGAGCGTTTAAAAACTGCAAGAAGCTTAAAGCTATAAATCTTGAAAACCTTAAAAATCTTGAGGATATACATGACGAAGCCTTTGCCAATACAGGTATCAAGAAAATAACAATACCCGTAGTAGAGAAAATATGGGCAAATGCATTTAAAGATTGTACCGATCTTGTAAATGTACATTTTGAACCCAATACCGAAGACAAATACGGAGAAAGAACCATAGGAGAATGCGCATTTGAAAATTGTACTGCCCTTGAAAATATAAATTTAAAGGATTTCAATTCTTCCGACAAGGTTAATTTATCGGAAGGCGTTTTCAAAGGCTGTACTGCTCTCAAAGGCATAGAAATGCCTGAAAATCTTGACGGAATAATGGAAAATATGTTCCTTGGCTGTACGTCTTTGGAAAAAGTCCTATTCAATCGATCAGACAATGAAATTACCCATTGGGCTGATTTTATAAAGGGAACAAAGGTAAAGGACATTGATATTTCAATGCTTAAAATAGGCAACGGCACGCCTCTGTCCTTTATGAAGGACTGTGAAAGTATAGTCAATGTAACGCTCCCCGATGTTGGATACATAAACAGTCATTCATTTGAAAACTGTGCACATCTTATGTCGGTAAAAATAAACAGCGCTGCTCCTAGGTTGGAAAGAATAGACGAGTATGCGTTCAAGGGTTCTCCCATGCTTTCCGATTTTGATCTGTCTAAATTTAAAAAGCTGACATATATTGCGCAAAATGCACTTGAGGGCTGCTTATTTATAGAAAAGCTGGATATATTACCGCAAATAACAGGAATAGGACCCAGCGGCTTAAAGGACTGTATAAATTTAAGCGAAATAAATATAATGCTGCCCGGCAGATTATATGATCATTCATTTTACGATGATACATTTACGGGTGCAGGCATGTATGATGTAAGCTTTTCGGAGTATGATTATACCGAGGAAAACATAGATGATTTGTATAGTAACATGGGTGATGTGGAGTGGGAAATCGATGCAAATGCCATGAGAATACTGCTTAAGCATGCCAAAGGTCTTAGCTTTGATTCCAATATAAGCTTTACCGTAGGTAAAGATGGAGTATTTACAGGAGCAGCGGCTCCGTTTATAACAGGCGGAACATATTTTACAGACAACGGCGGAAATCTGTACCGCAAAATAAACGATGCCTCCGCAGAGCTTGTATATGCGGCAAGAGAACCGTCAAATATAAACATTCCGTCCGAGGTGACCTATACATTTAAAACATTAAAACCAAATCCGCTGCGTGTTGATAGTGATGATCCCGTTACATTGTCTGTTACAAGAGTGTGCAGAGACGCCTTTAAGGGCTGCAATGTTGAAAGCATAACTATAAATGCAAAAAAAATAACAAGTGTCGAAGACTATGCTTTTGCCAATGCCGAAAAGCTTAAAAGTATAAACGACAAAACCTCTGTTACGGAAGCATTAAAGCTGTTTGCAAATAAAGGCGACAATGTTTTCTTCAATACCGCTCTGACTGCTACACCCGAGCAGAAGGAAGAAAAGAAATTCTCAAATCCCGAAGCTAAGGCAGACAATAACGGTATAAGTATAAAAGGCGGCGACAACAATTCGGTAGATGCCTTGTCTATGGGTCTTCAAAAGACTGATCAGATAGAGGGACAAGACGGCAAATATCTTACGGGAAAGGCTGCCAATATAAGGGTAAGCGTTTCAAACGTAAATGACGGCGCTTATTACAGAGTTTACATAAGAAAAGAAGAAGGCTGCGATATAAGCATATCAAATGTCAGTGAATATGATGATTTTGTACTTTATCCTACCGATGACCCCGATATATTCTATTATGAATTTCAGGCTAATTCGGTAGGTCAGGCAATTAATACCTCAATAACCCTTGCTTATCCTAATTACAGCGCTCCGGGCAGCAGCGCCCAGATATGGGGCGTAAAGGTTCCCGGGGACAAGAAGGCTGAATATGATAACAAGGTAATAGAGCCTGCCGATACAAATACCGATGTTACAGCCTCAGAAAATTATTTTGACCTTGAGTGGCTTACGGCTCCAAAGGAATTTGAGTTGTCAAAAACTATCCTTGAGGAGGATAAGCTTGGCTTTACAGCTTCCGCCGACGGAAAGGGAGTACTTCAGGGGCTTAAATATACCATAGGCTATACTGCTCCCGAGGGCGGTACCGAAGGGAATTTTGGCAGCGATGTTGTAAAATATGTGGAATTCAGCGATAAGCTCACTCTCCCCGATAAAATAAGCTGGCGCCGGTTAAATACCGATAATACAAGATTTGACCCTATAACAGGCGGAGGCGATCTTTACGCCTACGGTACAGACAACAAGGAATATCTTGTATGCAGCATAAGCGGCTTCGGACAGATCTCCGATATACATATTGAAAAAAATGAGGAAGACAACACATATACTCTGCATTGGAGATTGCTCAACACAAGCACATCCTCCGAGATCCAATCTGTAAACGGCGTGCTTGCCTTTGGCAATGATGTGCTTACGGCAGAGAGCCTTACAGAAAACGGCAAGATAGAAAATATACACAATGACATTACAGCCGATACATATTATACTTTTTCCGAGAAAAAGCAGGATACAGCAAATGCCGACGTTTCCGCAAATACAGGCGAGGGAAAAATAACATTGGATAAGCAGCTTATAAATGATGCTCAATATATGAATGAGGATGTAAGCTATAAAATAACTATTAAAAATCCTTCCGCTTTCAGCTACAACAATATAGGTAAGCTGGAAGACGATCTGTCTGTGGATCGCTCTAATATACAGTATATAAAGCCCGAAAATATGCAGGAGCTTTTTGACGGTATTGACGGAAATTATCTTACTATCACCATATCGGACGCTATGTTGACAACGCCCTTCACAGAAAGAACGGCAACTGCTGTTGACGGCAGGGATACTGTGAAACTTTCGCCTTCAAACACGGGAGCGACAGAAGTCAAAGATATGTATGATGATGTTGTGACTGTTAATCGTGATCGAAGTCAGACTCATACATTAATGGATACAAACCTTATAACCGAAAAAGCTACCATAACCCTTAAAAAGGTTGAAGGAAGCATTGTTATAACCGCAGACTATACCGATAGAGAAGGTAATTCTCAAAACACAAGCATTACTGTGGGAAGCCACGGTATCGCAGATATAAGATCCGCTCTTGACAGTCTGGCATATATTGTTACAAACCCTGACAAATACAAGCTTACATGGGATTATCCTGCGGGATTTGAACTTAAGGCAGGAGAAACAAGGGAATATGACATAAACGCTACGCTTAAAAATTCTCTTATGTATCTTCCTGACGGCGATCATCTTTATTATCTGGGCTGGAATAATTCTCCGCCAATAGATTACAGTAATACCGCAACGGTTTACTCTTCCGAAAATGATATAATAAAAACAGCCAATACCTCCGAAGAAAAAACAGAGACACGGTATGACCTCAATATCGGAAAAGCAGGCTATATTGACGGTGTAAATATAAATGAGAAAGACGAAAACGGAAAAAATATACATGAACTTCAATTTGGAGATGTTATAGACTATGAAGTAAGGCTTGATCATTATGGCAACGGCAGCTACGATGTTCTCCCGATAGTTGACTGTATGTCAGGTCCTCAGGCGCTTCTTGCTCCCGTAAAAGAAAACAGTAAGGCTGACTGGGCAGCAGGCTTAAAGACATATAAGGACAACGGCGTTGAATATTATGTCCTCAGCGAACCTAAAACCTATAAAGGCGTTTATATAAGCGGATATTATGCCGATTCCGTCACTGTTGAAAATAAAGCTGACAGCCTTAAAACAGTCATTAAATATTATATAAAGGACACTCTCGGCGGCGATTGCTGTTATATGTTCAGATACAAATCTATAATAAGTCCTGATCTCGCAGGAGTGGAAGTAAACGGAAGCTTTTCAATAGATAACAAGGTGTGGGCAAACGACTATGCCACTCACAGAATAGAGGCGCCTCTTATCGTAGGCGGAGCAAGAGTAAGCTTTGAAAAGAAGATCGTTTTGGAAAAAAGCAGCGATCCTGCTTTTGATGAGCTTGACAGCGACGACTACACAGCATTAAAGCGGGAAGCCAATGCCGTTACATACAGGCTTATGCTTGATAATCCTTATACGGACGATCCTGCTTCAATCAACGGCATGGATATGTATGATATGCTGCCAAGGACAGGCGGCGGCTTTAAATGGGTATTGGGAGAAAATGTAACAATAGATTCCTATGTAAAAAGCACCGAAGGCGTTAACATAACTCTTGACGGAGTCGACTTTACATCTCACAGCACGGAATGTGAAATACAAAATGACAGACCCGGTACAATTGAGGTTGAAGATGACGGAGATCAGCAATATATTGTATGGAACAATAATTTCAATATAACGCTTCCTCCTAAATCACAGCTATACATATACGTTACTCTTAAATTCCCCGAGGATGAAGAAACATGGAATAAATATTCAGAGGCTGTTAAGGATAACCCGACTCTCCTTAATACATTTTATGTATATTCTCTTCCCGACACAGTAAAGCATTCTCTTGCAAATCCTGCAAAGATACTGCTTCAAAAGGGCGTTTATGAGGTAGGTCATTATACCATAAATGACTATTGGAAAACCTTACAGTCCTATTATATGGACAGCGACAGATACCACTATAACAATAACGATGAAAATGTAGGAGACAGCAAAATAAGAAATGTTGTCACTTACTATGTCATTATAAGGAATACGGGATCATCAAGAGTATATTTAAGCGATATATACGATGTTCTTCCCGAAGGCTATGAGTATATGGCGTTTAAAGTAGCGGCAGTAAAGGATAAAGCTGATGGTTGGTATCATGTCGGAAATGCTACTATCGATAAGGTAGAAAAAGGATCGCTATCTCAATTTGGCGGTATGTCTACAATGCTGGCGCGTCCAAGCGAATATCCGTCGGACGGCGACTGGAGGGAAAGTAATTTCAAATATTGTGAAATTCTTTATAAAGGAACAGAAAAAACCTCCGACGGTAAAAACAGGCTTAAATTTTACTTTAATACAAAACATAATTATAATGACAATAATTTTGCAGAGGGTTGGGAAAAACATCCGTTGGAATGTAATGAGGATGAAGTTTATTATCTTAATCCCGGCGAATGGACGCAGTTTGGCTATACCGTATATACGGGAAATGCAGATATAGATACTGCCGTAAATACCGTAGCTATGGAATACATAGACCCGGATAATACAAATATGCCCGTAGAGGCTGACACGGAATCAGTCGTCACCGCTTCAAATGTAAACGGAAAGCAGCCCAATGACGGCACCCGTGAGCTTTGGGACGACCAAAGGGCGGCAGCAGCAGGCTTTACAGAGCATTGGAATGACAACAAGAATACAAACAGACAGTGGCTTGTATCCCGGGTAAGCCTTACAAAGGGCGAGCATGTGCCGGGTATTACAAAGACAGTTGATTCGCCCATAGCAAAGGCAGGCGAGTCTGTCAACTGGACTGTGACTGCCCACAACAACGGCACGGGAGAGCTTAACGGCTATACCCTTGAGGATACCGTTGAATCGCCCTTCCGCTTTAACGGCAATATTTCCTATTGCGTATTTGCTCCCGTAAATGGTCTGAATCATTCGCAAAATACCAACCAACAGAGCAAAGGCACCCGTGATAATGGCGACGGTATTTTATTCAGCATAAAGAGAGATACGGACAACAAAGCTCATATAGTACCAAATACGATAGATTCGGATGAAACGGGAACAGAGCTTACTGTAAACGGCGCTCCCGTAACTGTAAATGTCAGAAACCTGGACGTTAATTCCAACACATATTATTTCTCCAATATAAATGTAAGCATAAGCCGTGATGTAAAGGGAAACGAGACGCTCAAAGTCCAATTCCCCGACAGAAACTGGTCTATACCTGCAGGAGGACATAGCGAGCTTAAGCTCTCTACGGATAATACAGACCCGAAACAGGATGGAACATTTGTAAACAATGTAAGTCTTCTGCCCGATGACAAAAACTATAATGCAAACAGGGTCACACAGGGCAAAAATATTACAGATGATGACGGAAATAATCTGGGCGTAAAAAATGCGGCAGCCGTAAGCATATACAACGGTGCGCCAACAGGCGCAATAAAGCTTATTGAGGAAGTCGGAGATCCCGAAAACAATGCGCAGTCCGATCATTTTGATGATAATTTCATATATATTGATGACAAGAGCAAGGAATTCCGCTATACTCTTCAGGTTCAAAACATGAACAACGATCCTATGACAGAGCTTGTTTTCATGGATAATCTGCCCCAGATAGGCGACAGCAATACCGTAAGGAAAGAGCTTAGCCGTGACAGTGAATTTGAGGTAAGCCTTGCGGATGAGCCGAGTTTCACAGTCAATATAATAACCCGGGAAGGAGCCGGCGAGCCTACAAAAAATATTCTTGACCCGAAAAATTATACAATAACCTATAGCAGTAAGAACGGCGATTTTACAAAAGAGGATTGGGAAGGAACAGGCTGGAGCAATGATAAAACAAACGCTCGCTCTTTCAGACTTGAGATAAAGGATAATAACGGCGAGGATCTCATACCTGCCAATTCAAC
>CANQIA010000016.1 GCA_947624015.1 uncultured Clostridia bacterium
GCAACCGATAGCATACACTATCGGCTGCACAAAAATTTTGTTATTTTAATTGTCTACTTGACAGGGTACGGTTCAATTATGTGTACGGCAGCTTTTTGACACTAAACATGAATTAGAATAAAGAACAGCTTGCAAAAAAAGCGCCGGTCGCATTACTTCGTAATGCTGCTCATGCATCCGGGTCGCAGACTTTAATCCGCAAGGCGAGCTTTGCCCGCCTGAGGAAAAAATTTGAGCTTAGAAAGCCATAAATTGGCTTTCGTAAAGCTCAATATTTTTATACCCGAATATCTGCAAGAAATGTCGTAAGGCATTTCTTGCAAGCATGTCGATTTTATCGACACGCTTAAAGGTCTGCTAATCACAGACCCTTAATTTATAAGTTTCAAAATATTTGTATACGGCAAATGAAAGTAAGACCGTAAGTATATCCGCTGTAAATTGAGACCACACTATGCCTATCATTCCTATGAAATGATTAAGTATGAAAAGCATGGGTATATTAAAGACTGCCCAACGCATTACGCCAAGGAAAAGAGCATATCCTCCCTTTCCGAAGCTGTTGAACAGATATACATGGAAAAAGCTCAAAAACATAAGCGGCGTTGCAAGACAGCGAGCCCTTAAAAAGCCTGTACCCAGCGTTACCGTTGCGGCATCATCTATGAAAAATCCCATTATATGCCCTGCAAATATCTCATATGTAACAACGCTAAGGGCTGCAAAGAACAGTCCGAGCAAACAGGAATAGCGCTTTGTTTTATTCATTCGGTCGAAATTTTTTGCCGAGAAATTGTATGCCGCTATTGGCACCATACCTTGACATATGCCTATGCCTACATTGAGTGGAAGTCTTTCTGCCTTAAGCACAATGCCTACCGCTGCCAATGCAGCCGCACCGTATCCCGACATAAGCTTGTCTATTACAACATAGTCAAGATCAAAAAGCAGCGTGGCTATGGCTGAGGGCAGTCCTACGCAAAATACACTTGCTATGCTTTTAGGCATAGGCAATTTTGATGGCGGACAAAGCCTTAAAACGGACTTTTTTCTCATTTTGGCGAGCATTGTTATAAAATATGCGCAGGCGATACAGTTGGAAAGACAGGTAGCCACTCCTGCCCCTATTATTTCCATGCCGTTTGGAAACAATACAAACATGAAAAGAGGGTCGAGAGCTATGTTTATAAGTCCGCCCATCGTTATGCCGAAGCCTGCCTTACGGGATTCCCCTACGCTTCGCAAAAGCGCCGAAAGTGTGTTTGAAAGCACTGTGGGGATGCCTCCGCATACTATTACGCAAAATGCATAGCCTGAGGCAAATCGGTATGTGTCGCTATCCGCTCCGAGGAGCGTCATGAGCGGTCTCATAAATATGAGTACACCTATTGCAAAAAGAGCCGCAATAAATGTGCTTATGTAAATACTGAAGCTGTACACTTTCTTTATCTCTTCGGTCTGCTTTTCTCCCAAGAGCCTTGAAACAAGCGTTCCGCCTCCGATGCCTGCCAGCCCGGAAATGGAAAGGCTTATATTGAATATAGGCAGTATAAGTGAGGCGCCTGCCACCATGTAAGGATTGTTTGTACGCCCTATGAAAAAGGTGTCAGCCATGTTGTATATAAGCACTATGAGCTGACTTATTACCGTAGGTATCGCCATTGTGCGCACTGCCTTTGGCACAGGCATTTTTTCAAATATAGCTGTATTGTCCATATGATCATTTCCTTATGATTTTTTGCAAAATTTTGCCACATCAGTTATTATATCACTGTTGCGGCAGTATTTCAACCGAAATATAGCTAAACGAAGGGCGATATGATATTATGGTAATAAAGAGCAAAAATATTGCGCACTGCCTTACAGTAAGCGGCTTTTTTGTAAAGCAGTGCGTTACATGGACAAGGGGAGAGATATGCCATATGGATAAATCTATGCCGCCTTGTCCAAAAATTCAAAGACCTTGCTCCAGTATCCTCTCCCGTCTACAAGAGCCGAAACGCCATGTCCCGCATTTTTGCATATTAAAATATCCTTCCTGCACTTGGCTTTTTTGTACAGACGATATGTCATTTTAGTGGGAACAAGAGAGTCCTTGTCTCCGTGTATGAACAAAATAGGCATATGGATCTTGCTTACTTCATTTATGGGAGCGCTTTTCTTTAGGCTAAATCCAGCCTTGCGGCGGCATATGATATCCAGCAGCCCTACAATAGGATAGGGCATTATATGGAAGGTGTGACTTATCTGATAGGCGATGATGTTATTTGCGCTGTCAAAGCTACAGTCCGCAATAACAGCCTTTATTTTTCCGCATTTATTTTCCGCCGCTGCCATAATGACCGCTGCGGCTCCCATAGATACTCCGTGGAGTATTATTTCGGCATTTTTATCTCCCTTTACTATAAGGGCTGTTATTTCGGCAATATCAAGTCTGTCAAGACTGCCCATGCCAATATATCCTCCGTGACTTCTGCCATGACCTCTGAGGTCGGGTATAACTACATTGTATCCTTTATCATAGTATTTTTTTGAGGCATAATCCATAATATCGCCATTACCGCCATACCCATGAACAACCAAAACCCACTTATTAGTATATTCTTTTTGAATATAGACCTTGCAGTATATGGCAGTTCCATTATATCCTTTAACATAGCATTGGGTATGTCTTGCATATTTTTTCCAGTACCTGATATTCTTACCTTCACGTTTGTCCTCCTTTTCTATTGCCTTTTCCTCCCGTGACAGATCTATGCATCCCGAAAGCCCGAGCTTATCGCCTCTGCCCATTACAAGAGAAAATATATAGTTTATTTCCGAATACAGCTCCGCCGCAACAGCAGGCAAAAGCAGTAATGTACCTGTTACAGCCAGTTTAGTCCTTGTTTTCATTTTCGTCCTCTTTTATATCCAGAAAGGATATGCCTATCATATCGGTGGTTCCCTCGGACAGATGAAGCAGATCTCCATCAGAGCTTGGCGTAATGCCTGTTAAAAATTCCTTGTTTTTCTTCTTTTTCATAAAAGCACCTCCAACAGTAATTATCTGCAAATTTTATTTTAATTATTCAGGAGCTTTAACGACTTGACAATTTTTAATAACTGTGTTATTATTTTCATGGTAAATTGCAGTGAAGAGGGAAGCATTAAGCACGATCCGTTACAATTCAGAGAGTCAGCCGTAAGGTGCAAGGCTGTCAGCAGGATCGATGTGAATTACACCCTTGGAGCAAACGGTAAGGGCAGCCTTATATGCCCGAGAGGCAGGCGTATTGTCTGTGAATTAAGGTGGTAACACGGGTATTCTCGTCCTTTGGAGAGAATATCCTTTTTATTTTAAGGAGGATAAACAAATGACGGTTTTTGACGAGCTTAAGGCGAGAGGTCTGCTTGCCCAGCTTACTGACGAAGAAGAGATCAAGGAAATGATAAATGCAGGAAAAGCCACATTTTATATTGGCTTTGACCCTACGGCAGACAGTCTTCATGTAGGTCATTTTATGGCTCTTTGTCTTATGAAGAGATTGCAAATGGCAGGCAACAAGCCTATTGCCCTTATAGGCGGCGGTACGGCTATGGTAGGAGATCCATCGGGGCGTTCCGATATGCGTCAGATGATGACGGTAGAGACAATAGCTCACAATACGGAGTGCTTTAAAAAGCAGATGGAGAGATTCATAGATTTCTCAGATGGCAAGGCGCTTCTTGTAAATAACGCTGATTGGCTTTTGGATCTTAACTACATCGACGTATTGAGAGAGGTAGGCTCCTGCTTCAGTGTAAACAGAATGCTCACAGCCGAATGCTATAAGCAAAGAATGGAAAAGGGCTTAAGCTTTCTTGAATTCAACTATATGATAATGCAAAGTTATGATTTCTATGAGTTATATCGTAAGTACGGCTGTAATATGCAGTTTGGCGGCGACGATCAATGGAGCAATATGCTGGGCGGTACGGAGCTTATAAGAAGAAAGCTGGGCAAAGACGCTTATGCTATGACCATTACGCTGCTGCTCAATTCAGAGGGCAAAAAAATGGGCAAGACTCAGAAGGGCGCCGTATGGCTGGATCCCAACAAGACATCTCCCTTTGAGTTTTATCAGTACTGGAGAAATGTGGCTGACGCCGATGTACTTAAGTGCATAAGAATGCTTACATTCCTTCCTCTTGAGCAGATAGAGGAAATGGATAAGTGGGAAGGCTCTCAGCTTAATAGGGTTAAAGAGATACTTGCCTATGAGCTTACCGAGCTTGTACACGGCGAGGAGGAAGCAAAGAAGGCGGAACAAGCCGCAAAGGCTCTCTTTGGCGGCGGACCTGCCGCAGGCTCAGTGCCTACTACCGAGATATCCGCAGACGAATACGGCGACGGTATGCAGATAATAGAGCTTATGGAAAAGTGTAAGCTCATACCTTCAAGAGGCGAGGGAAGACGTCTTGTGCAGCAGGGCGGCGTAAAGGTAAATGATGAAAAGATAACGGATATAGGTACTGTAATTTCTCCCGATATGTTTAAGGAAGACAATACGGTAATGATACAGAAGGGCAAAAAGACCTTTCATCAGGTAAGGTTGGTGTAAAACATGTCAATAGAAAGAGCAAAAGCATATCTCAATAAATTCGGTATGGCAGATAAGATAATCGAGCCTGAAATGTCCTCTGCAACAGTGGAGCTGGCTGCTAAGGCCTTGGGCTGCGAGCCTGAAAGGATCGCAAAGACACTTTCGTTTATGACAAATGAAGGTCCCATACTTATCGTTACGGCAGGAGATATGAAAATAGACAACAAAAAGTATAAGGCTCAGTTTGGCATAAAGGCTAAAATGCTGAGTTTTGACGAGGTTGAGGATATTATCGGTCATGGCGTAGGCGGTGTGTGTCCCTTCGGCATAAATGACAATGTAAAGACCTATCTGGACAGATCCATGGAGCGATTTGATACGGTTTTCCCTGCGGCAGGAAGCTCCAACAGTGCTATTGAAATGACTATGGCAGACCTTGAAAAATATTCGCAGAATTTCTGTGAGTGGGTAGACGTCTGCAAGAGTTGATATCCATTGACCCGGGACTGCTCGTAGCTGTGATAAAAAATTGAGGTATATTGTGCCGATATGGGCTCGATATACCTCTTTTTAATTTATAATATATGTTTTGACTTATAATTCTGTATACATATTTATACATACCAATCTTTTCGATAAGCTCCCTGTGGCTGCCTGTTTCGGCTATGCTCTCATCGTGATGTTATGCAGTGCCGTATTATATATTAAGTTGACTTAATATGTAATACCCGGTAGAAAACAGTAGACAAGCCGGATGGTTAGTGATATAATAAATATTGAAAATTTTATCATAACATACAATAATGGAGGGAAATATGAAAGGTGAAAATAAAAAAGCTTTTTATGGAGGCGTCGATAAACACGTTTCGTTTCATAATAAGCTTCAGAACCTGCCGGAAAAATTCACTAACAATATAAAGAATAATTGGTTTATCCCTCTATCTGCCGTTGCTGCATTTATACCGTACAGCAGTGTTTCATTTCCCGGTATAGTCGGATTGATACTGGCATTTGTTGTAATAACCGCTGCCGCTTTGATGATCGAATCAATATGGAGCTATTCAGAAAAATGCAATAAAGCAATTCGTGTTATTGCTGCGCTTTCCGCCGCCGGCATATGTTTATGGAGCGACGGAGTATTGTTAAGTGCGCCTCAGACAATTATGGCAGAATATGCCGGCAAAATGCATTTACTTATAACGGCGTTATCATTTCCGTTTATATACATGTGCGTTTTGTTTATCTGGAATGAACTTACAGATATATTTTACAAAGCAGAAACTTTTAATGATATTACAAAGTATGAACTGGTAATTTATTCGGTTATTTTACTATGTTCATTTATTTTTGTTACAATAGCTTTTTATAAAACAAAGGCATTTTATGAGGCAATGTCATGCGATGTTATATATACAAGCGATTCTCCGGGCTTTGTACATAATACGGTCTTTTTATCTCTATTGCATTGGGAAAATGATATAAGACAGCCTTTGTTTGCGGTTTTTTCCGCACCCTTTGCCGGTATACCGTATTTGGTAATACGATTATTCTCTATGGAAGTTACGTCAAAGGCTGTGGTTCTTAATTATTTTCAGATTTTAATGCTTTTTGTTGCAAACTTTATGCTGTCTAAATCTATGGGTCTTAGCGGAATAAAACGTTTGTGTTTTATATTATTGACATACTCGGCATATACATATCTGCTGTTTACATTTATGATAGAACAATACATAGTCGCTTATTTTTGGCTGATTTTGTGTATATATCTCATATCAGAGGGACGTATAAAACGGTTTGCTTTTTGGGGTGCGGCAGGTACGCTGACAACAAGCGTTGTTCTTGCTCCCTTTTACTCCGAGTATTCTCCCTTTAGATCCTTTAAAAATTGGTTTAAGGATATGGCAGTGCTGGGACTGGGATTACTTATATTTATTTTGGCATTTTACAGATTTGATATTTTATATAATCTCATAGCAATGTTTAATTCCCTCAAACGATTTGCCGGCGGCGAAGGTGTTGACTTTATACACAAAATATATATGTATACGGACTTTATCCGAAACTGTATAATCGCTCCACACGCAGGGGCGGCATCTCCGCAGGGTTTTATCTCATGGCAAGTAAACGCAGCGGAAACTATATCTGTTATCGGTATAATAATTTTCATATTATCGGTTGTAAGTGCGATCCTGAACAGGGATAAAAAGACAAGCTTATGCGCAGCCGAATGGATCGGTTTTTCTGTTGTCATGCTGCTGATTTTAGGCTGGGGAATTGCAGAGAATGGATTAATTTTGTACTCGCTTTATTTCGGATGGGCGTTTTTGACTTTGATGTTCCAATTGCTTGAAAAAATAGAGGAAAAGCTGAAGACAGATTATATTGTTACGATGGTCTGCCTTATATGCGCAATAATATTGTTTATAATCAATATTCCGGCAATTACAGATATGTTGGAATTTGCTGCGATCAATTATCCCGTATAAGTTTGGAGATACGATAGAAATGAATAAATATTTAAAATTAATGCGTGTCAATCATTACATAAAAAATATATTGGTATTTGCCGCTCTTGCGTGCAGCGGACAGCTTTTTAACCGTGAAAAACTCTTTATCTGCGTTATGGGCTTTATCGCCTTTTGCATGGTCTCTTCGGCAGTATATGTAATTAATGATATACGGGATGTGGAAAAGGACAGACTTCATCCCGTAAAATGTAAAAGACCGATCGCCGCAGGGGATATACCGATAAGAAACGCATACGCTCTGTTGGTAATACTTTTTGCTGTTACTGCGTTATGCGTTTGGGTGACGCATTGTTACGCTCCTGCGTTGCTGCTCCTTTTATATGTTTTGCTTAATTTAGCGTACAGCTTCGGATTAAAAAATATTCCTATTGTTGATATAATAATATTGGTGTCAGGGTTTCTGATCCGTGTTCTTTACGGAGCGATCATAACCGATATCGTTATATCAAATTGGCTGTATCTGACGGTTGTGGCAATATCATTCTATTTTGCCCTGGGCAAGAGGAGAAACGAATTGAAAATGGTGGGAGATGAAAGCAGAGCAGTGCTGAAAGAATATCCGTTGAGCTTTCTTGATAAGAGCATGAATATGTGTCTTACGCTGGCAAATGTTTTTTATGCCTTATGGAGCATGGATAAAACCACAATGACGGCTTACAGAAATAAGTATTTAATATGGACTGTTCCAATCGTTCTTCTGATAACAATGAAATACAGTCTCGATGTGGAAGGAAATTCAGATGGCGATCCTGTCGAAGTGCTTCTGCGTGATAAGGTTCTGATCCTATTATGCGTAGTATACTTCACGGTTATGTTTGCTGTTTTATATTTAAAATAATTACACAATTTTGTTTATACATAGTTTCATAAAATGTTTCGAGGTACTCAATGCTTTTTGAGTGTAAAAATTTTATCCGAATAATAGAATATCTTATAATGGTCTTGTTGCGGGTAACTGTACCCGTCACAAATGCTGTACCGCCGAATATTGTCGGTATTGTAATAATCATTCTTACAGGCAGCCACCTCCCGGTGGCTGTTTTTTTGTCTTTCACATTTGATATTAAGGCTAAAAATCGGATCTTTAAAATCAAATATTATATAATGATAAACTGTCTCGGTATCCAAAGAGCAAAGTAATAAGTGTTTTAAGATTATAAAATATGATACTTTTTTGTAAATTATATTGCTTTACTTGTCGAATTTTGTTATAATATAAGCGGGCTTTAGGTAAGGTCAAGATACAGAAATGATATATAACGGATATATTGTTTTAATTACCGTTTTTCAGTGTAATTATCTATGAGGAGGCAAAAAAATGAAATATAGATCTAATATAATTATAATGCTTCTATTATGTGTGATGCTTTTTTTGATTGTAAGTCATGAACCATATGTCCAAGCCAATAGTAATAAAAAATTCGCACAGGATCAATATATGACCATAAAAGAAAAGGTTTTTAGCAATAATACATCTTTTGACGCTGCTTATATGAAATCAATAACTATGGATATAACCTTTGCTCTTAAGGATTATTATGATACAAAAGAGTATTACGGCTATGATGTAAGGCTTACTGATTTTGCCTGTAAATTATACAATATTGAAAATTGCATTGATGATAAAACTGTAAGGGAAGATCTGCATACTGCCGCAGGACTTATACTATATGGAGCTGAAAACCAATCAGCGGATGCGTTGGTCTACGCTTATGAAATCATAGAAACCCTAAACGCTTTTTTATTTAACTATCCTATTCAACAAGAAAATTTTAATGATTGGTTAATTGAAGCAAATAAAGATGAAATAACCAAAATGTACAATGTTTCCAAAACATTTGGCGGTAATTATAATGAGGAAATTGAAAATTTTTTGAAAAAAGCTCCTTATGTTAATATGAAAACGGATCATATGTCTGATTCTCTTAAGATAAGAAATGAATATTTGAGAGCTAATTATGCAGCAATAAAAAGCAAATGGAATAATGCCCAAACATTAAATCTCATGAAAAGTGTTTCGCAAGAAATGAGTTATTTACATGAAAAATCAACAAAATGGAGAATTCCCGGAAATGTTGATGCTGAAATAAGTTTGGAAGAAAAGTCTAATATTAATGAGATCAAGCTTAATGTAAAAAAACTTATCGATATATTACCTGAAATTGACGGATATAACATTAGCTTAAAAGATGATTATAACAGGATATATAATTATATGGCTGACTTTAATTCTGAAATATGGACTTCGGATATAGATTTAGATATACTTGAGCTTAGTCGCCTTGCTGATGAATTATATTATTTCTTCTGTTCAGAAAATTCCAAAGAGTGGATTTACAATAATCATATGGTTTATTTTATAAGTGATACTTTAGAAATAGAAGAAACGGGCTACGATGGAAGAATAGTGTTTGATGAAGTTGATAAAAGTAAAAAATGTAAATATAAATACAATTTTAAATTTTCCGATGCAAATAATTATATCGATTTCTACCTTAAACCTGTGATAAATGGGTTAGATAATATAAAGCTGTTTAGTATAGATGGGATAGATAATCTGACAAATGAAGCTGACATAACTATTATAAATGAAATAGAACATTTAAACGCAATGGATATGTTGAAAATTAGCTGCCCATTGAATTCGAAAAATAATGAAACCATAGACTCTCTTAAGTATGGATTTTGTTTTGAAGATAAATATGGGACAATTCAGGCATATGGGTTGCAAATTTCCGGTTTTGGGGAAATATGTCTTAAAAATATTATTATTTCATCTTAAAATCCCTAATTTATAAATTGTAAAATTTATAATAATATATTATTCCCGAGATAAAATATATATTTAGGTTGACAATTATAAGTACTCTGATTCTAACGGAACAAACTATTATTTTTATAGTTATAAAGTGAAAAGGGGAGTAACTATGAAAAAAGGAATACTTGCACTGACATTAAGTATACTTATATCCAATATAGTATTTACAAGCTATGATACAGAAGCTGCAAATTTTTACCTCAACAGCGATATACATATGCTTGAATATAAAAATGATAATATAAATAGCGAAAACCTAAATTCAAGCGATTGGGCAAAGGACAGCATAGAAAAAGCCATAGTATCGGGCATTGTGCCTAAAGAATTACAATCAGACTATACCGATAAAATAACAAGGCAGGAATTTTGCCGCCTCGCCGTACAGACCTATCTTGTAAAGACGAACAGTAAAACCAATATAAGCTATGAAACGCCCTTTGAGGATATAGACGATGATTATGTAACAACAGCCTATTATCTTAAAATAGTATCGGGCATAAATGATAATGAATTTGCGCCTTATAAAAATATAACACGCCAGGAAGCTGCCGTTATGTTGAACAATCTGGCTCATGTGCTGAATGTGTATGATGACAACCCAAGACAGGAAAAGTATAGTGATGATAATTATTTTGCCCAATGGGCAAGGGATTCCATATATTCTGTCACGGGTATTAAAAGCGGAGATACATATGTTATGACAGGTACAAAGCCCAATACATTTTCTCCATGGATGAATTATACAAGGGAACAGGCTATATCCACTATGTGGAGGATATATAATTGCGACACAAGGGACTTTGAATTTGTATTAAAGAATACGGCAGGTGACAAGTATATATATTTTGATTATTGGGACAATGATAGCCAATGTATTGCAAGACTCAGTAAAAATGGCGGCAAACCTGAAATTCTTGCTAAAGAACATTTTATTGAGATCAAAAAAATAACAGACGATCATATATATTACGCATGGAATGATATGAATAAGGGATATATTTCCCGTATGAATAAAGACGGTACCGACAGTAAAATATTGCTTAAAGACATTAATATATACGATTTGGTCATTAGTAAAAGTAATATATTTTATTGCCGCTCAAATACAGTCATAATGGCAGATATGGAGGGCAACACAATTTCAGAATTTGTTATACCCGATGAATTTGCAAATATGTCGATAAATGCGGCAGACGGAAAAATAGTTTATATGAATTTGATGCCAAAGGGAAACGATACACCTTCCGAACCTGTATCAAATCTATATAAATATGATTTTGAAACAGGCAAGCTTACCGATACGCTTATCAATGGCGGAAGGGCAAGTCTTTATTATAAAGATACCGGTGTTACAGACGGTAAATTCATATATTATAAGGTCACTCAAAAATCGGGCTGGTCACAGCCTATGGAAAGCTATTTCATAAATAAATGCGATTTGAACAAGACCGAGGAGATCAATATGGGAGCTTGCGAGTTTGCTAACTCCGAGAAGCTGTTTCCCTATGGTAATTGTATGTATACTACTGTCTTTGACTGGTCTGCAAATATAGTAAGAGTATTTGCCAACGGCGGCATACAGAGGATAACAAATTTTGATCATTATTATGATGATAATATTCTCGTCGATATTTATATTTTGGATGTATGTGATGGCACTATCTATTATATGATGAGCCAATTTGATGCCGAAAGCGATAATAAAAGCGCTCGGATATGCAGTATAAATACAGACGGCACAAATGATGCCATTTTATATGAATTTTAAAAGGGCATGGATCGGTTTTGAAATATTGCGCCGAAAACCTCCGCAATTACAACTCAGCTTTTATTTTTTGTATAAACTTTTCCGCAGGTTTTGTAAGCACTCTGTATTTTTTCCAAATTATGCTCATGCCGTCTCTTCTTTCGGGAGAGAGCGGACGGAAACAAAGTCTGCTTTCCCCTGATGTATTTATTATTTTGTCAAGGCATATGGCGTAGCCAAGTCCCTCTTCCACCATGAGTGAGGCGTTGAATATAAGGTTGTATGTTCCTACTATATCAAGCTCAGATATTTCTTTTCCCATCCATTTTGTAAGGGCGCCGTTGTCCCCCTGCCGTGATATTATGAGCGGCTTGTCCCACAGATCCTCAGGCGTTATTCCTGTTTTTTTCGCAAGAGGCGAGCTTTTTTTCATCAATACTCCCCAGCTATCCTTAAAAGGCATCTCCAATGAATTGAATCTCGTATTGTCAACGGAGCCGAATACTACTCCGAAGTCGATAAGTCCCTTTTCAAGCTGTTCTGTTACAAATTCCGAGTTGCCGCTGGATATATGAAAATGTATGCCTTCATATTCTTCATGCAGCTTTTTTGCTGCGCTCGCTATAAAGCGCACGGCATCGGTCTCTCCCGTGCCTATATGCACATCGCCCACTATATATCGGTCAGAGAGCGCTATCTCCCTTTCTGTTTTTTCCACAAGACTCAATATCTCTTCGGCACGTTTTCTGAGTATCATTCCTTCGTCTGTGAGAGTGACCTTTCTTGAACCCTTTGTTCCCCTTATAAGAAGCTGTTTTCCAAGCTCTTTTTCCATTGCCTTCAGTTGTGTTGAGAGCGTGGGCTGAGAAAGATGTAAAGTTTCAGCCGCCCTTATTATGCTCTGTTCTCTTGCTACTGCCAAAAAATACTGTAATACCCTCAGTTCCATATTATCACTCCTTTTATTTTTATATTAACACAATTTTCAATAGTTTTCAACTATACAAATCTATTATTTATAAGTATTTGCTATTCTTATTTTTCTGTAATATAATAAATACAGAATAAAGTTACGGTGGTGATAAGTATGAGGGACATTATGCCACACTATTCGCTTGAAGATGCGGTACAGAATATGAAGGATGCGGGATGCAGCTCAGAAACGATACATAGCTGCATTTCCTGCATACAAAGGGGCAGAAAAGATGAGCTTATGAAAAAGCTGGACATACAGAGGAGCAGCCTGCTTGACAAGGTACACGAGGGCGAAAGACAGATAGACTGTCTCGATTATCTTGTGTACAGGCTTGGGGGCAATGAATGAATTTTTCTGTGAAACGGAGGCTATAAAATGAAAATTATCACAGACAGAACATTTGACGAGGAAAGAGCGCTTTACGAAAGCCGAGGCATAACGCTGAGAAATTGCCGCTTCGAAGGTCCTGCAGACGGCGAGAGCGCATTGAAAGAAAGCAGCGATATTACGGCTCAAAACTGTTATTTCGATCTCCGCTATCCTCTCTGGCACGATAAGGTCGTTAAAATAAACGATTCTGAGCTTACTCAGAATTGTAGAGCCGCTTTGTGGTATTCGGAGGATATAGAAATAGAAAACAGCAGGCTCCACGACATAAAGGCGCTGCGGGAATGCAGGGATATCAGAATAAAAGACTGCGATATAATATCCTCGGAATTCGGCTGGTCGGCAAAAAATATAAAAATGGAGAACACTAACGCTCAGAGCGAATATTTTATGATGCGCTCCGAAAACTTAGATTTCTGTAATGTTGATTTCAAGGGCAAATATTCGTTTCAGTATATAAATGATGCCATTTTTGAAAACTGCGTTTTCGATACCAAAGACGCCTTTTGGCACGGCAGGAACATAACTGTCAGAAACAGTGTTATAAAGGGCGAATATCTTGCCTGGTACTCCGAGGGACTTACCTTCATAAACTGCAAAATATCGGGTACTCAGCCTTTTTGCTACTGCAAGGATCTCAAGCTTATAGACTGCGAGATGACAGATACCGATCTTGCATTTGAAAGATCCTGTGTAGAGGCAACGCTTACAACAAAGATAGACAGCATAAAAAATCCGCTTGAAGGACATATATATGTGCCTGAGTTCGGCGAACTTATAATGGATGATGAGAATGCAAAGTGCAGGGTAATAGCCGGCAGGAAAGTGTTCTGCAATTGTCGCACCTGCGCATGATAAAAGGAGAAAAATTATGAAAATATTGTTATTTTGTGTGCCTTTTATTACGGCTTTAATGACATCAGCAGGCTGCGCAGGAATAAATACGACTAAGGAAAACAAAGCGTATGTGCAAACAACGGAAATAACCGAGGAAACATCAGAAAACAAAGAGGAGGTAAACACGGATATGAAAATGACTATAAAAGCGGGCGATACAACATTCACGGCGACTCTTGAAAACAATTCCTCTGTCGAGGCATTGAAGGAAATGATGAAGGATAAGCCCCTTACTCTTGATATGAGCGACTATGCAAATATGGAAAAGGGCGCAGACCTTGGTAGAACGCTCCCTCAGAACAATGTTCATATGAACACGAAGCCGGGAGATATAATTCTGTATCAGGGCAGGACTCTTGTTATATATTACGACACAAATTCGTGGAGCCTTACACCAATAGGCAGAATAGAAAATGTAAATGCCGACAGCCTTAAAAAAGCTCTTGGCAGCGGAAATGTCACAGTTTCATTTTCACTCGATACAAAATAAAAATGGACGTTTTGCATAAAATTTTCCCGTGACCGGGTCACGGGAAAATTTATGCGTTAAAACTCAGGGATAAGCCGAAAATCATTTTACAGAGCCATGAGCAATGTTCCCGCTCCGATCAAAATACAACCGATCACTGATTTTATTGTAAATTCTTCATGCAGAAAAACAAATGCCAATACAAGCGTGATCACTACAGACAGTTTGTCTACCGGCACGACCTTTGATGCATTTCCTATCTGCAATGCCTTGTAATAACATAACCATGACGCTCCTGTAGCAAGACCGGACAAAATCAGAAAGATCCAACTTTTTTGACTGATCATTCTGATCCCGCTTTGCTGATGAGTAACAAACACCATTCCCCATGCCATAACAACAACGACCATTGTTCGGATCGCTGTGGCAAGATTAGAACCAACGCCTTCGATCCCAACCTTTGCTAATATTGATGTCAATGCAGCGAAAATCGCTGAACCTAATGCTAACCAAAACCACATAGTCCTGCCTCCAATAAAATTTATACTTAATATTGAGATCCGTCAATGATTTTTTTTGCCTGTTTTAATATCGGAAGTTCTCTGTTTGCAACAAGCCTTCCCAATTTTGTATCGGAACACTTTTCATATTCTCTGACTGCATTCTCATAATTCATTTTCAATGTGGATAAATGAAAACATTCTATTTCATCTTGTGTCATATTTTTACTACCAAAGGATTTGACCCTGCAAAGATAGTAATTGTTGATATTATGTCTATGTATTAGGTTGTAATAATCATTTACAACTCCGATTTTGCAAATAACTTCGACTTCCGCGCCAAGTTCTTCTTTTAGTTCTCTCTTGACTGCCGAAATCAAGTTTTCGCCATCTTCCACTCCTCCACCGGCTGTTTCAATTAAAACGGCTTTTCCGAAATCATCATCACGAACGACCCTAACAAAGTAATAATATCCGCAATCATCAAAAACTATAGCTCTGACGATTTGTCTGTCATGGTCGGTGTACTCAAAATCCCATTCCGAATCCTGTAGCTCTATTTTAATTTCAACCAAATTTTTCATGTTTTTTATTACTTTCTTATTTGTGCTTGGCTGCAAACTTATCCTGATTCCTATAACACCATATTTTTCTTGCTCCTCTTTGGTATAATATTTATCCATATCATCGGGAGATGCTGTATTTAAATCCTTTTCTGTATATCCGCATTCTGAAAGAGGTAGCTCCTCATACAAGGCTTTAAAGGAATCAAAAATATACAAGTCGACTACTTTTACTTCAATCGTTTCAAGAGGATTACTTATATTTGTGAACAATATATTGTCTCCTATCTGAATTTTTTGCCTTTTGCTGTCATATAAACGCAATTCGATCGTCTTGATTCCTTTGCATATCATATTAAACGGTGACGGCATAAGCCTCATTGTATGCGTCATTTTTAACTTCCTTTCTGACCTTTGATTTAAAACCTTTGTTTTTTCTTATTAATAAGCAGGAGCTTATTGCCTTAGTCCTTCAAAAGAGAGTCGTCAGGCAGCCCGTGATATACATATATTTGCTAAGCGTTGCCTTTTCAGGACATGGATTTTCCCGTGACAGATTTTTCCGTGACCAGATCATGGGAATATTTTAGGTCACGGGAAAATTTTGCGCGAGAAGTTGCCTATTTCTTCTTTTTCGGCTTTGGTGCCGGCAGTTCCTCATACATGGCGTTGAATAAACCTATTAAAAACTCTCTATTGTCAACTTCGTCTACCAACAACATCTCTTTTGCTCCCTCATAGGGTAATTCATACGGAGCTGTCGGCATATAGCTGATTGCTGCTTTTATTGGTTTTACAAGCAACCTGTCATCATAGATACCGCCTACGATTTTGCCGCGGTAATAGATGATAAATTCTCCCATCATAGCCCGATATGTAATTTCATCCAATTCGGATAATTGCCCTAAAATAAATTCCAAATATTCTTTGCTCGACGCCATTATTCCACCTCAAATCCCAATTATCGATACTTTATTCTACCATACCCAGCCACAAAAAGCAATGTCCGTTGGAAACACGCAGGGTTTCCCGATTTTCCCATGACCAGGTCATGGGAAAATCACAAGCTTTACCCCTTGGAATTTTATTGACAAAGAATTTATAAAGTAGTAAAATTCAATTACAGTTTAAGCTGTTATCTGTTACCGAGATATGTTTTTGACATAAGGCATAAAAGCTCGGCACAGCGAAAAATATTTTTTGGGAGTGGTTATATGAAAATGAAAAGAATGGCAGGTATAATATTATCTTTCGTAATAGCGCTTGCAAGTATGAATACAGGCTTTGCCTATGAGGGCAATATTCTGTCTGCAACAGACGATGAGAATACCGAGGATGATGATATTTCATATGAGGACGAAAATATAATCGGCGGCTGTATATATTTTGACGAAGCTACAGGAACGGTAACAGGTGTTGATTCGGAGGTAACAAGTGTTGTTATACCAAGTAAAATAGGCGAGGTTGATGTGGTAGCAATAGGAAGCGGGGCATTTGTATCCAGCAATATTACAGAAATCACAATACCCGAAAGCGTTGTGACAATAGGAGAGGGCGCTTTTTATGAATGCAGCAGTCTTACGGAAATAAATATTCCAAGTGGAGTTACTTCTATTGAAGGATATACATTCCAGCTTTGCAGCAAACTTGTAAAAGTGAACATACCTGAGGGAGTTGTTTCGATAGGCGATGAAGCCTTTTCATTCTGCGACAAGCTGACAGACATAACCATTCCGGAAAATGTTACATATATCGGATATGGTGCATTCCTTGGCTGTGGATTTAAAACAGCAGGATATATAGGCGGAGGGTATGATTATGAGTTTGGATGGAAAAATAAAATACCCGAATATGCGTTCTATGGATGCCAATCCTTAACAAGCATAGATATTCCTAACAGTGTTACTTCTATCGGGAATTCTGCCTTTGAAAGCTGCTATGACCTTGCGGAGATCACCATCCCCGAAAATGTTTCTTATATTGGCAGTTCTGCATTAGGATATTGTACTTCTCTGACAGAAATTAAAATACCCGAAAGCGTTGTGTCCATAGGAGAGGGCGCTTTCAACGGCTGCCGAGGTCTGACGGATATGAATATTCCCGGCGGCGTTACTTCCATTGAAGGGCATACATTTCAGAACTGCAGCGGACTTGTGAGAGTGAACATACCGGAAGGAGTTACATCCATAGGCGACTATGCCTTTGCAAGCTGCAGCAAGCTGACAGACATAACCATACCGAAAAATGTTACATATATCGGAGATTCTGCTTTCAGAAGCTGCAATAACCTTGCGGCAATCGTTATACCGGAAAGCGTATCAACTATAGGCGGTTCCGCATTCAGGAGCTGTACCGCTCTGACAGAAATTGTTATTCCGAACAGTACCACTGAGCTGGGCAGCTCTGCGTTCTCAGGCTGTACAAATCTGAAAAAGGCGGTTATTCCCAACAGTATTGATACTATAAAGACAAATACATTTTCACAATGTACAAATCTGACTGACATAACTATTCCCGACAGCGTTGTAACAATAGAGGACAATGCTTTTTCGGACTGCAAAAGCCTTACATCCATAAATATTCCGCAAAGCGTGACCTCTGTGGGGACTTTCTCATTCAATGGCTGTGTCAACCTGACAGGCATAAACGTAGACGAAAATAATGGGGTATATTCCTCAGATAAGGGAATTATGTACGATAAAGCCAAAACGGAAATAATGTACGTTCCTGCCGCAGCGGAATATGTGGAAATTCCCGACGGAGTAAAGACAATAGGCAAATACTCATTCAGAAAATGTGAAAGTCTTACAGGCGTTGTAATTCCCCACAGCGTTACGGAAATAGGGGACTATGCCTTCAGCGGCTGCAAAAGTCTTGAAAATATAGCTATTCCCGACAGCGTTACATCCATAGGCAGTTGCGCCTTTGCCGACTGCTCGGGTCTCACGGAGACAGTTATTCCCGACAGTGTTTCTTCTTTAGGAACTGCCGCCTTTAACAATTGCAGCAAGCTTACCAAAATTGCAATTCCCGACGGAGTTACAACCATAGAAAGTTCACTGTTTGACGGGTGCAGCGGTCTTACGGATATAACTGTTCCCAACACGGTTACGTCTATAAGTGATTATGCCTTTAAAGGCTGTGCTGCACTTAAAAGCATAACAATTCCCGAAGCTGTGGAAAATATGGGTGTAGGTGTGTTCAGAGACTGTGTCGGTCTGGAGTCTGTAATTATTCCTACCGGCGTTACGACTGTTGAACGCTTTGCGTTTGAGGGCTGTACAAATCTTAAAGACGTAACAATGGACGGGGTAACATCTATAAACTCATCGGCATTTCGTGATTGCATAGGTCTTACAAAGATAACAATACCGGATGGAGTTACTTCCATAGGATATTCCGCATTTTACAGATGTTTCGGTCTTACAGAGGTAACTATTCCCGACAGTGTTACGGAGATAGGGGATTATGCATTTGAGGGCTGTGACAGTGAAAAGGCTGTTTTTTATGTAGTAAAAGGCTCTTATGCCGATACGTGGGCAAACGAAAAAGGCTTCACAGTATCCTACTATAATTCGGGAGAAACTCAAGGCAGTACCGAAGGTTCAACAGAGTCTACAACGGAAGCTGTAATTGCAGAAGCAGCAGGCGATAACGGAATAAACTTTGTTGCAGGTATTGACAGCCTTAACTATAAAGAAGTGGGATTTATATTCAAAGCCGATGGAAAAGAAGTAAAAAGAGGTACGAATACAGTCTATACATCTGTTGCAGGCTCAACAGTTAAACTTGATGAAGTCGGCGGAAATTATATGTATTCATTTACTATAACCGATATTGAAGATATGGATAAGGAAATTTCCGTTGCTTGTTATAGCATAGATGCAAACGGAAAAGAAACTGTTTCAGAATTTGCCACCTATACCAAAAATAAGGTTAACGGCAGAAAAGCCATATGATAAAAAATATATAAACTTGTGAATTTATACTTTATATTTATATTTCCTTAAAATTCCCATTGCATTTCAAAGATGATAGTATCATAATAGATATAGGATAAAGTACCGAATTAAATATTTAAAATGATAGCTATAAGGAGGTTTTATAATTTGATCACTGCTACTGTAGCCACGGATCTGAAATCAAATCTTAAGCATTACATTGAAAGAGCACTTTCGGGAGACAGTATTATAATTACAAGACCAAAGCAGAAAAATGTAGTAATGATAAGCGAAAGCGAATATAACGAGCTTTTGAGATTAAAGAACAATGCAGAATATATTTACAAGCTCAACCGTTCCATTGAACAGGCTAAGCAAGGCAAGGTTATTTCTAAATCTATGGAAGAACTAGA
This sequence comes from uncultured Clostridia bacterium, assembly GCA_947624015.1. Taxonomy (GTDB): domain Bacteria; phylum Bacillota; class Clostridia; order Lachnospirales; family CAG-274; genus CANPXH01. The sequence continues at coordinate 19,805 of CANQIA010000016.1, forward strand.
GGCTATGGAAAATGAGTAGACCGCAATTTACCGAACAAGCATGGGAAGAATATTTATATTGGCAAAATCAGGATAAGAAAACACTTAAAAAGATAAATCAGCTTATAGCTGATATAATGAGAAACGGAGCATTGAACGGTATTGGTAAGCCGGAACAGATGAAAGGCGATTTTCAAAAATATTTTTCAAGGCGTATAAACGAAAAGGATAGGCTTGTCTATTCTATTCTCGAAAACGGAGCCAAAGAAATATATTCATGCAGAGGTCATTATAAGGACAAATAATTATAACCTTTTAAATTATTGCGCAGCCGATAGTAAGCACTATCGGCTGCATTTTTTTATATACACATTTTCCCGCGACCAGGTCATGGGAAAATTACAAACTGATATTTTTATTATATATCAGTTTAGAGGTTTGCACAATCTTTGGAATTGACCCGTAGAAAATAATAATATGTAGCTTTATTCATAATTAGATAAAATATAGTTCAAATACATTTTATAATTCTAATAAATTGTATTGCCCATATATTCTGTCTAATTACTTTAATCCGTGCATCTTATTACTTTATTTCATAGGGTGCACCAATTATAGTATCACAATGATAGTTATTTTCAAATACAGTTTCTGTAGAATCAGTTCCCGACATATCACAATTATAAAAATTACAATTTTTAATATTTGATTTCATCATTTTCGCATCTATTAACCAACTCCCTTTAAAGATACATTTTGTGATATTGCAATATGATAAATCCGACCATGCTAAGTCTTGAGCTGAAAAATCCACATTATTTAATATCGCCTTTTTAAAAGATGCCTGATTAAAACAACAATTAATAAAAATTACATTTTCTATATAAGATTCGCAAAACACAGCATTTGAGAAATCAACGTTACTAATTGTAACATCTTTTATGAAAGCATAGTTAAAATCATAATCTCGATATTTCTCATCATTTATGATAAGATTTCCCACATTGTTTCTAGCTTTGGAAATAATTGATATAACATTTTCTCTGATTATAGGGTCAGAACTTTTTCCTATTCTTTCCATAGAGTCAAGAATACGGTTTTTTTCTTCTATTTCTTCATCTAATATGTCATTAATAAATAAGGCAACCTCAGATGTAAGATGTGTTATATTGATTGCTTTTTCGATTTTTTTAATATCATAAGTTGTTTCATTGCCTTTATTATTTTTACTTTGTTTAAGCAAATCTGCTACCATACATGCAACAAAATATTCCATAAATGATTTATGAATAAATTTAAAATTACCATAACCATCTGAATTCAGAAATGAACAACTTTGTATATCATGGCTAAAATAATCTATTTCTTCTGAGTCAGTTAATTTAGAAAAATATTTTTTTATTTCTAATGGAAAATCTTTATAATTCACAGATAATATTTCTTCTTTATACATTTCAAAAGCAAGATATTTACAAAAATGCATTTTATCTTCCTTTCTAATCAGCGTTTTTCCTTTATAATTTTCTCTGTCTAACCATATATTAGTATATTTTTTATACAAATTTGCTGCGTTTATATTATAAATAACATGGTGTTTTATGTCATCTATAAATTGAGGTAATGTTTTAATAATTATATATAACAAAAAAGGTCTCTTGGCAAGATCTGTTAAATCATGGGTTTTTTTAATAATATGTTCTATGTCTGATGGAGTAAGGTTTTCTTTTGCCAATTCCTCCTTGAAAGAATCAATATATAATTTAATTTGTTCTGGCTTTAATTCTGATATATACGTTTCTTGAAAATTAACGTTATTTGTATTATGCGGTTCAAATTGTAAATAAATACTTTCAATAAGATTTTTATATTCTTCCTTTTCTTGAAAATAATTAGGACGGCTAGTTAAAATAATTTTAGTTTCGCCTATAATATATTTGCAAATTTGATTGAATACATCAAATTTTACATCATAATTTACCCTTTTTGCTACTTCATCAAAACCATCAAATAAAATTAAAAATTTTTTTTGCATCTGCATAAAATTAAATGTTTCTATTTTATTGTTTTTTATATTACAATTTTTAAAAAAAAATTTTTCAAAAATATTATCTATATCTATTGATTTTGTATAATCTCTCAATTTTATATACAAAGGTATATATTCATTTTTATTATCAAAATATTTAATAGCTAAATTATACTGTAAATTTAATAAAAATGATGTCTTTCCACATCCATAATCGCCTAATATCAATAATGCATTTTGTTCCGTGTCCCGTAAATATTCACTAACTGTATATTCAAGTAAATTACCATCAAATTCATCATAAACATCTATATAATGTTTTGAAATTACATTATTTTCATATTCTTTGATTATTTTTTTTAAATAGTATGAAAAATCCATTACTTTATTTACAACTTGTTCCCTTGTGAATATATTGGCATTATATTTTTGCAACAGTTTTTCCTGATCTGCAGAAATCATACAATTTGTGATTATATGAATAAATCGATATTGTTCTAAATTATTAATTGAATTAATAATTCTGATAACATCATAAATATCTTCTTGTATACTTTTAGTTAAACCCAAAAAAACAGGAATACCTGCAACTTTTATTTGTAGCATTCCGACATCAATTGAGGCAACAAAATATTCATTTTTCTTTTCTATATTATAATCTTGAATTTTATATAAATCTATTATACTATCGAAATATTGTTCTTTGTTGTGTTCAATACGATATTCGTCAAAATTATGTTCATTTTGTTCAATTAAATTTCTATTATTTTCAAATAAAAAATCTTGTATATTTTCTTTTATAGTATTAAGTAAATTTTTTGTAATTTTTCCTATGTCTTCTGTAATTTTTTCTGATTGTTTTTTGTTTTCGCTTTTTAAAAGACTTATAATTAATTTATCTTCATTACTCAAAACATTTCTTATAATCTCATTAATTTTATCTATATAAAAACTAATAATTTCTTCAATTTGAGTTGAATATTCTATTTTTAAGTCTATATTTTTACTAAAAAACTCTTTGATAAGTTTTTGTTTATCGTCCTCATTATATAAACAAACAAATTTGTTTAATTTGTACTCTTCTTTATAAAATTCATCTTTGGCTTTAGTTCTTGCGTGCTCATCTTTTATATTGTTTTCTATTAGTTGTGTTAATTCTCGATCCAATTGATTTTTTAGATGGTTTATCTTTCCGTCATTATGTTTATCTTTAAATTCATCTGATAATATTTCTATGAAAAATTTTGAAAATTTTTCTATTATTTTAGCTTGCATTAAATTTCCTCCTTTTTAATCAAAAGTAATATTAATGATATATTATTATATAATACAAATATATACTAATTTATTTACAAATTCAATATCTTTTTATTTATATTTTGTCATAAATACTTGTGTGTTGAGGTACAATAGATAGGTAACAACAAAAAAATAAGGTTCAACCTTTATGGTATAATTGAATTGTTAAAAACAAAAAGCCAAAAAGGAGAACCTTACAAAACTATGGTATCACACAATAAGCACTTTCGTCAACGTATAATTAAATATTTGGAAAAACATACAGTAACAGAAGCATCAATCTATTTCAGAGTAAGTAGAAAGACAATATATAAATGGATTCATAGATACGATGGAATATTAAATACTCTTGATGACAGAAGTCATAGACCGCATAACAGTACAAAGGCTCATACGGAAGATGAAATAAGGAACATACTCCAATGCGTTAAGAGATACAAAAGCGATATGCTTCTTGCCTATCAGACAATGGTGGAAAAAACATAGCTACGCCAGAAGCTATGGGGGGGGGTAAAAAGTTGCTTTTAAGCTCAGAGCCAGAGAATAAAAGAAAGCCTAAGCCATACAAAAGAGTAGAATATATTGGGCAGAAAGTTAAGATCGATGTAAAGTTTGTACCAAGTTATTGTGTAATAGACGGGCAAAATACTATAGTATATAGCCATAGATGAAGGCAGCCGACGGACATACAGACAAATGTATGAGGAACACAGCACATACAGTTCATACCAATTTTTGCTTTCATTGATAAAGGCAGTACCTTTTCTGATAAGGGAAATACAGACGGATAACAGCTTTGAATTTACAAATGCTTTAAAAAGCACAAAAGGAAGAAAAACAATATTTGAAAAAGCTCTTGAAACTCTCGGAATAATATACCACAGGATAATGGTAGCACACCACAGCACAACGGAGAAGTAGAAAGGCAGAACCGATAGGATGAAGAAAAATTTTACAGTAATATGAAGGCGTACAGCTTAAGTGATGGCAGGAAACAGCTTGCGGTATATCAGAAAAAATCAAATAATTATATCAAAACCTGTCTGAATATGAAAAGTCAGAATCAGGTAGTGCGGGAGTATCTTGGAGTAATGTAAAATATAATTAAGGTTTTGAGCAATAAGATTGCTAAAAGACGGATTCTATTATACTATTTAATAAGAAATTTACGAAAACAAGGCATTTTATAATATAGAACACTTGTTAAATATTTACAGCAATTATAGTTTTTAGTCAAGACCACCCGCTAAGCGGGTGACTTCCACTACCCCCTACAAAGGGCAATTACCGGTCAGTGTTTGTAAGCGTACTGAATAAGTCGACTTATACACTACTACGTCAAGTTCACTACTAAAGTAGTTACTTTAATTGCTGCTTCTATATCTAAAAATTTGATTTATTAGTTGTCTACGTTATTATTATTTATTTTCTTATTAAAAACTTATGGCTAAAGCAATTTACTCTCACCTGCACAGCGGGTTGGTTTATTTTTCCTGTTACATAATAGAAGAGGTCGTCAATTATTGTTTTTGTCGACCTCTAGCATAAAAATTAAATTACATTATAATATTTAAGTGCCTTTATAATTGCCTCTTTTTTCTCGGGTGGGCAGTTTGGTACTCGTGGATTGTCGGATTTTGGCTTATTATAAGCCTGAGCAACGTCTATGCCGCATTGCTTCTTGACCTGTGAAATATAAAGAGAAGAAACCTTTAAACCAAAGTTTTTAAGTACATATCCCTTGATTTGTTCATATGTTGGATGTTTTTCTGACTTAGTTGTGTCAAGTTCATTAAGCTCTATATCTATGTCGATATAGTCACAGGCTCTTTGTTGGGATAAGAGAACCACCGTTTCCACATGATATGTCCTCGGAAACATATCCACGCAGCATATTTTTTCTACCTTATATCCATTTTCCTCGAATATTTTCAGGTCCTTTGAAAGGGAGCTTGCCTTACAGCTTATGTAAACAAGCCTTGGAGCATTGAAATCTATTATCTTAGATATCGCTTTGGGATGTATGCCATCACGAGGAGGATCGAGTATAATAAGATCAGGCTCATCTTCAAGCTTATCTACCATATCCAGCACATCCCCCGCTATAAATTTGCAGTTGGAAATACCGTTAAGCTCGGCGTTTATTTCAGCCGCCTTTACAGCCTCCTCGACTATTTCTATACCAACTGCCTTTTTGGCGTTACAACTCATAAGTTGAGTTATGGTACCTGTTCCGCAGTACAGATCGAATATAACATTATTGTTTTTATTTTCCACAAAGTCCCTTACTGTTGAATAAAGCACTTCGGCTCCCGCAGAATTTGTCTGGAAAAATGAGAATGTGGATATCTTAAAGTTAAGCCCCAAAAGCCTTTCCGTGAAATGATCCTCTCCATAGAGCTTTATAACTTTGTCGGCTTTTACAGTATCCGCAACGCCGTCATTTATGATATGGCTTATGCCTTTTATTTTTCCTTTAAGCTCAATGGAAAGAAGGTCATCTATAAGAGGCGTTAGATCTGTTTTGATATCAGAGGTGGTCACTAAGCCTATCAGTATCTCCTCCGAAAAATGACCTCTCCGCACAAGAAGATGACGCAAGCTTCCTGTATGCCTTGTTTTGTGATAGAAGCTTTCTTTACTGTTTCTAAAAAATTCCAGTACGGTACTCAGTATTTTTCTTATATCTTCGTGTACTATGCGGCATATATCCGCATTGACTACTTCATAATAGCTGTTCCTTTTTCTCATGCCGAGACACAGCTTGCCTTCGGCTCCGTTGTCGCCAAAGCTGAACTCCATTTTGTTCCTGTAGCCTTCCGTGTCGGGACTTCCTTTTATACCCATAAATTCAAAGCCTGAAATACCGCTTTTTTCAAGGAGATCCAGAACTGTTTTTTTCTTTATCTCAAGCTCCTTTTCGTATTCTATGTTTTGATATGTGCAGCCGCCGCAAAGACCGAATGCAGGGCATAAAGGCTCTGTTTCGTAATCGGCTTTCTTGACTGTCTTTTTTAAATATCCCTCGTACTGACCCTTCTTTTTCTTTATATCCGCAATAACCTTTTGCCCCGATATCGTGTTTTTGATAACTGTTTTTTTGCCGTTGAATGTGCCGATACCCTTATTGGGGAATTCTATATCGTTAATTTCTATTTCAATATCGGTATATTTCTTGCTCATATGTGATGTCCTCTTATTCTTGTAATTTATTTACATATCTGTTATAATTATAATAATATTGAGTTGATTTGTCTAGGAGGAATTTGTATGGAATGGACAGAGGTCAAAATATATACCTCTACGGAGGGCATAGAGCCTGTAACGGCTGCTCTTCTTGAGATCGGAGTGAACGGTATACAAGTAGAAGACGATAATGAGCTTAAGGATTTTCTCAATACAAGCTCACAGTATTGGGATTATGTTGATGAAGAATTGCTGAACAAACCCGTAGGCGAGACTAAGATAACTGTTTATGTAAGCGACAATCCCTATGGCGAAGAGATACTTCTGAATATAAAAGAGGCTATGGACAGGCTCAGATCCATGGATCTTGGAATAGATCCGGGCAGACTTCATATTGAGACCGTGTCCAATCTTAACGATGAGGAATGGCTCAATAAATGGAAAGATTATTACAAGCCCTTTAACATAGGCAAGAGAATACTTATAAAGCCTGTGTGGGAGGAGGTAGAAAACCCTGAGAACAGAGTTGTATTCAATATAAATCCCGGTCATGTTTTCGGCACGGGACTTCATCAGACTACACAGCTTTGTATGTTGGAGCTTGAAAAATATATAAATGAAAATTCGGTCGTAGCCGATCTGGGCTGCGGCAGCGGTATACTGTCGATAGTTTCACTTTTGTTAGGGGCAAAGAGCGCTTTTGCCGTTGATATAGACGCAAATGCAATCAAGACTGCCTATGAAAATGCGGAGCTAAGCGGAGTTGACAAGTCAAGATACTATGTTACGAGCGGTAATGTAACAGATGATGTAAAATTACAGGATGAAATAGGATACGACAAATATGACGTTGTTGTTGCCAATATAATAGCCGATGTTATATGCGCAATATGTCCTGTCGTAACAAAGCAGCTTAAAAAGGGCGGCATATTCATAGCGTCGGGAATTATAAAGGAGAGGATAGACGATGTATATGCGGCGCTTAAAGAGTGCGGGCTTAAGGCGGTCAGCACGAATATAAAAGACGAATGGGTGTGCATCACATCCGAAAAGGAGTAAAATATGCCTAAATTTTTTGTAAACAGTGAAAATATAGACGATCACATTGTGACGCTTAAGGACGACAATGCAAGGCATATAGGCAATGTTCTCAGAGGCAAGCCGGGCGATGTTATTACCGTGTGTGACGGAGAGGGCATGGATTACCAATGCGAGATAATTGCCGTGAGCAAAAAAGAGGTGACCGCAAAGATAATCGATATATTTTCAAATGAAAATGAACCCGATATAAAGATAACTCTTTATCAGGCGCTTCCCAAGTCGGATAAAATGGAGCTTGTAATACAAAAATGTATTGAGATAGGCGTTGACAGAATAGTGCCTGTCAGCACCGAGCATACTGTTGTAAAGCTTGAGGGCAAGGAGGATAAAAAGCTTGCCCGCTGGAACAAGATAGCCGAGTCCGCCGCAAAGCAGTGCGGAAGGGGTAAAATACCGAAGGTAGATAAAATTACGGACTTTAAGACAGCCGTAACCGGCTCGGCTGAGCTTGACGGAGCGATCATACCCTATGAAAAGGAAAGAGAAAATACTATTAAAAGCTTTGTGAAAAACTTTAAGGGCAAAAGCATAGGCATATTCATAGGTCCCGAGGGCGGATTTTCCCATGGAGAAATGGAGTATGCCCTTTCCAAAGGCGTTGCCTCCGTTACACTTGGCAAAAGGATACTCAGGACTGAAACAGCGGGACTTGTTGCTTCCGTTATACTGTTATATGAACTGGAGGATTTATTGTGATATATTTTGACAATGCTTCCACAACCAAAATGTCGGAGCAGGTTATGGACTATATGTGTGAATTTATGAAGAAGAACTTTGCCAATCCTTCTTCGCTCCACAGTATGGGATTTGAGGCGGAAAAGGAGATAACAAAGGCAAGAAAGATCGTTGCCTCTGCCATAAATGCGGATCCCGAGGAAATATATTTTACAAGCGGAGGTACGGAAGCAAACAATACAGCCATATTGGGAGTGGCTGAGGCATATCGCCGAAGAGGTAAAAGGGTAATAACAATGAATATAGAGCATCCCTCCGTTACGGACAGCTATAAGGAGCTTGAAAGACGTGGATTTGAGGTAATTACCCTTGCAGTTGACGAAAAGGGCTATATCGATATTGACGAGCTTGAAAATACCGTAAATGAGGATACCATACTTGTAAGCATAATGTATGTAAATAACGAAGTGGGTACCATACAGGATATAGAGAAAATATATAAAACCATAAAGGGCAAAAATCCCAACTGCGTTTTTCATACTGATTGCGTTCAGGCATTTTGCAAGCACCCTGTTAACTGTAAATTTGCGGATATTATTACATTGAGCGGACATAAGATCTGCTCTGCCAAGGGTACGGGGGCTATGTATGTCAAAAAGGGTATAAGGGTAAACAATCTTCACTTTGGCGGCAGTCAGGAAAAGGGTCTTCGCCCCGGTACTGAAAATACTTACGGCATAGCGGCTTTGGGAAAGGCGGTCGAGATCTCCGTTGAGAATATGGACTTGAATTACGCAAAAGTTCTGGAAGTGAAAAACGCTCTTATGAAGGCTGCGGATAAGCTTGAGGATGTATATGTAAACGGCGATAGCGAAAAGGGCAGTCCATATATACTGAATATGAGCTTTAAAGACGTAAAGGGCGAGGTGCTTCTCCATGCCCTTGAAAATGAAGAGATATATGTTGCCACAGGCTCAGCCTGTTCATCAAGGATAAAGGAAAAGAAAAAAATAGTGGATAATATGACGGAAGGCAGAGGTGCAAATGCAGTACGTTTCAGCTTTTCATGTGAAAATACTGTGGAAGAGGCTGAGAGAGTAGTTGAGAGCTTGTTAAAAAACGTACCGCTACTGAGAAGATTTGTACCCAGATAAAGGATAAAAAGATGAGAAATGTATTATTGGTCAAATACGGCGAACTTGCCATAAGGGGCAAAAACAGATACCTGGTGGAAAATCGCCTTATTAAAACGATCATAAAAAGGCTGAATAATTATCCCGGCTACAGGGTCTATAAGGAGCAGGGCAGGATACTTGTTGTAAATGAGGAAGGGGAGTTCGACTACGACACGGTCATTCCCATTGTGTCAAATATACTTGGCATTGTTGGGCTATGCCCCGGAACAGAGTTTGAGGACAGGTCGATAGAAAGCCTGAGAAAGCACGCTCTTATGCATTTTAAGGAGCATTTCCCCAACGGCGGCGTTACATTTAAAGTGATCACAAGACGCTCGGATAAGAAATATCCTATGACAGGCAATGAAATAAGCGCCGATGTAGGCGGCTATATACTTCACAATATAGACGATCTTAAGGTAGACGTACACGACCCTGAAATAAAGCTTATGATAGAGCTGAGAAACAACGTCTACGTTTACAGCAAGGTCATAAAGGGACCGGGCGGTCTGCCCTACGGCTCGGGCGGAAAGGCTACGGTACTGCTCTCAGGCGGTATCGACAGTCCCGTATCCGCTTTTCTTGTGGCTAAGAGAGGCGTTGAAATAGAGGCGGTATATTTTGATTCTCCGCCCTATACCTCCGAAAGAGCAAAGCAGAAGGTAATGGATCTGGCAGAAAGGATATCCGCCTTTACAGGAAGCATAAAGCTCCATATCGTGCCGTTTACACAAACACAGCTTTGCATATACGAGCATACGCCTCCCGAAAAGATGACTGTATTCTTAAAAAGAGCCATGCTTAAAGCGGCGGAGAAAATTGCCGTTAAGAACAAGAGCTATGCCCTTGTAACAGGGGACAGTATAGGACAGGTGGCAAGCCAGACCATGGAAGCCATATACGCCATAGACTCTGCTGTTGCAATGCCTGTTCTCAGACCTCTCTGCGCTATGGATAAGCAGGATATAGTGGATATTGCAACAGATATAGGCACATTTGATATTTCCGTAAGACCCTATGAGGACTGCTGTACCGTATTTGTGGCAAAGCATCCCGAGACCAAGCCTAAGAAAAGTATTATCGAATCTATGGAAAGCAAGATAGAGGAGCTTGACCGGCTTATAGAAGAGGCTGTGGAAAACAGTGAGATCATTGAATTCTAAAGGACATTTCTTTCAAGCGTGTCGATTTTATCGACACGCAGAGGGCTGCCTATATGGCAGTCCTTTGTGCTTTATTAAATAATTATTTCTGCCCATAATTTTATGATTTTTATTTTTTGTACAAAACTTATTGAATATTGGTATAAAATTTGGTATCATATATAGGTAATGGGTTCCTACAAGAACGTATAATTTTACTTAAGCGAGGTAATAAAATGAAAAAGCTGGATCTACTCTATACAGGTAAAGCGAAGAAGGTATACGCTACCGATGACCCGACATTATGCATATTCGAGTACAAAGACGATGCCACTGCGTTTAATGGACTTAAGAAGGGCTCTTTTGAGGGCAAGGGTATCATTAACAATCAGATGGCTAATTTCATTTTCAGGCTCCTGGAAAAGAATAACGGTATAAAGACTCACCTTGTAGAAGAGCTTTCTCCAAGAGAAACTCTTGTTAAAAAGGTAGATATAATACCCCTTGAAATAATAGTGAGAAATGTAGCGGCAGGCTCTTTTTCAAAAAGATACGGTGTGGAAGAAGGCACTCCTTTCAATTCTCCCACACTTGAATTCAGCTATAAAAACGACGAGCTGGGAGATCCCCTTATAAACGACTATCATGCCATAGCTCTGGGGATCGCCACAAGAGAAGAGATAGACAAGATCTCCGATATAGCCTTTAAAGTAAACGAAGGGCTTAAGGAAATATTTTTGAATATAGGTATAAAGCTTATAGATTTTAAGATAGAGGTAGGCAAGACGGCTCACGGAGAAATAGTGCTTGCAGATGAGATCAGCCCCGATACTTGCAGACTGTGGGACGCAGAGACAAACAAGAAGCTTGACAAGGATAGGTTCAGACTGGATCTGGGCGAGTTTGGAGACGTATACAGAGAGGTATGGGGCAGACTTACCGAATACTATGGAAAGTGATGGATCGGAGGAGGAACAGCAATGTCCAAAATACACGAGGAATGCGGCGTATTTGGTATATACGACCCCGAAGGGAATCCCGCTTCAACCACATACTACGGGCTTGTATCCTTGCAGCACAGAGGTCAGGAGGGCTGCGGCATAGCCGTAAACAGAAATAGGGATATATATTTTCACAAGAATATCGGTCTTGTGAACGAGGTATTTAACGAGGAAGAGCTTGCCAAACTTTCAGGCAGAATGGCAATAGGACACGTAAGATATTCTACGGCTGGAGGCTCTTTAAGAGAAAATGTACAGCCCCTTGTACTCAGATATGTAAAGGGACAGCTTGCCATATCACATAACGGCAATATTACAAATGCCGGAGAGATACGCAAGCAACTGGAAATGAATGGAGCTATATTCCAGACAACGGCAGACACAGAGATAATAGCATACCTTATAGCAAGGGAAAGAGTTACAAGCGGCTCTATAGAAAAGGCTGTAAAAAATGCCATGAAAAAGCTGAAGGGCGCATTCTCCCTTCTTGTAATGAGTCCCAACAAGCTTGTGGTAGCAAGAGACCCATGGGGTTACAGACCTCTTTCCATAGGCAAGAGAGACAACGCAATTATATTTGCCAGCGAGACCTGTGCATTTGACGCCATAGACGCAGAGTTTGTAAGAGATGTGGAACCGGGCGAGATAATAAAGATCGAAGACGGCAATATGATAAGCGACAAAGAAATGTGCGGCACACAAAAGGGACAGCTCTGTATATTTGAGCATATTTATTTTGCACGCCCCGACAGTACCATTGCCAATGAGGTGGTACACGAATGCCGTAAAAGGGCAGGCGCTTTTCTTGCAATGCAGTCCCCTGTTGAGGCGGACATTGTTATAGGCGTTCCCGATTCAGGGCTTTCTGCCGCTCAGGGCTACTCAGAGTACAGCGGTATACCTATCGATACAGGCTTTATAAAGAACAAGTATATTGCAAGAACATTTATAAAGCCCACTCAGTCCGAAAGAGAAATAGCCGTTAAGATGAAGCTCAATGTGCTCAGGAGCGCTGTTGAGGGCAAGAGAGTGATAATGGTGGATGACAGTATAGTAAGAGGCACCACAAGCGGTAAAATAGTAAAGCTTTTAAGAGAGGCGGGGGCTAAGGAAGTGCATGTGCGTATATCGGCTCCGCCCTTTACATGGCCATGCTTTTTCGGTACAGACATCCCCAACAGGGATCAGCTTATTGCCAACAGCAATACCATAGAAGAAACAGCTAAAATAATAGATGCGGATTCCCTTGATTACCTTAGTATTGAAAATCTTCACAAGATCGCGCCCAACAGCAGTTGCACATTCTGCGACGCCTGCTTTACAGGTAAATACGGCGTAGAGGTTTCCCATTTACTTGATTGATACGGAGGATATACATATGAAAGATGTTTATGAAAGTCCCCTTAATTCCAGATATGCCGGCAAGGAAATGAAAGAAATTTTTTCCCCGGATATGAAATTCAAAACCTGGAGAAGGCTTTGGATAACTCTTGCGGAATGTGAAAAGGAATTGGGTCTTGATATTACAGACGAGCAAATAGAGGAATTAAAAGCCCATAAGGATGATATAAATTACGATGTGGCGGCAGAAAGAGAAAAGCTCGTGCGCCATGATGTTATGTCTCATGTGTATGCCTATGGGGTACAGTGTCCCAAGGCTAAGGGCATTATCCATTTAGGAGCCACAAGCTGTTATGTAGGCGACAATACGGATATAATAATAATGGTAGAAGCCATGAAGCTTATAAGAAAAAAGGTGCTTTCGGTCATAAGCAAGCTTTCGGACTTTGCCATGAAGTATAAGGATATGCCTACGCTTGGCTTTACGCATTTTCAGGCTGCCCAGACTACGACAGTAGGCAAGAGAGCCTGCCTTTGGATACAGGATCTTATGCTGGATCTGGATCAGATAGATTTTGTGCTGAGCAATGCAAAGCTTTTAGGCTCAAAGGGTACTACGGGTACTCAGGCTTCATTTATGGAGCTTTTCGAGGGAGATACGGACAAGGTCAAAAGGCTTGACAATATGATAGCCGAAAAGCTGGGATACAGCGGCGTATTTGCCGTAAGCGGTCAGACCTATACAAGGAAGCTGGATTCTATGTTCCTTAATGTATTGAGCGGTATCGCCCAAAGCTGTACAAAGTTTTCAAACGATATGAGACTTTTGCAGCACCTTAAGGAAATGGAAGAACCCTTTGAAAAGAACCAGATAGGTTCATCGGCAATGGCTTATAAGAGAAATCCCATGAGAAGCGAAAGAATGGCTTCTCTTGCCAGATATATCATGGTAGATGCGCTTAATCCCGCCATTACTGCGGCGACCCAGTGGTTTGAAAGAACGCTGGATGACAGCGCCAACAAGAGAATAGCTATTCCCGAAGCTTTCCTTGCCTGCGACGCAATACTTAATATTTATATTAATGTTTCGGGGGGACTTGTGGTATATCCAAAGGTCATTGAAAGACGTCTTATGGAAGAGCTGCCCTTTATGGCAACAGAGAATATAATGATGGACGCTGTTAAAAGAGGCGGAGACAGACAGGAGCTTCACGAGAGGATAAGAGAGCTTTCCATGGAAGCAGGCGCAGTTGTAAAGCAGGAGGGCGGTAAAAACGACCTTATTGAGCGAATAGCAAAGGAGCCTATGTTCGGTATGAGTCTTGACGAGCTTCAGAAGATACTTGAGCCTAAGAACTTTGTGGGCAGGGCGCCTCAGCAGACAGAGGAGTATATTATGGGACAGGTAAAGCCTGTTTTGGATAAAAATAAAGACAGCATAATTGCCGACGCTGAGCTGACTGTCTAGGGAGGTTATAATATGATAAGAGCTATTGTAGGCGCCAACTGGGGCGATGAGGGCAAGGGCAAGATCACGGATATGTGCGCCGAGCAGTCCGATATAGTCGTTCGTTTTCAGGGCGGCGCCAATGCCGGACACACCATTATAAACGAATATGGAAGGTTTGCCCTTCATCTTTTGCCAAGCGGTGTTTTCCATAAAAATATAACAAATGTAATAGCAAACGGAGTTGCACTCAATATAGAAGCGCTTAAGGATGAAATGCAGACATTAAAGGACGCCGGCATAGACTTTGATCTTCTTATAGGCGAAAGAACGCAAGTGCTTTTGCCTCATCATGTGCTTATGGATACCTACGAGGAGGAGAGACTTGGGGACAGAAAGTTTGGCTCCACAAAGAGCGGCATAGCTCCTTTCTATGCGGACAAGTATTCCAAGACAGGCTTGCAGGTATGGGAGCTTTACAACAAGGAAAGACTTTTGGACAAGCTGGAGCATATGTACGAAAAGATCAATATACAGTTTAAATATCTCTACAACAAGCCTGAGATAGACTATAAAGAGGTATATAACACTCTCCTTGAATATGCAGAGTTCATAAAGGGTAATGTTGCGGATACCTCCAAATTCCTCAGAGAAGCGATCAAAGCAGGTAAGAACATATTGCTTGAGGGTCAGCTTGGTTCTCTTAAGGATACAGACCACGGTATCTATCCTTATGTTACAAGCTCATCCACTCTGGCTGGCTATGCGGCTGTTGGCGCAGGAATACCGCCTTATGCCATAGACAATATCACGGTAATTACCAAGGCCTATTCTTCAGCGGTAGGCGAGGGACCTTTTGTTTCCGAAATATTCGGGGATAAGGCAGACGAGCTGAGAAGAAAGGGCGGAGATAAGGGAGAATTCGGCGCTACAACGGGCAGACCCAGACGTGTAGGCTATTTTGACGCCGTTGCCACAAGATACGGCTGCGAGATACAGGGAGCAACAGAAGTGTGCATGACCTGTCTTGACGTACTCAGCTATATGGATAAGCTCCCCATATGCACAGGCTACGAATGGAACGGCAATATCTATAAGGAATTCCTTACCACAGATAAGCTCTACGAGGCAAAGCCCGTATATACAGAGCTTCCCGGCTGGAAGTGTGATATAAGAGGAATAAAGTCCTATGATGAGCTTCCCAAGGAGGCAAAGGACTATGTAGAATTTATCGAGAAGGAAATAGGCGTTAAGATCTCCATGGTAAGTAACGGACCTCGCAGAGAGGAAATACTTTACAGATAGACCGATTTTGCAGGATAAAAAACCGAAAACTTCAAAAATGTTGTAAAATAGGCTGTTTTTTATTGAAATTTTATATATTTTGCATAAAATAATTAAAAATGCAATTTTGGAGTTGACAATTAAATACAATATCACTATAATGGTTTTTAGAACAAGGGAGTTCAGACACATTGATTGTATCTGAATTCCCTTTTTGTTTTAATAATTAAATTTGGAAGGAGATTTTCTAAATGGCAAAGTACACTAAGGAACAAATTATTCAGATCTGCGATGAGCAGGATGTGGAATTTATAAGACTTCAGTTTATTGATGTTTTAGGTATTCCAAAGAATGTTGCCGTTACACGTTCACAGCTTGAAAAGGTTCTTGAAGAGGGTATGATGTTTGACGGTTCCTCTATCGAGGGTTTTGCCAGGATCGAAGAGTCTGATATGTACTTAAGACCTGACCTTGATACATTTGTAATATATCCTTGGAGACCTCAAAAGGCTAAGGTCGCAAGATTTATATGTGATGTATATACTCCCGACGGAGAGCCTTTTGAAGGAGATCCCAGAGGCATATTGAAAAGACAGATAGCTGAGGCTGAGAAGCTGGGCTACACCTTTAACGTAGGTAATGAGTGTGAATTTTTCTTATTCAAGACCGATGATGACGGCAAGCCTACCATCACTACAAATGACGAGGCAGGCTATTTTGACCTTGACCCCGTAGACTTGGGTTCTGAGGCAAGAAGAGATATTTGCCTTACTCTTGAAAAAATGGGTTACGAAATAGAGGCGTCTCACCATGAGGTAGCCGAGGGTCAGCATGAGATAGACTTTAAGTATGCCGACGCATTGACTACCGCCGACAACGTAGTTGCATTCAGACTTGTTGTTAAGACTATTGCCAAAAAGTACGGCTTACACGCAACATTTATGCCAAAGCCTATATTCGGTATCAACGGTTCAGGTATGCATACCAATATGTCTCTTTTCAAAGACGGTAAGAATGCATTCTTCGATCCTGCAGGCGAATTACAGTTATCAGACACTGCTTACAGCTTTATAGCAGGCGTTCTCAAGCACGTTGCAGGTATCACAGCCATTACCAATCCTCTTGTAAACTCTTATAAGAGACTTGTTCCCGGCTATGAGGCTCCTTGCTACATTGCATGGTCTGCATCAAACAGAACTGATATAATCAGAATTCCTGCTTCAAGAGGCGCAGGTACCAGAATAGAGCTGAGAAGCCCCGATCCTTCAACAAATCCATACCTTTGCTTGGCTTGCTGCCTTGCTGCAGGTCTTGAGGGTATAAAGAGCAACCTTCCCGCTCCCGAAAGCGTAGATATCAACTTATTCAAGTCTACTCAGGAGGAAAGAGACGAACTGGGCGTAAAGAGCCTTCCCGGCAATTTATATGAGGCTATCCAGGTAATGAAGGCTGACGGTCTTGTTAAGGAGGTACTCGGAAAGCATGCATATAAGGCATTTGTTAAGTCTAAGCAGGCTGAATGGGATTCCTTCAGAATGTTCGTAAGCAAGTGGGAAATAGATGAATATCTTGTAAATTATTAATATAATTAAGCCTAAGCATTAAAAGCCATTCTTCGGAATGGCTTTTTTTGAAATATAAATAATATTGATTTTAGCGTTCTAAAGTGATATAATGTTTAGTAATTGAATTTAAGGAGTCAAATTATGAGCGAACAAAATTTGTTTATTGCTTTTGACAACAAAAATATATCATTAAGCGTTGCCAGGATACTTATATCCAACGGTATAAAGGTCAATAAAATAGCGGAAAGGGTCTCTGACATACTGGATGCGGACAGGTATTACAACTCAGGGATAATAATAATGGGGTATCGCTTTGACAATCAATACATAAACTATATCATTGACCATTTACACAGCAATTTCAATATTATATGTATAGGAAAAAGAGAACAACTGGAATATTGCGACGACGAAAGGATATTCAAGCTTGCCGTACCCTTGAACAAGACCGATCTTATATGCTCCGTGGAAATGATGATGACTATGGAAACGGCATACAGACCCTCAGGCAATAAATCTCTGAGCGATGAAAGGCTCATACAAAAGGCTAAGCATATGCTCATCGATATTTATTCCATGTCCGAAGAGCAGGCGCATAGGTATATGCAGAAAAAAAGCATGGATACGGGCAGGAAGCTTGTGGATATTGCAAGAATAATACTTGAACTGTAATTTTGAGAGTGTTTTACACTCTCATTTTTTTGCAAATTTATAATTTGATTATTAAAACAAGTCATAAATATTCCTTAATTAAATATAATTGTCAAGTATAATTAATTTTATAAAAAAAATGCACAAATTTTAATAAAATTATAACGTAAACTTAACTATAAAATATGTTGCATATTTTGTAGATTTGAAGTATAATTGTATTTGATGTGAATTGCATTTTTATATAATTTACGGCGCAGATCCTTTATTTTTCTTATGTTTCGAGGATTTTTGCGAAAGTAAGTTAAAAAATTGTCAATCTTATGCAGACATATTTTAAAAATGTGAAGTAAATTTAAAGGAGGTTTTCTTTAATGGAAAAGAAATCAGTTCATGCCTTTACAGGTACGGCAGAACAGGAAAGCCAACTTAAGGCTGTCATAAAAGAACATCATGATCAGCCCGGCGGACTTATGCCCGTACTTCAGGGAGCGCAGGAGATATATGGATATCTTCCGATAGAGGTTCAGCAGATGATAGCTGACGGTCTTAATATTTCCCTGTCAGAAGTGTATGGCGTAGCTACATTCTATTCTCAGTTCTCTCTTACGCCAAAGGGCAAGAACAGAATAAGTGTCTGTCTTGGTACTGCCTGCTATGTTAAGGGGGCAGACAAGGTTCTTGAGGCTGTTGAAAAAAAGCTTGGTATCAAAAGCGGCGAGTGTACGGAGGACGGTATGTTTTCTCTTGATTCCACAAGGTGTATAGGAGCCTGTGGTCTTGCTCCCGTTATGATGATAAATGACGAGGTTTACGGTAAGATGACCCCCGAACAGGTCGATGGAATTATTGATAAGTATGCGAAGGCAGGTGACGATCAATGATGACAATAGAGCAGTTAAATAAAATAAAAGAGGAAAAAAGAGAGCTGGTAATGGTTCGTAAGCTCATAAAAGAGCAGGGCGAGGAAATGGCAAAGCATACCGGCTATAAAAAGCAAGTGCTTATTTGCGGCGGTACAGGCTGTACATCTTCAGGCTCTCATAAGGTCATAGAGACTCTTGAGGATTCTCTTAAAAAGCATGGTCTTGAAAAGGATATTCTCGTTGTAAGAACAGGCTGTTTCGGTCTTTGTGCTTTAGGTCCTATTATGATCGTATATCCGGAGGGCTGCTTCTACAGTCAGATGACCCCGGATCATATTGAAAGAATAGTTGAAGAGCATCTTAAAAACGGCAACGTTGTTAAGGAATATCTTTATCAGGAAACCGTTCATTCAGACGGAAGCATACTTTCATTAAATGAAACTGCCTTCTATAAGAAGCAAATGAGAGTTGCGCTTAGGAATTGTGGCGTCATAGATCCGGAGCAGATAGAGGAATACATAGCCGTAGACGGCTATCAGGCTCTTGCAAAGGTACTTACCACAATGACAGGCGATGAAGTTATAGACGAGATAACACGCTCAGGCTTAAGAGGTCGTGGCGGCGGCGGATTCCCCACAGGAAGAAAGTGGGCATTTGCCAAGGCTACCGAAAGCGATATAAAGTATGTGTGCTGTAATGCCGATGAAGGCGATCCAGGCGCATTTATGGACAGATCCATACTTGAGGGCGATCCTCACTGCGTAATAGAGGCTATGGCTATTGCAGGCTACAGTATAGGTGCGCAGAAGGGCTATGTATATGTTAGAGCAGAGTATCCCATTGCCGTTAAGAGATTGCAGATAGCTGTGGATCAGGCAAGAGAGTACGGTCTTTTGGGCGAGCATATTTTCGGCACAGATTTTTCATTTGATATAGAGATAAGACTTGGCGCAGGAGCATTTGTATGCGGCGAGGAAACAGCTCTTATGACATCCATAGAAGGTCATAGAGGCGAACCCAGACCTCGTCCTCCGTTCCCTGCAGTTAAGGGTCTTTTCGGCAAGCCTACCATTCTCAACAATGTTGAGACAAATGCCAATATTGCTCAGATAATATTAAAGGGCGCCGATTGGTTCAGCAGCATAGGTACTGAAAAATCAAAGGGTACCAAGGTATTTGCCTTAGGCGGTAAGATAACCAATGTAGGTCTTGTGGAGATCCCCATGGGTACTACATTAAGAGAAATAGTTGAAGAAATAGGCGGCGGTATACCCAACGGCAAAAAGTTCAAGGCTGCTCAGACAGGCGGTCCTTCAGGCGGTTGTATCCCCGCAAGCCATATAGATACTCCTATCGATTACGATAGCCTTATAGCTCTCGGCTCAATGATGGGTTCAGGCGGACTTATAATACTTGACGAAGATACCTGTATGGTAGATATATCCAAGTTTTATCTGGACTTTACGGTAGATGAGTCCTGCGGTAAGTGTACGCCTTGTCGTATAGGTACCAAGAGACTTAATCAGCTTCTTGAAAAGATAACCGAGGGTAAGGGCGAAATGGAGGATCTTGAAAAGATCGAGGAACTTGCAAAGCATATGAAGTCATCTTCACTTTGCGCTTTGGGTCAGTCAGCGCCCAATCCCGTACTTTCTACGCTCAACTACTTTAAAGATGAATATATTGCCCATATCAAGGACAAGAAGTGTCCGGCAGGCGTATGTAAAAAGCTTATGAAGTATGAGATAAAGCCCGATCTTTGTAAGGGCTGTACTCTCTGCGCCAGAAATTGTCCCGCAAACGCTATTACGGGCAAGGTAAGAGAGCCTCATGTTATCGATCAGGATAAGTGTATAAAGTGCGGCGTATGTATGCAGAACTGTAAGTTCAATGCGATAGAAAAGAATTAAGGAGGTGCTTAAGTTATGGAAAATATGGTAAATTTAAAGATAAATAATATTCCTGTAACAGTGCCTGCCGGTTCTACCATTTTGCAGGCTGCGAAATCAGCAAATATAGAGATCCCCACCCTCTGCTACCTTAAGGATGTAAACTGCATAGGCGCTTGTAGGATCTGTATAGTGGAAATAAAGGGCAGAGGCACTCTTGTGGCATCTTGCGTATACCCTGTTGAAGAGGGCATGGAGGTGCTTACAAATACTCCTAAGGTTCGTTCTTCCAGAAAGACTACATTAGAGCTTCTCCTTTCAAATCACAGAAAGAAGTGTCTTTCATGTGTAAAGAGCAACAACTGTGAATTACAGAGATTAGCTCTTGAGTACGGAGTAGACGAGGACAGATTTCCAACTGATGAAAACTATCCCGAACCCGATAATTTATCTCCATATCTCATAAGAGATAACAGCAAGTGTATTAATTGTAGGCGCTGTGTTGCCGCTTGTAAGAATATACAGTCAGTATCCGTTATCGGCGCTATCAGAAGAGGATATAATGTGCATATAGGCTGCGCATTTGAGCAGAGCCTTAATGATTCTCCATGTGTTGGCTGCGGTCAGTGTGTTGTTGCCTGTCCCGTAGGCGCTTTGACCGAAAAGGATGACACCGATAAGGTATGGGATGCCATAGCAGATCCCGATAAGAAGGTAGTAGTATTTACAGCTCCCTCTATAAGGGCTACATTAGGCGAGTGCTTTGATATGGCTCCGGGTACGGATGTTGAGGGCAAGATGACAGCAGCTATAAGACGTCTTGGCGTTGATAAGGTATTTAATATGAACTTTACGGCTGACCTTACAATAATGGAGGAAGCCCACGAGTTTGTAGAGCGTGTCAAGAACGGCGGTACTCTTCCTATGTTTACATCCTGCTGCCCCGGTTGGGTAAAGTTTGTGGAGCATTACTATCCCGAAATGCTGCCTAACGTATCAACCTGTAAATCTCCTCAGCAGATGTTCGGCGCAGTTTTAAAGAGCTACTATTGTGAAAAGAACAATATAGATCCCAAGGATCTCTTTGTGGTAAGTATTATTCCCTGTACCGCAAAGAAATTTGAGGTCACTCGTGAAGAACAGTGGTCTTTGGGTATGCCTGACGTAGACGTTTCTCTTACTACAAGAGAGCTTGGCAGAATGATAAAGAATGCTGCCATTAAGTTTACCGAGCTTCCCGACGAGGATTATGACGATCCCTTTGAGTTTGCCAGCGGCGGCGGTATCATATTCGGCGCAACAGGCGGCGTTATGGAAGCGGCATTGAGAACAGCCGCATCTATACTTGATAAGGATATCAAGAAGGTAGACTTTGAGGAAGTAAGAGGTACCGAAGGCATAAAGGAAGCCACCTATGAGGTAGGCGGCGTTACCGTAAACGTAGCTGTCGCTTCAGGTCTTGCCAATGCAAGAAAGGTATTGGAAGATATTAAGGCAGGCAGAAAGAATTACCAATTCGTAGAGGTAATGGCTTGTCCCGGCGGCTGTGTAAACGGCGGCGGTCAGCCTGTACAGAGCGATAGCGTAAGGAATAATGTTGACCTTAAATCTATCCGTGCTTCCGTTCTCTATACGGCAGATAAGAATATTGACATAAGACGCTCACACGAAAGCCCTGTTATAAAGACTGTTTATGACGAGTATTTCGAGGCTCCCGGTAAGGAAAAGGCTCATAAGCTCCTCCATACCACTTATGTTGACAGAAAGAATAAATAATTAATGGTAGGGTGTTGCATTGATGTATGCAGCACCCTGTTTTTGTATTTATGGATAAGTTTTTGTTTAGGTTAGTAGAGTTATCGACCCTATCGGCAGCCCAAAGCAAAGGTGTTTTTAACTCACAGAAATGGTTGGGCTGCCACTTCCATTGCACAGAAGATGTATCTGACAGCCCCGACCCTTCCACCGCCTAACGGCGGTCCCCCTCCCCAGCACTTTTGCTCCGCAAAAGCAAACCTACGGTTTGTCGGATAGCTTTCCGATGCAAACCTCCGACGCCTGCAATAAAACACATTGTGTTTTATCGCAAGGCTAGGGGAGGCTGGAGGTGGGGAGGGGCTGGCTTTGCCGTAGGCAAAGTGCTGAATTTTCTCTGAAGGGGAAGCTTAGGAATACGTTCTTTTCGTTTCTTAGTTAGCAATAAAGCTAATTTTTCAACATTATTAAAGCCATTAGAAAGTGTAAACCAAAGGCTCCCCTTCAGATAAGGGGAGCTGTCAGCCTCGGCTACAGCTAAGTGTAACGAATGGCTTAGAGCGGGGCTGACTGAGAGGTCGATCTAACCCTTCCACCATGCTACGCATGGTCCCCCTCCCCTTTGCAGGGGAGGTTGGGTTATCGCTTTTCAAAACACCTTAAAAACATACATACATAAAAAAATCCCCTTTCGGAGATAAATGTCACGGTTTGGCACTTTACATATTGTATAATTGTGTTACATCAAGTAT
>CANQIA010000017.1 GCA_947624015.1 uncultured Clostridia bacterium
GCCGTCATTACCGCAGCCAATGCAGAGCTGAGAAATCTTTTAAAAGAAAATTTCATCTGAAAAAATCCCCCTTCGTATTGTATTTATTATAAATTTCATACATATTATAATACAATATAATATAATTATCAATAATTAATAAAAAAAAATAAAAAATTTTGTAAAGAATAGACAAAAAAGCACACCAAAATTTGTAATGTATTTTTAATATAAGAGTATCAGACAAAATTATTGATTATTATTTGGCTCAACTATGCCCTCTATTACCTTCCAAAGCTCATCTCTGCCCGATTTATTTTCGCTGCTAAAGGGAATGAGTATATCCTCGCCGTCAAGTGAAAATGCCTTTTTAAGCATTGCGGTATGCTTTGAAAGTTGGCTTCTCTTGAGCTTGTCCGATTTAGTTGCGGCAATTATGATATTATGTCCGTAGTGTCTGAGCCAATCGTACATAATACGGTCGTTTTCTCCCGGCTCGTGTCTTATATCCACAAGCATTATTATGGCTCTGAGCTGCTCCCTGTTCAAAAGATAGCTTTCTATCATACTGCCCCACTTTGCTATTTCGCTTTTTGGCGCTTTGGCATAGCCGTAGCCCGGAAGATCCACAAAGTACAGCTTGTCCTCTACGTTGTAAAAATTGATTGTTCTGGTTTTGCCGGGGCTTTGGCTCGTTCTGGCAATGGCTTTTCTGTACACCATAGCATTTATAAGGGAGCTTTTGCCCACATTGGATTTTCCCACAAAGGCTATCTCGGGCTTAATGTCCGACGGATACTGTTCCTTCCTTACGGCTACCGACTCAAGAGTCACGTTATTTACTTTCATAATACCATTTCCTTCCAAAAAAACACTTTCTAATGTAAAAAGAAATAAAATTAAAATATTGTTAATAAATTATCAAAAGTATTGCTATAAATGTATACATATGGTATAATTAAATTGCGGAAGTGGTGGTTTGCCCCTATTTTCTTGCCACTTCCGCAATTCGAGGTCTTTTGTTCTACTCCTCTTTTGTGGCCTCGATATAAGAGAGCACCTTTTTCGAAAGGTGCTCTTTTGCGTGTCGATAAAATCGACACGTTGAAAGAAATGTCTAAAGACATTTCTTTCAGATAGCTAAAGTAGGAACCAGCCGTGTTTTCCGCAATTTAGGCATAAATGCCTAAATTACAGAAAAGTTCCTATCCTCGGAGGAAGTGAATTCCTCCTGCGGATTAAAGTCTGCGACGCTTTTGCAAATTGTTTGCATTGGTAATTCTTTTTTATGTGATATTTTATAAGAGAGCACCTTTTTCGAAAGGTGCTCTTTTTTGTATTTCAATAAGATCGACACGTTTGAAGGAAATGCCTGCATTTCTTTCAGTTTAATTTTTGTATGTCGATAAATAAAGGCATTGAAAAGAAATATTGATTATTCAATGCCTTTATATCCCCTATCATTTAAGCCTTTCGGCAAGCTCTTCGAATTTTGGTCTCGCTATTTTAAGACTATCCATTATTTTGGGATTGAACTGTCCGCATTCTCCGTTTGTTATCATTCTGAAGGCTTCGCTTGGGGTAAAAGGCGGCTTATATACTCTTCGGCTTACAAGAGCGTCATATACATCCGCTATTGCCACTATCTGAGCCGCAATGGGTATATCGTCGCCTACAAGTCCGTCGGGATATCCCCTTCCGTCAAATCTTTCGTGATGACTTCTGGCTATTTGTCTGCCGAATTTAAAATACAGCTCGTCGTCTGTATCGCATACGGCGTCTATTATCTCGGAACCCTTTGTGGTATGGGTCTTCATTATTTCAAATTCTTCGTCAGTAAGCCTTCCCGGCTTAAGCAGTATGGTATCCGATATGGATATCTTGCCTACATCGTGCATAACGGAAGCAAACGCCATAGCGTCGATAAGCTCGTTTGTAAGCCCGTATTCGGGATAATTGTCCGCAACAGCCTCAAGAAGCACTCTTGTAAATTCTCTTACTCTGTAAATATGCATTCCCGATTCGTGATTTCTGAACTCGACTATGGCGCCCAGAGTATCCCACAGCTTTTTGTTGGTAGCGCTTATCTTATCCGCTTGGTGCTTTATCTTCCGTGTCTGCTCGTCAACAAGCTCTTCAAGACCGTTCTTGTGCTTGTAAAGCTCAACTATATTGTTGATACGGGTCTTGACTATCTGGGAGTCAAAGGGCTTCTCTATAACATCGCTGACGCCCATTGAATAGCCCTTCTGCTTGGACTCGTTTGAAGTATCGCCTGTTATCAAGACCGTGGGAACGGTCTTGTTAAGGTCGTTTTTATGCATATAGTCCAACACGCCAAATCCGTCAAGCTCAGGCATAAATATATCCAGAAGAACGGCGCAAATGCTTTCCTTGTGTTCCTTAAGCATTTCTATTGCTTCTATACCGTTTTCTGCCTTGATTATTTTATAACTGTCGGAAAATATATTTTCAAGTATG
This sequence comes from uncultured Clostridia bacterium, assembly GCA_947624015.1. Taxonomy (GTDB): domain Bacteria; phylum Bacillota; class Clostridia; order Lachnospirales; family CAG-274; genus CANPXH01. Next base: position 2,461 of record CANQIA010000017.1, read on the forward strand.
TCTCTGTTTATTTCCATATCATCGACAACAAGCAACGTGTCTTTCATAACAGTCTCCTTCCTCTGTATATTGATAATAACCCATTAAATTTCCACCCATTTGTCCTTGCCTGTGTTTTTGGCTTCATACATAGCCTTGTCAGCCCTCTTGTACAATGAGAAAAAGTCATCGTCCTCATGCTTCCTGAAGGTCAGACCCACAGAACACGTAATAGACAGACACGCGCCGCTGTCAATACTTATCCTTGTTATATCGGAGCATATGCGATCCGCCGCATCATATATCTCCCCTGCGGCGCTGCAGTTGAAGAATACCGCAAACTCATCGCCGCCCATTCTGCATATCTTCGCAAAGCTGCCGCAAATATTATTGAGCATTTCCGCAACGCAAATTATTACCTTATCCCCCATGTAGTGACCATAGTTGTCGTTGATGTTCTTAAAATCATCCAGATCCATCATAAGGAATGCGCATTGACCCTCGTCATCTACTTCAAGACAACGATCGATATATTTTTTAAAATAGACCTGATTGTAAAGACCTGTGAGATAATCTCTCTCAGCCCTGTTCCTCAGCTCAATATATACAAGTTTTTCCTTATGTATGGATCTTATTCTGCCTATTATCTCCTTTACCTTTTCCCCTCTCTCATCCGTAATTGCATAAAGATTGATGTTTCCCCAAACATAATCCTCTCTTCTGCCGATCTTTATACGACATTCAAAGGCTGTATCATGGCAGGTCTCCCTTACATAGTTGAAATTATTCAAAAGAACATTCATATCGCTGGGATATATCTTGCCGTTCCAGCCATTGGGCGCAGACGCCTTTTCTATACGCTCTATCTCTATATATTTATCGTTCTCAACAGCATATATTATGCATACATCGTCTCCCACATGATAATTGATTATCTTTTCTTCCGTACCTTCAAGTATCATCCTCAACTGAGAGTTCTGTATCTCGATCTGATCTCTCATCTTTCTGACTTCATTTTTAAGAAGCTTTGTATCGGTAATATCTGCAATAAATATATCCATAACATTATCATTTACGGTACCGTAGCATATTACGGAGATACTTCTTCCGCTTTTTGTCCTGAGCTTATGGTCAAAGCAAGCCTCGTCGGAGCCTTCAAGCTCCTTTAAAACGGTATCGATATATACCTGCCATTCCTCGGGGAATATAAGCTGCTTCTGAGTAACGCCCTCCTCGATATCCTTGGCGGAATAGCCCGAAAGCTTGTAAAAATATTTATCGCATTTTATAATTTTCAAATCATTTTTAAGGTCGATGGAATATTTGGAATATCTGACCCTTTCAATATAACGTGCCATAACGCACCTCCGGTAAATTCAACCTAAATATCACTGCTGTGCATATCTGTTTATAATGGAACAAATTTCATTATATTTTTCAGCCGCCGCATTATAAAGAGCTTCTATATCCTCGTCTTCGGGATAAGAAGAAACGCCTCTGAATTTTTCCACAAGAGGCTCTATGTCCTTGCTGAAAGGATCCAGTCCCAGATTTGCCGCAACACCTTTTACCGTATGAGCTGCCATAAAAGCGCCGTCTTTATCTTTGCTGTCTATTGACGCCTTAAGCTTGGCAAAATTATCATCTGCAGGAAATTTAAACAAAAATTTCGTATATAAATTCGTGTTTCCCATAAATCTGCTAAGAGCAGTTTCTGTATCCACGCCTATATCTGCCAATTCGGCGATCATATCCCTATCCATATTGTCCTCCTGAAATATTATTTTTAAGTAAAATCTGCTTGCCAAAGCGAAGATTTACCCTTTATCCGATCAAATACTAATCTATTATACTAGATTTTCATATTCTTTTCAAGAGATAGTTAATATTTTTGTATTCGTCAACCCATTATATAATTATAGGTTGACAATTAATAAATATTTTAGTAAACTATTACTTATTAAGGAGGTTTACAATTATGAAATTATCTACGTATGAGCTGGCGCTTACATCTCTTGTATCGGCGGTATTTTGCATTATGGGACCACTGTCCCTGCCCATAGGACCCGTTCCGATAAGCCTTACAGGGCTTGTGCTTTATTTGTCTCTCTACATAATAGGCTGTAAAAAAACATTTATTGCTTACGGTATTTATATGCTAATGGGCGCCATAGGACTGCCTGTGTTTTCGGGATTTGCCGGAGGCTTAGGCAAGATAATGGGACCCACAGGCGGTTATATTGCGGGCTTTTTCTTTACTGCCCTTCTCAGCGGCGCCGTGATCGACAGATATTACAGTAACAAAATAATATCCGTGTTGGGAATGTATGCGGGACTTATTGTACTGTACGCCTTCGGAACGGCTTGGTTCGCTCTTATAAGCGACGACAATACAGTCTATGAGATACTTAAGAAATGTGTGATTATATTTATACCCGGCGACAGTATAAAAATACTGATTTCCGCATTTATGGGACCTGTTTTGAAAAAAAGAATAAAAAAGGGCTGTATGTAAAACAGCCCTTTTGCAATAATATCAATATGTTCCTACGTCTATGCCCGTTATAACAACGTCTTCAATAGGCTTGTCGTTGCTGTCGGTCTCTACCGATGCGATAGCGTCTACAACATCCATGCCCTCATATACCTGACCAAATACGGTATATTCCATATCCAAAGAAGGATAACCGCCGTTGTTCGTGTATTCTGCGATAACTTCATCCGTAAATATGTCGCCTGCCGTAAGTGAACCGTCGCCTATCTTTTCGGACTTATCCATATCCGCAAGCGTCTGCTTGAATGAATCGCCTATATCACTGTTCTGTACAATATAGAACTGGCTGCCGTTGGTATCGGGACCTGCATTTGCCATACAAAGAGCGCCTCTGAAGTTTCTTAAATTATAAGAGACCTCGTTTTCAAACTCTGCGCCCCATATGCTTTCGCCGCCCATACCTGTGCCGTCGGGGTCGCCGCCCTGTATCATAAAGTCCTTTATGACTCTGTGGAATGTAACATTGTCATAATAGCCTTCCTTGGCATGAGTTACAAAGTTTTCAACAGCCTTCGGAGCATATTCCGGGAAGAACCATACCTTTATATCGCCTTTGTTCGTATGGATAGTGGCAATGGTATCGCCCTTTTGCACTCCCTCAAGCTGAGGAAGCTCTGTCACAGGTTTATGAGCGCTTTCCTCAGCCTCGGGAGCCTCATCCGCCGTTTGGGTATCCTCGGTTACGTCTGTGTTCTCGGCAGTCTTGCCGCAGGCTGTCAATGAAGCAGCGATAAATGCGGCAGTAATGCAAATCAATAATCTCTTTTTCATAACAAAAATCCTCTCTGTATTTTTTCTATTTGTAATTATAGGGTTTTTCACTATAATTTGACAAGTACATATTGCATAAATTAATAAATTTTTAATAATTTTTATTCAAAATAAATTTAAAGAGCAGTATCCATATGCATTATATCGCTTACCGCCTTATATATGCCCTGGGCTATTATTTCGGACATATCTTTGACAAAAGACAGCTTTGTAGATCTGAGCCTGTCAAGTCCGTTAAATGACCACTTATTTACTATACCCGTTACGGATATATCCCCTACCTCGCAAAGCTGCTTTGATACGCCTGCGCCGGGAAGCAAGGCTCCCTCCCATACGCTGAGCGTACCTACATTGCTGTATATACCGAGAGAAGCGTCTACGGCAACTACAAGAGGTCTGTCATATATACTGTACAAAAGCTTCTTTTTGCTGCTTATGTTTACTGCATGCACGGGCATATCGAGAGTACCCATAACATTTTCAAGACCCATTTCCATAAGTCTTGTACCTACAAGCGGTCCCAGAGAATCGCCTGCCGCCCTGTCTGTTCCTATGCAAAACACTACTATACTGTTGTATCTGTATATTTTCTCACGAGCGCATTCCCTTATGCTTTCGCTTAAAAGCTCAACGCAGTTTTTACTGTCTGTTGATATATACCTTTTGCTTATCTCATCCACATTATCACCTCTGCAATAATTATGGCTTATATTGGCTTAAAATATGTATGCCGTAGATACCGCATAATTATTTGGTATTATTTGGCATATTTTTTTTGGAATGCTTAACACGCTTTGACAATATATTTTTAATGTAAATGGTACAATCGTACCATAAATTTAATTGGAAGGAAGTATTTGTATGACCAATGAAGAAGTAAACGCTTTGCCAAACAATATAAAGCAAATAGGCAGTATCGGCGACGGCAACAGAATATATATGGAGGACTATGCCTGTACATATCTGGATCAATATGCTCACAGCGACAGCAAGGAAAAAATAGCCGTGCTTGTAGGCAGAAATATGACCGTGGACAACGAAAATATACTGTTTATAAGCGGTGTGATACAGGGAAAATATACCGTATCCAAAAATGGTATTACCGAGCTTACTGAAAAAAGCTGGCAGTATATAAATAAACAGCTTAAGCTGTATTTCAGAGATCTTGAGGTAGTAGGCTGGTCCTATATACAGCCGGGCTATGAGGACTATATAAGCGAAAGACTTTGCGATCTTCAGAAAAATAATATTACAAAGGGGTTCCAAGTACTCTATACCATAGATCCTACCGAAAATATTTCCGGCTTTTACAAGTGGAACAACATTGACGGGACATTTGACAGCATAAAGGGTTATATCATATATTACGAAAAAAACGAGGGTATGCATGAGTATATGCTCGAAAACAAAATAAAGACAGTTGCGGAAGAAAATATCATTAAAACAAATACAAAAGACGCAGGCGCAAAGGCAAGAGAAGCCGCTTCAAAAAGGACAAGCTACAGAACCAGAAGAAAGATGGCAGCTAATCAGAACAGAGCCATAAATATGCTGGGAAGCGTCAGCTTTGTAATGCTTCTGGTCTGTTTTATAATGGGCGCAGGTCTTGTGCAAAATGATGAAAGGATAAGAGATATGGAAATGAAGCTGACCTCCCTTGAAAATCAGTTCCAAAACAGTCAAAGCGTATTTGCCCTCAGCAACGAAAGCACTACGGCAGAAGCAGCAGACCAACAGACTACCCGGCCTATTACGGAAACTGAGTCGGAACCCACCACAGAATCGGCGACCGAACCGCCAAAGTATACCGAATACCGAGTCAAGTCGGGGGATACGCTTATAGGCATTAGCAAGAGTACATACGGAACATCGGCAAGGGTTTCGGATATAAGGGAGCTGAATAATATAGCCGGGAATAAGATAATAACAGGAGAAATACTCCTGCTGCCTCAATAATGGACGTTAAAAAAGAAATAGCCGCTGCTCTTGCTCACGAAATAAAAAATCCCATTGCTCTTATTAAGGCAAATGTGGATTACATAAAGACATTCTCCGATGATGAAATGCTCCCTGCCTTTAATGTGATAAATAAGGAGCTGAGCAAGCTAAACGATCTTATAAACAATTACACTACATTGCTGCGTCCCTCGGATGAATGGGAAAAAATTTTCCCGGAAGATATCATATATGATGTGACAGACGAATTTTCTATTACCGAAGCTCCTGAATTTCTCTTCGATATTGAATCGGATATATGCATTTACGGAGATTACAGCAAATTTTCTATACTTCTGTTCAATGTGTACAAAAACGCCATAGAAGCCAATGCGGACAATATTAAAACAAGACTTTACCGATTAAACGGCAACGCCGTTATCGAAATAGAGGATAACGGAAGCGGAATGAGTAAAGATACGGTTGAAAACATAGGCTCCCCCTTCTATACCACAAAGGAAAAGGGAAGCGGACTTGGTATACTTATTTGCAGGACCATTACGGAAAATATGAATGGAAGATTTGAAATAAAAAACAGCAGTAAAGGATGTACCGTACATATAGAATTGCCGATAAGATAATAATGTTTGCAATATTACAGTATTACAATATAACAATATATTTATACCAAAAAAATAAGGCCGGTGCAAAAAATTGCGCCAGCCTTAGAATTTTATCTGGGATATTTAATATTAGCCTGAGCGGCTGCAAGTCTTGCAATAGGAACTCTGAAAGGAGAACAGCTTACATATGTTAAGCCTACTCTGTGACAAAATTCCACTGAAGAAGGATCGCCGCCGTGTTCGCCGCAGATACCTAAAGTAATGTCGGGTCTTGTCTGCTTACCAAGCTTTGCAGCCATTTCCACAAGCTTGCCTACGCCCTTCTGATCAAGTCTTGCAAAAGGATCGGACTCGTATATCTTGTTTTCGTAATAGGAATCCAAAAACTTGCCTGCATCATCTCTTGAAAAGCCGAATGTCATCTGTGTAAGGTCGTTGGTACCGAATGAGAAGAATTCTGCTTCCTTGGCAATTTCGTCTGCCGTAAGAGCGGCTCTTGGTATCTCAATCATAGTACCTACCTTGTATTTAAGGTCAACGCCTGCTTCCTTTATTATAGAGTCGGCTGTTTCAACAACAACGCTCTTTACAAATGCAAGCTCTTTTACCTCGCCTACAAGCGGTATCATTATCTCGGGAACGATATTCCACTCGGGATGCGCCTTTGATACCTTTATGGCAGCCTTAATAACGGCTCTTGTCTGCATAGCCGCAATTTCAGGATAGGTAACAGCCAATCTACATCCTCTGTGACCCATCATGGGGTTGAATTCGTGGAGTGATGAAATAATAGCCTTGATGTCCTCTACGCTCTTGTTCTGTGTTTTAGCAAGAAGCTCTATATCGTCTTCCTCTGTGGGAACAAATTCATGAAGAGGCGGATCAAGAAATCTTATATTAACGTGCTTGCCTTCCATTGTTTCGTAAAGCTTCTCAAAATCGCCCTGCTGCATAGGTTCAAGCTTGGCAAGAGCGACCTTTCTCTGCTCTACGGTATCGGAACATATCATTTCTCTTATAGCTGATATCCTGTCCGGATCAAAGAACATATGCTCTGTTCTGCAAAGACCGATACCCTCTGCGCCAAACTCCACAGCCTTTGCGGCATCTCTTGGCGTATCAGCATTGGTTCTTACCTTAAGAGCTCTGAACTCGTCAGCCCAAGCCATAAGTCTGCCGAATTCTCCGCTGATTGTAGCGTCAACAGTCTTTATAGCCTCGCCGTAGATATTTCCTGTAGAGCCGTCAAGTGATATCCAATCGCCTTCTGTATATGTTCTGCCTGCAAGCTCAAACTTTTTATTGGCTTCATCCATCTTGATCTCGCCGCAGCCTGATACGCAGCATGTTCCCATACCTCTTGCAACGACTGCTGCATGAGAGGTCATACCGCCTCTTACGGTAAGTATGCCCTGTGAATAATTCATACCCTCGATATCTTCGGGAGAAGTCTCAAGTCTTACAAGAACTACCTTTTCGCCTGCCTTAGCCCAACTTACAGCGTCCTCTGCGGTAAATACTATTCTACCGCATGCAGCGCCGGGAGATGCGGCCAGAGCAGTGGCAACAGGCTTAGCCGCCTTAATGGCATCGGCATCGAACTGAGGATGCAAAAGAGCGTCAAGCTGCTTTGGATCTATCATACATACGGCTTCCTTTGGAGTTATCATACCCTCGTCTACAAGATCGCAAGCGATCTTTAAGGCAGCCGCTGCCGTTCTCTTTCCGTTTCTTGTCTGAAGCATATAGAGCTTCTTATCTTCGATAGTAAACTCCATATCCTGCATATCTCTGTAATGCTTTTCAAGCTTATCGCATATCTTTACAAACTGACCGTATACCTCGGGCATAACATCCTTAAGCTGGTCAATGGTCTGAGGTGTTCTTACGCCTGCAACAACATCCTCGCCCTGAGCATTCATAAGGAACTCGCCAAAAAGCTTCTTTTCGCCGGTAGCGGGATTTCTTGTAAAGGCAACGCCTGTACCGGAAGTATCTCCCGTGTTACCGAATACCATAGACTGTACGTTTACAGCGGTACCCCATGAACCTGGTATATCGTTCATTCTTCTGTAATAAATGGCTCTTGGGTTATCCCATGAACGGAATACAGCCTTTATGGCGCCCATTAACTGCTCTTTGGGATCTGACGGGAAATCAACGCCTATTTTAGCCTTGTATTCAGCCTTAAACTGTTCCGCAAGCTCCTTAAGGTCTTCGGCAGTAAGCTCAGTATCAAGCTTAACTCCCTTCTCTTCCTTCATCTTGTCAATAAGCTCTTCGAAATATTTCTTACCGACTTCCATAACTACGTCTGAATACATCTGAATAAATCTTCTGTATGAGTCGTATGCAAATCTTGGATTGCCGGTCTTCTTTGCAAAGGCTTCTACTACCTCATCGTTAAGACCGAGATTAAGTATGGTATCCATCATACCGGGCATAGATGCTCTTGCGCCTGAACGAACAGAAACAAGAAGAGGATTCTCAAGATCGCCGAATTTCTTGCCGGTAATGCTTTCCATTTTAGTAATGTATTCCATTATCTGAGCCTGGATCTCCTCATTGATCGTTTCGCCGTCGGCATAGTACTGAGTACATGCTTCCGTGGTAATAGTAAAGCCCTGAGGCACAGGCATACCGAGGTTAGTCATCTCAGCAAGGTTAGCGCCTTTGCCGCCAAGGAGCTCTCTCATAGTGCCATTGCCTTCTGAGAACAAATAAACAAATTTCTTATCCATTTTTGTTTCCTCCATAAATATTTTTGTGCAATATTACCAAAGTGTAAAAATCGATAGTGATATTATAGCATACTTTACAATCCTTGGCAACAATTTTTTTAAGTTTGTTACTTTTGGTTAAAAATCGATCTTTTCAAGGAGATAATTTCTTAATTCCGATATTTTTACTCTCTGCTGTTCCATAGTATCTCTGTCACGAACGGTGACGCTTTCATCCTCAAGGGAATCAAAATCATAGGTAATGCAGAAAGGAGTACCTATTTCGTCCTGTCTTCTGTATCTTTTGCCTATGGACTGAGCGTCGTCAAAATCGCAGAGGAAATCCTTTGAAAGCATTGTATAGACCTGAGTAGCCTTTTCCGAAAGCTTCTTTGAAAGAGGCAGTATGGCAGCCTTATAAGGCGCAAGAGCAGGATGAAAATGCAATACGGTTCTTGAATCTCCGCCTTCCAGCTCTTCCTCGTCATAGGCTTCGCAAAGAAATGCAAGAGTCACTCTGTCGGCGCCCAAAGACGGTTCTATACAATACGGCACATATTTCTCATTTGTAGCAGGATCAAAATAATCCATTGCTTCTCCCGAATGAGCCTCATGAGCCTTAAGGTCAAAATCCGTTCTGGAAGCAATGCCCCACAGTTCTCCCTTTCCGAAGGGGAACATATACTCTATATCGGTAGTGGCATTGCTGTAATGAGCAAGCTCAGCCTGTTCGTGATCGCGAAGCACTATGTTTTCCTTTGCTATGTTAAGAGATAAAAGCCAGTTGGTGCAAAAATCCTTCCAATAAGCAAACCAATCCAGCTCCGTACCGGGCTTGCAAAAGAACTCCAGTTCCATTTGTTCAAATTCCCTTGTTCTGAATATAAAATTACCCGGCGTTATCTCGTTTCTGAAGGATTTGCCTATCTGACCGATACCAAAGGGTATCTTCTTTCTTGAGGTTCTCTGTACGTTCTTGAAATTAACGAAAATTCCCTGCGCTGTCTCAGGACGCATATATACCACGTTTTTATCTTCCTCGGTAACGCCTGCATGAGTCTTGAACATAAGATTGAACTGTCTTATATTGGTAAAATTGTGAGCGCCGCAGCTTGGACAGGGGATATTGTTGTCTGAAATATATTTCATCATTTCCTCATTTGTCCAGCCGTCTGCATTGCCCTCAATGCCGTTTGCTTTATTGTAGTCCTCTATGATATTGTCTGCCCTAAAGCGCTCATGACAATCTTTGCAATCCATAAGAGGGTCGTTAAAGCCGCCTACATGACCTGAGGCTACCCATACCTCTGGATTCATAAGTATTGCGCAGTCTACGCCTACATTATAAGGGCTTTCCTGTATAAACTTCTTCCACCAGGCTCTTTTTACGTTGTTCTTAAGCTCAACGCCCAAAGGGCCGTAGTCCCATGAGTTGGCAAGACCTCCGTATATCTCTGAGCCGGGATATACAAAGCCTCTTGCCTTTGCAAGAGCCACAATTTTTTCCATTGACTTTTCCATTTGAGTTTCCTCCTTGATAAGTTGATTTATTGCTATATTTATTTTACAATATCCAAAGGTATGATGCACCAGAATATAATATAGATCAGAATACCTGTTCCGAATGAACCAAATGAAAGTATTACGGCAATAAGCCTTATTATTGTGGGATCGATATCGAAATACATACCCAATCCTCCGCATACGCCTGCAAATATTTTGTTTGTTGAACTCCTGTACAATTTTTTCAACGTGATCCCTCCTTTAATATCTGCGCTTCAACCCAAAATAGCCTTCGTTTGCAAAGCTGTAATTTTTATCTCCGCATATTATAACATGATCCAGCAGTTTTATGCCCAATGTGGTAAACTTTGAAGTAAATATCCTTGTGGCATTATAGTCGGCTTCGGACGGTTCACAAGTACCGCTGGGATGATTATGAGCAAGTATCACAAACTTGGCTTTATGCAGCAGCGCCTTTTCAAGCACAGGCTCAACTGTTACCTGTACCTCATCATAAGAACCGCTGCTTATCCTGTCCGCAGCAATAAGCTTTTTATTGGCATCAAGCGAAAGCAGATACATGGATTCATAATTCTGTGCCTTGAGCAATACCTTAAGATACTCTGCAGCGGCTCTGAAGCCGTTTATAACAGTACCCTTTTCGTAATAGCTTTCCATATATCTTCTCGATACATATGGTATCATGGACAGAAATACCGCAACGTTTTCTGTAAGACCTCCGTGTATCATAAGCTCCTCAGGCTTTGAGTTAAGAAGATTATGGAGAGTATGATATTGCTCCAGAAGTCTTTTGGCAATAGGTTTTGTATCTTTCATCGGATATGCATAAAACAGCATAAGCTCAAGTATCTCATAATCCTGGAAGCTGTCAAGATTGCCTTCTTTTATAAACCTTTTTCTGACTCTGCCTCTATGGCCGCTGTTTAAATTCTCAACCTTATCTGCCATTTATAAAACCTCGTTTATGTATTTTGTATACTCGTCAAATCTGCCTTCATATATTATATTCAAAAGCCTGTCGGCTCTTTCTGCCGCCAAAGCGAGCATTTCTCTCTCAGGCACATTATTTCTTATGGATCTGCCCACTTCGTCAAGATCCATGACCTTTACAAAGCCGTTGTCATAGACCTTTATATCTATAAGCAGATCGTTAAAAATATATGTGTCGTTTTTGATCTCGGTGTCTATTATATCGCAGTACCAATACAAGGGCTTGTCCTTGCTGTCTATAAATCTGCTTATCTTAAAGCCCTCTTTTATATAATAACAGGAAACGCCGTGAGTAAAATCGGTTCTGGGCTTTAAAACATTCCATTTGGTCACTATTATATCGTCATCCTTTTTAAGTATGATATCATCTTTTAAATACACTATCTCATCAGGTATATATCTTCTCCTGTAAAGCTTCACAGTCCCCATAATACATTCCCCTTTACTCCTTATCCTTAAGTCTGTCCATCAGATCGCTGCTCAAAACTTTAATATAGGTACCCTTTGCCCCGCCTGAACGAAGCTCTATAAGTCCTGTACATTCCAGCTTGCGCAGTCCGTTTACGACAACAGAGCGAGTTATTCCCGTCTGCTTGGCTATTTCGCTTATATTTACGGCTGTATCCTTATTGCAGGAGAGCAAAACGCATTTGACGCCATTGTATTCTCTCTCGGTAAGTCCCTTAAGAGCATTGTCTATAAGATCTGACCATATATGAGAGTATCTGTCAAGTCTGTCTGTCTGCATTTTGTAGTATATTATCAAAGCGGCAAAGCGTATGTATCTGTAATTTTCATTAACAGCTCTGTCGCTCATATACATAGATCCAAGCCTGCCCAAGGATATGCAATTTTCATATCTGGAATTTCCGTATATAAATTTGCCGTTCCAGTCCGTAAGTGAAATATGTGAACGCAGCTCTCTTTCCATTTCGGAAAGAAAGCTGTCATAAAAATTGCCGTTTTTTAAAGCCAGCGTTATAAGTCTGTCTACCCTGTCGCTGTAATCCATGACTGACCCCTTTATTGAGCTTTATCCTTCTTTGTTTCCTTTGTGTAGTTACACTTCGTATTGCTGCATACGATCTTGGGATTTTTATTTCCCTTTTCCACAAGAGGCTCTCCGCATACGGGACATTTTTCTCCTGTGGGCTTGTTCCAAAGTATGAGAGGACATTCGGGGTTGTTCTCGCAACCGTAATATCTTCTGCCCTTCTTTGTTTTCTTTACATAAACCTTGCCGCCGCATATCGGGCAATTTACCCCTGCGTCTTCAAAAAGCGGCTTTGTATTTTTGCATTCGGGAAATCCCGGACAAGCAAGGAATTTACCGTATCTGCCATACTTTACGACCATGTTCCTGCCGCACCGGTCGCATACCACATCCGTTACCTCATCCTTAATTTCCACATTTTTTACCTTGTCCTCGGCTTCCTTAAGGAGTACGTCAAATACGGGATAGAAATTCCTCAGTATCTCCTTCCACTCCATTTTGCCTTCCTCGACCTTATCAAGAGCCGATTCCATATCGGCTGTAAATTCGTTGTTGATAACATCGCCGAAATTATTTTTAATAATGTCGTTGACTATTTCCCCAAGCTCCGTGGCATAAAATACCTTCTGTTCCTTTGTAACATAGTTTCGCTGCTGTATAGTGGTAATTGTGGGAGCATATGTGGAGGGACGTCCCACTCCTATATCTTCAAGAGTCTTTATAAGCATAGCCTCCGTATATCTTGCAGGCGGCTGTGTAAAATGCTGATCCGCTTTGATATCCTTTATACCGAGCTTTTCATTTTCTGCCATTTCGGGCATGGAACCCTCATCAGTCTTTTCCTCATTTTTTTTGTATACAGCCAGATAGCCGTCAAATACAAGTATAGAGCCTGATGTTCTGTATATATATTCGCCCGAAGCAATGTCGGCGCTCAGCGTAGTATATAAAGCCCCGGGCATCTGGCTGGCAATAAATCTTTCCCATATAAGCTTGTAAAGTCTGTACTGCTCTCTTGATAGGCTTTCCTTTATTTTATCGGGAGTTCTGAATGCCGATGTGGGTCTTATAGCCTCGTGAGCGTCCTGAGCCCTTGAATCGGTTTTGTACTGTTTTCTTTCCTTAATATACTTTTCTCCGTAATTTGAAAGAATATAGTCCTTCGCCTCCTCATAGGCTTCATCGGCAATTCTTACAGAGTCGGTCCTTATATATGATACAAGACCTACCGTGCCTTCTCCGACAACATTTATTCCTTCGTAAAGCTGCTGAGCTATCCTCATAGTCTTTTGTGAAGCAAAGCCCAAAAGCTTTGAAGCCTCCTGCTGCATTGTGCTTGTGGTAAAAGGAGCCGGAGGATTCTTGGAGCGTGTGCCGTTCTTTACTGTCTTTACATTAAATCCGTTCTTTTTGCACAGGGATATTATCTTATCGGCTTCATCGCCTGTTTTAAGCTCCAGCTTCCCATTTTCATCTCCATACAGCTTAGCTGTAAATTGTTTGCCCTTTTGGGTCAAAAGTTCTGCATCGACAGTCCAATATTCCTTGGGTATAAAGCCTGATATTTCCTCATCTCTGTCACATATGAGCCTTAAGGCAACAGACTGCACACGACCTGCGCTAAGTCCTTTTTTTACTTTTTTCCAAAGCAGGGGACTTATTTTATAGCCAACTATCCTGTCAAGAGTTCTTCTTGCCTGCTGAGCATTTACAAGATCCATATCGATCTCCCGTGCTTCCTTGATGGACTTTTTAACGGCATTTTTTGTGATCTCATTAAAAGTGATCCTAAATGTCTTTTTGGGATCGGGCTTAAGGGCATAGAGTAGATGCCAGCTTATGGCCTCTCCCTCACGATCCGGGTCCGTAGCAAGATATATTTTATCGGCAGTCTTTACTTCCTTGCGCAGCTTTGCAAGAAGTTCGCCCTTTCCTCTTATTGTTATATATTTAGGCTCAAAATCATTTTCAATGTCCACACCCAGTTCGCTCTTGGGCAGATCCCTTACATGACCTACGGATGCGACCACCTTATAATTTGAGCCAAGGAATTTTTTAAGAGTTTCAGCCTTTGCGGGAGACTCTACTATTACCAGATATTTTTTACTGCTCATTATTTCGCTCCTCCTATAAATTACGAACAAATTTCTGTCCCGATAAGCGCCTTATACAACCTTTCAGTTCCAAAAGCGTAAGGATCACGGAAAGTTCTTTGGATCCCACACCGGCTTTTGCTATAAGCTCGTCGGCAGTTATAGGTTCATAATCTATACAATCATATACTATTTTTTCGTTAGGCGCAAGAGGTGAAATGTCTTTTTCTAATTTTTTTAACGAATTTTTATCTATTTTAACGCCAATTTCATCTAAAATATCCTGTACGCATGTGTACATTTTGCAGCCTTCGGCTATAAGTCTGTTGCTGCCCTCGCTGTATCTGCTCGTAATATTTCCCGGCACAGCCATTACGGAACGCCCATAGTCCAACGCCTTGTTTGCCGTTATAAGAGAGCCGCTTATATCAGCAGCTTCCACAACTACGGTGACCAAGCCAAGAGCGGCTATAAGCCTGTTTCTATAAGGAAAATTTGCGGCGGCAGGTCTTTCGCCCAAAGGAAATTCGCTTATGATACACCCGTTACACTTTATTTCATTATATAGATTCGTATTGCTTGCAGGATAACAAACATCGGCGCCGCAGCCTAGAACGGCTATGGTCTTTCCTCCGCCTTCGATACAGCCCTTATGCGCCATTGCGTCTGTACCCATTGCCATACCGCTTACTACAATAATACCGTTTTCCGCCAGTTCCTTTGCCATATTGTGGCATACGGTAGCTCCATAGTCCGTGATCCTTCTCGATCCGACTATGCTTACAAAGGGCGCAGCGTCTTTGGGATACTCTCCTATAATATATACGCCTAATGGTACATCCTCCATCATTGTAAGAGGAAGAGGAAAGCCCGATTCTCCTCTGATAAAAAATTCAGCTTCGCTGTGATAAAGCTTTTCAAGCTCCTTATCCATATTATATCTGTATCGGCTCCTTATGAGTATTTCTATCTCCTCTTTAGTCAAAATATTTGCATCTGTTATATCCTTTCTGTCTGCATTCCACAGCTCCTCGCATTTGCCAAAATACTCAAGCAAACTGTTCTTATGCTCCATATTTACGGAAATAAGTGAATTAAGCCACATTATGTAATTCTTCTCAGTATACATATTTACCTCTTTTAATGCAGAAGCTTCCTGTCAAGATTTCTGAGCTGTATAGCTTCGCTTATATGATTTACATTTATATTTTCGCTGCCGTCAAGGTCGGCTATTGTCCTTGCTATCTTTAAAAGCTTATGATAAGCCCTTGCGCTGAAATTAAGCGTATCAAAAGCATTCTTAAGTATGGTTCTCTCCATATATCCCAGAGAGCAATATTTTTCTATCTGCGCCGCAGAAAGCTGAGAATTGAAACGGACATTTTCATTGGCATAGCGCTCAAGCTGTATTTTGTGGGCAGCTATTACTCTTTGTCTTATATTCTTTGATCTCTCTTCGGCTCCTGAGCTGTCAAGCTCTTTGTAATTGACCGGTCCTGCCTCTACCTGTATATCGATTCGATCGAGCAGAGGACCGCTTATCTTAGCCATGTATCTGTTTATCTTATCGGGTGTGCAGGTGCATTTGTCTGAATATCCGTAATATCCGCAGGGACACGGATTCATACTGGCAGCCATCATAAGCCTTGCAGGATAGGTCATAGAGCCGTTTACCCTTGAAATATGAATTTCTCCGTCCTCCAAGGGCTGTCTTAACTCCTCAAGCACATCTCTGTGAAATTCGGGAAGCTCGTCTAAAAAAAGAACTCCGTTATGGGCAAGACTTACCTCGCCGGGCTTCGGCACTCTGCCGCCGCCTACCATGGCTGAGCCGGATATTGTATGGTGTGGCGAGCGAAAGGGTCTCTTTGTAATAAGAGTACCCTTATTCCTTAAAAGACCCGATACGGAATATATTTTTGTAATTTCGATGCTTTCTTCAAAAGACAGCTTGGGGAGAATGGTAGGTATCCTCTTAGCCATCATTGTCTTGCCGGATCCCGGAGGACCTATCATAAGTATATTGTGCATCCCCGCCGCTGCGATCTCAATAGCTCTTTTTACATTTTCCTGTCCTTTAACATCGGCAAAATCATATACGCTTTCCTCTCGAATATTAAAGAGCTTATCTATATCCACATGTACGAAAGAGGGTTCCGCTTCCCCATTGAGTATATTTACCATCTCGCTTATATCGGATATTGCAATTACCTCAATACCATCCACAAGAGCGGCTTCCTCGCCGTTTTGAGCCGGTACATAGCAGCGTTTATAACCCTTTTCCTTAGCGGTATAAATCATAGGCAATACTCCGTCTACGGCTCTTACGCTGCCGTCAAGAGAAAGCTCTCCTATCAATATGCACTCATTAAGACTCTCTGCCTTTACCGCCTTTGTGCATACAAGTATACCCATTGCCATAGGCAGATCATAGGCGGGACCTTCTTTTTTTGTATTGGCAGGAGCAAGATTGACCGTAATGCGTTTTACGGGAAAATCGAATCCCGAATTCCTTATGGCAGTACGCACTCTTTCCTTGGATTCCTTTACGGCATTGTCGGGAAGACCTACGATCTCAAAAGAAGGCATGCCGTTGCATACATCTACCTCTACTTCCACCATATATCCATCTATTCCGAATAAGCCGCATGAATGTATTTTTGCAAGCATAAGCATTCCCTCCTTTTTTGTTTGATTGTAGCATTCTTTTTTGGTATTTGCAACATATTTTTAAATGCCTATCTATTCTGCAAATTCAAAATCTATTGTTCCGGTTTCTTTGCTTGCCCTTGTAAGAAGAACCTTTACACTGTCTCCCAACGTATATGTCTTGTGAAAATTTACTCCAAAATATCTGAGCCTGTCCTTATCAAATTCATAGTAGTCGTCTACCAGATCCTTTACGGAGACCATACCCTCGACGGTATTTGGAAGTTCAACATATATGCCCCATGATGTTACTCCCGAGATAATGCCATCGTACACCTGCCCTATCCTGCTTTCCATATATTCTGCAATTTTATATTTATCCGTTTCTCTTTCCGTCTCCTCTGCGCACCTTTCTCTCTCGGAACAGTGTTTTGAGACCTGGGCAAGCATATTGTTGTAATGCTGCATTCTTTTTTCGGTCAGTTTGCCCTCTGTATATTCGCTTATTATCCTGTGTATCTGCAAATCGGGATATCTTCTTATAGGCGATGTAAAGTGGCAGTAATACTGAGCGGCAAGTCCGAAGTGCTTATCGTTTTCGGAGGAATACTGTGCTTGTTTCATACTCCTTAAAGCCATTTTGTTTATGAGCATCTCTTCGGGAGAATTTTCGACATTTTTCAAAAGCTGCTGATAGCTTTTTGGATGCTTTGAGCTGCCCTTTATAACATAGCCGAATGCTCCTATAAACTCCTGAAGCTTTTCGAACTTTTCCTCATCGGGTACTTCGTGTATCCTGTATACAAAGGGTATATCGAGCCAGAAAAAATGCTCCGCAACAGTTTCATTGGCGATCAGCATAAATTCTTCTATTATACTTGTGGCTACATTTCTGTCTCTTTTGACTATATCTATGGGTCTGCCCGTTTCATCCAATATTATTTTGACCTCGTCGCTGTTGAATTCCACGGCACCTCTTTTTTCTCTCTTGGTCTTAAGGATATTTCTGAGGCTTTCCATATTTCTGAACATAGGTATAAGCTCTCTGTATTCATCAATATATTCCGAATGGTCATTTGTCAGTATATCGTATACTATATTATAGCTCATACGTCTGTTTACGTTTATAACAGCCTTTTTTATATCATGTGAGATCACATTGCCTTTTTCGTCTATTTCCATAAGGCAGCACAGCGAAAGCCTGTCAAGACCTTCGTTTAACGAACAGATACCGTTTGAAAGCTTGTGGGGTAGCATCGGTATGACCCTGTCTGTAAGGTATACGCTGGTACCTCTTTTATATGCTTCCTTATTTATAGCGGAGCCTTCTCTTACATAGTAGGATACATCCGCAATGTATACGCCAAGCCTGTAATTTCCGTTATCAAGCGCTTCAACCGAAACAGCATCGTCAAGATCCTTGGCATCCTCGCCGTCGATCGTGACCATATCTATATTTCTCATATCCTCTCTGCCTATCATATCTTCGGCAGTGACCGTATCGGATATGCTCTCTGTTTCTCTGTACACCTCATCGGAAAAATCAAGAGGCAGATCGTGCTGATATATGATCGAAAGTATGTCTACTCCCGGATCGTTTATATGCCCAAGTATTTTAGTTACGACTCCCTCGGGACTGCTGTTTTTGTCAGCGGGCTTTGTTATCTTAACAAGCACCTTATGACCTGTTACTGCGCCTTTGCTCTTTCCCGAAGGTATATATATGTCATCGCATATCTTATTATCATCAGGCATGGCAAAGCCGTAATTTTTTACCTGTTCATATGTGCATACTATATGCTTCAAGCCTCTTTCCAGCAGGCTTATTATTTCCCCTTCAAGACCTCTGCTGTCGCTGCCCGTTATCCTAAAAAGCACCTTATCCTTATGGATAGCTCCGTTTACCGATGAGGCGGGAATAAATATCTCTTCCTCGAATTTTTCACAGGCAACAAAGCCAAAGCCTTTCCTATTGCCTTTAAAAACGCCCTTATATATGTTATCCCTTGACGGGTCGTTAATTTTTCCTTTTTTGGTTATAATTATATCTCCGCTTTGCACAAGCTCTTCTATCATGTTATAGAAAGTATCCCTGTCTTCCTGAGGCACCTGCATAAATTCGGCAATATGCTTTGCCCTCATAGGCTTATAGTCCTTGTCCTTTACAAAAGAAAGTATATTTTCTCTTCTGCGGTCATATAATTCATTTTCTTGTTTATTTGCGGTTTCCATGGCTTTCACCTCAAAGGTATTTTTGCACTATGCTCAAAAGTTATACACAACGAAAACGGGATACCTTAACGGTATCCCTTAAAATCACTTTACAAAATTGCTGGCAAGAATAAGAACAGCATAAATAACTGCAACTATCTTGGTATATAACTCAAGCTTACCCTCTACCGAATTCTTTTTGTTCCTGTCCCAATAGGATGAAGACTGACTGCCTGAAGCCATACCGCCTATGGAGCTTGTAAAGCCTGCAGCCTGCTTTTTCTGTAAAAGGATCAAAGTAACAAGAGCAATACTAAAGACAGCTATTAATATACATAAAATTATAAATGGAATACTCATAGCCGAACCTCCTTAAATCTCAATCTACATTATAATAACATAACAATATGTAAATATCAAGCATTTTTTTGATTTTTTGTCATATCATTATATTTTTACATCAAATTTATAGCCTACGCCCCATATTGTCTTTATGCTCCAAACATCGTCTTCCTTCATTTTTTCTCTTATTCTTTTAATATGAACGTCTACTGTCCTTGTATCGCCTACAAACTCGTATCCCCATATCTTATCGAGGAGCGTTTCTCTTGTAAACACCTGATTGGGATGAGCCGCAAGAAAGCTTAACAGTTCAAATTCCTTAGGCGGCAGTGACATTTCCTTGTCATGGTATGTAACAAGGTATGTGTTCTGATTTATCAAAAGATTCGGGAAGGCTATCTTTTTGATCTCAGGCTCAGTTTTGCTTTCATATCTTCTGAGAACAGCCTTTACTCTTGCAACAAGCTCCTTTGAGTCAAAGGGCTTAACAATGTAATCGTCTGCGCCCATTTCAAGACCCAGTACCTTATCAAATACCTCGCCCTTGGCTGTAAGCATGATTATAGGCACATTTGACAACTGTCTTATTTCTCTGCAAAGCTGATATCCGTCCTTACCCGGAAGCATGATATCAAGAAGCACCATATGAGGAGCATACTGCTTAAAGACCTCTATGACCTCATTTCCCGAATGCACCTCATAGGTATCGTAGCCCTGTTTTTCCATATGAAGGGATATAAGCTCAGCTATATGAACATCATCATCAACGATCAATATTTTAACTCTGTCATCATCCATCATAATAACCTCCGAATTATTTTGTTTCAACTATGGTTACGCCGGATTCCCCTTCTCCATACTGCCCCAGTCTGTAATTTTTCACTCTTGTATTTTTCTTTAAGTAGTTGTGTACGGCAGCTCTCAGTGCGCCTGTACCCTTGCCGTGTATTATGGTCACAGGAGATATGCCTGCCAGAAATACATCGTCAATATATTTGTCGAGCCTATCCATAGCCTCGTCTGCAAGCAAACCTCTCAGATCCAGTTCGGAGGATATGCTGTTTGTTTTGCTCCTGCCTATTGCGGAAGCAAATTTTTTGGGTTCATAGGATATCTCTTCACTTGTGTCAAGGGAAAGATCTTTAATATTTGCCTTTATTTTCATAATTCCCGCTCTGATCATGACATCGCCGTTGTTGTCGGGCTTATTCATAACTATGCCGCTCTGATTAAGAGAATGTATCCTGACCTTGTCTCCCACAGACAGCTTATCGGGTACGGCATATGTGGGTCTTGAGCTGCGTTCTATTTTATCTCCCAGCTTGCTTATCTTTTCCTTGAGCTTTGTACGCTTGCTTTCAATTTCTGAGGTAACTGCGCCTTCTCTTTGCATACGCCTCATTTCTTTAACTATGGCGTCAGCTTCGTCCTTTGCATCGCTTAGGACCTTTCTTGCCTTTTCGTTTGCTTCTTTCAATATTTTTTCTCTTTGCTCGTTAAGCCTGTTTCTCTGGCTTTGAGCTTCATTTTTAAGGCGCTGCGCCTCCTTTCTGTACTCCTCGGCCTTCTCCTGCTCAATTATAAGAGCCTTGCGGCTGATCTCCAGATCTGTTATAACATCCTCAAATTTTACATCTTCTCGGCTAAGTACATTTTTGGCTTCTTCTATTATATGGTCGGGAAGTCCCAAACGGCTTGAGATAGCAAACGCATTGCTTTTTCCCGGAATGCCTATCAAAAGTCTGTAAGTCGGTTTAAGGGTCTCTACATCAAATTCACAGGAAGCATTTTCAACACCGTCGGCTGACAGCGCATAGAGTTTAAGCTCGCTGTAATGTGTTGTAACGGCTGTTCTTGCGCCTATGTAGTAAAGATACTTTATTATAGAGATAGCAAGAGCGGCTCCCTCCGTAGGATCCGTACCTGCTCCCAACTCATCAAGCAATACAAGTGAATTGCCGTTTACATTTTCCAATATGCTCACAATATTTGTCATATGAGCGGAAAATGTACTTAAGCTCTGTTCTATGCTCTGTTCGTCTCCTATATCGGCAAATACGTCTTCAAATACCGAAAGCTCCGAATTATCAAAAGCAGGTATGTGAAGTCCCGCCTGTCCCATAAGTGTAAACAAGCCCAGCGTTTTAAGACTTACGGTCTTGCCTCCCGTATTGGGTCCTGTAATAAGCAGAGTATTGAAGCTTTTTCCTATATATATATCCGTGGGTACAACACAGCTCTTGTCCAGAAGAGGATGCCTTGCTTTTTTTATATTGACATATCCTTTTGTGTTATATTTAGGCTCAGTACCTTTCATCTTAAGGGATAATTCGCCCTTTGCAAATACAAAGTCAATATGCGCCAGTATCTCGCAGTTGGATAAAAGAGCGTCTCTGTTATCATATACCTTTGCGGACAGCAAGGCAAGTATCCTTTCTATTTCCGCCTTTTCCTTACCGTGAAGCTCCTTTATTTTATTATTTAGCTGTACGACGCTCATAGGCTCTATAAATACTGTCGCCCCTGTTGAGGACTGATCGTGTATCATGCCCGATAAAGCATTTTTGTACTCCTGTTTAACGGGTACGCAATACCTGTCGTTCCTTATGGTAATAACAGATTCCTGCAGCATATTTTTATATGCGGCGGAATGTATTATGGAATTAAGCTGTTCCTTTATTCTTTCATTGGCTATTTTTATATTTCTTCTTATTTCCCTCAGCGTATGGCTTGCATCATCGGATATCTCCGATGAGGATATTATACATCTTTCTATCTCTCTTTCAAGCTGATCTGCCTTTATTATAGAGGCAAACTGAGGTTCCAGTGTGGGAAAGCTGTCATTTTTGCTTTCGCTTACGGCATAATTCTTTGCCCTTGCCGATACTCTGAGGAAATCTCCTATATGCATAAGCTCTTCTATATTAAGGCTTCCGCTTACGTCAACTCTTTTAATATAGGGTACTATATCTCTAAGACCGCCTAAAGAAAGGAACCCCTTTTTTATTATCATTGAAAGAGCCTCTGTTGTCTCCTTTTGTCTTAGCCTTATCTCCTCTATATCCACGGAAGGCTCAAGTTCTTCCGCCGCTTTTTTGCCAAGCTCAGAGGATGCGCAGCTTATAAGCATTTGAATTATTTTATTGAACTCCAAAGTCTTAAAAGCCTTCTTGTTCATACATAGTCTCCCCGATTATAAAAATTATTGTGTATATTATACCATATTATTTGTATAAATTGCAATATCCTATTCATTTTTTTTAAATAATTAAAAAAATACCGTATATGCGAAGCATATCCGCACATACGGTACCTACTAAATCTGTATCTAATTAAAAATTATGGTATTTTTCAAATATTCAAGCACTGCGTATATATACTCGCTGTTTGTAGGTCTGTGCTTGTTGTCCTTGCCGGGAAAACCCATTTTTGTGTAAAAATCATTGCCGCCATATTTCTTCCACGCAGATTCTATGGCGTGTCTTATGGCTCTTTCAACTCTGTCGCCTGTCGTGTTGTTTTCCTTGGCTATACGGGGATACAGTACCTTGGTCACTCCTTCAAGAGCTTCTTCATCCTTAAAGCCGTACATAATAGCGCTCTTAAGGTATTTATAGCCCTTAAGATTGGGAAATATACCTGTGCTGTTAAGTATAGTGGAGACCTTCTGCTCCAGATAACTGTCGTTGATCTGCCTTTCCACGCCTCCGTCAACGACATTTCCGGTATTATACATATCCATAAGACGTCTTTTAAGCGCATTTACATCATAAGGCTTGACCATAATGTAATCTGCGCCCAACTGAAACGACTTTTCTATAATAGCGTCTGTTTTAACGGCAGCTATGACTATTACCTTCATATTCAATTTCTTTTTGAGATCGCTAATATCCTCAAGTATGGTAAAGCCATCGATACCTGGCATAATAAGATCCATGATAACAGCGTCGGGTTTATGGAGTTTTATGCCCTTTAGACCCTCGTCACCGCTGCTGTATAAATAGATCTCATCTATGTTTTCCTCGCTATGAAGGACAGATTCTATAAGCTTTCTTTCTCTTTCATTATTTACGACAATCAAAGCTTTCATGCAAAGCCTCCCCAAAAGCACTATATTTGTAAAATTAATATTTTACAAAACAAAAGTATATTTATAGTCCCTGTGTTATATTATATCAAACTTTTAGAAGTTATCAAGTATTTTTTATAATATTTGGCATATTTTATTTTAATTCAACATATTTTCAATGAAAATGCCGTAGCCCTTTGTGGGATTATTTACAAAAACATGTGTGACAGCTCCTATGAGCCGTCCGTTCTGAATAATCGGACAACCGCTCATACCCTGTATGATCCCGCCGGTCTTGTCAATAAGTTTCTTGTCGGTAACGGAAATTACAAAGTTTTTATTCCTGCTTGTATTATATCTGTTAATACTGTCAATATGAATAGTGTAGCGCTCGACATTTTCCGACGTAATATTTGACAAAATGACAGCATCGCCCTCTTCAACTAAGCTTTTGTATCCTATGGGAACATATTCGCCGCCTATTTCCTTTGTCATCGTACCGTATATGCCGTTTTCGTCATTTTCCTCAACATATCCCAGCACATCGCTGTAATTGATATTTCCTTGAAGAGAACCGGGCTTGCCCTTTTGCCCCTTTTCGGCATGATCTATGGAAGCGCTTAATATCTCGCCGCCCTTTATCTCCATTTCTTTGCCTGTATCCACATCATTTATAGGGTGTCCCAAAGCGCCGAATTTTCCGCTTGCCCTGTCATAGTAGGTTATAGTACCTATGCCCTGAGTGCTGTCCCTTACCCAAATACCCAGCTTGAAGCCATTGTCCTCAACGGATCTTACAGCATTTATGGTACAGCTTTGTTCATTGTTATCCCTTATATAATCTATATATATTTTGCCGTTGCTGCCGTTTACGGCTCTTGTAAGCTCCTCCTTATTGCTGATGGATATATTATTTACTTTCGTTATTATATCTCCCGATCTAAGTATATTTTCCGCAGGCGCATAAAAGCTGCCGTTTTTGTCCTTGACCTTTCCCGTACCCAGTACAAGTACTCCCTTTGAATCCACGCATATTCCCACTGCTCTTCCCACTGCGTACAGCTTATTCTCAGGTGTAAAGTTTAAATTTATATTTTTTACGGGTAAACCTAGGAATTTTACCTTAATATCTGCGCTGCCAGTTCTTTGGGAGCATATTACCGCTTTATTTCCTATATTTTCATTATATGCGGCTTTTTTATTATTGACGCTTATAGTCTCAATACTGTCCGATCTCAGCTCGCCGCTGAAGGGAAGACCTATTATAAAGTTGTGATCTTCTCCTGCAGTCATATACATATTTTCAGGTATTGCCGAATATTCAGCCAGTAAATATATAAAAATACATATATAAAATATATATGATATCCTTTTAAGTACCATATTATCACCTCAATATTAACTTGTCCTTCGTCAAATTTAATATTCGGTGCAATATAATCTAAAAAAGGGATTACAGAATGTGTAAATTCCGTGATCCCTTAAATTTAAAGACTTTTAAGATATTTTATCTCATCATCGTTTAAATATCTGTATTCTCCCTTATTAATATTTCCCAGCTTAATATCGCCTATTGCGATCCTTTTAAGCTTTTGTACCGATGAACCTATTGCGGCGCACATTTTCCTTACTTGCCTGTTCCTTCCCTCATGTATTTTTATTTCAAGCCTGTTTTCGCCTGCCTTTTCAATATATGCGGGAGCGGTTTTTTTGCCGTCTATGATCACGCCTTTTCTAAATCTTTCCATATTTTCGGCAGAAGGCATTTTATCTACGACTGCCAAATAGGTTTTTTCAATATTGTGCTTTGGATGTGTAAGCTTATATGTCAGATCTCCGTCGTTTGTAAGTATGATAAGCCCCGATGTATCATAGTCAAGACGTCCTACGGGATATATCCTTTGTGAAATATCCTTTACATAGTACATGACCGTTTTCCTGTTAAACTGATCCGATGCGGTGGTAACGCAGCCTTCGGGCTTATTAAGCATAATATACAGCAGCTTCTCGTATTTTTCCACAGGCTTTCCGTCAACACAGACTATATCCTTTTCATCGTCTATTTTAGCGCCTAATATATCAACAACAGCGCCGTTGACGCTTACTCTGCCCTGTTTAATTATTTCTTCCGATCTTCTTCTTGAGGCGACCTGAGCCTCGGCAAGAAATTTCTGCAATCTTATGAGCATAACGTATTTATCCAGCCTTCCAGTATCCTATATATGCTGTTTCCAAGGCTGAGTTTTTCTATATCTTCGCCTGCAACAATGTCCACCTCTCCCACCTTACAGCTACCTATATATATACTGCCCTTTCCTATAACGTCTCCCTCGCATATCGGAGCCTCTATTTTGCTTGGAAGCTCCGCCTTACAGGTAACGCTGTCCTTTTCAGACTCTTTCATAAGCAGTTCTATGCTGTTTTTATACTTAAGCTCGGTGGATTTTTTTTCTGCCTTGTCAACGCTTATTTCTGTATTTTCTCCCATTATACTATATTTTTTATAATTGTCAAAGCCATAATTTAAAATTTTTCTGGTATCCGCCCATTTATTTGACTTGCCTGCAGCACCCCAGCCGCTGGCAAGTACCACAGAAACAAGGGATACATTTCCTCTCTTGGCGGCTCCCACAAAGCAGTGTCCCGCTTTACCTGTAAAGCCTGTCTTAATGCCTACCGCTCCCTCGTAGCTGTCCAACAGTCTGTTCTTATTTGTAATACTGTAGCTTTTTTTATTTGATTTAAAGCTTATGGATCTTGTATTGCTTATTCTTACGAACTCATCGTTTTTAATTGCATATGCGCCTATAAGCGCCATATCCTCAGCCGTAGAATGATGATTACCTTTATCAAGACCGTTGGGCGTTTCAAAAAATGTATCTTTACAGCCCAGCTCTGCCGCCTTTATATTCATCATATTGCAAAAATTTTCAACGCTTCCGCCTATATGCTCTGCGATCGCAACAGCCGCATCGTTGGAGCTTTGCATCAAAAGAGCGTATAAAAGCTGTTCAAGACTTAATTGTTCGTCCTTTTGAAGATGCATTTTTACAGGCGGAGCCATGGGAGGATTTTTGCCTACGGTAACAATATCCTTTAAATTTCCGTTTTCTATTGCAATGATCGCTGTCATAATTTTTGTGGTGCTTGCCATTGCCATAGGTTTATTATTATTCTTGCCCCAAAGCACTCTGCCTGTGTCGGCGTCTATCAGTACGGCAGAAATTGCATTTACTTCGGGAGTATTTTCGGCACAATAACAGTTTACACTAAACATAATACAAAACAGAACAATTAATCTTTTAAGCACATAATCACCTCTTTTAATAGATTTTGCAATTATTACGGTAATATTCGAAAAAACTTAATATTTCTGTAATTGACTTAAATATGCCTGTACATTATAATGAAGTCACAGAGGAAAAGCACTGTAAAGAAAGGAGATCTTTATGAAAAGAAAATTTTTATGTGCTATGGCGCTGGTGGGAATAATGAGCGTATCTGCTATGGCAGCGCCTAAAATGGCAATCGACTATAATGAAATAGAAGGCAGCGAAACTGTGGAACAAAACGGCATAAGCTATTTTCCCGTAAGACCTGTTGCCGAGGCAATGGGACTTACAGTAGAGTGGAATGCAGCCGATAAATCCGTTTTGATAACAAACGGAGGTCCCGTTTATATTACATTCAAAATTGGCGAAAACGCTTATACATTTGCAAAAACAGCGCCTATGGAATTAAGCGGCGCTCCTGTTATAATAGACAGCAAGACCTATGTTCCCGTAGATGTAATGACAGACCTTTTTGCCTATGAAGTATCAAAAGGCGAAGAGACCTATAATATAATCACAAAATATCAGGAAAATACCGATACACAGGAGCCTGTTGCCGATGAGGACAAAAACGACAAGGGCTTTGCGGATCTTGAGGAAAAGGAAATTGCCTTAGGCGTTGTTACAGAGGTGAACGATGAGCAGATATTCTTTGAAGATGCCGAAAGAGGTACTGTGATACTTACAAAAAGCGATACCGTAAAGGTCACGGACAAGGACGGTAACGAAGCCGATATGGATTCTATAAAAGCGGATATGAAGCTTAAAGTGGAATACGGTTCCGCTATGACAATGAGCATTCCGCCTATAAATAATCCCGTTTCAATCACAATAGAATAATATTTATCAAAAAAGGAGCTGAAAAGCTCCTTTTTTGATAAATATATAATATTACTTAAGATCGCCTGTCTTTAAGAAGTCCTGATCGTCATAATCCTTATTCTCGCCGACCATACCCCATATGAATGTATAAGCCTTTGTACCTACGCCGCTGTGTATAGACCAGCTTGGGGAAATAACGGCTGACTCATTCTTCATAACGATATGTCTTGTTTCGTCAGGCTTACCCATCATATGGAATACAACATTGTCATCATCCATATCGAAGTACAGATAAACTTCCATACGTCTCTCATGAGTATGGCAAGGCATAGTGTTCCAGTTTGAACCCGGGTCAAGCTTAGTGAGACCCATAGCAAGCTGACAACTGCCGTATTCAACGCCGTCTCTCTGAGAAAGTCTTGCAAAGACCTCATCGTGGATATACTGATTTATAGTTCTCTTGTTACAGTCTTCAAGAGAGCCTAAAGGCTTATGATTGGCATCGTCATAGGTAATAAGAACGGTAGGATATGTTCTGTGAGCAGTGCCTGAATTGGTGTAAAACTTAGGCGGATCTGAAGGATCCTTTGCCGCAAAGGAGATCTCCTTTGTACCCATGCCCACATAAATGGCATCGCCGTTGTTTACCTCATACTCCTTGCCGTCAACAGTAACGATACCGTCTCCGCCTATGTTGATAGAGCCAAGCTCTCTTCTTTGAAGAAAATATTCTGCCGCAAGCTCCTTGCTGCCCTCAAGCTTGATAGGTTCCGTAGTGGGAGTTATGCCGCCGAATATTATTCTGTCGTTGTGGCTGTATACAAGCTTAGCCTCGCCGGGAACAAAAACATTTTCTACCAAAAAATGTTCTCTTAACTGGCTTGTGGTATAATGCTTAACATCGTCAAAGTGATTTGAATATCTTACCTCTAATTTCATTATCTTACCTCCGTGATATTTTAAAGAGCTGAGAGCCTAAAGCCCTCAGCTCCATAAGTAATTTAATTATGCAATTAAGTTTAGCGGTCTGTTTTCCTCACTGAGACCTTGCTTTCCCTGCGTCGCCTTAAACCCTTTGGCACGCCGCAAGGACTCGGAAAAACATAACGTAAAATAAATTTATTTTACTTATCTCTGAACTCTGCCTGAACCGTCGCAAGACTCTACCTCAGCTCTTGTAACAAGGTTGAAGTCGCCGGGGATAGTATGCTTAAGAGCAGATGCGGATACTGCAAATTCAAGAGCAGCCTTCATATCCTTGCCGTCCATAAGACCGCAGATAAGACCGCCTGCAAATGAGTCGCCGCCGCCAACTCTGTCTACGATAGGATTGATGTCATATCTTGTTGAACGATAGAACTCTCTTGTCTTGCCGTCCATTATACAAGCTGACCAACCGTTGTGAGAAGCAGAGAAGGACTCTCTTAATGAAGAAATAACATACTTGAAGCCGAACTTGTCGCACATCTGATTGAAAATGTCAACATAGCCTGCCATTTCAAGCTCGCCGCTTGTAACGTCTGTATTGCCGGGCTTGAAGCCGAGAACCTTTTCAGCGTCCTCTTCGTTGCCGATACATACGTCAACATACTGCATAAGGTTAGTCATGACCTTCTGAGCCTTTTCTGATGACCATAATTTCTTTCTGAAGTTAAGGTCGCAGGAAACTGTAACGCCCTTAGCCTTAGCAGCCTTACAAGCAGCCTCTGTTACCTCTGCAGCTACATCTGAAACAGCGGGAGTGATACCTGTAAAGTGGAACCAGTCAGCGCCCTCGAAAATAGCGTCGAAGTCGAACTTATCGGCAGTAGCCGTAGCGATGGAAGAATGAGCTCTGTCGTATACTACATTTGATGCTCTCATAGAAGCGCCTGTCTCAAGATAGTAGATACCGAGTCTTTCGCCGCACTTAGCAATGTGCTTAGTCTCAACGCCGTATTTTCTTAAAGCTGCGATAGCGCACTCGCCGATAGGATTGTCGGGAACAGCAGTAACGAATTCAGCGTCATGACCGTAATTAGATAAAGATACGGCTACGTTAGCCTCGCCGCCGCCGTAGTTGATATCAAACTTTGTTGCCTGAATAAATCTTTCATTGCCGGGAGTAGATAATCTTAACATGATCTCGCCCATTGTAACTATTTTGCCCATTGGAAAATCCTCCTTTTAAATATAAAATGTCTTGCTATGGCTTATCCATAGCCTCTGGTATAATTATAACATAAAAAATTTTCCATAGCAACACTATATTTCATAAATTTTACAAAAATATTGGTATCAGATTACAGGGCTTTGTCTATTCTGTCGTATAAATTTTGTTTTCGCCATCGGGATATGTGTAAACATAGCTTTCGTCAACGTTATTGCTGCCGTTGGCGGAAGGGTCTACGGGAACCACCTTTACCGTAGGCGGGTCTGATTCCTGCTGTATTTCGGAGCTATCAGCTTCGGAGGACGTATGAAGCGTAGGTCCGTCCGGACCGGACACTACTGCGTTATCCTCCGGGTCGGGAGCATAGTTTTCCTTATATCCCTTGTATGTTATAAAGGACTGGCTGTTTTTAAGCTTTTTAAATCTGTCTTGATCGGCAGGATTTACATTAATAGTTATAGTTAAAGAACTGCCTCTGTCATAGTTATATATCTTTCTCTCCTTGATATCCTGTATTATGGTTCTGAAATTTTCAAAATCATCATTTCTGTAGTGTGTATCAAACTGTATATTAAAAGAATTAACAGGATGTTCTGAAATATACTCCATATCTTCGTCCCATATATAATATTCATTCTCAATTTCAGTATTAATATCACTGTATTCGTCGGTATGCGCCACTTCGACTTGTATTTCTCCCTTAGGTACATCTTCCGAATTTTTTATATTTATATCATACATTGCATAGTATTCCGTATTGCAATACACAGGTTCATCTTCGGGCAATCTGAGGGTTATAACATCTGTTATAAGCTCATTATCCGGGTATTTTTTACCCTCGTATGTAAAGCTCTGTACCTCCGCAAATATAATTCCTCCGCCTATACCGCAGAGAAGCAGACCTACGCCGAACATTATGCCTATTGTCATTAAAAATTTATGCTTCATATACTCTCTCCTCCTTTTTTGCCGAATTTAGTAAAATACACAAGCTTTACTATAAATGCAAACACGGCTGCTGCGCACAAATCAAAGCCCAGTGTACATATTGCAAGACCCCATGCGGGATATCCTGCAAAAGCTGCTACAAGAAGTATACCAAACCCAACTACAGCAAAAAACATCATAAAAGCATAGGGCAAAAGTGTAAAGAAAACGCCTATTCTTATGCACAGTATAACTATTTTAAGGAGAAATCCCATAAAATCATAGTCCGCAAGGCTCCTGCGCTCTCTCTTGACCTTTTCCGTGTTTTCGGCTTTTACATTATTTTCATCGGTCACAACAGCTTCATTTACAACCTTTTCACTCTCCACGATATTGCTCTCCACTTTTTTGCCTCCTTTTTTATTTATTTTGTATACGGAATCCCTTATGTAGGCGATCACAAGGGTCAATGCAACGCAAAAGCCTGTTGCCGCATATATGAATCTTATAAATTTCCAGAGATATTCGCCTATGGGTATTCCCAGTATGTGAGGGAACATATCTCTCAGGAATATCATCCCCAGATAATTTACTATAAAATAGCCCAGCCCGTATATGAAAAATACTATTATAAAAATAACAAGTCCCTTTAGAAAAAGCGAGAACAGAGTCGATAATTTATTGCCAAGAATAAAGCCTGCCGCATCGCTTATAAAGGCTTTCGCCTTGTTGAATGCCTTTCTGAATATTCCCATACCGTTGTTTATGGCTTTTTCGGCAATATCGCTGTCTATATGGCTTTTTCTGTAGTTTGGATCCACATTGTAGGCGCTTAATATATCGTCTACAAAGCTTTCTATATCTCCAAAATCCCTTATTGCCTCCTCTTCGCTTTTACCGGACTGTATCTTCATATGTATATGCTGAGAATATTCGCTTTTGATATCCTCTCTTTCCTTTTCATTCAATACGGAAAGTCTTTTGTCCAGATATTTGAAAAATTCATTTTTAGTCATTTTTTTCACTCTCCTTTATAAATTCCTCCACTCTCTTGTAAAAATCCTCCCACTCCCTTTGGAGATTATCCTTATATATCTTTCCTGCCATAGTGAGATGATAATACTTTCTGGGCGGACCTTCCGTAGATTCTTTAAGGTACGTTTCAAAATAGTGTTCATTTGTAAGACGCTTTAGCAAGGGATATATTGTTCCCTCGTTTACATCTATTATCTTAGATACTTCGGAAACAAGCTCATAGCCGTACATATCCCTTCCCGTTACCGATATTAACACAATAAGTTCAAGCACACCCTTTTTAAACTGCGTATTCAAATAAGTCACCTGCCCTTCTCATATACATTTATTTCATTTTCATGATATCATAGCTACTATGTTTTGTCAAGTACTGAAAATATAATAGTATTAAAAAAATCAAAAGTGCCTTTTTATTGTAAATATTAAATATTTATTATGGGTAGATTAATTAAAAATGAAGGAAAAATTAAACAAGGATTAAAAATGTATGCCGTATACATTGTTTACAGATTATTAACACTTTTATTTTAAAATGTGGTAAAATGGATTTAGACAAAACAAAGGAGGTTTTTGTATGTTGGATAATGAAAACAAAAATTTCGATGAGACCGACGGCGCTTTAACGGAAAAGAGTACCGAGGTGTCAGAAGATAATTTTACGGACATAAGAGAATACTCAGCCGACGAACATAACGATGTGGTCGAGGAAGGCGTTCCCCAAGAGGAAAACCTATATACGGCAAAGACCGTAAAGAAAAAATACAGCTATAAAAAAAGCATAGCTGTCGGTCTTGCAGGCATTATACTTGGCGGCGCTTCCATGGGCTATTTTCTCGGCATCGGACTGAACGCTTCCTCTTCCCTTACGGGTACGGTGGAAAATATTATAAACGGAGATTTTTCATTTGACAATATTGATGAAGAGAATAATACGGAGCCTTTGGCAGGCGGAGATCTGGCTCCTTCAAGCAGCAGTATTGCCAACACGGTAAAATCTGTTGAAAATTCTATTGTAAACATAAATATAAAGGCGCAGGTCACAGGCGGCTGGTTTGGTCAGACCTATGAAAGCGAAGGATCGGGATCAGGTATAATATATAAGGTCGACGGCGACAAGGTCTACATTGTTACAAACAATCACGTTGTGGAAGACGCCACAACGGTATCCATATCCGTAACGGGCAACGAGCAGGTAAACGCCAAGCTTGTAGGCAAGGATGCCACAGCGGATCTTGCGGTAATATATGTAAGCAAGTCCGATCTTGAAAAAGCCGGTATTACAAATATAAAAGCAGCTATATTCGGAAATTCCGACAATATGCTGGTGGGAGAAAATGTAATAGCCATAGGCAACGCTCTCGGCAGAGGTAAAACTGCTACCCTCGGTATTATAAGCGCTGCTAACAAGACCATTAATATAGACGGCAAAAAACTCACAATGCTCCAAACCGATGCCGCTATCAATCCGGGCAACAGCGGAGGCGCTCTTGTAAATACAAACGGAGAAGTAATAGGTATAAACACAGCCAAGTATTCCAGCTATAATAACAGCGTTGAGGGTACAGGTTATGCGATACCCGTTACCACAGCCAAGGAAGTTATCAATTCCCTTGTTGAAAAAGGCACCGTAGACAAACCTTATCTCGGAATATCAGGATATACTATCGATGAGAATTTCCGTAGGATATATAAT
The DNA here is from genome assembly GCA_947624015.1 of uncultured Clostridia bacterium. Lineage (GTDB taxonomy): Bacteria > Bacillota > Clostridia > Lachnospirales > CAG-274 > CANPXH01. The sequence continues at coordinate 35,876 of CANQIA010000017.1, forward strand.
GTTAAGGAACAAGGTGTATTTATAGGGAATGTGGAAAGCAATTCCGCAGCCGAGAAGGCAGGATTGCAGGTAAGCGATATTATTACGGCTATTGACGGCACTCCCGTAACAAAAGTTGAGGAATTGTCCGCTCAGATAAGCAAGCATAAATCAGGCGATCAGATCGTACTTACTATTCTGAGGAATATAGACCAGGAAATGACCGTAAGGGCTACCCTGACAAATCTCAACGAACAGTTTTAAGGAGGAATTTATATGAAACACTATATAAGAAACACTGTTTTGACAATAATATGCTGCGGTGTGATAGGCTTTTCGGCAGGAGTAGCCATTCCTGCCGTAGGCTATGTAATAGATAAGAAGCAGGAAATACAAACTACCGAAAAGAAAGCAGACAACATTTCAACGGATACGGAAGGAAACGTAACGGCTACAATGGATGAATCCTCAGCCAACACGGTAAACATAATAAAGCAGGTTAAGCCTTCCATAGCTTGTATAACCTCTCTTACACAGGGTACTGATTTTTTTAACCAGATATATCAAAGCGAGGGCGCAGGTTCAGGTATAGTTTTTTACAAGGACAGCGAATATGCCTATATAGCAACAAATAACCACGTTATTTCCGGAGCAAACAGCGTAAGCATCTCTCTTAACGAATGCGACCTTGTTTCCGCCTCACTTGTAGGCAAGGATGCCAATGCAGACCTTGCCGTTATAAAGGTATCTTTAAAGGATCTTAAGGCAGCGGGCGTCAATAACGTGACCGTAGCTCAATTTGGCGATTCAGACGCTATGGAAGTAGGCGAAACAGTAATAGCAATAGGCAATGCGTTAGGTCAGGGCAATACAGCCACAAGAGGTATATTAAGCTCACAGACAAAGGATGTAAACATACAGGGCAGAAAGCTTACCGTTATACAAACAGACGCAGCCATAAATCCCGGCAACAGCGGCGGCGCTCTTGTAAACAGTAAGGGTCAAATAATAGGCATAAATACAGCTAAAATATCAATGAGCAAAGTCGAAGGTATAGGATACAGTATTGCTTCAAATGTAGCAAAGCCCATTATAGAGCAGCTTATGAACAATACAGACGCTCCTGCTCTCGGCGTATATATCACAAGCATTTCGGCAGATGTCGCAAAGCAATACGGACTTCCCCAGGCAGGCGTTATGATACAGGAGATAATTCCCGGCGGAAGCGCAGAAGCAGCAGGCTTAAAGGAAGGCGACCTTATTACAAGCTTTAACGATCAGCCTACATTCACAACAGATCAGCTTACTACGGCAGTAAAGGCATCCAAAGTAAACCAGAATGTTTCCGTAAAGATAATAAGAAGCGGCAAGGAAATGGACGTAACCGTTAAAATGCTCAAAAGTACAAATACAGGATTTTAATATTGTACTATAAAAAAATACCACCTGTAAATAACAGGTGGTATTTTTTTCTTATTTTGTTATTGCAAATCTAAGTTGGCATAAGCCCTATCGTAGCATTATGGTCTGACTACTATATTACAGATCCTGCCGGGAACATATATTTCCTTTACAATAGTTCCGCTGAGCTTACTTCCGAGAGCCTCTTTGGCAGCCGCAAGAACGGTATCCTTGTCTGCATCGGCAGATACGTCGATATTTGCCTTTACCTTTCCGTTTATCTGAACGGCAACATTTATCGTATCTTCCTTTAACTTTTCCTTGTCATATTTTGGCCATGTCTGTTTGAAAACTGATTCGTCATGACCAAGCACCTGCCATATTTCCTCGGCAATATGCGGCGCAAAAGGACAAAGAAGTATCGCAAGAGTCTCCAGAGAATCCTTGTCTATACCTCCTGCATTCTTGGCAGCGGCAACAAGCTTATTTGTAAACTCCATAAAGCCTGAAATTACCGTATTGAGCGTAAGAGCCTCAAGACGTGTTGTAATTTCATATATCATCTTATGCTTTGCCTGTTCTATTTCCTTAGTAGGCTCAATAATCTTATCCTTATATTCATCAACGAATTTCCATACTTTATTAAGATATCTGTATACGCCGTCTATACCATTGTCGTCCCATTCCGAATCCAGTTCGGGCGGTCCTATAAACAGCTCGTACATTCTGAGGGAATCGCAGCCGTAATTTTCTACCATTTCATCGGGAGAAACTACATTGCCCTTATTCTTGCTCATCTTGGCGCCATCCTTGGTGATCATACCCTGATTGAAAAGTCTTGTAAAAGGCTCGTCAAAATCCACAACACCGATATCATACAAAAACTTAGTATAAAATCTTGCATAGAGCAGATGCAGTACCGCATGCTCAATACCGCCCACATACATATCCACAGGAGCCCACTTCTTAAGAGCTTCCTTGCTTGCAAGCTCCTTGTCGTTGTGGTTATCGCAGTATCTTAAGAAATACCAAGAGGAACCTGCCCACTGAGGCATTGTATTTGTTTCTCTCTTTGCAGGACCTCCGCAGCAGGGACACGTGGTATTTACCCACTCATCGATAGCCGCAAGGGGAGATTCGCCTGTATCCGTAGGCTTATAGCTTTCTACATTAGGCAGTATAACGGGAAGCTCCTCCTCGGGTACGGGAACGATACCGCACTTTTCGCAATGGATAAGAGGTATAGGCTCTCCCCAGTATCTTTGTCTTGAAAATACCCAGTCACGGAGCTTATAGTTTACAGTCTTTTTGCCGAAACCCTTTTCCTCCATATAATCGGGAACTTTAGCCTTTGCATCCTCGGACTTCATGCCGTTAAATTCGCCTGAATTTATCATTATGCCCGGTTCTGTGTAAGCCTCGGTAAGCTCTTCGCTTTCTTTACCGTCCTTGCTTATTACCTGTATGATGGGAAGATCAAATTTCTTTGCAAACTCAAAATCTCTGTCATCATGAGCGGGAACACACATTATTGCGCCGGTACCGTAATCGGCAAGCACATAGTCGGATACCCATATGGGAGTTTTGGCGCCGTTTAAAGGATTGATACCATATGCGCCTGTAAATACGCCTGTCTTTTCCTTATCTGTCATTCTGGAAACATTTGACTTTGTGCTGGCTTCATATATATACTTATCCATCTGCTCCTTATATTCGGGAGTGGTTATGTCCTTTATCAACTCATGTTCGGGAGCAAGTACCATAAATGTTGCTCCGTAAAGCGTATCGGGTCTTGTTGTATATACCTTTATTGCCTTATCTGTGCCATCTACGGGGAAATCGATCTCTGCACCATAGCTTTTGCCTATCCAATCGGATTGCATTTTCTTTACCTTTTCGGGCCAATCCAGCTTCTGAAGGTCATTTAAAAGTCTTTCCGCATAGTGAGTGATCTTAAGCATCCACTGGCGAAGATTTTTCTTGGTGACCTGAGATCCGCAGCGATCGCATACGCCGTTTGTAGCCTCCTCGTTGGCAAGCACACACTTACAGTTGGGACACCAGTTAAGAGGCATTTCTTTTTCATAAGCAAGACCGTTTTTAAACATCTGGACAAATATCCACTGGGTCCACTTGTAGTATGCCGGATCGGTAGTGTTTACCTCTCTGTCCCAATCATATATAGCGGCAATTTCATTTACCTGTCTTTTTATATTTCTTATACTGTTTTCTGTAGATACGGAAGGATGAGTACCCGTCTTGATAGCATAATTCTCGGCAGGCAGACCAAAGGCATCCCAACCCATTGGGTGCAGTATCTCATAGCCCTGCAAAAGCTTATATCTGCTCACAACGTCTGAAAGCACATAGCCTCTCCAGTGACCGACGTGGAGACCGTTGCCTGACGGATATGGGAACATATCCAGACAGTAATACTTTGGCTTGTCCGTATTGGTAGGATTTACAGGATCCTTTTCCCATATGGCACGCCACTTTTTTTCAATTTCCTTATAATTATATTTAGTACTCATTTCAAAAATTGCCTCCATAATAATTTTGATTAATTATTATACACCTATTTGGCATAAAATTCAAGCATTAATGTTATTTTTAATACGACGTAATGTTTATTGTGTTTTTTGGCTCATACAAAGCCTTAAATAAAAAAGCGTAAAAGGAATATTATCCTTTCCGCCTTTTATTTAATAATTATCATTGCCGTAGTCTATACCCTTGTCGGTTATGGCAAGGCGAGCCTTTTTATCCCCCATAGACAGTATCTCAAGATATCCTTCCTCCTCAAGAGAATAAATGGCTCCCTTTTTTTCTTTTATTTCGTCGGGATCGTCGGTTTTGTATTGATATGTATATGTATCTCCTCCCGTTACATAGGACTGATACATCCTTGAAAAGATATTAGCCGCATTTTTATCCATAGTATTTCTCCTTTACGTTTTGCTCTATATGGCAATTATATAATATCCTTATCCAAAAATCAATAATGTAAAAGCACCAAACCGACTTTTATTCATATATTGAAATTGTAAAGGCGGTGAATTTATGAGAATAATGAATACTGAAATGAATATTGATACCGGCTGTATTCCCTTTGAGGAATATATAAAGGTAGAGGAGCTTGCTTTTGCATATGTTCCCAGTCAAAAAATATGCAGTTATTTCGAGCCGATGGAAAGTCTTGTAAACGGTACGGTCTTTCCAAGCTTATACAAACCATATAAATAGGAGGCAGTTATGGACAAAAATCAGCTTTTAAAGCGTCTTACGGTGTTGGATTTTATAGCTGTTGACTTACAGCTTTATCTTGATACACATCCCGATGATACGGAAGCAATAGATAAATACAATTCGGTCATAAAGGAAGCGGATATGCTGAGGATGAAGTACGAAGAGCTTATAGGTCCTCTTTATTCCTTCCGTTCCGCCAATATGGGCGACACCTTCAAGTGGGTAGAAACGCCATGGCCATGGCAGCCGTCAGCAAACTTTAATATAAATGAGGAGGATAACAAATAATGTGGATATATGAAAAGAAACTTGAATTTCCTGTCAAGATAAAAAAGACAGATCCTGCTCTTGCTAAGGTTATTATAAGTCAGTTTGGCGGACCCGACGGCGAGCTTGCCGCTTCTCTCAGATATATAAGCCAGAGATTTGCTGCTGTTACGCCTGAGTCAAAGGCAACTCTTTCAGATATTGGCACAGAAGA
>CANQIA010000018.1 GCA_947624015.1 uncultured Clostridia bacterium
ATTGGTATTTGCAACAGAAATATTTATTTGATATGTTTGGAATTGAATATTCTTATCATAGGTTTTTTTGGATCTATTTTTTTGAGTATTTCCGCAGTATAGTATGCATCGCCAAGAGCGTTGTGGAACTGCTTGTCTTCGTCTATCGTTATGCCGAGAGTTTCAACGGCATTTTTAAGACCTATGGCTCCGCCTTTGCTAAAGCCGATGTATTTTGTGGCGATCTGCTGAATATCCACATATCTCATAATAACGGGATCGTCGGTAAGTCCGTGATAGGTTATGTTTCTGTAAAGAGCCTTTATATCGCTGTAACCCCATGTACCCAGCACAGGGTCATCATTTATAAATTTTCTGAATTTTGCAAAGGCTTCGGGAAAGTTTGGGGAACCGTAAAAATCCTTGTCCGTAAAGCCTGTTATCTTTTCTACATAGGGATGTATCTTCGGGTATATTATGGGCTTTATAAGTATGCTGAAAAGATCCGCAACATTATATTGCTCATCTACCTTTACAGCACCTATTTGTATTATTTCAAAACGACATTTTGGATTTACTTCGCTGCCTCTTTCGTGTTCTCCGAAGTCAAATGCCTGATTAAACTCCAGATCAAGTACTATCATTATACGACCTCCTGTGAGCATACGACCTTTTTGACTGTCTCCGCAAAGGCAACGGAGGCTTTTGTTTTGTATGCGTTTTCCCTGTAAGCGATCACCAAGGTCCAGTTCAGATCGGAGCTGAGAGAGTAGTACTTAGGCTGCTTGGTCAGTCCCGCATATTTAGCCGAAAATTCAGGCACAAGACAAAAGCCCATGCCTGCCGCAGAAAGACGCATAGCCGTTTCGATACCCGAGGTCTCCAAAAGCACATGAGGCTTAATATTTGCCTTTGCAAAAACCGTATCGGCTATTTGTCTGAGTCTCTGACTGGGATGAAGGAATATGAATTGCTCATCGCTCAGCTCTCGTATATCTATCTGGGGATATGGAGTGTCGTTTTTGACCGTTTGCTTGGGTACATAGTCGGGAGGCGCCGCAATATAAAGATTTTCTTTAATTATAGGCTCATATTCTATGCCTCTGCTCTTTATAGGCAAATTCATCATACACAGATCCACCTGTCCGTGCAAAAGCATATCCTCAAGGACAGAGGAATTGTCCTCGACTATCTCAAGGTCTATACCGGGATATTCCTTTCTGAATACGGGCAATATCTCGGGAAGAGGATTGTTTGCCTTGGAAGGGGTAAGACCTATTTTAAGGCGTCCTTTTCTAAGGCTTGATATATCGTCAAATTCCTTGTGAAGATTTTCAACAATATTTATTATATCCTTTATAGATCTTATATACAGTTCTCCCGCATATGTAAGTGAAAGGGGGATAGTGTTTCTGTCAAATATCGTTATACCCATCTGGCTTTCCAGTCTGTTTATATACTGGCTCAAAGAGGGCTGTGATATGAAAAGCTTCTTTGCCGCCTTTGAAAAACTTTTTTCTTCGTTTATAGCGAGAACATATTCAAATTCCTTTAAATCCATAAAAAAACCTCCCTATAGGATTAGCGTTATATATAATATATAATAAAAAATATTTTATATAATTTCGTATTTATAGTACAATAAATTATGTATAATTACAAGTTTTTTATCGATTTTTTTCAAAAATTTCACAGGAGGTTTTAAAATGAGCAGATTTGATAAGATCAATGAGCTTATTGACAAGCTGCAGGCTGAGCCGACCACAGCGTACAAAAGACTTGAAATGCTCTTTGACGAGAACAGCTTTGTAGAACTTGGCGCCTACAATAAGAACGCAGGCGTTGTAACGGGCTACGGCACCGTAAACGGCAAGCTTGTATATGCATTTGCACAGGAGGGGGCTGTGAGTACCGATCACGCAAGGAAAATAGATAACGTATATGCCCTTGCGCTTAAAATGGGCTGTCCGGTGGTGGCAGTCATGGATTCCAACGGTATGAAAATAGACGACGGTCTTGACACCCTCGAAGCCTACGGCATAATGTTTAAAAACCAGACGGCTGCCAGCGGCGTTATACCTCAGATAAGTGTTGTTCTCGGAAATTGCCTGGGAATAAGCAGTTTCCTCTCAATACTTTCGGATTTTGTGATAATGTCAGAAACGGGAGCAAAAATGTTCATGTCAAGCCCAAGCATCTATTCGGGCTTAGAGGGCAAAGCCACTACCTACGAGGCTCTGGGCGGCGCAAAGATACTTGCTGAAAACGGCGTTGTCCATTTCAGTTGTCCCGATGAGGAAGGCTGCTTTGACAAGGCAAGAAATCTTATAGATATGCTTCCTTCAAATAATCTTGACGATTTTGCTCAGATAGAACCTACGGATGATCTTAACAGAGAGGATGCGGTATTGAATACCGTTATACCGGAGGACAACGTATCTCCTATCGATATGGGATATATTATAAGGTCTGTGGCAGACAACGGCAATTTTTTTGAAATATGCGAAAGCTTTGCAAAGGGCATACTTACAGGCTTTATTCGTCTTGACGGCATTACCGTAGGCGTAGTCGCAAACAACGGACAGCTTTCAGCCGACTGCGCAAAGAAGGCGGGAGAGTTTGTAAATATATGCGATGCTTTCAATATCCCTATCGTTACCTTTACAGATATAGACGGATATGTGCATAATGACACCAGAGAACACAGCAATACCATAAAATACGGCGCAAAGTTTATGTTTGCTTTTGCAAATGCTACGGTGCCTAAGATCAATGTTATAGTCAGAAACGGCATAGGAAACGCTTATCTGCTCATGAATTCAAAACATATTGGCGCAGATATCGTGTACGCATGGCCTTCAGCTTGTGTGGCTCTTATGTCCAAGGAGGCTGCTATCAATATTATGGGAACTTCAAGCGAAAGATATGATGAAGTATCATCTCCCTATGAGGTGGCTGCCAACGGATATATTGACGGTGTTATCATACCCTCCACTACGAGAAAAAGAATTTTAATGGCTCTGGAAATGCTTATGACAAAGAGAGAAAACACAGTCTTAAGAAAGCATTCGAGCATAGAGTTTTAAAATACGGAGGTAGTTACAATGAATTTGCTGAGTATTTTACACTTTGAAAATTTAGCCGAAGGCATTATGGTCACCGTTATAGGCTTTGGCATCGTGTTTGCAGTCCTTATTTTCATATGTCTTATACTTATGCTGAGCGGAAAGCTCCTTAACGCAAAGCCGAAGGCGGCTGCCACGGAGAGCATAACTCAGCCTAAGAAGCTATCGGAGCCCAAGATCGAAGCCCCGAGGACCGAGATTGACGATAAAGAGATAGTGGCGGTTATTGCCGCCGCAATATCGGCATATGAGGGCAAGGCAATAAGCCCCGACAGGCTTGTTGTAAGAAGGCTGAGAAGAGTTACAGGCTGGAACAAGGAAGCGCTTGCGGAACAGCAGGGTCGTTTATTTTAGGAGGATATAGAAATGAAGAATTACAAAATAACAGTAAATGGCAATATATATGATGTACAGGTGGAAGAAGTAGGCGAGGCGGCAGTAAAGCCGGCAGCACCTACGCCCGGAGCGGCTCCTAAAGTAACGCCTGCCACTGCGCCGGCTCCCGCCGGGACTCCCGCTCAGGCAGCTACGCCCTCTTCGGGAAGCGGCACAAAGGTACCTGCGCCTATGCCGGGTACTATACTTGATATAAAGGTAAATGTTGGAGATAAGGTAAGCGCCAACCAGGTGGTAGCCGTGCTTGAGGCTATGAAAATGGAAAACGATATCGTCACTCCCGTTGCAGGCACAGTTTCAGCCGTAAATGCCGTTAAGGGTCAGACTGTCAGTTCCGGCGATGTACTTATTACTGTTGCGGAATGATCTGATATAGTCAGGAGGCAGTATTATGTTAGATATGATCGCAGATGCCCTTGCCAGATTTTGGGCAAGCTCCGGCTTTGCACAGTTTTTTATAGATGATAATTATAAATTCATTATTATGATCTGCGTTGCTTTGTTTTTTATGTGGCTTGCCATTGCCAAAAAGTATGAGCCTCTTCTCCTTTTGCCCATATCCTTTGGTATGCTGCTTGCCAACCTGCCTAACAGCGGGCTTATGAATGAGCCTGTAAGGGAGCTTATAGATGTGTTGGGTATACAAATGGATCAATATGGAAACGCTATACCCATGTTGACACAGGTTCCCGGGGAAGTATCGTCAAACGGCGGACTTTTATACTATATTTTCCAAGGCGACGCTCTGGGTATTTTTCCACCCCTTATATTTATGGGCGTAGGCGCTCTTACGGATTTCGGACCGCTTATAGCAAACCCTAAAAGCCTTCTTCTGGGCGCAGCGGCGCAGTTCGGTATATTTGCTGCGTTTTTAGGCGCTATTTTGCTTGGCTTTGACGTAAGGGAAGCGTGTTCCATAGGTATTATAGGAGGCGCAGACGGTCCCACAGCCATATTTACGACTACACATTTGGCGCCTCATCTTCTTTCCAGAATAACGGTTGCCGCCTATTCCTATATGGCGCTTATACCGGTCATACAGCCGCCTATCATGAAGCTTTTGACTACAAAAGAAGAAAGAGCCATAAAAATGGAACAGCTCAGACCCGTATCACAGAGGGAGAAAATACTTTTCCCCATAATAACGGCAATGCTGGTAATATTGATCCTTCCCGATACGGCATCTCTTATAGGTATGCTCATGCTGGGTAATCTTTTCAGAGAATCAGGCGTTACTCAGAAGCTTGCCACACATGCTTCCGAAGCCATGATGTATATAGTAAGCATATTTATAGGAGTGACAGTAGGCGCAACTACAAGAGCCGACCAATTCCTGGAGCTTCAGACCATATTTATACTTGTGCTGGGACTTTTTGCCTTTTGCATTTCCACAGCGGCAGGCGTTATATTTGGCAAGATAATGTGTAAGCTTACGGGAGGCAAGGTCAATCCTTTGATAGGCGCTGCGGGAGTTTCGGCAGTACCTATGGCTGCAAGAGTAGCGCAAAAGGTAGGTCAGGAGGAAAATCCCAATAACTACCTTCTTATGCACGCTATGGGACCCAATGTTGCAGGTGTTATCGGCTCAGCCATAGCATCAGGCATTTTCTTGTCATTCTACAGATAGGAGGTAAATATATGGCTAAGGCTATTAAAATATGTGATTGTACATTGAGAGACGGTCAGCAGTCATTGATCGCTACCAGAATGAGAATTGAGGATATGCTTCCTATTCTCGATAAAATGGATAAGATAGGCTTTGGAGCCGTTGAAGTATGGGGCGGAGCTACCTTCGACTCATGTCTTAGATTTCTGAAGGAGGATCCATGGGAAAGACTGAGGAAATTCCGTTCTGCCTTCAGCAACACAAAGCTTCAGATGCTCCTTAGAGGTCAGAATATATTGGGATACAGACATTATGCAGATGATGTTGTAGATACATTTGTAAGAAAGAGCATTGAAAACGGTATAGATATACTTAGGATATTTGACGCTCTTAACGATGCCAGAAATCTTGAAACTGCCGTAAAGGCAGTCAAGAAAGAGGATGGCGCACAGGCTCAGCTTGCCATTAGCTATACGCTCAGCGATGTACACACTCTCGAATACTATGTAAAGCTTGCAAAGCAATACAGGGACTTGGGCGCAGACAGTATATGCATAAAGGATATGGCAGGACTTCTCCTGCCCCAGGCTGCATACGACCTTGTAAAGGCTATAAAGGAAGAGGTGGATCTTCCTCTTGAAGTACACAGCCATTATACAAGCGGTGTTGCCGCTATGACTTATATTAAGGCAATAGAGGCAGGCGCAGATATTATAGATACGGATATGTCTCCTTTGAGCATGGGTACCGCGCAGCCTGCTACGGAGGTCATGGTAGCTGCTCTTAAGGGTACTGAATATGACACAGGACTTGACGAAAATCTTCTTAAGGAGATCTCCGATTACTTTAAGCCCATAAGAGAAAAGGCGATCGAAAGCGGACTGTTAAGCACAAAGGTACTTTCTGTGGATATAGCAACACTTATATATCAGGTACCCGGAGGTATGCTTTCAAACCTTGTAAGTCAGCTTAAGAGCGCCAATGCAGAGGATAAATACGACGAAGTATTAAAGGAAATACCAAAGGTAAGAGCCGATCTGGGCTATCCGCCTCTTGTAACTCCGTCAAGCCAGATAGTAGGCACACAGGCTGTGCTCAATGTTATAATGGGCGAAAGATATAAGATGGTACCCAAGGAAACAAAGGATTTGGTAAGAGGAATGTACGGTAAGACGCCTGTTCCCATTTCAGAGGAAATAAGGAAGAAGATAATAGGCGATGAAGAACCTATTACTTGCCGTCCTGCCGACAATATAGAGCCTGAGCTTGAAAAGATGGAGGCGGAAATAAAGGACTATAAGGAAAAAGAGGAGGATGTTTTGAGCTATGCTCTTTTCCCACAGCAAGCCCTTGATTTCTTTAAGTTCAGACAGGCGCAGAAATTTGGCATAGATCCCAAGCTTGCCGATGTGGACAATAAGGTCTATCCCATTTAACGCTGCTGCAGATATGATATATAAATAATAATCCACCCGTGAAACGGGTGGTTTTTCATTTTCGGGTATAACCCTAATCTCTACTGGCTACGCACAAGTGCGTCTTTTGTTGGCCTGCCAGCCATGCATTTTTTACTTGCTACCCGTAAACGGGTCTCTTGGGTCAAATAAACTCATTTGATCGCTTTCCCTGTCTACTTTTAATTGATTTGCTATATATTCTTTTATAGCTTTTGTATCTTTCCCTACTGTATCTACATAGTATCCCTTACACCAAAACTCTCGGTTTCTATATGCAAATTTCATGTTCCCAAACCTTTGAAATATCATCAGACTGCTTTTGCCTTTCAAATATCCCATAAAACTTGATACACTTATTTTCGGTGGAATACTTACCAATATATGTATATGATCCGGACACACTTCTCCTTCTATTATTTCTACCCCTTTCCATTGACATAGTGTCCTCAATATCTCTCGTATTGCTTCCCTTTTTTCTTCATAAAATACTTTCCTTCTATATTTTGGCGCAAACACTATATGGTATTTGCAATTCCATTTCGTATGTGCTAAACTATTTGTGACGTTATTTTGTTCATTCATTATAATGTCCTCCTAATGTGATTTTTATTTAGACTGGCAGGTCTTTTTTATTATATCACATTAGGAGTTTTTTTACCTTTTTTACCGCTTAAGCTCTTTTGAACTCACGTGACTATCACGTGGTTTTCTTATACTAATAAGATAGTGCCGCATTAAAAAATGCGGCACTATTTTTGTATCGTTATCTGTATTTTTTAATATAAGCTATGCCTACGGGAGTAGGACCCGTATGACAGCCTATTGCGGCGCCGAGATACAGATTGATAACATTATCACAATCAAGAAGCTCCGCAAAGTTTTCCGCATCGGGATTTTGCTTGAATTTAAGAGCGCAGATGCTGTATTCGGATTTATTTATAATGTTGCTGTCAAATTGGTTCAGTACCTCTTCAACGGCTTTTTTTCTGCCTCGTATCTTGCCTACGGGTACCACCTCGCCGTTTTCCACCTTGAGTATAGGCTTTATGTTGAGTATGGTTCCCATAAGCGCCGCAGCCTTGCCTATTCTACCGCCTTTTTGAAGGAACGAAAGATCGTCAAGGGTAAAATAAACTCCGCTTGAGTGCTTAAGCTCATTTGCCTTTTTTTCAATTTCATTAAGAGACAGACCGTCTTCAAGCATTTTGACGATTTCCAATATGAGCAAAGCCTGAGAGCCTGTGGCTCCTATGGAATCTATTACCAATATATCATTGTCATAGCTGTCCATAAGCATCTGAGCAGCGCTTACGGCACATTGATAACATGTACTCAGCTTGGCTGAAATGCTTATGTAAATTATATCGTTGTTCTTTTTTAATTCTTTTTCGAATAGGGAAATATAATCAGCCATGGGAGGGCATGAGGTCTTGGGAGAAGCCTCAGGCATACACAGCTTTTCGTAAAATTCCTCCGGAGAAATATCTATATTTTCCTTATAATAATTTTCATTATCGAATGAAATATAGAGGGGAATTATGGAAATATCATATTTCTCTGCCAGCTCGGGCAAAATATCGGCAGAACTGTCTGTAATTATTTTAACGGACATAATATTACTCCTCGGCTATATTGATGCCTCTTGGTTCAACAGGTGTAGAGAAAACTATCTGAGTGCTTGTCTTGCCAAATTTCTGGAGTTTGCCTATAAAGGAATCCAATTCCAGAGTGCTTTTGAAAGCAACCTTAAGGAGCATACTGTATTCTCCCGTAACGCAGTTGCATTCCAGTACATTTGGGATATCTGAAACAAAGGGGTAAAATTCCTTTTTTTGAGTGGGTTCCATTTCCAGATTTATAAAGGCTGTAATATGATAGCCTAACTTTTCTCTGTCTACAATAGACGTATATGCCTTTATTATTCCCTGTTTTTCAAGATGCTCTATTCTTGTGGAAACGGCAGGGGAGGATAAAAAAACATTTTCGGCTATTGTCTTTAGAGGCGTTCTTGCGTTTTTTTGAAGCATATCCAAAATTTTAATATCTATACTATCCATATGTAACCCCTTTCTTTGTTATATTCTAAAATAATTTATATATTTAAGCCTTTATATATAATACCATATTTTATTAAGTTTGTCTACTTAAAAAAATAAGATATTTAGTTTTTTTGAGCCAAAGAATTTACCGAGTTAAATATGATATAATATTTGTTCTGTAAAAAGACAGGTCATGTAACAAAAAAAGCAATAGGCGATATTTTTTGGGATAATGATATTTTAGTACCTATATGCCTTTACTCGAATTTTTATATGCTTTGCAACATAAAAAAGACCGCCGCAAACGCCTTTTTATAGGCGTTTGCGTACAGTCTATCTTATAAAAGGTTTAATTTATAAGACTGTTTGTAAGAACTTCATTCATAGCCTCCGCAAGAACAAATTCCATATTTTCCCTGCCATATTCGGGTATTTCCTCTAAGTCGGGAGCGTTCTCCACAGGTATTATTACCTTTTTGACTCCTGCCCTCTTAGCGGCAAGTACTTTTTCCTTAAGACCGCCTATGGGCATTACCTTTCCTCTTATACTTATTTCTCCCGTCATGGCAATATCGGCTCTTATGGGCTTTTTGGTCATGGCAGAAATCATAGCTGTTGCCATGGTTATGCCTGCGGAAGGACCGTCCTTGGGAGTAGCCCCTTCGGGAATGTGTATATGAACATCGGTGTTTTCAAAGTCAATATCCACACCTAAGGCTTCGGCATTTGCTCTTATATAGCTAAGAGCAGCGTTATAGCTTTCTTCCATTACCTTGCCTACATTTCCCGTTATCTTAAAGTTGCCGCTTCCCTTAAGTATATTTACCTCTACATCAAGGGTGGTTCCTCCTACGGATGTCCATGCCAGACCCTTGCATATACCTATCTCATTCTTGGAATTGATAGTTTCGGGATGGAATTTCTTTTTACCGAGGAATTCAGAGAGATTTTTCTTGTTGACTATCACAGGCGTGTCATTTTCAAGCTGCATCTTAACAGCCTTGCGACATATGGTGCCTATAAGTCTTTCAAGAGTTCTTACGCCTGCTTCACGAGTATAGCAGTCGATCATCTCATCTATGGCGTCTTTCCTTATTTTTAACTGGGATCTGTCAAGTCCGTTTTCCTTTAACTGCTTAGGTACAAGGTATTCGGCAGCTATATGGTATTTCTCCTCGGGAGTGTAGCTGGAAAGCTCAACTATTTCAAGTCTGTCTCTCAAGGGAGCAGGGATAGTATCCAGACTGTTGGCTGTACATATGAAAAGACAATGGCTCAGGTCATAGGGCATTTCTATATAGTTATCCCTAAAGTTTACATTCTGCTCTCCGTCAAGTACTTCAAGAAATGCTGCGGAGGGGTCGCCCTTATAATCTCTGCCCATTTTATCTATTTCATCCAAAAGCATAAGGGGATTGGAAGCTCCCGCCTGCTTTATTGCCGCAATTATCCTGCCGGGCATGGCGCCTAAATATGTTCTTCTGTGACCTCTTATCTCAGCCTCGTCGCTTATGCCGCCAAGACTCATCCTTACATACTCTCTGCCCAAGGCTCTTGCTACGGATTTGGCAATAGAGGTCTTTCCCACACCGGGAGGACCTACAAGACAAAGTATAGGAGCGTTGGGATTTTCCACATTAAGTCTTACCGCAAGATATTCTATTATTCTTTCCTTTACCTTTTCAAGACCGTAGTGATCCTTGTTGAGTATCTGCTCTGCCTTCTTAAGAGATCTGCTTTCGGTACTCATTTTGCCCCAAGGCAGTGAAAGCACATTATCGATATAGTCTCTTATAATAGAACCCTCCGCAGTACCCTGAGTAACTCTTTTAAGTCTGTCAAATTCCTTTTCAAGCTTTTCAACGGCATAATCAGGCATATTCAGTTCAGCCATTTTCTTTCTGTAGCCTTCGATCTCTTCGCCTACGCCGCTTTTATCGCCTAATTCCTCATTGATAGCCTTAAGCTCTTCACGCAGGAAGTACTCCTTTTGAGCGTCTTCCATATTTTCTCTTGCCTTCATCATGATATCGTTTTTGACATCGGCTCTTCTGATCTCCTTTTCCATAAAGCGAATGGTAAGAAGGGCTCTTTCGTATACATCGGTCTCCTCAAGCACAGCTCTTTTGTCTGCAAAGCTTTTTACCAGCTTGTCTGCGAGCTTGTCGCAAAGAAGTCCCAGATCCGTTATAGACCTTACCTCATTTACAAGCTGGGGCTGGAGCATAGGAACGGAACCTCTGTATTTGGCAAAAAGCTCATTGAGAAGCTCTATGGTAATGCTTGTTTTCTCAGCATCTGCCGTATCTATATCCACCATTGATTCCAACTGACAAAGAGAAAAATCTTTATTCTTTTGAACACTGTCTATATATGCTCTTTCGGTACACTTTACGGAGAGCTTTATGCCGCCGTCAAGTCCTCTTATAGCATTTTTGATCCTTGCAATAGTGCCTATTCTGAAAATATTCCCCTCTGTTATGCCGTTATCGTATACCTTGGCATTGACAAGCATAATATAGCTGTCGGCGCCCATGGCAGCTTTAATGGCTTCAAGGTATTTATCCTCATCTACGCTTATAGTGTAGCTGCATTTGGGATAGGGGACTGTTTCATCAAGCAATAATATAGGCATTACTCGCATATTCTCCATAAAACAACACCTCACAAATATTTTATTCCACAAAGCACTTAAAATGCCTAAACAACTCTCTCACAAATAATTATACATTATAATAATTGTTTTTTCAATAGCATAAAAGCTTATTTTTCTGCCAGAAGCTCCATAATCTTATTGCTTCTGGCAATAAATTCAGTCATGGCTTCCATGGACAGGGGCTTATGACTCATTACGGCAAGATCGTATATATGTCTGCATATCATATCCGCCTCTTCCTTCCTGCTGTCCTTTATGCCGAGCAGAAGCTTGACCACATTGTTGTTGCTGTTCAGCACAAGGGTCTCGTCGGCAGGGAAGGAGGTATTGTCCATACCGTACATAATGCTCATTTCCTGCATACGTCTGGATTGCTCGCTTAATTCGATCATAGCGGAAACGCTTTCATCTTTAAGGCTTTCAATGCTTATTTTGATATCGTCTTTATTAAGTACCGATTTGAAAAGCTCTTCAAGGGCTTCCTTGTCAACGATAGCTTCGTCTTCAGACTTGAGCATATCCGAAACGGCTGAGTCTATTCTTGCAAACCGCACGCCGCCGCTGTATGCTTCCAAAAAGCTGACATAAGGTATATCCAGTCTTGTATCCAGCACTACCGCTTCCATGCCCTCGTCCTTGAACATTTTTATATATTGAGCCTGCTGCTGTACATCGTTTACATAGAATACCTTATTTTCGGCTTTAGCCTTGTTATTATCAGTATATTCGCTGAGAGTTTCATACTTTCCGTCCGTAGTTTTGAAAAGAAGTATATCCTTTACCTTTTCATAGAATTCATGCTCTCTCATAGCGCCGTATTTGATAAAGGGGCTTATATCTTCCCAGAACTTTTCGTATTGAGCTCTGTCCTTTTTAAAGAGTGAGTTTAACTTGTCCGCTACCTTCTTTGTGATATATTTGCTCATTTTGGTAACGTAGCCGTCGTTTTGCAGGAAGCTTCGGCTTACGTTAAGGGGAAGATCGGGACAGTCTATGGTACCCTTTAAGAGCAGAAGAAATTCCGGGATAACCTCTTTTAAATTATCTGCTATAAATACCTGATTGTTATAGAGCTTTACCTGACCCTCTATTGACTCCAGCTCATGCTTGAGCTTGGGGAAATAAAGGATACCCTTTAATCTGAAGGGATAGTCCATGTTAAGGTGTATCCAGAAAAGGGGATCGTTAAAGTCGGAGAATACCTTGTGATAAAATGCCTTGTATTCCTCATCGGTACACTCTGAGGGCTTTTTGAGCCACAGAGGTTCGGTATCGTTTACAGGCTTTTCTTCGGCATCGCTGGATTTATCGTCCTTTTCCTTCTTTTCTTCCTCGAAATATATCTCCACAGGCATAAAATAACAGTATTTGGCAAGAATTTCTTTAAGCTTCCATCCGTTTAAAAATTCCTTGCTGTCCTCGCCTATGTGAAGAGTGACAACAGTACCTCTGTCGACCTTGTTGCCTTCGCCTATTTCGTACTCCACACCGCCATCGCATATCCACTTGGCTGCGGGAGCATCGGGCAGATAGCTCTTTGAGTCGATCTCTACCTTTTCTGCCACCATAAAAGCGGAATAAAAGCCAAGACCGAAATGACCTATTATATCGTTGCCGTTTTCAAACTGATCCTGATACTTTGCAATAAAATCGCTTGCTCCGGAAAAAGCTATCTGGGTAATGTATTCCTTTATCTCCTCGGCAGTCATTCCTATACCGTTATCTATGATCTGTATAGTTTTAGCGTCCTCGTCAAGCTTGACCGTAACTCGGTATTCCTCATCGTCGCTTATACTGACCTCGCCCATGGATTTAAGCTTTTTAAGCTTGCTTATAGCGTCGCATCCGTTGCTCACAAGCTCTCTGAGAAAAATATCTGTGTCTGAATATAACCATTTTTTGATAATAGGGAAAATATTTTCGCTGTTGATAGATAAATTGCCTTTTTCCATTATAATAACATCTCCTTGTTAATTAAAAGTAGAACTCTCTCATATATAATTATACATACAAGTTTGAAAATGTCAAGAGAAAATTAGCACTCAATTAAAAAGAGTGCTAACAATTTTTAAACTTTCTTGAAAAATATTAAAAATAATGATATATTGTTATATATAAAAAATTACGGGAGAGTTCATATGAAAAAAATAATTTTAGCCCTTATGCTCATTATTATTTCAACAGGCTGTTCAAAGCCCAAGGAAAGCGGCAAGCCTGTTGTATATACAAGCTTTTATGCCATATTTGACTTTGCTTCGGAGATAGCAGGGGATAAGGCGGAGGTATACGATATGATACCTGTCGGCACGGAGCCTCATGAGTGGGAACCCACGGTAAGAGATATGGCAAGGCTAAACGATGCAGATGTTCTTTTCTACAACGGTCTTGGTATGGAAAGCTGGATAGACAGCGTAGAGGCGGCTCTTGAAGCCTCAGATCTGGAATTTGTAAAGCTATCCGAAGGCATACAGGCAGAAAACGATCCGCATATATGGCTCGATCCTTGTAATGTAAAGACAATGTGCCGAAGCATAACGGATACGCTCGTCGGTATAGATCCTGAGAATTCGGCGTTTTACGAAGAGAATTTCACAAGATATTCCTCAGAGCTGGATGCTCTTGATCGGGATTATAAAAATACCATAAACAGCATACCCGATGAAAACAGAAAAATAGTGGTCTCCCATGGGGCATACGGTTCCCTGTGCGCCGCATATGGGCTTGAGCAGGTAGCCGTAGAGGGAATGAATGCGGAAAGCGAACCTTCTCCCGCCAAGGTTGAGGAGATCATTAAGTTTATAAATAAAAACAGTATCAAATATATTTTTTACGAGGAGCTTGTTTCTCCCAAGGTGGCGCAGACAATAGCAGAAGAAACGGGCTGTCGTCTCCTGCCTCTCGACCCATTTGAAGGAGTATCGGAAAAGGGAGATAAAAGGGACTATATAAGTGTTATGAGATCCAATCTTGAAAATATAAAAACAGCGCTGGGAGATGAATAGCCATGGCAATATTGGAGGTAAAGGATATTTCCTTCAGCTATCCGGACAAAAGTATACTTCACAGAATATCATTTAGCATAAACAGGGGAGATTTTCTGTGCATCGTAGGTACCAACGGCACGGGAAAATCCACTCTTTTAAAGCTTATACTCAACAGGCTCAAGCCGACTGAGGGCAGTATCAAGCTTTTCGGAACAGATTCCTCACAGTTTAAATGCTTTAGCAAGATAGCCTATGTTTCTCAGAAAGCAACGGCATTCAATAAGGATTTTCCCGCTACCGTCGAAGAAATAGCTTCGCTGGGACTTTATTCCCGTAAGGGGCTTTTTAAAGGCTATGACAGGGAGGATAGGGAAAAGGTGCATTCCGCCCTTGAAAGAGTGGGTATAGCTGAATTTGCGGGAAAGAAGATAGGCAACCTTTCGGGTGGTCAGCAGCAGAGAGTATTTATAGCAAAGGCTCTTGTGTCTTCTCCCGATATTATATTCCTTGACGAGCCTACGGTAGGCATAGATATAAAAGCGGTGGATTCCATATGCTGCCTTTTGGGAGAGCTGAACGCAGGAGGCATTACCATAGTTATGGTGACCCATGACATATCATCGGTCATATACCATTCCAACAAGGTGCTTATACTTTCGGAAGACGGCAGCAGCGAGCTTATATCCTCTCAGGAATTCACAGGTCGTTCGCTTATGAATCTTCAGCACCACAGTCATAAGGAGGTATAGCCATGGAGATATTTACTCTGGCATTTATGCAAAGAGCTATTGTTGTAGCCCTGTTCATATCCGTAATAACGCCTCTTATAGGGAATATAATCGTACTCAGGCGTCTTTCCACTATCGGAGACGCTCTTTCTCATGCGGGACTGGCAGGCGTTACAATAGGTCTTTGCTTAAGCTTCAGCCCTGTTGTTACTGCAATTATATTTTCGGTGCTGTCAGCTCTTACGATAGAATATATAAGGCGGAGCTTTCCCAACTATTCCGAAATGGCAACTGCTGTTGTATTGAGCTTTGCCGTAGGCGTAGCTGCCGTTGCCTCAGGCTTTGTTAAAAATCCTGCAGGCTTCAACAGCTTTCTTTTCGGCTCTATCGTTGCCATATCCAATTTTGAACTTGCTACCGTAATAGCCCTGAGCATAGCCGTGATAATAATAATGGTGCTTTTGTACAGAGAGCTTTTTTATATAGCCTTTGACGAGGAGGGCGCCTATTTGTCGGGAGTACCTGTGAGAAGCATAAATCTTGTGTTTACCGTACTGACTGCCATAGTTGTGTCTATTGCCGCAAGAACGGTAGGTTCCCTTGTTATATCATCTCTTATGATAATACCCGTAGCCTGCGCTATGCTTATTTCAAGGAGCTATCTTCACAACACGGTGCTTTCGGTTTTATTTGCTCTTTTCTTTACGATAACGGGACTGCTGGTAACAGCTTTTTATGACCTTAAGCCCGGCGGCACCATAGTGCTTATAGGTATTGGCGTATTAGTTGTTTTGCTTATGATAAGAAAGCAGAGGTAATGTTATGGAAAAAAACAATACAGACAGATTTTTGGAGCTTTACAGACAGTTGGAAAAAACAGGTCGTGAAAATTATTTTCCCAAGCTGCCGGAAAGCGCTCCTGTCATAAACAGACTTACATCCATACCTGTGCTCAGAGAGTTCAAGGAGGATATCGAATACTGTCGTGTCGTAAGGAACTTTCTTGTACACACTCCAAGGGTAAGGGACATTTCTCCCGTGATACCGTCGGAGGATATGATAAAGGTGCTTGAAAGATGCGTTACAAGGATAAAATCTCCTGTAAAAGCCATGAGCTATGCGGTAAGGCGTGAAAATATGTATACGCTGAGCCTTAATGACAAAATATCCGAGATAAGCACATATATGAACGAAAAGGGCTACACTCATGCTCCTGTATTTGACAAAAACAAGCTGGTGGGTGTATTCAGTGACAATGCGGTATATTCCTACATATGCGACAAAAAGGCAATAAGTATAAACGAAAATACCATACTCAACGATATTAAAGAATATCTGGATATAAACAATCACTGTAACGAATACTTTGCCTTTATATCGGCAGGAGCCAACATATACGAGGTGTCCAAGCTTTTTGACATAGACGTTAGATCCATGAAAAAGCTGGCGGTGATATTCTTTACGGATAACGGAAGGGCAGACGGAAATATACTGGGCATGATGACCCCTTACAGCATACTGAGAGATGCGCCGGAATATACGAGTTAACATATTTTTTAATATTTAATAATTGACAAAAATTTCTTTATAATTTATAATATCTTAGTATTGGAAAAATAAGCCACAGGAAAAGGTGAGTATAATGGATGAGGAAAAAATATCCATAGCCGTTGTAAAGCGACTTCCCAGATATTACAGGTATCTGGGGGATCTGTTGGATAACGGAATTACAAGGATATCTTCAAGTGAACTGAGCAGGAAAATGCACATTACCGCCTCCCAGATAAGACAGGATCTTAATAAATTCGGACGCTTCGGACAAAGGGGCTACGGCTATAATGTAGAGATGCTCTATGAGGAAATAGGCAAGATCCTGGGTCTTGACAGAGAATACAATATGATCATAATAGGCGCAGGCAATCTGGGACAGGCTCTTGTAAACTATCCTAACTTTTCCAGAAGAGGCTTTAAGTTCATAGGCATATTTGATAAAAATGAGAAGATAATAGGAAATAAAGCGGGAGGGCTTACGATACAAAATGTAAGCGAGCTTGACGGCTTCCTTAAAAACAACAGAGTGGATATAGCAGTGCTTTCCATTCCCAAGACAAATGCTCCCCAGATATCGCCTATACTTGTAAAAAACGGCGTTAAAGGCATATGGAATTTTTCCCACATAGATCTGAGGACACCGGAGGATGTAATAGTCGAAAACGTACATCTTACAGACAGCGTTATGACCTTGTCCTATAAGCTGAGCGAAATGGACAATAATAAATAATATAATGACATTATGAAAAAAATTTAATTTTTCATAATGTCTTTTTTATTGTAAAAATCAGGCTGTTATGGTATACTTATATATGATTATGTAAAATTATATTAAGGGTGGTTTATTATGACTAAAAATGATATAAATAAATTGAGTTCATCCGATAAACTTATGGCTGTTTTTATAGCTGTCCTGGTTGCTGTGATACCTCTTGTATGTACGCTGGATCAAGTGGCTATAAGGGCTGACGAAATGAATGTTGTCAGATCGGGAAGTGCCGTAAACGATATTTTCTCTCACGGAAAGTCTGTGCTTATAATAGTAATGGGCGTTGTAATGGCTGTATTTATGGCATTCCAGATACTGAGCAAAGACGGATTTACAATAAATTTCAGATCCATACCCGTTATACTGGCAGGAGCATATATAGTTTTGGCTTTGCTTTCATCGGTATTTTCAAAATACAAGCTCGTATCTTTCAAGGGAGCCTCCGAAAGGTACGAAGGGTTTTGGGTATGGCTTTGCTATATGATATTTATGATAATTGCAATGGCATTTTCACAAAATATAAAAAGGCTTAAGACTGCCGTTGCCTGTCTGATGATTTCGGGCATAGCAGTAGGTATAGTGGGTATTTTGCAGTTTATGGGCTTTAATATATTTACAACGGATATTTTTGCCAGAATAATAATGGGGGATAAATACAACGGCTCCCCTATGAATATAAGATTTGATTCGGTATTTGCCACTTTGTACAATCCCAATTGCGCAGGTATGTATTTCGGCATGATGTTCTCTGCCTTAGGCGTTATGGCATTGCTCATGCCTTTCAAAAAAAAGTCAAAGTGGGTAATGACAGCGTTGGCTGTTGTCCTTGGCATATGCGCCGTAGGCACTCATTCCGTAGGCGGCATAATGGGTATCTGCGCAGGAGTGTGTATTTCAGGGGCAGCGGCAATATGCTACTATGTTTTTAAGTTAAAAAATAAAAATGCAGCGGTGTTTTCACTGGCTGCTATTATAGTCATAGCTGCGGTTATTGTATCCTTGTTTGCCACAAACGCCGTGATAGCGCAGAAAATAAGGGTAATAACCGACGCCCTTGAAAACAGAGGCGCTCTCGATACCTCAGCCAGCTTCTATGAGGACATGGACGTAGACGGTATGAAGGGCATTATAATTACAAAATCAGGCGAATATTCAATAGACTATGCGGAGCAGGCTACTCAGTTCATGCACAACGGCATCGTACTCGATCCCGTTGAAATAAGGGATATGGAAACAGAGGGCGGAAAGCAGTATATTTTTAACGAAGACGGCATAACTTGGAATATGTATCTGTATAATGATATTGCCACCATAGTTGCAGACGATAACAAGGGTACAGAAACTTATTTTATGTTTGGCGAAAAGGACGGTAAGCTGAACGTACTGGATAAATTCGGAGAGCCTGTGGATATAACCGTTCCAGCCGAATCCTTTGGATTTGAAGGCGTTGAAAGGCTTGGCTCAAACAGAGGATATATATGGTCAAGAAGCATACCCTTGCTCAAAAAGCATATACTGCTGGGCTCGGGACCTGACAGCTTTGTGCTGGAATTCCCCCAAAACGATATAAGGAGCAAGCTTCGTTTTCTGGGCAATCCTTATGTTATTGTTGACAAGCCCCACAATATGTTCTTACAGACAGGCATAAATACGGGAATACTGTCTCTTTTGGTAATGCTTGCGCTTTTTGTATATTATATTGTCAAGACTTTAAAAAAAGTTTTTTGCAGCAAGGACAGTAATGTTCTTACAGCCATAAGGCTGGGCATTATGGCAGGAGTTATTGCATATCTATTTGCAGGTATCACGACAGACAGCGTCGTATCCGTAGCTCCTGTGTTCTGGACAATGCTTGGCATAGGACTTGGCGCAAACATGGTAACAGATACGGAGGAAGTTTAGTATGAGCAGATTATCTGAGGCGGCAAGAGAACAGAGAAGACGTATGTTTCTCTACGCTTTGCTGGACGTAGTTCTGATAAATCTATCTCTTGTGTTTGCCATGTGCCTTTGGTACGGCGGTACTATACCGGGACTTCCGGGAGGTATAGGCGTAAATATTTCTGCCAAGGTATGGCAGTGGTACGGCTATATCGCCTTATTTATTACTCCCGTTTGCCTTGCCGTATACGGTTTATTTAAGTTTTATTCCAATCTTTGGAAGTATGCGACTATTGACGATGTATATAAAATTATAGTTGCGGACACTCTTATATTTACTTTGGTATGGCTTTTCAGCCGCTTTGTGCTTGTAAACACAGTGCAGGGTTTTGAGCTGCCCAAGAGAATGCTTCTTGTGGCATGGATAGTGGACATAGTGCTGTTTATGTTTTCACGCTCAGGCTACAGGCTTATAAAGAGGACATTTATAAATATAGAACACTCCTTTTCAAAGAAAAGCGGACTTAAAAGAGTGCTTATAGTCGGCGCAGGTTATGCAGGCTATAACGTAGTCAGAAGTATTATAAATGCCGAAAAGGGCTACGAGGACAGGATAGCCGTAATAGTGGTGGATGATGACTATAAAAAGAACAATACAAATATAATGGGCATAAGGGTAACGTATGATACTGCCAATATACCTCGTCTTGCCGAAGAATATGAGATAGAGGAAATAATAGTTGCTATCCCTTCCGCTACCAATGTACAGGTAAAGAGGATAATGGATCTGTGTTCACAAACAAACTGTACGCTTAAAATGATACCTCCGTTAAGCGATATATCCGACGGCGGATATCAGATGCTGAGGGATGTGAACATTACGGATCTTCTGTTCAGAGATGAGGTCAGAATAGATGTAAATTCAATTTCGGGATATATAAAGGACAGAGTGGTACTCGTAACGGGAGGAGGCGGCTCCATAGGCTCCGAGCTTTGCAGACAGATAGCTGCCTTTGAGCCAAGGCTTCTTATAATATTTGACGTATATGAAAATAATGCCTATGAGCTTTACAGCGAACTGAAAGGAAAGTACAAAGAAGCCCCGGATATGATCGTAAGGATAGGCTCTGTAAGAGATATCAACTGCGTTGAAAGGGTTTTTGAAGAATATCATCCCCAGGTAATATTCCATGCGGCAGCGCACAAGCATGTTCCGCTTATGGAATATGTCCCTGCGGAGGCAGTCAAAAATAATGTATTCGGTACCCTTAATGTGGCAAAATGCGCCGATAAATACGGCAGCGAACATTTTGTGCTGCTTTCTACGGATAAGGCTGTGAATCCGACAAATGTTATGGGCGCCACAAAGAGAATAACGGAGCTTATAATACAGGAGTTTGCAAACCACAGCGAAACAAAATTCGTGGCTGTGCGCTTTGGCAATGTGCTGGGCAGCAACGGAAGCGTTATACCTCTTTTCAGAAGACAGATAAAGACGGGAGGTCCCGTTACAGTCACTCATAAGGATATGACAAGATTTTTTATGACGATACCCGAAGCCTGTCGTCTTGTGCTGCAGGCTGTGGGACTTGGCAGAAACGGCAGGATATTTGTGCTGGATATGGGAGAACCCGTTAAGATCGACGAGCTTGCCAGAAATCTTATAAGACTTTCGGGCTTTATACCCGACAAGGATATAAAAATAGAATACACGGGACTGCGTCCCGGAGAAAAGCTTTACGAGGAGCTTATAATGGATGAAGAAAAGGACAGTATGCAGGTAGCCTATGATAACAAGATATTTGTTGCAAAGCCTGTTGAGATGGATTACGACAAATTCAATGCGCAGCTTGACAAGCTTTATAATGCCGCCTTTGATGAGCCTGAGAAGGTAGTGGATATCATTAAGGAAATTGTCCCTAACTTTCATCCGAAGGGAGAATAGGTATGTATATTAAGGTAAAAAGGATTCTTGACCTTATTATAAGTCTTGCGGCGTTATTGATGCTTTGGTGGCTTCTTGCCATAATAGCCTTATTGATAAAGCTGGAGGACGGCGGCAGTGTTATATTCAGACAGAAAAGGATAGGCATACACAAAAGCGAATTTGATATATATAAATTCAGAACCATGAAAATGGATACGCCTAAGGATGTGCCTACGCATATGCTTGAGGATCCTCGATCCTATATTACAAAAATAGGAGCCTTTTTGAGAAGATCAAGTCTTGACGAGCTTCCTCAGATATTTAACATAATTATGGGACAAATGAGCATAGTAGGTCCCAGACCCGCTCTGTACAATCAGTACGACCTTATTTCTCAAAGGGATAAGTATGGGGCAAACGATGTTCTGCCGGGGCTTACCGGCTGGGCTCAGGTAAACGGCAGAGATGAACTGCCTATTGAAGTAAAGGCAAAGTTTGACGGAGAATATGTAAAAAGAATGAGCCTGTTATTCGATATAAAAATAATTCTAAAGACATTTTTTTCTGTTTTTACCGCCAAAGGCGTAATGGAGGGCAGACATGAAAGTAATATTGACGGGAGAAAATAGCTATATAGGCAACAGAGCCTGTGAGCTTCTTAAAAGCTTCGGACATGAAGCAAAGTGCGTTTCCGTAAGAAACGGCATAGATGATCTGGATCTGAAAGGGGTAGACGCCGTTGTTCACTGCGCTGCCCTAGTACATAAAAACAAAAAGGAAAGCGTAGGCAGATACTATAAGGTAAATTATGAGCTAACAGGCGAACTGGCAGAGCTTGCAAAGGATAGTGGCGTAAAGCACTTTGTATATCTGAGTACAATGGCTGTATACGGAGATGAGGCAGAGGAGATAGGCAATAAAACGCCGCTCAGACCTTCAACTCCCTATGGCAAGAGCAAGCAAAAGGCGGAAAAGGCAATAAGAGAGCTTAGCTCGGAGGAATTCAAGGTCTCCGTATTAAGACCGCCTATGGTCTACGGACAGGGCTGTCCCGGCAATTATAGGCGCCTTGAGAAGTTTGCAAAATGGGCTTTTATAGTACCCGATACACAAAATGTAAAAAGTCTGCTGTATGTAGACAACCTTACAAATTTTATATGCGAGGTAATTGAGGAGGGCTTTAAGGGCGTATTCAATGTTATGGACGGAGATTATACTTCAACTGCCGATCTTGTTACCCTTATAGGTCAGGCAAGGGGCAGGAAAATATACAAATCCGTAATATTGGGAAAAATTCTTAAGCTTTTCGGTAAAGTCGCTTTTGTAAGGAAATCCTTCGGCACATTGTACTATGACGATACGATTGCGGTAAAGCTGGATTATTACTCTCAGAGAGAGGCGGTATATATTACGGAGGGCAACGAGGATATTGAAGAAATATCGGAAACGGTACCTGCCCTTGAAATGGATACCCACATTGTAAAGGATAAGGCTTCGGCTGAAGGAGTCAAGGAGCCGAATAAGGAGAACGAAGGCGAAACGAATTAATATGAAAATATATGTAGATGCCGACGCCTGCCCGGTAATAAGACAGATAGAGGAGATCGCATCTAAATACCGTATTAAAACCATACTTATATGCGATACAAGTCATAATATTACCTCCGAGCTTTCAGATGTGATAGTGACCGATTCAGGCGCAGATTCTGTGGATATGGTACTTATAAATAAGTGCGAAAAGGGAGATATTGCGGTCACTCAGGATTATGGAGTGGGAGCTATGGCTCTGAGCAAAAAAGCCTATGCGATACATCCCGGCGGCAAATGGTATACCGATGATAACATTGACGGTATGCTTATGTCACGGCATATTGTAAAGTCTGCCAAAAACAGCCGTAAAAGGATACACATAAAGGGACAGAGAAAGAGAACAGAGGAGGATAATATAAGATTCCTCGATTCCTTTGAAAGACTTGTGCTTAAAGCCTTAAAAGAAAATAATATCATAAATTATACTTAAAAAATGAAAGCGTGTCGATTTATCGACACGCTTAAAAGGACATCTTAACGATGTCCTTTTAATATTTCCAATGTTTTTTTATCTCTTTTACCGCCGTAAAACTTTTCTAACACCTTTTTAAATACGGTATCGTTGCTTACCTGTTCAAAAAGCGTCATACATGAGCAAAGCTTCATATCGTCGGGAATGCCCATGACCTTCTGAGGGTCGTTTGAATCAAGGGAAAGAAGCGCATTTGAAATTTCCAAGAGCCTGCTGCCAAGCACAGGATGATCCATATAAGCCTTTGCCTCGCCTATGCTTTTTATGGAATAGTATTCGGACATGGAGCTTATGCCAAGCCCTTTTATCTGAGGGAATATATACCATATCCAATGGCTTCTTTTTTGACCGCTTTTAATTTCGGAAAGGGCAACGTCGTAATCTCTCTCCTGCATTTTCAAAAATCTGTCCAGATCGTATTCCTTTGTCATATGTTTACTCCTTATCGAGTATGATATCGAATATTTTGTGAGCCACTTTTTCTTTGCTCATTACAGGCAGCTCCAGAGTGCGGTTTTTTGTAATTACTGTAACTACGTTTGTATCTGTGCCAAAGCCTGCCCCTTCCACCTTGAGATTATTTGCCACTATCATATCGGCATTTTTACTTTTAAGCTTTTTGACCGAGTTTTCAACAAGGCTTTCCGTTTCCATACTAAAGCCGCACAGATACTGACCGTCTTTGTTATCCCCCATGTATTTAAGAATATCTGCGGTCCTTTTAAGCTGTATGCTCATATCCATATCGCTTTTCTTTATTTTGTTTTCGGCAGTAGTTTTTGGAGTGTAGTCGGCTATGGCAGCGGACATTATAACTATATGGGAATTTTTGTATTCGGATATTACGGCGCTGTACATATCCTCGGCGCTTTTTACATTTATTATTCTAACAAAGGGCGGCGGAGAGGCAGTCATATTTGCCGCAATGAGAGTGACATCGGCTCCTCTGAGCATAGCGGCTCTTGCTATGGCGCAGCCCATTTTGCCCGTTGAATGATTTGTAATATATCTGACGGGGTCTATTGCCTCTACGGTGGCGCCTGCCGTAACCGTTATTTTTTTGCCCTTAAGGTCTTTGTCGTATGCCAGCTCTCTGTATATATATTCGGCTATGTCGCCGGGTTCGGGCATTTTACCCTTACCGCTGTCGCCGCATGCCAGAAGTCCTTCGGCAGGTTCTATAAAATGAAAGCCGAAGCCTTTGAGCTTTTCTATATTGTTTTGCAGTATAGGGTTTTCATACATAGCGGTATTCATGGCAGGAGAAATGTACACAGGACATTTGCACGCCATTAGGGTAGTGGAAAGCATATCGTCTGCAATGCCGTTTGCAAGCTTGCCTATAATATTGGCAGTGGCAGGAGCTATTATTGCCAGATCCGCCTTTTTTGCAAGGGATATATGCTTTACTTCATACTGTATGTTTTTGTCAAAAGTTTCAACTATACATTTGTTTCCCGTAAGTCTTTCAAAGGTAAGAGGAGCAATTATTTCGGTGGCGTTCCTTGTCATTATGACATTTACATCACAGCCCTGTTTTTTGAGCATATGGGCAAGGGAAGCAGCCTTATAGGCGGCTATGGAGCCTGTTACGCCCAGTATGATCGATTTTCCCGTAAGCATGGTAGACAACTCCTTTCATTTTTTTAATAATAACATTTATTATTGATTTTTTCAATAATATAATATATAATTATATGGTAAAAATTTTATGCGCTGTATCCATACTACGGTAAAACACAAGAACGGTCTCTGGTTCTTGTGCAGTGGAGCGGTAGCAAGGAGGAATTTAATATGACAAAGCAGAGAGAAAAAACTCGTGGTCTTGTGGAAATGGCACTGTTTGCGGCTATTATCGTTGTGCTTACGATAACGCCCTTAGGCTTTATTCCTTTAGGCTTCATGAATGCGACTACCATACACATTCCCGTAATAATAGCAGGGATAGTGTTAGGCTGGAAGAAAGGCGCTCTTACAGGCTTTATGTTCGGATTGTCAAGCTTTTTGAATGCTACATTCCGTTCAGCCAGCGTTACGGCATTTCTTTTTACGCCTTTTAAGCCGGGTGGCAATGCTTTAAGTATTGTGATTTGCTTTGTTCCCCGTATATTAATAGGCGTGGCAGCCTATTTTGTTTATATGGGAGTATATAAGCTTATCAAGAAGAAAACGCCGTCTATGTTTATAGCAGGCGTTGCAGGTTCTATGACAAATACCATACTTGTCATGGGCATGGCATACATATTCTTTGCAAAGAAATATGCTGAGGCAACGGGTCTTGCAAGCGCAGACCTTGTACTTAAGGCAGTGCTTACGGTCATGGCTGTAAACGGTATCCCGGAGGCAATAGTTGCAGGGATCATTTCATCAGCCGTATGTGCGGCGCTTATGGCAGCTTATAAGAACAGATTACAGTAATAGGTCAAGAGGTAAAATATGATACTGGCAATAGATATAGGAAATACAAACATAGTCGTAGGCGGCATAACCCAAAACAATATAGACTTTATGGCACGCCTTGCCACAGATAAGCTTAAGACAAAGGATGAATACGGAGTAAATCTTCTTAATCTTTTGCAGCTCTATCATATAGACAGAAAAAGTATAGAAGGCTGTATAATTTCCTCTGTTGTGCCTCCCGTATTGGGGCGTATAAAAAGAGCGGTGGAGCTGGCAACGGGACAAAAGCCTATAGTGGTGGGTCCCGGCATAAAGACAGGACTTAATATACTTATGGACAATCCCGCTGCGGTAGGAAGCGACAGAATAGTAAGCTCTGTTGCGGCGCTTTCTCTGTTTAAGCCGCCTATACTCATTATAGATATGGGTACAGCCACCACTATCGATACGATAGATAAAAAGGGCAACTATATAGGCGGCTGTATAATGCCGGGCGTAAATATAAGCTTACAGGCTCTTACTGCAGGCACTGCCCAGCTTCCCGGTATAAGTCTTGAAGATCCCAAGACCGCCATAGGCAAAAATACAGTGGATTGTATGCGCAGCGGCATAATATACGGCACTGCGTCTATGATAGAAGGCTATGTTGCCAGAATAGAAAAAGAGCTTGGCGAAAGAGCCACCGTAGTTGTAACGGGAGGTCTTGGTAGGCAGATATGTCGGTATTGTATAAGAGATGATTTTAATTTCTGCGACGATCTGCTCCTGAGAGGGCTGAGCATTATTTACAAAAAGAATATGCAATAAAAAAGGAGATGGAACACATCTCCCTTTTTTGTATATGCTTTACAGAAAAAATTCATATAAAAAAACAACAAATATCGCAAAATCATATTGCAATAAACATGACGATATAGTATTATATAATTAAGTGATAATCATTATCAATAAGGAGGTATATTATGGCAAAATACAAGTGCAGCGTATGCGGATACGTTTACGATGAGGAAAAGGAAAACAAGCCTTTTGGGGAACTTGAATGCTGTCCCATGTGTAAGCAGGGCATAGAGGTATTCAGAGTCATGGAAGAGGAGACAAAGCCACAACCTGTTTCGGAAAGGGGAGGCGATCCTCTTGAATACAATAAGGAATATGCCCGCTTTGACGAAAGTGTACGATATATGGATCATATACATAAAATAGCTGTTACAGGTCATTCCGTTATAGAAGCCATGGGTACCAAAATGCCTATGCCAAACTGGGACGATATACTTGTACTGGGAGCGCAGCTTGATCCTCCGCCGCTTATGGAGGATGAAGAAGTCAATATAAAGACCGTAATAGGAAAGCATGCCCTTAAGCCTATGGTACTTGAGGGACCTGTGTATATTTCACATATGTCCTTTGGCGCTCTTTCAAAGGAAACAAAGATCGCTCTTGCCAAGGGCGCAGCTATGGCAGGTACAGCTATGTG
The DNA here is from genome assembly GCA_947624015.1 of uncultured Clostridia bacterium. Classification (GTDB taxonomy): domain Bacteria; phylum Bacillota; class Clostridia; order Lachnospirales; family CAG-274; genus CANPXH01. The sequence continues at coordinate 27,035 of CANQIA010000018.1, forward strand.
CAGCGGCGAAGGCGGTATACTTCCCGAGGAAATGGCGGCAGCCCACAAATACATATTTGAATATGTGCCTAACCGTTACAGCGTAACTCCCGAAAACCTACAGAATTCAGACGCCATAGAAATAAAGATCGGTCAAGGCACAAAGCCGGGCATGGGCGGTCACTTGCCGGGAGAAAAGGTAACCGAGGAAATTTCAAAAATAAGGAATAAGCCCCTTGGCAAGGATGTTATAAGTCCGTCAAAATTTCCCGATATAAATACGAAGGAGGAACTGAAGGAGCTTGTCGAACAACTGAGGATGTGTTCACAGGGCAGACCAATAGGTATCAAGATAGCGGCAGGCAGAATAGAAAAGGATATTGAATATTGCCTGTTTGCAGGCGCCGATTTTATAACCATAGACGGCAGAGGCGGCGCAACAGGGGCAAGCCCTGCAATAATCAGGGATTCCACAAGCGTTCCCACAATTTACGCTCTTTACAGAGCAAAGAAGTATCTAAAGGAACACAACAGCGATATTGATATTGTCATTACAGGCGGATTGAGAGTATCCTCAGACTTTGCAAAGGCTATCGCCATGGGTGCAACGGCAGTTGCCGTAGCCTCAGCGGCAATGATAGCGGCAGCGTGTCAGCAGTACAGAATATGCGGCAGCGGAAACTGTCCTGTTGGTATGGCTACTCAGGATCCCGAATTGAGAAAAAGATTCGGCATAGATACGGCTGCCCGAAGAGTCGGCAATTTCTTCAAATGCAGCTTTGAGGAGCTTAAGACTTTTGCAAGGATAACGGGACACAGAGATATACATGATATGAGCGTAGAAGACCTTTGCACCATTAACAGGGAGATCTCCGAATTTACAGACATTCCTCATGCTTAAGCTCCCAATCGGTTTACGGTGTGCCGATAATCGGGAAAAATGCTGTATTATATGTAACGACAAGGGAAAGTGATAAAATGACGAAGAAGAACAGAGCCGTGGCTTTTGCCATACTGGCGGCAGCCCTATATGGGGTAAACATACCCTTTTCAAAGGTACTTATGAAAAATATCGGACCTACTATGATGGCGGCATTTTTGTATCTGGGAGCAGGAGCGGGGCTTTTCATATATGGTATTATATTCGGCTCAAAAGGAAAAGGCAGCTCAAATGAACTATTGACTAAAAGAGAGCTTCCCTATACCTTGGCAATGATACTTTTGGATATAGCGGCGCCGATACTTCTCATGTTAGGCGTCAGAAGTACGGCTTCGGCAAATGTCTCTCTGCTCAATAACTTTGAGATAGTGGCAACCTCTGTAATTGCCCTTGTTATATTCGGAGAGATCATTTCAAAAAGATTGTGGATAGCAATATTTCTTGTAACATTGGCAAGCATAATGCTGAGCTTTGAAGGAGAGTACAGCTTCAGCTTCAATACAGGCTCTCTTTTTGTAATAGGCGCATGCATATGCTGGGGCTTTGAAAACAACTGCACAAGGATGCTGAGCAGCAAAAGCTCTGTGGAGATCACTACCCTAAAGGGCTGCTTTTCAGGCTTGGGAAGTCTTATAATAGCGATTATTGTAGGCGAAGAATTGCCGAATATGACTTATATTGCGGCGGCTATGCTTCTGGGCTTTGTTTCCTATGGTCTTAGCATTAATTTTTATATTTTGGCTCAGAAAAATTTAGGCGCAGCCAAGACAAGCGCATATTATTCCGCAGCTCCCTTTATAGGCGCAGCCTTTAGTATGCTTTTGCTGGGCGAAAGACCCAATGCCGTATTCTATGGGGCAATGCTTATAATGATAGCTGCAACGGCGCTTATGGTCAAGGATACCATAGCTTTGCAGCACACCCATGAGCATATGCATACCCATATTCATCAGCACAGGCATGGGGATGTGGTACATACTCATGAGCATACTCATATCCACTCTCATATGCACGTCCATGAGCATGGAGAAGAGACTCACGGACACAGCCATACAAATAAAGAGCTAATTGACCATAATCATGCTCATATTTAGTGAAAAAATAGTAAAATTTTTACTTGAAATTCAATATTTTACTTGCTATAATGGTAAAAGTTTTAAGGGGTAACATTTACATTGTGTTAAATTTACATCTTAATTGAAAAGTAAGGAGGAAAATTTTATGATAGCAAAAATAACGGCATTCTTGATTTTCTTTGTAATGTTTATTCTTATAGTTTCGGATAAGATAGAAAGACATAAGGTAACGCTTGCATGCGGAGCGCTTACTCTTTTGTTGGTGTTCGGACTGTTTATGCACAGTATGAGCGCTATAATGACCACCATAAATTTAAAAACCGTATTTACACAAGGCTTTTGGTACAGCTCAGGAAGTACAGAGGAGGCTTCAACGGGTATCAACTGGGCGACCATTATATTTATATTCGGCATGATGGTAATGGTAGAGGGCATGGCAAAGGCAGGCTTTTTCCGTTGGCTGTGTATGTGGCTTGCAAAGCTTGTAAACTACAGACCGATACCGCTTTTTATAGCCTTTATGATAATGTCGGCTGTACTTTCCATGTTTATAGACAGCATTACGGTCATACTTTTCCTTGCGGCTGTTACGGTAGAGCTGGCAACTCTTCTTAAATTCGACCCTGTGCCTATGATCATATCGGAAATCTTCTGCGCAAACCTTGGCGGCTCTGCCACCATGTGCGGAGATCCGCCAAACATAATAATAGGCACTTCGCTTCATTTTACATTTGGCGATTTTCTTACAAATACAGGCGTTATCGCAGGAGTAGGTCTTATACTTGTAATTGTGTATTTCTATATGGTATTTCACAACAAGCTTGTTACGGAGGAACATACAAGTGTGGATATTTCCGCTATGCCTAAGCCTTCATCTGCCATTACAAGCAAAAAGCGTTTTGCCGTAAGCTGTATAATATTTGCAGGGGCTGTTATAATGCTTGTAACTCATGCCCGCACGGGACTTACGGTTGCATTTATAGGCACCTTTATAGCCCTAGTCACATTACTTACTGCGGGTAAAGACGCATATTCACTTATAAAAAAGGTGGACTTTAAAACACTTTTGTTCTTTGTGGGTCTTTTTGTGGTCGTAGGCGGCCTTGAGCAGACGGGCATACTTGAGGATATAGCAGGTCTTATAGAAACCGTAAGCGGCGGACACAATATGACGATGGTAGCGATCATAATATGGGTATCTGCCGTTGCAAGCGCATTTGTGGACAATATTCCCTTTGCCGCAACAATGATACCCGTTATAAGCAGTCTTGCCGAGGCTACCGGCATAGACATAGGTATACTGGCATGGGCATTGTCCATGGGTACGGATATTGGCGGCAGCGCTACACCCATAGGAGCTTCAGCCAATGTTGTAGGCACATCCGTAGCCGCAAAGAACGGACATATAATAGGCTGGGGCAAGTTCTGTAAATATGCGGTACCGGCAACGCTTATAGTCGTTACTGCGTCAATGCTTATTATATTTGCCAGATATTGTTGATTTGAATAGGGGGATAATATGAGCGATCAGATAATCATTGCCATAGGACGTGAATTTGGCAGCGGAGGTCATAAGATAGCTAAAAAGCTGGCTGAAGAGCTGGGACTTAATTTCTATGACAGGCGTATGCTGGATGAACTGGCAGAAAAGAAAAATATAAGGATAGAATTCCTTGAAAAATATGACGAGGAGCCGAGAAAGCTTTTCGGCGCCCGTTCCGTAGACGCAAGAACAAAGTCATATTCCAATTCCATAGAAGAGATCATTGCCGAAATGCAGTTTGAATATATTAAGGAAAAAGCCGACATGGGCGAGAGCTTCGTGATAGTAGGTCGCTGTGCCGAGGAAGTACTCAAAGGCAGAAAGGGGCTTATCTCCATATTCATATTAGGCGATTTTGAGGACAAGGTAAATAGGACTATGGAAAAATTCGGCATAGATGAAAAGGAAGCCGTTATTAAAAATAAGCGCCATGACAAAACGAGGAAAAAATATCATAATGTTCATTCCGAAGGAAAATGGGGCGATTCAAGGACATATGATCTTTGCATAAACAGCAGTAAGCTGGGTATAGACGGTACTGTGGATCTGCTTAAAAAGTACATAGGCGAAAGAATATATAAATAATACTATTGATTTTGAGCTAAAAATAATATAAAATAACTTTATACCGAAGAAATGAGGAGGGTTTTTTATGACATCAAAGGTTTATTTTTCAGGCAAAATAACGCCTGAACGAGTACCGGATATGTACAAATTTACAGGAAAAGAATTAAAGGGCAATGTACTTGTAAAGCTCCATTCAGGGGAAACGGGCAATCAGAATTTCCTTAAGCCCGATTTTTTCAAACCTGTAATAGACTATGTCAAGGGTACCGTAGGCGAGTGCAATACAGCCTATGAGGGCACGAGAGATACTACCGAAAAGCACCTTAAGACTCTTGAAGAGCATGGCTGGTCAAAATACTTTAACGTAGACTTGCTTGACGCAGAGGGACCCGATCTGGAGCTTGATATACCAAACGGAAATATTATTAAGAAAAACTTCGTAGGCAAGGACATTGCAAAGTATGATTCTATGCTTGTGCTTTCCCACTTTAAGGGTCATCCCATGGGCGGCTACGGCGGAGCCCTCAAGCAGCTCTCAATAGGCATAGCTTCATCCTACGGAAAGGGCTATATACACGGCGCAGGCGATCCTTCCGCATTCTGGACTGTAGACGGGGATCTTTTCCTTGGAGCGATGGCGGATGCCGCATCCTCTGTTATAGAGTACTTTAAGGGAAATATAGTCTATATCAATGTTATGAAAAATATGTCTGTGGACTGTGACTGCTGCGCAGTTGCAGAGGATCCGTGTATGGAGGATATAGGCATACTTGCCTCCACAGATCCCGTGGCAATAGATCAGGCGTGTATAGATATTGTATATGTTTCAAAGGATAAGGGCAGAGATCATCTTGTGGAAAGAATAGAATCCAGAAACGGTATCCATACCATTGAAATGGCTGCAAAACTGAATATAGGTTCAAGAGAATATGAGCTTATAAATGTAGATTAATACAGGGGACTGCCGTATTGATAATATGCGGCAGCCTTTTTTTTGCAAAGCAATGCTTATTGTTGACAAGATAAGAGCATATAAGCTATAATAATAACAAATCACTACATATCATTGAGGTGCCGAATTATGACTAAAATAGATAAAAGTAAGCTTAAGGATAAAAATATAATCGCAACATTGCTTGTGATCGTGTTGATCTCCGTAGTGCTTGTTATTTCCAATATTAAAATAAGCCGTCTTACGGAAAACCGCTGTCTTGAAAGGATACAGGAAGTGGCAAATACCGTTATGGATGATGTCATAAATAAGATCACGAACGACAGCCGCATACTTAATGCCGTAGCTGAGATAATCACTATTGAAGAGGATTTCGATACGACCACCATGCAGAAGATAATGGGTGAATTTGCTCCTCTTACGGCTTCCGGCAATATGAATTTGCTTTTGCCGGGAGATAAGATAATCACAAGGAACGGTCTTATAGACGGAGCAGGCAAAATATCCTTTGAAGAGGACTCCGGGCTGGGCGAACACGTTACGAACAGAATGATAAGTATTATGGATGACAATCAGCTAATAATACGTCATTTCGTGCCTATCATAAGGAACAACGAAACTGTGGCGATGCTCTATTCCTCAACCAATTTAAAAAATTTCCCCGATGCTCTCAATATTGACAATATGTACAACGGAAGCGCCAGCATATATATCATAGACAGAGAAAACGGCGATTTTATTATGGATACCTGGCACGATGAGCTTGGCAATCTCAACGATATAGGATTTAGGGAGACAAGAGGCGGAATTACATTCGATAAAGTGAAGGAAGAGATATTAAACGGCGATTCGGGTCACGTTCAGTTCCGCTCAAATACCACAGGGGAGTATATGTATTTCTACTATATGCCTATAAAGTATGACAAGTGGGGCATAGGAGATGCAAATGATGTAAATAAATGGACCGTGGCTGTTGCAGTACCCGAAAGCGAGGCATTTTCCAATCTCTACAATATAAGAAAGGTATGCTATGTTCTTTGCTTTGCGGTGGCGTGTATACTTATAATTTATCTGTTGTGGACTTTGAAAAATACAAAGGAAACTCTTGAAAAGGCAGTGCTTGAAGAAAGGCTTGTAAAGGCTGAAAATGCAGAGAGGGCAAAGACCATGTTCCTCTCCAATATGTCTCACGACATAAGAACGCCTATGAATGCCATTATAGGCTATGCCACTCTTGCTGTGTCAAATATTGAGGACACGGAAAGGATAAAGGACTATCTTAAAAAAATACTGTCCTCCAGCAATCATCTTCTGAGCCTTATAAACGATATATTGGATATGAGCCGTATAGAAAGCGGTCGAGTATACATAGAGGAAACAGAGTGCAGCCTTCCCGATATACTAAGGGATCTGAGGACTATACTTCTCAGCCAGATGAAATCAAAAAATCTGGATTTCTTTATGGATACCATAGATGTAGTAGACGAGGACGTTTACTGCGATAAGCTTCATCTCAACCAAGTACTTTTCAATCTTTTGGGCAATGCCATAAAGTTTACGCCGGCAGGAGGCACGGTATCCTTTACAATAAAGCAGAAGCATGGAGCGCCTCCGGGATATGGCGCATACGAAATGAGAGTAAAGGATACGGGCGTAGGCATGAGTCCCGAATTTTTAGAGCATGTGTTTGAACCCTTTGAACGAGAAAACAATTCGACCATAAGCGGTATACAGGGTACAGGTCTCGGTATGGCGATCGCCAAAAACATTGTAGATATGATGGGCGGCAAAATAGAGGTAAAAAGTCAGCAGGGCAAGGGTACCGAATTTATACTGACACTTGAGCTGAGATTACAGTCAAGCAGCAAACAGGTAGAGATAATAAAGGAGCTTCAGGGTATGCATGCCCTTGTTGTCGATGACGACTACAATATTTGCGACAGCGTTACAAAAATGCTTGTGCAGCTTGGATTAAGAGCCACCTGGACAATGTCGGGCAAGGAAGCTGTTCTCCATGCCAGACAGTCAATGGAAATGGGCGATAAATTCGACGCCTATATTATCGACTGGCAGATGCCCGATATAAGCGGTATCGAGGTAGTAAGGCAGATAAGGAATGACATAGGGGAGGAAGTGCCTATTATAATACTTACCGCCTACGACTGGTCAAATATTGAGACCGAGGCAAAGAATGCAGGCGTTACGGCGTTCTGCAACAAGCCTATATTTGTTTCTACACTGAGAGATACTCTCCTTTCATCCATAGGAAAACGTACAGATGAAACCATCGAGAATGTTATGCCCTCCGTTTCCGATAAAATAAAGGGCAAGAGAATACTTCTTGTAGAGGATAACGAGCTTAACAGCGAAATAGCCGAGGCAATACTTACCGAAAACGGATTTTTTGTAGACACTGTAAACGACGGAAGCGTTGCCGTTGATAAAATAAGGCATTCAAGACCCGGATATTACGACCTTATACTTATGGATATCCAGATGCCTAAGATGAACGGCTATGAAGCCACAATAGCCATAAGAAGCTTTGAGAATAAGGAGCTTGCGGATATTCCCATTATTGCAATGACTGCCAACGCCTTTAACGAGGACAGGGAGCTTGCCATAAAATCGGGCATGAACGATCATATTGCAAAGCCTCTTAATATGGAAAAACTTTTTGACGTGCTTAACAAGTATCTTGCGTAGATATGCTCATATATGGGATCGCCGTGTCATATACTGTTTTATATGTATTGGGGGAATTATATGAAGATATTCTTAGATCCCGGACATGGCGGCAACAATCCCGGAGCCAGAGGACCAAACGGTATAAGAGAGGCAGATGTGAATTTGGACATAGCCTTGAGAACAGGAAGACTTTTGCAAAGCGAGGGCTACAGCGTGCGCTTTTCCAGAGTCGGAGACGAGAGCGTATCCCTGCAAAGAAGAGCAGCCCTTGCAAACGAATGGGGAGCGGACTATTTTGTAAGCATACACTGTAATTCAAATATCAATCCGATATATAAGGGCACAGAGACCTTTTATTACAGGGAAGGCAGTGTATCCGAAGCATTTGCATTGCAGGTAAACACATCTCTTGTAGCCGAGATCGATACAAGGGACAGAGGCGCTTCCCAAGCCAACTTTGCCGTTTTAAGACTTACGGATATGCCTGCCATACTTGTAGAGGTAGCTTTTATAAGCAATCCTCAAGAGGCGGCTCTCCTTGCCATGCCTGCCTTTAAGCAAAGATGCGCCGTAGGTATATCAAGAGGCATAATTACTTTTACACAATAAAAATATCCCCCGGCTTTGCCGAGGGATATTTTTTGACCCTTTGTCAATAGTTGGGGTAACACCAAATTAAGAGCAACCAACCACCTGTTATTTAGTATAGCAGGTGGTTTTATTTTATTATGTAAATATATGTAATATTCTGTTCCTAAATCGTCTGAAATTCCTGAATCCGTAAGCGTTGCGTTTAAGTACTTTTATTTTGTTATTGCTGCCTTCCGTAAAGCCGTTTGTATAGCTGTA
>CANQIA010000019.1 GCA_947624015.1 uncultured Clostridia bacterium
TGTAAGATATTCGTCTCTCTTTTCCTCCGTATATACCACAGAGCTTTCGGATATATCCACCCTTTTGTCCTTGTATCCTCTTCCCCAACTTATATTACCGCAGCCGCAGAGAAGAGTTATACAAAGTATGGGTATAATTACTTTTTTTGCCATAACAACACCCCCTGCTTTTTAAGTATGGCATTGGCGATAACAAATGTAACAATGCCGAAGAAAAGGAACACAAGTATGCCTACCCATTTGTTTATGCTGTACATAAATTGACTTCCGAAAAAGCTTGCTGTAAACAGCGTAATTACCCCAATAAATATCTTGCCGTATATACGCCCCGGCAAAAGTCCGCCGTTTTCCGCTCTCAGCTCGGAGCCTGCACATTTATTGCATACATATACCATAACAAATGAAAGTACTGTATAGTATACCAGCTTCAGAAGACTGAAAAGATTGCCTTGAGCTATACGCCATTCAATAGACGTACCGCTTTGTTTTGCGCTGCTCCAGGATGCAGCTATTATATAGTTGTCTGCTACGGAGTCTGTACCATTGAAGGGGAAAAGGGGAAAATACAGAAAACGGTGTACACCGCTTGTATTAAGACCTGTGTATCGTTCTGCCATTTCCATTATAAATACGGGAGTTACAAGAATTATTATGCCGAATACAGCCGCTATTACAGGCTGATTTACCATATACTGAGAGAACATAAACACCAAATATATGAATATAAGCACGATCAATGTAAGAGCCATATTTTCAATTATCGTAATTTCGCCGAACACTTTGCCGTCAAAGGGATATAGGTTGTAAATATCCTCCATAAAGGGAATATACCTGTGATAAAGGGCGATCATCCACACAGTATATATTGCAAGCATAAGTGTTATAAAGCCTATGCCCGTTATGAGCTTAGCAGAATGAAGCTCCTTTTTTTTGTATGGCAGAGAATACCATATATTGGCATCGTCGTTGAACTGACAGAAGGCAAGGAGAGCTACCCAGCCTATGTTTAATACATTGAAGCCTGTGCATATAAGCTCTATTGACCATGCTGTGTTCATATAGCCCTCGGTCAGCACACGGCAGTCCTCAAGCATAGCATTTTCCTTAAAGGCTATGGAGCTGAAATACATTACGGCAAAGGCTATCAGAGGAAGCCATTTTATTTTGCTTATTTCCCAGAATATGAGATTTTTATATCTTTTTTCCATAAAATACACCTCCCTAGTCAAACCGCCTTACGAAATACTGTATTATCTTAAAGCCTGCAAGCCAGCTCAGTATAAATGATATAATGACTACCGCTATGCTTCTTATCTCAAAGCAGTTTACGACACACTGCATTGAAAAGGCAAACATTGTAGAGCCTATAACATATGCAACAGGTCTGCACCGGCGGAACAAAAACAGCTTTCCCATATTGCTGTAATCGATATTGGAATTTAAAATAGCTGCCAGTATAAAAAGCGGTATGCTCCATATTATAAAAAGCGTTTCCTCGGGATAGATCTTTCCGTAAAAGCATATAAACTCGAAAAATTTATCCAAAATATTTAGGGCTATCTTGAATATTGGCAACTCTCTTATGGCATAGGGCATGGACTCATAGCCTATGAATGAACCAAGCGTGCCGAAAAATGCCCCAAAGGGAGCGCATATGGCAAGAAGGGGTATGCCTATTATTTGCTGGCTCAAAAGACCTATGGAATAGAAAAGCACCATTACCGCAAAGGTCATATATGCCGTGTCCCACATTTGCTTAAAGTAGTTCTCGCCTTCGGCAAAATAAGGGGAATACATTACCCAGCCTATGGCGCAAAGCACTGTGAGAGTAACGCCTATGAATATCAAGGATGAAATTGTTTTAAACAAAAAGTCGCTGCTGTATTTCACAGGAAGCTGCTTTATGAAAATGCCTGTTTTTTTATTGACATTTTTATAGTGCAAGAACGTATTCAAGCCTATTGCCACAAATATTATAATAAATACGGTGCCTGCCCACTGGCTCCACTCGGACAGATAGGACGTCCGGCTTTCCTGTCCTTGAACGAAGCTTGCGTTTTCGCTCATTATATCCATAAAGTTCAGAAATATTGAGAAAAGAGAAGCTCCGCCCAGAAGTATAAGTGAATTTTTGATATAGTTTTTATAAAGTGAATTCATAATATCACCTCTGTTCCTTTGCGGAATATATAAATATCTCTTCAAGGCTCATGCCTATTTCCTCCAGTATGTCTGCGCCCTTGGCGTAAAGCTGCCTCTCCATGGTCTGTGTATAATCGTCTGTGATTATGTGGTATATAGAGCCTATCTGCTCTATGTTCAGTATACCCTCTATGTCCGACAGATCCACGGGAGATGAAAATACCGCCTGGAGCTTCTTTACCTTTGCCTTTATGCCATCTACGCTGCTCTGATATTTTACTTTTCCCCCTTGGAGCATAGTGATATCGTCGCATAGCTTTTCAAGCTCGGAAAGATGATGAGAGGATATGAGTATGGTACATTCTCTTTCTGCCACTTCTTTTATAAGAATATCCGTTACCTGTTTTTTTGCCAAAGCGTCAAGACCGCTGGTAGGCTCGTCAAGTACAAGCACGTCGGGTCTTATGGCAATATTGAGCATAAGGGCAAGGCGCATTTGCATACCCTTTGAAAGCTGATTTATACGTCTGTCCTCTGGCAGAGCAAATATAGCGTTCAGTTCATTAAAGCAGTTCTCATCGAAGCTTTGGTATATGCCCTTGTAGAACTTTACCATATCCTTTACCCTGTAGGTAGGGAAATAGCTGTTGCTGTCGGCAACAAAGCCTATCCTTGCCTTTACCTTGGGATCGTCGTAAACGTCTTCTCCGTCTATAAGCACAACGCCCTCGTTTGGCTTGTATATACCTGTGACACAGTGTATTATAGTAGTCTTGCCTACACCGTTTTCGCCTATAATGCCGTGTATAGTACCCTTGGGCACGGTTATGGAAACATTGTCCACGGCTTTGAAATTACCGTAACATTTAGTCAGACCTTTTATTTCGATCATTTTTGTCCCTCCTGTTCCTCCAATATTTTGTAAATTCCCTTTATTATATCCTCCTTGCCGATGCCCGAAAGCATAAGCTGTGTCAGTATCGGGCGTATACTCTCCATTGCCTTGTTAATATCCGCTTCAATATCACGGCAGTCGGATACAAAGGTGCCTTTTCCCTTTTCTGTAATTATGATACCCTGTTTTTCCAGCTCGGCATATGCCTTTGCCACCGTGTTGGGATTTATATTAAGCATAGATGCCAGCCTGCGCACGGAGGGAAGGGGATCTCCCTTTTTAATATAGCCCTTTAATACTCCCTCCTTTACAAAATTGCATATCTGCTCGTAAATGGGAATATCGGAGCGCAGCTCAATATTAAACATATACTCTCACCACCTTTTTGCACAAGTGTTATTACTGTACTATGTATTATAGTACACCATACAAAGTTTGTCAAGGGGCATATATTAAGTTTTTATTAAGTATAATGCAGGTATTCTTAAGGATTTATGCCAATTTGATTTATCTCTTGACAAAAACATTCCTATTATATATAATATAGCTGTTGTTTTAACGATCAAATACGGGAAGGATAAGTATCTTTATATAGAGGCTAAAGAGAGGATGCGGCAGGTGCGAGCATCTGCAATGTATAAAGAGAAGCTCCCTTTTGAGAGAAATCTCCCCTGCGGATCAATACTCCGCCGTCCTATCGGCGTTAACGATAGTCTGAGATGTACGATATATCGTATAATCAGGGTGGTACCGTGTAATTTATTATGCCCCTGCAGCCTTTAGGCCCGGGGGATTTTTTTATGGAGGATAACAAAATATGAAATTCATGGGCGTAAACGAGTTAAGAGAAAAATTTTTGGAGTTTTTTGAGTCAAAGGATCATCTGAGAATGGCAAGCGCATCTCTTGTGCCTCACAATGACAAGAGTCTTCTGCTTATTAATTCCGGCATGGCTCCCTTAAAGCCGTTCTTTACAGGTCAGCAGATACCTCCCCGCAGGAGAGTGACTACCTGTCAGAAGTGCATAAGAACAGGGGATATCGAAAATGTAGGCAAGACTGCAAGACACGGCACATTTTTTGAAATGCTGGGCAATTTCTCTTTCGGAGATTATTTTAAGCATGAGGCTATCGCCTGGGCATGGGAATTTTTTACAAAGGTAGTGGAGCTGCCCGAGGACAGACTTTATGTATCGGTGTATCAGGATGATGACGAGGCATACGACATATGGAATAAGGAGATAGGTCTTGCCCCCGAGAGGATATTCAGAATGGGCAAGGAGGACAATTTCTGGGAGCATGGCGTCGGTCCCTGCGGTCCCTGTTCCGAAATATACTATGATAAGGGCGAGGAATACGGCTGCGGAAAGCCCGACTGTACCGTAGGCTGCGACTGTGACAGATACATGGAAATATGGAACCTTGTATTTACCCAATTCAACAAGGAAGAGGACGGCACCTATTCCGATCTGGATCATCCCAATATAGATACTGGTATGGGACTTGAAAGGATCGCAACTGTAATGCAGGGGGTAAATTCCATATTTGATGTGGACACGGTAAAGGCTATAAGAGATGCCGTATGCGATATATGCGGAGCTAAATACGGCGAGGATGATAAAAAGGATATTTCCATAAGAGTAATAACAGACCATATGCGTTCCGTTACCTTCATGACGGCAGACGGAGTTCTTCCTTCAAACGAAGGCAGAGGCTATGTATTAAGGCGTCTTTTGAGAAGAGCCGCAAGACATGGCAAGCTTCTTGGCATTGACAGAAAGTTCCTTGCGGAGCTTAGCAAGATAGTTATAGCAAATTCAGGCAAGGCATATCCCGAGCTTGTTGAAAAGCAGGATATGATATTAAAGGTACTCAGCACCGAGGAGGAGAGATTTTACAATACTCTTGACACAGGCATGGCAATGCTTGCGGACAAGCTTAAGGAATTAAAGGCTCAGGGCAAGAATGTGCTGGGCGGCGCCGATTCCTTCAAAATGTACGATACCTATGGCTTCCCCGTAGATCTTATGGAGGAAATACTGGCGGAGGACGGCTTTACATTCGATATGGACGCCTTTAAAGCTGAAATGGAAAAGCAGAGAACAAGAGCCAGAAACGCAAGAGCTACGGACACATACATGGGCGCAGAGGAAACTGTATTCCATCAGCTCGACCCCGCTATGTCAACGGAATTTACAGGCTATGACAGTCTTATGGGAAAGGGTACTGTTCTTGCCCTTGTGGTAAATGATGAAATAGTAAGCGAAGCAAAGGCAGGAGACAATGTTTCAATAATAGTTGACAAGACGCCGTTTTACGCAGAAATGGGCGGTCAGACAGGAGACAAGGGCGTTATAGTAGGAGCAAAGGATCTGGGCATTGAAATAGACGACTGTACAAAATTCGGCGGCAACAAGTTTATACACACGGGAAAGGTGACCACAGGTACCGTAAAAGTAGGCGATACGGTAACCCTTGCCGTTGATGAGGACAAAAGGCTCGCCACTGCCAGAAACCATACTGCCACCCATATTTTGCAGGCGGTGCTTAAGGAGGTGCTTGGCAGCCATGTGGAGCAGGCAGGCTCTTATGTAAGCGACAAGTGTTTGAGATTCGACTTTACTCATTTTGAGGCAATAGATAAGGAAACTCTCAGCGTTATAGAAAAAAAGGTAAATGAAAAGATATTGGAGGCTCTTCCCGTGGAGGTAAAGGAAATGAGCCTTGAGGAAGCCAAGAAGACGGGAGCCGTTGCCCTTTTCGGCGAAAAATACGGCGAAGTGGTAAGAGTCGTAAATATAGGCGGATATTCCATAGAGTTCTGCGGCGGTACTCATCTTACGAATTCTGCCTACTGCGGCGTATTCAAGCTCCTTTCCGAAAGCGGTGTTGCCGCAGGCGTCAGAAGGATAGAGGCCCTTACAGGGGCAGGCGCTCTCAGCTATCTTGACGAAGTAGGCTTTGTTTTAAAGAGCGTTTCGGACGCTTTAAAGACAACGGCTGCAGAGCTGCCAAAGAGAATAAGCCATATTTTAGATGAGAACAAGCGCCTTTCAAGAGAGCTTGAAAGTCTTAAGGCAAAAATGAGCGGCTCTCTTGCAGACGATATTATAGGCTCTAAGTCAAATATAAAGGGTATCGATTTTGTGGCGTCTGAGGTAAAGGGTCTTGATATGAACGCTTTAAGGACAATGGGCGACCAAATAAAGGAAAAGGTCAACGGCGTTATAGTGCTGGCAAGCGGCGAGGGCAACAAGTGCAGCTTCGTTGTAATGTGCAGCGACGATGCGGTCAAGGCAGGAGCCAATGCAGGTCAGATAGTAAAGGCTGCGGCTGCCGTATGCGGCGGCGGAGGCGGCGGACGTCCCAATATGGCGCAGGCAGGCGGCAAGAATGCGGCAAATATAGGAAAGGCTCTTGAGAGTGCAAGGGCTGCCGTTGAGGATATGATAAAATAGTATGGAATCAAGTTTAGCATATAAGACAAAGCAGATAATAAAAAAATACGGGTTCAGCTTTAAAAAGAATTTCGGACAGAACTTTCTTGTAGACGAAAGGGTGCTGGATAAGATAATAAATGCGGCGGATATAGGCGAAAACGACCTTATAATAGAGGTGGGTCCCGGCATAGGCACTCTTACTCAGGCTATGGCAAGAAAAGCGGGAAGGGTCGTGTCCGTTGAGATAGACAGGACACTTGTACCCATATTGGAGGAGCTTCTGGAGGATTTTGACAATATAGATATAATAAACGATGATATATTAAAGATAGACATAAACGCCCTTATTGAAAAACATAAGGGCATGACGGTCAAAATGGTGGCAAACCTTCCTTATAACATTACCACACCTATCATTATGACTATACTGGAAAAGCATATTCCCATGGAAAGTCTTATTGTAATGGTACAAAAGGAGGTTGCCTACAGAATGAACGCAAAGCCCTCCACAAAGGACTACGGCTCTCTTTCTCTTGTTGCTCAATACTATTGCGAGCCTTATCTTGTGGCAAATGTTCCCAGAAACTGCTTTATGCCAAGACCTAATGTGGACTCTGCCGTTATAAGGCTCAAGCTCCTTGACTCTCCCCCTGTGGATGTAGATAACGAGAGCTTTTTGTTTGAATTTATAAAGGCTGCCTTTTCACAGAGGAGAAAAACTCTTGTCAACTGTATCTGCAACAGCTCCCTATCGGATATGAGCAAGGAGGAATTTGGCTTGCTTCTTGTTTCTCTCGGCTATGATGAAATGGTCAGAGGCGAAAGCCTTACTCTTTCGGACTTTGCAAAAATATGTAACAGTATGATATAATATCATATTTACTTGTCCTAACGCATAAATTGAATAAGGTATAACTTCCACGGAGGGATATTATGGCTTATTCAAGGTTATTTATAGCGCTTAAGCAGGGCTGCGACGGATACGCAAAGGATATGAAGGGTTCGGTGGGCAGATGCATTATAGAAAACAGGAACGGTGTCGGAAGACTTGCCCTTCAGGTACAGGGACTCAGAAATGACAGCGATTACAGAGTGTGCATTCTTTCGGAAAATGACTATGCCGATGTAAAGGCACATCTGTATATAGACCTTAACGGTCGTGGCGAGCTGAAATGGGAATTTTCATTTGAAGATACAGGCATTGCCATTTCCGATATAAAAGCCTGCGCCGTTCTTGTAAAGGATAAGGCGCCTCTTATAGGCTTTACGGAAGGAGAGTACAACTGGCAGAGGTGTCTTATGGCTAAGGAGGAGGTAAAGGCTGCCGAGGTGACAGAGGTAAAGACACAGCCGCCTAAGGCAGATAATGTAAGCTTTATTTATCCGGAAAAGGAAAAGCTCATATGTATCATAAACGAGCTTGACGAGGATATAAAGGAAATAAAGGAATATTCCCGTATAGGCAGTGAGAGCAACATAGACGCTCTTTTCAACAAAAGCCCCATAAAGCCCTTTGGCGACGACGGTATCACATGGGTAAAAGGCAATATAAAGGAGCTTGCTCTTATAAAAGGATTTTGGAAATATATAAATAATCCCTTTGTAATAAAGGGTTGTCGTGATTACAAGCATATTATATTGGGCAGAGATAAGGATAACGTATGCTGGCTGGGCGTTCCCTGTAAATATGACAGGGATTACAAGATAGAGGCTATGCTTCAGGGCTTTACGGAATTTAAGGCGGAGGACAATAAGCCCCTTAAGAACGATGAATTTTGCTACTGCCTTATGAAATGTTAGATTGGAGATAAATTTATGCGCATAAGAAAAAAGCCTTGGGCTGAGGCGGAGCTTGCCTCAAATAAGGCGATAATAACAGATCCGAGTCTGTACAAGGGCAAATGGCAGGAGGTTTTCGGCAACGATAACCCTATCCATATAGAAATAGGCTGCGGAAAGGGTCAGTTTTTAAGCAAGATGAGTAAGCTGAATCCCGATATAAACTACATCGGCATAGAAAGAGAGGAGCAGATAATAGTGACTGCTCTGAAAAAAAGCCGCGAAGAGGGAGCGGGGGACAATATACGCTTTTTTATTGAGGATGTTGCCAATATTCTGAACATATTTGAGCCGGGAGAGGTAAAGAGGATATACAGCAATTTCTCGGATCCTTGGCACAGACGGAAAAAATGGGCAAAGAGAAGACTTACCCATAAAAAATTTTTGGATCTGTACGAAACTCTTTTCGGCGACGGAGGCGGAGAGCTGTTTTTGAAAACGGACAACAGTATATTTTTTGAATTCAGCCTGAACGAAATAGCCGACAAGGGCTGGCGGCTCCACAATATTTCTCTCGATCTGCATAACAGCGGCTATGAAGGAAATGTTATGACTGAATATGAAGAAAAATTTGCAGCCATGGGTATGCCCATATACAGACTGGAGGGTCATTACAAAAAATAAAACATATGGGCAAATAAACAGTACATTTTCGATATAATATAATTTAACTTTTGACAAATTACCTTCTTTGTTATAAAATATATTTAAGAAAATAACAGGGAGGCAGGATTTATGGAGAAAATAGCGGTCACCATTTGCAGACAGTTCTGCAGCGGGGGATTAGAGGTAGGAAAAAAATTGGCAGAAAGGCTTGGAGCCGACTTTTATGACAAGGAACAGCTCGTTAGCATGGCGGCAAAGGAAATAGGCTATGCGGAGTCTTCCTTTGAAAGAGTTGACGAAACGGCTACAAACAGCTTTTTGTATTCCCTTGTAATGGGTGTGAACGGCAGCAGTCACAGCAGCGTTGTTCCGGATAATGACAAGCTTTTCAGCATACAGTCAAGGATAATAAGGGAGGCTGCCGCCAAGAATTCCTGTGTTGTTATGGGAAGATGCTCCGACTACGTTCTCCGTGAGGAGAAAAGGCTTGTGAAGGTCTTTATTCGTGCAGATAACGACTGGAGAGTGGAAAGACACAAGGAGCTTTACGGCGATGCCAAGGATATAAAGAGCATTCTCCAGAAAAAAGATAAGAAAAGAGCTTCCTATTATAAGTTCTATACAGGCAGGACATGGGATTGTCTTGTAAACTACGATCTGTGTATAAACACTGCAAAGATAGGCATAGACAAGGCAGTGGATATGATAATGGATTATATTGAAAAAATGGGATGATAAATAAGCTGTTAAAAAGGTTCGGCAAATTTGGGAAAACCCAAATTGCCGAACCCTTTTTTTGTAACGATCTCAATATCAGGACAATGGAGCCTCTTCATCCTTTTCGGTATTTACGCCTACGGGAGCAAGTCCGTAATGCTCTCTTACCTTATTTTCTATTTCCAAACAAACATCGGGATTTTCCTCAAGATATTTCTTGGCGTTGTCACGACCCTGTCCAATTCTGGTCTCGCCGTAGCTGTACCATGCGCCGCCTTTGTGAACTACATCTATATCTGCCGCAAGATCCAGCACATCTCCTGTATGGCTTATGCCTGTGCCGTACATAATATCAAATTCGGTAGTCTTAAAGGGAGGAGCCACCTTATTTTTAACGACCTTTACCTTCGTTCTGCTGCCTATGGCATCTGTGCCGGACTTGATTGTCTCGCCCTTTCTTATATCTATCCTTACGGAAGCGCCGTACTTAAGGGCAAGACCCCCCGTAGTTGTTTCGGGATTGCCGTATATTACGCCTATTTTCTGTCTGAGCTGATTTATAAAGAGTATCACGCAGTTGCTCTTGCTTGCAACGGAGGCAAGCTTTCTGAGAGCCTTGGACATAAGTCTTGCCTGTAAGCCTACTTGGTTTTCTCCCATTTCGCCCTCTATCTCCGCCTTAGGCACAAGGGCTGCCACAGAGTCTACAACAACTATGTCTATGGCGCCTGAACGCACCATCGTTTCTGTGATCTCAAGAGCCTGCTCGCCGTCATCGGGCTGAGATACATAAAGCTCCTCGATATTAACTCCCAGATTTCTGGCATATGTAGGGTCAAGGGCATGCTCCGCATCTACAAATGCCGCAATGCCGCCTGCCTTTTGGGCTTCCGCTATTATGTGGAGGGCAAGTGTGGTCTTGCCGCTGCTTTCGGGACCGTATATTTCTATTATCCTGCCTCTTGGTACTCCGCCTATGCCAAGGGCTATATCCAAGGAAAGGGAGCCTGTGGGTATGGAGCCTATGGATATATCTACCATATTGTCCCCAAGCTTCATTATAGAGCCTTCGCCGAAGCTTTTTTCAATATGGGATATTGCCATTTTAAGCGATTCTTCCTTGCCCTCGGGAGAGGGCGCTATTTTATCGTTGGTCTTTGTCTTTGCCATTTTTATCCTCCTGTATTATCTGCTGTCTCAGAAGCTCTATTGCCGCTGTGGCAGCCGCATTTCTTATTTTGTTCCTTGAGCCTGAAAGCCGAAGCTCTTTTGTAACGGCTTTGCCCTTGCAGTAAACTCCTATATATACAAGCCCTACGGGCTTTTGCTCCGTGCCTCCGTCGGGACCTGCTATACCTGTGGTGCTTATGCCTATATCCGTACCGCAGCTTTCTGCGGCGCCAATACACATTTCCTCTGCTGTCTGCTCGCTTACGGCTCCGTATTTGTCAAGTGTATTTGGCTTAACTCCCAGAAGCCTTGTTTTGCTCTCATTGGTATAGGTAACAAGTCCTGTCATAAATACAGCCGACGCTCCGGGATGATCTATGAGCCTTGAGGCTACAAGACCGCCTGTGCAGCTTTCGGCAACCGCCAATGTAAGCTTTTTTTCAATAAGTTTTTTCATAACGGAGGAAACAAGAGTCTCGTTGTCTTCTCCGTATATATACTCGCCCAGTATGGAATATATCTCATCCCTGACGGGCTTTATAAGAGCGTTGCATTCTTCCTTATCCTTGCCCTTTGCCGTTATTCTGAAAACCATTTCGTTTGTCTTGGCATAGGGGGCTATCGTCGGGTTGGAGCTTTTTTGCATAAGCTCTCTTATTTTTTCAGCCGCAGCGGATTCGCCTATACCGGAGAGATGAAGAACCTTGCTTACAAGCGTAAAGTCCTGCTGCTTTTCAAGGTAAGGTCTTACTCCCTTTTCAAACATAGGCTTAAGCTCTGAGGGAGGACCCGGAAGCACCGCCACTGTTTTCTTGCCGTCGGAAATAATACAGCCGGGAGCGGTACCGTTGTCATTATCCAGCACAAGAGCTCCCTCGGGCATATACACCTGCTTCATATTGGTAGGGGACATATTTCTGCCCTTGAAATAGGAAAGGAGCCTGTTCTTGCTTTCTTCGTGGAGCACCATTTTCCTGTTGAAATATTCGGCAGCCGTTTCCTTTGTGATATCGTCGTCGGTAGGTCCCAGACCTCCGCTTGTTATTATAAGGTCTGCTCTTTTAAAAGCAATATCCAGGGCGTCCGTAAGCCTTTTCTTATTATCGCCCACTACTGTCTGATACTGAAGAGTGATACCCAGCTCTGCCAGTTGACGGGCTATGAACTGAGCGTCGGTATTGAGAATATCCCCAAGCAGAAGCTCGGTGCCTACTGCTATTATCTCAGCCTTCATGTATAATTCTCCCTTCAAAAAAATATTCTCTTTTGGTTTAGTATATCACAAAATTTACATACAATGCAATATATATTAAAACATTTTTTCGAATGTTCGGGACTTTCGTTTGAAATTACGGCAAAAGTAATGATATTGTAATATTATATATGGATATTTTTTGCTATAATGATATTTGGATTATAATTTATATAAAAGGATAAAATAAAACGGAGAGGCTGATAATATGAACAAAAAAATAAAGATAGGTATCTTTGTGGGTACGCTTGCCATTATGACGGCGATACCCATGTGCGTCGGCGCAAGAACAGTGAAGGGCGTTACAAATAAATATAAGCCCACCGAGACCACTACCCAGGAACAGACGCAGACCGTTACCGAAAAGGAAAGCGAGACCACTACGCTTAGCAGGGTCACTTCATCTGCAAGAAAAATAAAGAGCAAGAATACCACCGTTTCAACGGAAACGACTACGGAGATAACTACAATAGCCGAGACCACTACACAAAAGGCTACCATAGATATGAGCATATACGAAGGCTCAGTGGAGATATCAACTATCGAGCTGCCGGGTTATTCCGATGATCCCGTAGATAAAAACGGCGTTCCTCTTACGGGCATAGATCTGAAGGCGTACAATGCCGTTAAGAAAACATTTAAAGACAAGTGGACTGCCATAACCTCTCCCCGTATAAGCGAGGATATACTTTACAACGATGCGGATCATACCGTAAAGGCAAAGACATTTGCCTTTGACGACGGAGACATATATACCGTAAAGAGATACACCTTCGGCGCAAATGCCGAACAAAGGCTCAGCGACAGCCTTACCATAGCAGGCAGCACCGTAGAGATAAGATATTTAAAAGACGACGGCTGGTATATGTCGGGAGATCCCAATAATACCGATAAAAGAACGATGTTTATCGATACTGACAAGGCTTCGGTAATGATAAGCATACCTGCCGTATATACAAATGATTTTAAATACAACACTCTCCAATATCATCCCGATAAGGAAGAAAAGGCGGAGATAGTTATAAATCCCGATGACACGGTAACAATAAGCTGGTCCTTCCCACAGGATACAAAGCTTATAGGCGAGATATGGTATCTCTGCTCTCCCAATAAGCTGGCTGATTGGAACAACGGCAATCACTTTGCGGCTCTTGCTCAGGATCTTGCCGTTGAGAGAAGATTTTCATGGGACGGATATTATTTCCCCATTCCTGCCAATTATATCCCTAACGGAGAGCATATGCTTTACAGACAGCCTTCGGATTATACGGGAGCAAGCTTTACAAAATACGGCGATTTTCCCGCAGCCTTTAAAATGGGCTATGTTATGACATATACCTGTATGCTCAATCAGAACGATAAGGGCTATTGGGCTACCGTACCCAAGTCAGGCTGGCTCTCGGAGGACTTTAATATAGGCGGCGGCTTTTACGACACAAGGTTCAATACGGACTTTGCGGAGAACCTTCTTACAGCCTACAAGAGATATAACAATGACGAATTCCTCTTTGCGGCATGTAAGTATGCGGAGTATTTCAGTCAACATGCCAATACCGAATGCTATACTACCAAAAACGGAGGTCTGCTCGTTCAGGACTATGGCTATGACTATGACCATATAGATACTCACGTTTCGCTCAATCACCAGTTGGCAGAGCTTGATTATCTTTATAAGCTCTATCAGATAACAAGAGAGGACAGCTACAGATTCCTTGCCGACAAGATGCTTCTTGCCATAGAAGATACAAAGGATCAATGGGTGCTTGCCAACAACAATCTGAACTATGCTCTTTACTATATGGCAGGTACCAATCCCATGGTGGACTATCCATATTTGACCTATAACGACCTGTTTGAAACACAGGAGCTTTATAAGGCGATTTACGGCAAGGAAAACGAGACTGTAAGGTATCTTATGGACTGTAAGCTGGAATGGATGAAGAACAACGACGTAACAGGCTACAGAACCAAATAAAAACCATATTGGGGTTGACTTATGGAAATTTATGTGATAAAATAACACTCGTGCGCAATATTGCGCATATCCTTGTTCTCACATAGAGTGAGAGCCAAAGACCAGAAGGAGGTGCTAAGAATGAAAAAGTATGAACTTGCTTTAGTTTTATCCCCAAATTTAGAGGAAGAGGCATTAGCAGCAGAGAAGGAATCCGTTAAGGCTCTTATAGAGAGATTCGGCGGCACTGTAAATAATGTTGACGACTGGGGTAAAAGAAGACTTGCTTACGAAATTCAGAAGGTAAATGAAGGCTTCTACAGCTTCATTGACTTTAGCGCAGAGCCTACCGCTCCCGCAGAGATAGAATCTCGTATGCGTATTAAAGAAAACGTGCTTCGTTATCTTATCGTTGCTCAGGAAGAAGCTTAACCAAAGGAGGTCGCTTTATGAACAAGGTAATGTTATTGGGTCGTATGGCGAGAGATCCGGAGGTCAGGTTTACGCAAAGCTCTGAGCCTATGGCAGTATGCAGATTTGCAATAGCTGTGGACAGACCTGTCAGAAGAGACAGCACTGAGAAAAATGTGGATTTCATCAACTGTGTGTGCTTTGGCAGGAGAGCCGAGACCATAGGTCAGTATTTCCGCAAGGGTAACAGGATCGCTGTTACAGGCAGATTACAGGTAAGCGATTATACCGATCAGTCAGGCAACAAGAGATATTCCACGGATGTGGTAATAGATGAGTTTGACTTCTGCGAAAGCAGAAACGATTCAGCGGCAGCAGGCAGCTATTCAGCTCCCGCCCAGTCAGCTCCTTCATCTCAGCCCGAGGGCTTTTACAGTGTAGACAGCGATACTGACGACAGTGATCTGCCATTTTAATTAAATTTGTAAGGAGGACTAAAGCATGATCAATAAAAAGCGTGGTCGCAGAAAGAAGAAGGTTTGCGCTTTCTGTGCAGAGAAGGCAACTTCTATCGATTATAAGGATGTAGCTAAGTTACGCAGATATGTTTCCGAGAGAGGTAAGATACTTCCCAGAAGGATCACAGGTAATTGCGCTAAGCATCAGAGATTATTGACTACTGCTGTTAAGAGAGCAAGACACGTTGCTCTTATGGCATATATTGCAGAGTAATACATTTATGGGAGCTGTTGTAAAGACAGCTCCTTTTTGCAGGCATGACCCTTTATTGCGCTAAAATATTTCACATATTTTGCAGGATTTTCACTTAAAAAATTCACAAATGTACTAAAAAAGCAATTATATAGGAAGTAATCACTATATAACTATTGACAAATAAAGTTAGGTAAACTATAATAATAAAGTCAGTGAGGGCATCTTTATGGTGTCCTTATATTTTTAAGAAAATAAGCAAGGAGGAAATTTTTTATGAAGAAAAAACTTATGGCAGTTGCATTAATTACTGTCTTAGCTCTTACTTCTCTTACAGGCTGCGGCGGAACCGCAACAGAAGAGGGTACAGACAGCGCAGCAGCTTCAGGGGACACTGTCAAGATCGGTGTGCTTCAGCCTATAACAGGCGGTATGGCAGCAGGCGCCGCAATAGAGATAGAGGGTATCGAACTTGCCAATTCAGAAAGACCTACCGTTAATATCGGAGGCAAGGATGTTACAGTTGAGCTTGTAAAGGCGGATAACAAGTCCGACAAGGTAGAGGCTGCAAATGCCGCAACCAAGCTTATAGAGCAGGATCAGGTATCTGTTATACTGGGTTCATATTCATCAACTCCTTCACTTGGCGCATATGACGTTGTAAGAAACGGCAATGTTGCCGCAGTTGGTATCAGTTGTACAAATCCTGCCGTTACAGAGGGCAACGACAACTATTTCAGAGTTTGCTTCATCGATCCTTATCAGGGAAAGGTAATGGCTAACTATGCTTACAATACATTAGGCGCTAAGACCGCTGCCGTTACCACAGAGCAGGGCAACGACTATTCCGTAGGTCTTGCTCAGTATTTCAAGGCAGAGTTTGAGAAGCTGGGCGGCACCGTATACGAGGCAGCTTACCAGACAGGCGATCAGGATTTCAATGCGCAGATCACAAGCTTAAAGGCTAATGATCCCGACATCTTCTTCGTTCCCGGTAACTTTACCGAGGCTGCTATGTTTATAAAGCAGGCTAAGCAGAACGGCGTAGACGTTCCGTTATTAGGCGGAGATACCTACGAGGTACAGGAGTTCTTAGACGTAGCAGGCGCAGAGAGCGAAGGCGTATTGTTCTCAGCATTCTTCGATCCCGATGCCGAGCTTACTCCTCTTACAAAGGAATTTGTTCAGAAGTACAGAGAAGCTAACGACGGCAAGGATCCCGCAGGCGTTACGGCTCTTGGATACGATGCATATAATCTTGTATGCGACGCTATTGAGGCAGCAGGCACAACAGATCCCGTCGCTATAAGAGATGCTATTGCGGCAAGCGACTTTACAGGCGTTACAGGTCCCGTTAAGTTTGACGAGAACGGCGATCCTACAAAGGCTGCCGTTATCAAGAAGATAGAAGGCGGTAAATTCGTATTTGCCGATCAGGTTACAGTACAGTAATTATTTTACCCTGTAAATATGGGGGTGTTGTATAACACCCCCTTTGTTTGTTATTAAGGTATAAATACAAATTTGTTTTAGTTTTAATTAAAATACAGACATTTCAATATCGGCATACGGAAGGTGGTTTTGAAATATTTGTATTTCAATGCTTGTTAAAGGAAAGGTTGGTGATCGATATGGCATGGTCAGATCTGTTGCAGCAGATTTGCAACGGCTTGCTTCTGGGCAGTCTGTTTGCCCTGGTAGCTGTTGGATATACCATGGTCTATGGTATACTTCGACTTATAAATTTTGCCCATTGCGATATATTTATGATGGGTATGTACTTTGCCTTCTTTTTTGTGGCAAAGGATTTCAGACTGTGGCCCCTGAGCTTTGTGGCTGTTATAGTGGCAACGGCAGTACTCGGTATGGGACTTGAGAAGGTGGCATATTGTACATTAAGACGACAGAATGCGCCTAAGATATCAATGCTTATTTCGGCAATAGGTGCCTCATATTTTTTGGAAAATCTGGCAACCGTTATATTTACGGCAAAGCCAAAAACATTCCCCCAGATACCGTTTTTTGTGGATATGATGCAGATAGGCTCCGTAAGGCTTCAAAGACTTGCGGTCGCAGTACCCATTATAACCGTCGTATTCGTACTTATACTGCTCTTTCTTATAAACAAGACTAAAAGCGGTATGGCTATGAGAGCCATTTCAAAGGATCTGGACACTGCCAAGCTTATGGGTATAAATGTAAACGGCACTATATCATTTACATTTGCCATAGGTTCGGCTATTGCGGCGGTAGGCGCTATACTTTGGGGTCTTAAATATCCTCAGATATCTCCCCTTGTAGGCGTTATGCCGGGTCTTAAGTGCTTTATAGCTGCGGTCATAGGCGGTATAGGCAATGTAAAGGGCGCTGTTATAGGCGGACTTTTGCTGGGCTTTATAGAGGTCATGGCGGTAGCCTTCTTCCCGGAGATATCCGCCTACAAGGATATTTTCTCATTTGTTCTGCTTATAGGCATACTGTTGTTCAGACCTAACGGTCTTGTAGGCGAGAAGATCGCCGAAAAGGTCTGAGGAGGTGTGCGCTATGGACAAGAAAAAGCTACATATCATACTGGATATAGTTGCCATTGCCGCTCTTATAGGCTTTATGTTTTGGGCAAATGCAACATTCAATCCATATAACAAGAGAATCTTCAATACCTGCTGTATATATGCTATATGCGCTCTTTCAATGAATATGGTAAACGGCTTTACGGGACTTTTTTCACTTGGTCAGCCGGGATTTATGGCAATAGGCGCATATATTACAGCCATATTCACAGTATCTACGGCAGATAAGGTATCGATATATAAGATAATACCTATCTCTGATTTTATGGCAAATCTGTCAGCGCCCTTCCCTGTGGCCCTTATACTGGGCGGTCTTGTTGCTGCGGTATTTGCTTTCATTATAGGCTTCCCCGTTCTTAGATTAAGGGGCGACTATCTGGCTATTGCCACTCTTGGTTTTTCCGAGATAATAAGGATATGTATTACAAATATGCAGGGTATCACAAACGGTCCCACAGGTATAAACAGAATACCGTCACATATAAATATGTGGGTATCTCTTATAATACTTGCGGCAATAGTTACATTTACTCTGGCAATGATGCGCACAAGCTACGGCAGAGCGCTCCTTGCCATAAGAGAAGACGAGGTGGCTGCTCAGGCTATGGGCGTGAACCTTTTTAAACATAAGATGCTTGCCTTTGTACTTAGCGGCTTTATGGCAGGTATAGGCGGCGGCATGCTTGCATCTCTCGTAGGCGCTATCGGTCCCGACCAGTTTAAGTTTACCGTTGCTTATGAGATACTGCTTATGGTGGTCTTAGGCGGTCAGGGTTCAGTATCAGGCTCTATTGCGGGAGCGTTTATAGTAAGGATAGCCCTTGAGAAGCTGAGATTTCTCGATGAGCCTATTCCCGCAATAGGATACCCGGGAATAGGCGGTATGAGAATGGTAGTATTCTCTGCTCTGCTTATGCTTGTAATAATACTTTGGAGAAAGGGTATATTCGGCAATAAGGAGCTTTCATGGGACGGTATAGGCGGTTTCTTCAAGCTTATAGGCTCCAAGCTCCGCAGATCTCCCAAAAAGGAGGTGGCTGAATAATGTCCGCATTACTTGAAACAAAGGATGTAACAATACGCTTCGGCGGTCTTGTGGCAGTCAATCTTCTTAACATTACTGTAAACGAAGGAGAGATAGTTGCCATAATAGGACCTAACGGCGCAGGAAAAACTACGGCATTTAATCTTATTACGGGAGTGTATTCCCCCACAGAGGGAGATATCCTTTTTAACGGCGTTAATATAAACGGAAAGCGCCCCGACAGAATAGCTAAGATGGGTATTGCCAGAACCTTCCAGAACATACGTCTTTTCAAGGATCTTACCGTACTTGAAAACGTACTTATAGCTACCCACCTTAACGTAAAGACAGATTTCTTTTCATCTGTATTTCATATGCCCTATGCTGTGAAAGAGGAAAAGAAAATGAGAGAATTTGCCTGTTCGCTGCTGAAAGAAACAGGACTTATAGAGCATAAAGACGATATAGCTTCAAGCCTTCCCTACGGACTGCAAAGGCGCCTTGAAATAGCAAGAGCCCTTGCCACAAGACCCAAGATACTTCTTCTTGACGAGCCTGCGGCAGGCATGAACCCCAAGGAAAGTGTTGACCTTACGGAGTTTATAAGAGAGATAAGGGACAAATTCAATCTCACTATAATACTTATAGAACATCATATGCAGCTTGTTATGGATATTTCAGACAGAATATACGTTCTGGAATACGGCAGAACAATAGCTAAGGGCATCCCCTCAGAAATTCAGGCTAACCCTGCTGTAATAAAGGCTTATCTTGGAGAGGAGGAGATCAACTGATGCTTGAGATAAAGGATTTGGTCGTTAAATACGGAGGTATCACTGCCCTCAACGGTATATCCATGAATGTTGAGGAGGGTAAGATAATAACTCTTGTAGGTGCAAACGGCGCAGGCAAAAGTACAACGCTTAGAACAATAACGGGTCTTGTAAGTCCCGTGTCAGGGTCTATTACCTATGGAGGCAGAGAGCTTATAGGACTTAATACAAAGGATATTGTCAAAATGGGCATAACCCTTGTTCCCGAAGGCAGACATGTTTTTGCCGATATGACCGTAGATGAGAATCTTATGATAGGAGCTTATCTTCGCAAGGACAAGGAAAACTTTAAAAAGGACATAGATTTCATACACGAAATGTTTCCCATACTCAAGGAAAGAGCAAAGCAGCTCAGCGGTACTCTTTCAGGCGGCGAACAGCAGATGCTTGCCGTAGGACGTGCTCTTATGAGCAAGCCCAAGATACTTATGATGGACGAACCCAGTCTTGGTCTTGCGCCCCTTGTGGTAAAGGATATTTTCAGAATAATACAGAAGGTAAACAAGGAGCAGGGCATGACGGTACTCCTTATAGAGCAGAATGCAAACGCAGCTCTTAAGATAGCCGATTACGGCTATGTTATGGAAACAGGCAATATAGGTCTGGAGGGTACAGGCTCTCAGCTTCTTGCCAATGAGCATGTGAAGGAGCTTTACTTGGGCAAAAGAAAATAATCGCCGACCTTGTATAAAAGGGTCGCCGATCGGATATGAAAAAGGCTGCCGCCTTGTGACCTGTGAGAAAAAGGTCATAAGGCGGCAGCTTTGTTTGAATTAGTTCTCTTTACTTGCCTTCCCTTAGCTCTTGGGCGTAAGGGAAGGGTTAAATCGACCCTTCAGTCAGGCACGTTCAAAAATATCTTATTTCGAAATTTTTGACGTGCCTGCCAGCTCCATTGCAGCGGAAGAAGTTATCCGCCGACACGCAGTGTCGCTTTTGCGTAGCAAAAGTGCTGAACCTTCTCGTAAGGGGAGCTTTTGGTATATGTTTTTTAACTTTCCTTATGTTGAAATTTTGTTTAAGTTATCGACCCTTCAGTCAGGCACGTTCAAAAATATCTTAATCCGAAATTTTTGACGTGCCTGCCAGCTCCCCTTCTCGTAAGGGGAGCTTTAAGTTTATGCTCCCTAAAGGCTTTAATAATGTTGAAAAATTTGCTTTTTTCAACTAGCTTTAAATATGCGAAGTTTATATACGAAAGCTTCCCCCTCAGATAAGATTCAGCAATTTGCCTACGGCAAAGCCAGCCCATCCCCACCTCCAGCCTCCCCTGCAAAGGGGAGGGGAACCGCCGTTAGGCGGTGGAAGGGTCGACCCTATTAATCTAAAAAAACCTAACACGACAGTCCCTTATTTTATAGACATTTCTAATTTATATTCTCTATATACTCTTTCATTATTTTTCTTGCGGCAGGTATGGCATTACTGCCTTTGCCTGCGTTTTCAAGGAGTACCGCAACGGCTATTTCGGGATCGTCTGCAGGAGCAAATGCCACAAACCATGCATGATCGTCGCCGTGGGGATTTTCTGCGGTGCCTGTTTTTCCCGCTACCTGTACATCAATTCTTTTTCCCGATCCGGATGAAGAGCCTGACACAACCTCGTCATTGTCGCCTAATGTAACGGTAAATGCCGCATTTTGCGCCGTTCCGCTGTTTACCACCTGGCACATAAGATCCTTAAGCTCATAGGCGGTAGATGGGTTCATTATCTGACTGAGCTTTGCGGGAAGCGTTCTGTTTCTTACGCCGCCTCCGGGAGTAAGAGCGTGGTCTACAACATAGGGCTGCATCATCATGCCGTTATTGGCAACAGCAGATGTTATCATTGCCATAAAAAGGGGAGAAACAAGAGTTCTGCCTTGTCCGAAAGCCGTTTCCACAAGCTCGTTCACATCGGCGTCTGCTGTCATGGGGAATGTGGACTTGCTGTATTCAAGAGCCAGATTTATGTCTTTGTTGAAATTAAAGCTGTCTGCCGTTTTTACAAGCTTTTCCGCTCCCAGCTCTACGCCCAGTGTGCCGAAATATGTGTTGCAGCTTTTGGCAAAGGCTGACGTCATATCCATATTTCCATGAGCCTGCTCGTTATAGCAGTGTATTATGCTGTGTCCGAATTTCTCTGCTCCCGAGCATTTGTATGTCATATCCGTTTTTCCGTTTTCTATGGCTGAGGCAGCCGTTACTATCTTAAAAGTCGAACCGGGAGGGTACAGACCCTGAGTGGCTCTGTTCAGAAGGGGAGAATTATATTCATCGGAATTCAGCTCCTCCCAGTTTTCGTCTACGGAGTTGCTGTCGAAGGTAGGTGTGGATACCATACACAGTATTTTGCCTGTGGAAGGCTCCATTGCAACTATGGCTCCCTTCTGTCTGCCCAGCTCCTTGGCAGCTATCTGCTGAAGTCTGTCATCCAGCGTCAGCACAAGGGAATTGCCTTCTATTTCGGTACCCCAAAGTCCTGCTATCCTCTGCGCCAGTTCAAAGCTTACGGAAGTAAGCATAAAGTTATACTTGGATTCAACACCTGCCTTGCCCTTTACCGTATAGCCTACCGTATGGGCATAGCTTTCGGCATTGTTGTATACTCTCTTGTAGGTTCCGTCCTCCTGCAATACGTCTTCGGCTATAACATCGCCGTTGGCATCGTATACAGAGCCTCTTTTTATACCCTCTTCGCTTCCCGCAAGCCTTGTGTTATAGGGATTTGCCACAAAGGAATGGGAGTCGTAAAGACAGAGCTTAAGAAGATAGCCTATAAGCAGAAGAAAAAGAATAAGATAAAGCCAGAATACCTTTCTTATAGCGCTTCTCATTTCCTATTCCCCCTTTCTTTAGCCGTGGACTGAGCCGTTTTATGCCTTGCGGGTCTTTCCATGCTTTTGCTCCTGCGCTTTTGGGTCTGCCGTGACGCTTCTCCTTTTCGGGCAGCAGATCTTTGTGCAGGCTCTGTTTTTATACTGCTTTGCTGTCTCTTTTGTACAGGTTTGTCGGTATTTCTCCGTGAAGGTCTTTCAAGAGCCTTTCTTGTCTGAGCATGACGTACTCTTGTGTCCACCTCTTCAATAGGCTTATCGTGAGAATATCCCTCATTGCGCATTATTATCCACTGCATTGCCGCTATTATAACATAGCTTATAACAATAGAAGTTCCGCCGTAGCTGACAAAGGGCAGCGTAACGCCCGTAAGGGGTATCATCTTTATAACGCCGCCTATTATCAGGAAGGACTGAAATGCAAACAGCGCCGTAAAGCCTGTGCAAAGCAGAGTAAGGAATCGGTTCCTGTTTTCAAGAGCGCCCCTTGCTCCTTCCAAAAATATAAGCACGAATACAAGTATAAGTCCCGCTGCGAATATTACGCCGAATTCCTCGCATATTGCCGCAAATATAAAGTCCCTTTCCACAACGGGTATGCTGTTGGCATAGCCTCGTGTAAAGCCTATGCCCGTTATGCCCCATGTGCATATGGCAAAAAGAGACTGGGCTATCTGATAACCCTTGTCGTTTACATCCAGCCATGGATTTTGCCATGCCGCTATCCTTGTCTGTATGTGAGAAAAGAGATTGTAGGCTATTACGGAAGCAAGTGATATTGCGGCTATGCCTCCTATAAAGTAAAGATAGCTGCAGGTAGCCACAAATAACATAATAAGAAATGTCATGTAGAATATAAGAGCCGAACCTAAGTCGGTCTGGGCTACAAGGCACAGCACCACTATGCCGCTTACCGCTCCGGGTACTATAAGCTCTCTGAAGGTAGGCTTTTCCGCAAAGGCTGACGCCAGATAAAACACAAAAAGCACCTTTATTATCTCGGAGGGCTGAAAACCTATGGGTCCCAAGGATATCCAGTTGGTGGCGCCGCCTTCGTCCTTGCCGAATATAAGTGTGGCTGCCAAAAGCACAAAGGCAAGGGCTATATACAGCCTTCTGAAACGGTCAAGACGTGGCGTTACCTCCAGTATCTTAGGCAGAAGGAGCATGGTTATAATACCTATGCTGTTCCATACAAGCTGCTTTTCCGCCAGGCTCGTGTTAAGTCTGTACAGCATTATAAGTCCCAGATCCATAAGGAAAAACACACAGTTATACAGCATATGGCTGCCGTCGGGATATATGGCTCTCGTAAGGGCATTTCCGCCCAGTGTTATAATAAATCCTATTATGCAATATATCACAACAGGCTGCATATCATATTCCAGCGAATTGGCTATGAGTATTACAGAGGCGGTAATGTGGAAAAGGGCAATACATACCCTCTGAGCCGAAAGTCCGGCTATGATATTGAATTTAGCCATATCCTGCTTGGCAAGGTTTATCATAAAGCCGTTGAACACGAATACGGCTATATATGCCATAAAAAGGTATTTTGCTATTATAATATAAACGTCTGTCATAGCTACATCACTCCTCTGTGAAAATGTCCGCCTGTGGTGTTTTCGAGTACAAGGGAGGGCGGATATCCCTTTGCAACGCTTATGTGTTCCTTGGCGATGCTTAGCGCTTGGTCGTAATTTTCCGTGGTAAACTCCATACGCATAAAGCCTGCTCCGATATCAAGAACATCCCTTTTGTTTATGGCATATATGGGAGATGAATTCAGTATCAGCCCGATACACTCATTACAATCCCTTATTATGGGAAATTTTATATTTTTTCTGTCCTTTAATATATAATTGGCTTTTTTGTGGCGAAGAGAACAGTATTTTTTGCTGCCCTTGTGAGCCTCGTACAGTCCCGGAGGACATTGGTGGGTGGTCATAAGGGGAAGTCTTCCGTAAATAATGATCTCGCAGTCCTTATCAGCTATTTTATTCAGCTCTCCTGTATTAAGCTCCGTTGAAAGGGTCACATAGGGCGTGTCGTATATTTCCCTTATTGCTTTTAAGGACAGAGAGTTAAATACATTTAGGGTATGATCTGTCACTATCTTCTTTTTGGTATTTATCTTTACAAGACTTCTTATGAGAAAACCGTCCCAGTCTGTGTCCTCCATATAGTCTATATACTGCTGATATGTTTTCTCCCGCCCTATAAAAGGCAGAGCAAAGTATATTTCCGAGCCTTTACTGTGGCACATTTCAATAAGACTGTCCTCTGATATCTCGCTGTATATCCTTTTTACTCCCGCTTCAAGGCAGGCTTGCATCTGCTCCCTTGTCCTTACAAGGGCGGTAATGGTTATTCTGTCCGATTTACGGGGAATAGGAGATATATGCTCTATACTTATGCTTTTGCCCACACCTTGGGCAAGTATCTTTTCCTCAAGCAGTCTGCACAGCTCCCGTCTGGCGCTGTTAAGGGCTGAAACGGGAAAATACACATTATCCGTATGAGCTTTTACATTGAACTTAAAGGGCGTGTCCCCTGTCTTGCCTATACGGGCAATTATCATTTCTTCGGAAAGAGGCTGATTTTCAGGTACCTGACCTATATCTCCCTTTACCGTAATGCCTTCTGCACTAAGGGTCAGAGGCTCTCCTTGGCAGGCTCTTACATATACGTCAATTTCCCTTTGAGCCGTAAGCTTTTGGCAGGCTCTTTTAAGCCTGTCATCAAGCTCTTTGTCATAGGATCTGTATACGGGATCGTTTACCGAAATATTGCTTTTTCCCGCTGCAACGGTTATTATATCGCCTTTGTACGCCCTTTTGCTTATACCTGTACCCCAATGAGGCTCAGACCATATCTCTATGCCGTCTCCGGGTACCGTGTCCTGTGTAAGCTTTATTGAGCAGGTGTTCTTTTTTTTATTGTAAGAAACAACATATCCTATTTTTGTACCGCTGCTTTTAGGGGAAAGGGTACTCATCATTTTTTCCGATGAAAAGCTGTTCAGATATCCTTGGGATGATGAGCCGCCTCTGTTGAATATCTGTGTCAGCTCTTTTATATCATTTTCGTCTGTGTGGAAGTCGCCGCCCGAATATGCCATATCCGTATATTTTCTGTAAGCGGAAACCGCACGGTATACATATTCGGGACTTTTCATCCTGCCTTCTATTTTAAGGCTGTCCACACCTGAGCGTACAATATCCTTTAGCAGGGGTACTGTGGAAATATCCTTAGGCGAAAGCAGGAAGCCTTTTTTAATAAGATCGTTTTCCTTATAAAGGCTGTATTCCATACGGCAGGGCTGAGCGCAGCGACCTCTGTTGCCGCTTCTGCCTCCTATTACGCTTGACATAAGACAGCGCCCGCTCCAGCATACGCACAAAGCGCCGTGTACAAATACCTCTGTTTCAAGGCTTCCCTTGTGGGCGCATATATTCTTTATCTCATCAAGGCTCAATTCTCTTGCCAGCACGACTCTGTCAAAGCCCAGCTCCTTTAAAAGCTCTATCCCCTCCGGACTGTATACGGTCATCTGAGTAGAAGCGCTTATTTTAATATTGGGAAAGTGCTTTTTAATAATATTGGCAACACCGATATCCTGTATTATAAGTCCGTAGGCGCCCCATTCATATACCCTGCCCACAAAATCCAGAACCGAAGGTATCTCGTCTTCCTTAAAGAGTATATTAAGTGTTATAAACACCTTAACCCCTCTTAAACGGCAGATATTTATAATATCTTTAAGCTCGTTGTCTGAGGGGTTTTCTGCATAGTGACGGGCATTGAAATCGCTGCCTCCTATATATATGGCGTCACAGCCTCCGTTAAGGGCTGCCGTGACGCTTGCTTTTGTAGATGTGGGTGCTAAAATTTCGGGCTTTTTCATAGTATCACCATGGTGTTTTGTGTTCGTTGGCTTTTATTTTTTGCTTAGCTGTGTTTCCAAGGCCTTTGCTTTTCTTGAAAGCTCAAGATTTTCCGCCTTTATCTTGGCAAAGGCAGCCTTGAGCTGTGTTTCGTTGCTGACCTCCAGACTTTTCTTGTATACCTCGAACTGCTCCTGCAAAAGCTCATATTTAGCCTTGTAGTCGTCTCTCTGAGCCGTAAGCTGAGTTATTGCCTCCGCTGACTTTACAGCATTGCTTTCAAGACCCTTTATGCTGTTGTTTGCCGACTTTAGCCTTATGGCAAGGTCGTCTCTTTCCTTATTGACGGTATTGAGCTTTATATTTCTGTCGGCAGACTTCTTGTTAAGATCGTTGAGAGCTGAGTTTTTCTCCGCAAGCTTTTTGCTCAGGCTGTTAAGCTCTTGGTTCTTATCTGATATTTTGGCATTGAGATTTGTTATATACTGGGACTTTTCGTCTATCTTGCCTTTTGCCTCTTCAAGAGAAGCCTTTGTCTCCTCCAGCTTTTTCTCAATGGTCTCTATTTTCTCATCCTTGTTTATTATCTCGGCTTTAAGAAGGTCTACCTCGCTGCTCTTGCTTTCAAACTGGTCGAGAAGTATCTTGTAGTCGTTCGTTCTTATTGTAAGCTGATTTTTTATTTCGGTAAGCTCTCTGAGCCTGCTGCTTATATTTTCTCCCGATTCCGTTACCACGACCTCTTTGTTCTCTCTCTCCTTGAAAAGGTCGTCTGCAATATTAAGGGCGAATATAATTGGAAAGCTTTCGTCATAAACTATGCTGGGCGTAGCGGCTCTTTTAAGGTCGCTGAGCTTATTATCCAGATATCTGGCAACATTTTGTATATAGTCAGGGTTTTCGTCTCCGGCAAGTCTGTATATTTTGCCTCCGATAACTACCTCCACTTTTGAGCTTTTATTATCAGCCATAATTATCCTCCTTACTCATATATTTATCTTTTTTATTGTACGGCATAATTTTCTATATACATAATACCACATTTTTACTCAAATGTATCATCTCTTACATTAAAATTTCTTTACAAAATATTAAATTAATATTAAATTTACTTGTTTTTTGTTGTTTTTTTATAAATTTCTCTTTTCTTTTTTGTACTTTTGTTATAAAATATGATTAGGTATATGTATCCAAATGATAATCTGTATATTATAAGCACTCAAAGGAGGATATGGGGAATGATTTCAAATCAGATCTTACAAAGCACTATTGACGGACTCAAAAATATTACAAGGCGTGAGCTTTCTGTAGCCGAGCGTGAGGGTAAGATAGTGGCGACCACAGAGGATGTTATGGTAAATACGTCTATCGAAAATGCCGATATATTTATAGCGAGTCCCGCCGAAAATCAGCTTGTACAGGGCTATCAGTATTTCAAGGTATTTGATAACGGCTCTGCGGAATATATCGTAATGATAAAGGGCGATGACGAGGAGACCTACAGAATAGGCAAGATGACTGCATTCCAGATACAGAACCTTCTCGTTGCCTATAAGGAAAGGTACGACAGGGACAATTTTATAAAAAATCTTTTGCTGGATAATCTTCTGCTTGTGGATATA
Organism: uncultured Clostridia bacterium; assembly: GCA_947624015.1. Lineage (GTDB taxonomy): Bacteria > Bacillota > Clostridia > Lachnospirales > CAG-274 > CANPXH01. The sequence continues at coordinate 27,889 of CANQIA010000019.1, forward strand.
TATTCAAGGGCAAAGAAGCTCCATATAGAAAATTCCGTAAGGCGTATAGTATATCTTATTGAAATGGAAATAGACAAGGATCTTAACGTAGTGGAAATAGTCAGAAGCATATTCCCTACAAAGCAGAAGGATTTTGTTACGGCTGTAAACGAAAAGAGCATCATACTTGTAAAAGAGCTTAAGGAAAAGGACGGCAAGGAAGAAATAGAAAGCATTGCCAGGACAATATACGACACGCTTACGGCTGAGGCAATGACAAGCGTATATGTATCCATAGGCACGGCTGTAAACGATCTTAAGAATGTTTCCCTTTCCTATAAGGAAGCAAAGCTTGCCCTTGAAGTAGGCAAGATATTCGAGGAAAGCAAAAATGTTGTAAACTATGAACAACTGGGCATAGGCAGGCTCATATATCAGCTTGACGGTTCACTGTGCAAAATGTTTGTAAACGAAGTGCTTCACGGAGTATCAATGGATCAGTTCGACGATGAGACCCTTACTACGGTAAACAAGTTCTTTGAAAACAATCTGAATGTTTCAGAGACCTCACGTCAGCTCTACATCCACAGAAATACTCTTGTATACAGACTGGACAAGCTCCAGAAGATGACCGGTCTGGATCTGAGGAATTTTGACGACGCCATCATATTCAAGATAATGCTTATGGTAAGCAAATATCTTAATTACAGAGAAAATTTCATTTATTGACCAATGAGAGAAAACAGTATCCGATAGCACGGCGGCTGTTTTCTTAAGAAAGGAAGTATATGACATGATAGATATGGAAAATGTCACCAAAATATATGAAAACGGCGCTGTTGGGCTAAGGGATATGAATCTGCATATAGACAAAGGAGAGTTTGTCTTTGTGGTAGGCTCATCAGGCTCCGGCAAGTCTACCTTTATAAGGCTTTTGCTGAAGGAAACAGAGGCAACCAGCGGAAAGATAATAGTAGACGGAAAGAACATAACCACTCTTAAAAGGCGCCAGATACCCTATTTAAGGAGAAAAATAGGAGTAGTGTTCCAGGATTACAGGCTTCTGCCTTCCAAGACTGTTTATGAAAATGTTGCCTTTGCAATGCAGGTAGTTGAAACAAGCCCCAGAATAATAAGAAGAAATGTGCCTCAGATACTTGCCATGGTAGGTCTCGGCAAGAAGGTAAAGGCGTATCCCAATCAGCTTTCGGGCGGCGAGCAGCAGAGAGTGGCTCTTGCAAGAGCTATAATAAACAGACCTCCCATTTTGCTTGCCGACGAGCCCACAGGCAATCTGGATCCCGAAACCGCATGGGAAATAATGGAGCTTATACAGGAAATAAATAGAAACGGCACTACCGTTGTTATTTCAACTCACGCCAAGGATATTGTGGACAGAATGCAAAAGCGTGTTGTTGCTATAAACAAGGGTGTAATTTTAAGAGATGTTGAAGGTGGTGGATACAACGATGAAACTTCGAACTTGGAAATATTATATTAATCAAGGTTTCAGGGGTATCTTCAAAAACGGGCTTATGAGTCTGGCTTCAATAGTTATAGTAAGCGCCTGTATATTTGTGGTAATATTATCCCTTTGCATTATTGCCAATGTAAACAACATATTGGATCAGATAGAAAACAACATAGGCGTTACCGTGTACTTAGGGGATCTCCCCACAGACGAGGAGGCGCAGGAGCTGGCTGAAAGGATAAGGCAGATGCCAAATGTGGCTGTTGTGGAATATACTTCGGCTGAACAGGCTCTTGAATCTGCCAAGACTATGTGGGACAGCGAGCTTTTGGACGGACTTGAGGACGACAATCCATTCCCCCGTTCTCTCGATATAAAGCTTACTGCCATAAGATACCAGAAGGCATTTATAAAGCAGATAGAACAGCTCCAGTGGGATTTTGAGCAGGAGCTTATAGCCAAGGGCGCTCTTGAAAGGACAAAGGCGGCAGTACAGACCACGACCGAGGCGACAACTCAGGCTGTGACTCAGGCAGCTACACAAGCGGCGACACAGGCGGCAACTCAGGCTGCCACACAGGCAGCTCCCCAGAAAACTGCCATGGCAGGCAATCCGTTTGTGGAGGAGGTACACGCAGAGACCCGGGCTCAGGCAACGACACAAGCCGCTGCCAATACGACTACGGCGGCGCCTGTTATCAATAAAGACGCTCAGGCTCCTGCCGGCGTAGATCAGGCTGCCAATGCCAAGCCTACGCCTTCCATAAAAAGCGAGGCTGTCACAGAGGTCAATACAGTTGACACAGCCTCAAAGCCGGGAGATGCGGACTACGAATTCAAGGGTATAGAAAGCATAAGACATGCTCAGCAGGTAACAGAGACCCTTATTACGATAGACGCCATATTCAAGGTAGTGGCAGTGGTGCTTATAGCTATACTTTGTATAGTTGCCATAGGCATTATTACAAACACTATAAAGCTGACTGTATATGTCAGAAAGAATGAAATAAACATTATGAAGTACGTAGGCGCCACAGACTGGTTCATAAGATGGCCTTTTATAATAGAAGGACTTATAATAGGACTTATAGGAGCGGCTATACCTTCGGTACTTTGTTTCTTAGGTTACTACAAGCTTTATGGCTTCTTTGAGTCCCAGTATTCGGCTCTCAGAAGCATTATAGAGCTGAGAACGGCTGAGGATCTGTTCATAGTAATAGTTCCCATATCCCTTGTGGTAGGTATGCTTATAGGCGCAGTAGGCTCCATAAGCTCAATAAGAAAGCATCTTAATGTATAGTATAAAGTGAGTTGAGAAATATATGAATAAAAGAATGACAGCATTGCTTATATCCTTTGTAATGGGTATGTCATCCATTGTCTGCGCAGAGAGTATAAGCGATCTTAAAAGTAAAAGTTCAGCCTTTAAGGACAAAATAAGTCAGGCTCAGCAGAACCTAAGCTCTACAAATGCCGAGAAGCAAACCACTCAGACAGAAGTCAGCAAGCTGGATACGGATCTTGGCAAGGTACAGGCGGAGATACAGCAGCTAAATACAAAGCTCAAGGACACTCAGGCTCGTTTGGAGAAAAGCCAGAAGGAGCTGGAGGAAGCCACAAGAATAAGAGAGCAGCAGCACGATACTCTTAAAAAAAGGATAAGAGTAATGTACGAGCATGGCAATAACGGTTATCTTGATGTGCTTTTGAGCGCCGAGGATTTCGGCGACTTCCTTACAAGAGTGGAGTATACCAACAGGCTCATGGAGTATGACAGCAATATGCTTGCCGAATATGAAAGAGCGGAACAGATAATAAGCAACAATGTAAAAAGCATAGAGCAGGATAAAAAGTCGATAGAGGACATAAAGGTACAGCAGCAGGAAAAGCAGGCTGAACTGGATAAAAAGATAACGGAGAAAAATGCCATAGTAAAGCAGTTGGATGCAAATGCAGCTACATATGAGGCGCAGATAGCGGAGCTTCAGCAGCAGGATGCCAATGTGCAGAGCCTTATACAGAAGGCTCAGGCGCAGCAGGCGGCAGCGGCTGCGGCAGCGGCGGCTCAGTCAGGCGCTTCGGCTTCTGCCTACAGAGGCTCATCAAGCAACAGAGTCTACAATACCGACGGCAAAAAATATCAGTATCCTATTCCTGCATATAACGGATATGCGCCAAACTCAGGCTACGGCTACAGAGGAAGCCCCATAAGCGGCAAGCAGGAATTCCACACGGGTCTTGACCTTAAAGCCACTCTTAACACAGACGTGATCGCAGCGGAAAGCGGTACCGTAATATATGCGGGCTGGAGAGGCGGCTATGGCAAATGTATCATAATCGATCACGGCGGCGGATATTCTACGCTTTATGCCCATAACAATGTGCTTAAGGTCAGTGAGGGACAGCAGGTATCCAGAGGTCAGGTCATAGCGGGCGCAGGCACAACAGGCTACTCCACAGGCGTTCATTCTCACTTTGAGGTAAGAATAAACGGCGCACATACAAATCCTACGGGATATATTTACTAGTAAATAACAAGCAAAGCAGGGTGAAGGATATGAAGAACAGAATGGTTCTTGGTATACTTATTGTTTATTTTCTTATACTGACATTTGTTTTCTGCCTTCAGGTATTTAAGAGAGGGGATACGGTGTCTTCTCCCACGACCTCAAGCGATGTGGCAGTGGAGGACAGGCTGGACAGGGCAGTTGTGCTGTATAAGGAAAGCCCTATTATTATGGCAAATAAAAAGCAGATGCTTATAGACAAGAACAATGCGTCTCTTGTCCCTCTTATAGAAAATCAGGTGGCATATGCGCCTCTTTCCTTCTTTAAATCGGCTTACGGCGCCAGCGTTACCTATGACGAGAGTTCAGGCAGCGCCGCCATAAGGCTTGACAACGAGGCTCTTGTTATGGACAGGAAAAAAGCCGATCTTGTAAGCAGCTCTTCCGAAAAAGACATAGAGTATGAAAATACTATTTTCAAAAAGAGAAATGCCATATATGTACCCCTTGACGTATTTGCCGAGGCATTTGACAAGGAAATACACTATTACGACGATCTTGTTATAGTATCGGGAGATAAAAAGGCATTTACACAGGAAGAAAGCGCCGATTTTATAAACAGCCTTAAGGCTCAGGTGACTAACCTTCCCTATGTGGCAAATGAGAGCAATTTAAAAGAGCTTACGGATACTCTCGGAAGGAACGGCTTTTTAAGACGTGTCGGGACCGTAGTGGGAACAAGAGATAGGAATAAGAGCGACGCTGTTGTAAAGCTTATTACAGACGAAAAAAGCTCCCTTATAGTAAATGACGGAAAATATATTTACTTTGGAAGGGATAATACAATAGACGTTGTGGACTATCTGTCAAATACTGCCGTCAATAAAATAGAGATGGAAAAGGGCTTTACCATATCAAAGCTTTATTTGCAGAACAATACGCTTGTGGCAGCAGGCACAAGGCTCCTTGACGAAAATACCCCATCGGATGTGGCGGGATCCGTATCGGAGCCTACCTCCTCGGAAGAGGTCGCCTCTTCGACTCAGGAAGGCGAGGCAAGTGATACTATGCCCGAAGAAGGAGCAGCAAATGCTTCCGAAAGAAATAATGTATGTTCTGCGATATATGTTTATAATATAGGCAACAGAGCGAATATCGTAAATGAAAGAGAATTTGACGTAGACGGAGAGCTTGTGGACACCGTAAAGCATGGAGATTATGTATATATACTTTCTCAGCTTTCGGTATTTGACAATGCGAGAGGCGGTCATTTCTATCCGCCTTCCTACAGGGACTCTGCCATGGGCGGGCAAACCAATACCCTTGGCTTTGAAAATATACAGTATTTCCCCGAAACAGGCTCCGACGACTATACAATAATATCAAGTCTCAATATTGCGGATATAAGCGTTGGCGCAAAGGTAAAAGCATATCTGTGCGGCGGAGACAATATATATCTTTCCGAAAACAATCTCTATGTTGCCAAGAGCAGATATACAGCCTTTGACACCAATTACAATACGGAAAATACCTATATATACAGAATGTCTCTTTCCGGCGGCAATATAGTTTCAAGCGGCGGCGGAAATGTAAGAGGATATGTGCTGGACAGATATTCAATGAATGAAAATTCGGGATATTTCAGCATAGCCACAGAGTACACCGAAAGAGGCACCGATAAGAACATAACAAATATATATATACTCAATAACAATATGGAGCTTTGCGGCGAAGCCAACAGGATCGCCGACGATGCCGCCATAGGCTCAGCCATATTTACCGAGGACAAGATATTCCTTATTCCAGAGGAACAGGGACAGGCTATGTATCTTATAGACAGCTCAAACCCCATAAATCCCGAGGGCAAGGGCATACTTAAGCTTTCCACGGGAAATATACTTATATATCCCTATGACGAGAGCCATATACTCACTATTGATAACGGCGAAAATATTCTTAAACTGAATGCATACAGTATAGAAGGCATGGACAATACCGTAAAGCTTTACAGTCAGGAGCTGGGCGGAGAGAATATTTCCACTGCTCTATTTGAAAATTCCGATTATTTTGAATTTGACAAGGAGCGAAACAGATTTATAATACCTGTTGCCATTAAGGACGCAGCTTCGGGAGATGTAACATTTAACGGAAGCTATGTATATGACCTTAACATGGACGAGGGCTTTAAGAGAATAGGCACTATAAACGAAAGCAATAATAAGGACGTGCATTATTTCAAGCATAACGGTCGTATATATTGCTTCGGCACAGAGAGGACAGACGTTGTGGATGTCAATGACTTCGGAAATGTTATCGGTATAGAAATGAAGTAAGAGGTAATATTATGACGGCAATATATATAATACTTATGGTAATTATATTTATTCTCCTTATTATGGGGTCGTGTTTTCTGGGCAAAGTGTTCAGAGGCGCAGGCTGTATTCTGCTGCCTTTAACGATCATATGGAGTACGCTTATGTCATTGGCTTTTTTATTTCTGCTGTTCAAGATAATTATGTAATGCTGCTCGGCAATAAAGCCTATCATAATAAATAATTTCAATGCATTTAAGGGACTGTTTTTACAGTCCCTT
>CANQIA010000020.1 GCA_947624015.1 uncultured Clostridia bacterium
TTGGTAGTAAATTCAGCTTGAAATCCTGCTTGTATGCCCGTAAATCAAGGCTTTTTTGAGATAATCAACCATTTTATACCAAAATTATATTGGATATATAATGCTATTTTTTTGCTGATTTTTAAAAAAATATATAGTCAAATACGGAAAAATGTGTTATTATTATATCAACGGAAGGAGTGCGTTAAATGTACAGCAAAGTAGTACTTAAATTAAGCGGCGAAGCCCTTGCGGGAAATACCCACGGAAGCTTCAACAACGATTTTATATTTTCCATAATAGATCAGATCAAAACCGTTATATCTGCCGGTACAAAGACAGCTCTTGTAATAGGCGGCGGCAATTTCTGGAGAGGCAGAAGCGCCAATCCCGATATGGACAGAGTAACGGCTGATAAAATAGGTATGCTTGCCACAGTTATGAACGCCATGTATTTTGCCGATTGTTGCAGGCAAAAGGGCATAGATGCCGTTGTAATGACGCCTATTAAAATTGGCACATTTACGACGGAATTTTCAAAGGATAGGGCAAACAAGCTTTTGAAAAAGGGCAAATTGGTAATATTTGCCGCAGGTATAGGTCACCCGTTTTTCTCAACGGATACGGTCACCGCTTTGAGAGCCTGTGAGCTTGGCGCCGATGCGATACTTTTTGCAAAAGCTGTAGACGGCGTTTACGACAGCGATCCTGCCGTAAATCCATATGCCAGAAAATATGATGTGATAGAGTGCAAGGATATAGTGGAAAAGAATTTGGGAGTTATAGATATAGCTGCGGCAAATCTCTGCTATGAAAATAAAATACCTGTGATATTATTCGGTTTGGCTGAAGAAAATTGTATTATAAAAGCCGCTAACGGCGAAAAAATCGGTACAACTGTTACCGTATAAAATAAATATAAGTTAAACAAGGAGGTATTATTTATGTCTGAACATACTAAAGTCTATGAGGAAAAAATGGGCAAGACTGTAAAAAATTTAACTAATGAGCTGCTTGGCATAAGAGCGGGCAGAGCAAATACTCATGTGCTTGACAAGGTGGTCGTAGAGTGCTACGGTATGGAAATGCCCCTTAATCAAGTGGCAAATATTTCGGTTCCCGAAGCAAGAGTGCTTATGGTACAGCCCTTTGATAAGTCAACAATTAAAGCCGTTGAAAAGGGTATCAACAAAGCGGATATAGGCATTAATCCCAATAATGACGGCAATGTTATAAGGCTTGTATTTCCGGAGCTTACAGAGGAAAGAAGAAAATCTCTTACAAAAGATGTTAAGAAAATGGGAGAGGGTTCAAAGGTCGCTATCAGAAATATAAGACGTGACGCTATGGACTTTGTAAAAAAGCTTGAAAAGAAAAGCGAGATCACAGAGGACGAATTAGATGACCTTGAAGAAGAGATCCAGAAGCTTACTGATAAATTCACAAAAGAAATTGACAAGGCTATTGAAACAAAAAGCAAAGAGATAATGTCGATCTAAATAATCTGAATAATAAGTCTGGCATTTTTGTGTCAGACTTATTTGCGGTAATGAGAAATGAGGGATATTATGGCAAACTCAGTGCCTAAGCATATAGGAATAATAATGGACGGTAACGGGCGATGGGCTAAGAAAAAACATCTTCCGAGAGTAATGGGGCATCAGCAGGGTGCAAAGACGCTGGATAAGCTTTTAAACGATGCAAAAGGCTTAGGTGTTGAGCATATTACCGTATACGCCTTTTCTACCGAAAACTGGAAAAGGACCGAGGAAGAAGTCAGCGGTATAATGGGAATACTGAGAGAATACATAAACAAGTATTTTAGAGATTATGCCAACAGCGACTTCAGAGTGGATTCAATAGGCGAACTTTCGGCTCTCTCAGAGGATCTTCAAAAGGATATAGCAAGGCTTAAGGAAGTATCAAAGGACAGAACGGGCATTCATCTTACAATAGCCATGAATTACGGCAGCAGAGATGAAATAAAAAGAGCTGTCCAAAAAATAGCCCGTGAGGTCAATGACGGCAAATTAAATGTATCCGATATAACGGAAGAGCTTATATCCGATCATCTTGACAGCGCAGGAACGCCTGATCCGGAGCTTATAATAAGGACAAGCGGAGAGATGAGAACGAGCAATTTCCTTTTATGGCAGAGCGCTTATTCGGAATACTATATTACAGATAAGCTGTGGCCCGATTTTACAATAGATGATTTAAAGACCGCCATCGAGGCTTATCAAAGCCGTGACAGACGATTTGGCGGAAGGAACGAGGTTAAACGGAAATGATTATCAGAATTATATCTGCAATGGTTGGGATACCCTTACTGTTGTTTTTCATAATTGTGGGCGGGCTGCCGCTTAAGATCGTTACGCTCATCGTATCATTGATAGGTATGTTCGAGCTGTACAGAGCGGTCTCAGGCAGACTTAAGCTTGTACATTTGGTTGGCTTTTTGCTTGAAATAATATATTTTATTATTACGTTTGTTGAGAATGTATATTTGTCTTCAAATATATTTATATATATTGCGGTTCTTCTGATAATGATGATATTGGTGGTATTTCACAGAACAAACAATATCAATGACGGAGCGATCACGATATTCGGATTTTTTTACATAGGTGTAATGCTCAGTCTTATATGCAGGATACGGGATTTTTCAACTATGTTTGCCTGGCTGCCCTTTATATTTGCCTTTGCAAGCGATACGGGTGCATACTTTGTGGGTTCGGTTTTGGGCAAACATAAATTTACGCCTGAGCTTAGTCCTCATAAGTCGGTGGAAGGCGCAATTGGCGGCATAATAACAACGGCAGTGATCTCGGCTATCTATGCGGTCATATGCTGCAAATACTTTTTTCTTGACATTAAATTTATACCTTTGTTTGCGGCGGCAGGAGCGGTAGGCTCCGTATTCGGGCAGTTTGGCGATCTGGCGGCATCTGCCATAAAGAGATACACGGGCATAAAAGACTATGGCAATATTATGCCCGGACATGGCGGAGTTTTGGACAGATTCGATTCTGTGCTTTTTACACTGCCTCTTGTTTATATTGTTATGCTTATTATGGCTTAAGGAGTGTTTATTTTGACTGAAAATATTGCAATACTTGGTTCAACAGGCTCTATCGGCACACAGACCCTTGAAGTGATAAGGGATATAGGCGGTATAAGAGTATGGGCTATGAGTACAAACAAAAGAATAGATCTGCTTGAAAAACAGGTCAGAGAATTTAAGCCTGAGATCATATGCGTTATGGACAATGAAAAAGCCGAAGAGTTCAAAAAAATGGTTGCAGATCTGCCTGTAAAGGTCTATACGGGTATGGAAGGGCTTATTGCCGTTTCCACATACCCTAAAGCCGATACGGTAGTAAATTCCGTAGTGGGTAATATCGGTCTTGTGCCAACTATTGAGGCAATTAAGTCCAAAAAGAATATTGCTCTTGCAAACAAAGAGACACTTGTTACCTCGGGAGAGCTTGTAATGAAGCTTATAGATGAAAACGGCGTCAATATGTACCCTGTTGACAGCGAACACTCAGCTATATTCCAGTCCCTGCAGGGTAATAAAGGAAACAAAATAGCAAAAATATTTTTGACTGCATCAGGCGGTCCCTTCAGAACATACAAGGACGTTTCAAAGGTCACGGTGGATGACGCCCTCAGACATCCCAACTGGGATATGGGTAAAAAAATTACCATAGATTCTGCTACGCTTATGAACAAAGGGCTTGAAGTGATTGAAGCAAAATGGCTCTTTAATGTTGAGCTGGATCAAATACAGGTGCTTGTGCATCCTCAGAGCATAGTGCATTCAATGGTAGGCTACGAGGACGGCGCAGTTATAGCAGAGCTGGGAGAACCCGACATGAGGGTACCCATACAGTATGCTCTGACTTATCCCAAGAGGGTCAAAAATTCATTCCCCAAAATAGATTTCTTTGAACGAAACGATCTGACCTTTGAACGACCTCATAACGATAGATTCCCCTGTCTGGAACTAGCTTACAGAGCTATAAGAACAGGCGGTACCATGCCTGCCGTATTAAATGCGGCAAATGAAATAGCCGTAGCCAAGTTCATAGATAAGAAAATCGGATTTTTGGATATTCCTAAGCTTATAGAAAAAACAATGGATGCATATAATGTTAAGTATGATTATAATTTAGAGGATGTTCTTGCGGCTGATAAATGGGCAAGAGAATATGCCGAAAACTTAGAGGTGAATTAATTGTCAATTGTTTTAACCCTATTGATTTTCACGGTCATTGTTGTAATACACGAAGCGGGTCATTTCTGGGTCGCCAAAAAATGCAATGTTCTTATTGAGGAATTTTCCGTGGGAATGGGGCCCAAACTCTGGGGTTTCAAAAAGGGAGATACTCAGTACAACATAAGAATACTGCCATTAGGCGGCTTTTGCAGAATGGCGGAGGAGATTACGGAAAGAGACGACGTTATATCCTTTAACGATACAAGTCCCTTGCAGAGGATAGCAATATGTTTTGCAGGTCCTCTTATGAATTTTGTATTGGCATTTATTGCTATGACAGCTATCGCTTTATGTTCGTATATGCTCACTACGGAGGTCACATCCGTTAATATGGATTCTCCCGCTGCCGAGGCAGGCGTTCAAGTGGGAGATATTATTACAGCCATAGACGGACACAGCGTACACAACAGAAACGATTTTAATTTCTATACATCAAAAAGCGATAACGACGGCTTTACAGTTACGGTCAAAAGAGATAATAAAAAAATCGATCTCAATATTACTCCCAGATATGATGAAAAAGAAAAAAGGATACTTTTTGGCTTTTCACTGAATATAAAGGCTCCCTATTTTGATATTATGGAGCTTGATAATAATGATATGCTAGAGAAGGGCAATTTTGGCGAATATATATCCTATGGATTTTTCAGTATGATAAGTATTGTAAAAATAACTGTATATTCTTTTCTGGAGCTTGTAACAAGCAAGATAGCCATTACGCAAATGTCGGGTCCCATAGGTATCACATCCGCCGTAGGCCAGGTATATAACGAGACCGTTAAAGTAAGCGGCTGGGCTGTTTTTTTCTCAATGCTCAATCTTACGGCGCTTTTAAGCGCAAATTTAGGCGTTATAAATCTTTTCCCCTTGCCAGCAATAGACGGCGGTCGTATAGTTATAGCTTTTGTAGAGCTTATAACAGGCAAAACAGTGCCTGCAAACATAGAAGGTCTTATACACTTTTTGGGCTTTGTTTTTCTTATGGCATTGGGAATATATATAGCATTTAACGATGTACTTAAATTGATTTAGAGGTGGTACAAATGATACAAAGAAAAAAAACACAAGTTGTGAATATAGGCGGCGTGCTTATAGGAGGCGATAATCCTATTGCGATACAGTCTATGTGCAATACTAAAACATCCGATGTAAAGGCAACTGTGGCGCAGATAAAGGAATTGGAAAAAGAGGGCTGCGAGATAATAAGAGTTGCCGTTCCCGATATGGAAGCCGCCGAGGCTATAAAGGATATAAGAAATCGGATAAATATTCCTCTTGTTGCCGATATACATTTTGATTACAGGCTTGCTTTAAAGGCAATTGAAAACGGCGTTGATAAGCTCAGAATAAACCCCGGAAATATCGGAGGAGAGGATAGAGTAAAGGCTGTTGTTGACGCTGCAAAAAAAAGGAGAATACCTATAAGGATAGGCGTTAATTCAGGCTCTCTTGAAAAAAGCATACTTGAAAAATACGGCGAGGTGACTCCAGAAGGTCTTGTGGAAAGCGCTTTGGGACATGTAAGGATACTCGAAAAATATGATTTTCATGATATAGTTATATCCATAAAAGCTTCAAATGTGCCGTTTTCATTGGAGACCTATTCACTTCTTTCACAGTCTGTGGACTATCCTATCCATTTGGGTATAACAGAAGCGGGAACAGAATGGAGCGGAACAATAAAATCCTCCGTAGGCATAGGCGCAATACTTGCTATGGGTATCGGCGATACAATAAGAGTTTCTCTTACAGGCAAGCCTGTTGACGAGGTAAAGGTGGCAAAGGAAATACTTAAATCCCTTGGTTTAAGAAAATTCGGTATAGAATTCGTATCCTGTCCCACCTGCGGAAGAACGTGTATCGATTTGATCGGTCTTGCAAATATGGTGGAAGAAAGGTGCAGAAATATAAATAAGGATATAAAGGTAGCCGTTATGGGCTGCGCCGTAAACGGTCCCGGAGAGGCACGGGAGGCAGATATAGGAATAGCCGGAGGAAAGGGCTACGGTCTTATATTTAAAAAAGGCGAAATACTTAAAAAGCTGCCCGAAAGTCAACTGCTCGATGCTCTTATGGAGGAGATCGACAAGCTTTAGATTGGTGTGAGTTAAATGAAAAATGTAGAGTTTAACAAGGCATTTGAAAAAATATCACTTTCAGCCAATGTTAAAACTAATTTAAAAAATACGTTTGTAAACGATATCAAGGTCCATACCGAAAACAAGTCTATGGAGGTATTTTTATCTTCGGAACAGCTTATAGACGAAAGCTGTATACCCGATCTGGAGGATGATATTATAGAAAACTTCCCTAGCATAGACAATGTTAAAGCGCATATTTCATATATTATGGATTCTGATGATAATGAAAAAATAGCCTTGTATTGGGATAAGCTTGGGGATATTGTAAAAAATGTCAATAGGATATGTTATTTTTCATTTAAAAATGCCGACTGGAAACTGAACAATGATATTCTTGAGATATATGTTGACAACAATAATGCCTTTTTCTTTGAAGCTTTCAATATAGATAAAAAAATAAGCAGAGCTCTTAACAGCAGACTTAATATAAACGTAAAAGTTGTTTTTATAAATAAAGCCATAGATAAAAAGCAACAGGAAAATAACAATAAAATACTTGCCGGACGAAATAAGATGTATATGGAAAGAGCCGCAGAAAATAATAGCTCTGACAATAGTACAGCCATTGGAACACCTGCCATATCATACAGCAAATTCAAACCTCGCAGGCGAGGAAATATGTCTGCGCCGTCTCTTGCGGCTATTGATGAAGAGCCTATTTCCATAAAAGAAGCCTACTATTCCGAAGCAACATCTGTTGTCATAGAGGGCAGGGTATATATTGAAGCGGAAACAAAAGAAACAAGAAACGGAAAATTAATTGTAAGATCGGCAATCACAGACGGCACCGATTCCATATTTATAAAAGCCTTTATGGAGCCTGATGATTACGAAACATACAAAAAATTGCTAAGCAAAGGGAAAAAGCCGATTTATATAAAGGTAAAGGGCAGGATCGAAGCGGATCAATTTGAAAAAGGCGAACAGGTACTTATAATAAGCGCCGTCAATGAAGGCAAAGCCCCTGAGATCAAGAAAGACGATGCCCCCGAAAAACGTGTGGAGCTTCATCTTCATACCAATATGAGCATGATGGATGGCATAACTACTGCATCGGAATATATAGATCGTGCCATTTACTGGGGGCATAAGGCGATCGCATTTACCGATCACGGTGTTGTACAAGCCTTTCCCGATGTTATGAAAGCAATAGCAGGCAAGGATATTAAGCCTCTTTACGGCTGCGAAGGATACCTTGTAAACGATATCGGCGCTATTGTAAAGAATTCCCACGGTCAGAAATTGGACAGTACATATGTGGTGTTTGATCTTGAAACAACAGGTCTTGATAAAAAAAGGGATAAAATAATAGAAATAGGAGCCGTTAAAATTACAGGCGGAAAAATAACGGACAGGTTCTCCACATTTGTTGATCCCCAACAGCCTATTGAACCAAAGATATCAAGACTTACCGGAATATATAATGAAACAGTTGAAAATTCCCCTGTTGAGGATGAAATACTTCCCGAATTTATGAAGTTTATAGAAGGCAGCATACTGGTAGCTCACAATGCTTCATTCGATACCGCCTTTATAAGAAGATATGCGACAGAGAAGGGCTATGGCATGGATAATACCGTTATAGATACCGTAGGCTTGGCAAGAATGCTTTTACCTACCTTGTCTAATTTTAAACTGGATACGGTATGTATCGAACTTGGCGTATCTCTTGAAAATCATCACAGAGCCGTGCATGATGCTGAGGCAACTGCCCTGTGTTTTATTGAATTTATTAAAAAACTGGAAGAAAAGGGCATTAACTCTGTTGATGATATTAATGCGGCAGGCGTAGATTCTATTGATAAATCCAAAATTCCCAAGAGATACCACATTATTATATTTGCCAAAAATCAAATGGGATTAAAAAATCTATATCAGCTCGTATCTGCTGCCCATACCAAATATTTCAGCACAAAGGGTGGCAGACCGCATTTCCCGAAGTCGGAAATACTTAAATACAGAGATAATCTTATACTGGGTTCAGCCTGTGAAGCAGGAGATCTGTATGAGGCAGTGTATAATGACGCCCCTGAGGAGGATATAAAAGAGATTGTCGATTTTTATGATTATCTTGAAGTACAGCCAATAGGCAACAACAGATTTATGATAAACAATAAGAGCAGGAACGGTAAATCTGTAAAAAGCGAACAGGATCTTATTGATATCAACAAGAGGATAATTGCGCTTGGAGATAAATATCACAAGCCGGTAGTTGCAACGGGCGATGTGCATTTTATAGACCCGGAATGCGCTGAATTCAGAAGGATAGTGCAGATAGGAGAAGGCTATAAGCTTGAAGACTGTGAAAACCAGGCGCCCTTGTATTTTAGGACAACCGAAGAAATGCTGAATGAATTCTCATATCTTGACAAGGGAAAGGCATATGAAATAGTTGTTACAAACACTAACCTTGTAGCAGATATGATCGATGACGGTATCATACCTATACTTAATCAGAAATGTCCTCCCAAGATACCAGGTTCGGATGAAGATCTCAGAGAAATGACTATTAAAAATGCTAAAGACATTTATGGCGATCCCTTGCCGGAAAATATTGCGACAAGGCTCAACAGGGAGCTTGATTCTATAATAGGCAACGGATATGCCGTATTGTATATAATAGCTCAAAAGCTTGTAAAAGATTCAAACGACCATGGATATATAGTAGGTTCAAGAGGCTCCGTAGGCAGCTCCTTTGCGGCTACAATGGCAGGAATAACAGAGGTAAATCCCCTTGATCCCCATTATGTATGTCCCAAATGCAAATACTCCGATTTCACGTCGGAAGAGGTGCAGAAGGTAGCGGGTAATTCGGGCTTTGACCTACCTGACAAGAAATGTCCCATATGCGGAACTGAAATGAATAAAAACGGACAGGCAATACCCTTTGAGACCTTCCTTGGCTTTAAGGGAGATAAGGAACCCGATATAGATCTTAATTTTTCGGGAGAGGATCAGACAAGAGCTCATAAATACTGCGAAACTTTGTTCGAGGGCGGTAACGTATACAAAGCAGGTACAATATCAACACTGCAGGACAGGACTGTTTTCGGTTATGTGCTTAAATACTGCGAACAAAAGGGCATTGCAATGAAAACCTGCGAGATACTGCGTCTTGTTGAAGGCTGCGTAGGCGTAAAACGCTCAACGGGACAGCATCCGGGAGGACTTGTAATTGTACCTGATTATACCGATATACATAATTTCTGTCCTATTCAGCATCCTGCAAATAAAGTAAACTCAGGAGTAACAACAACGCATTTTGATTATCATTCAATAGATTCCAGCTTGCTTAAACTGGATATGCTTGGTCATGATGTGCCTACAATATTGAAAATGTACAAGGATATAACAGGCTTCGATCCTCTTGATGTACCTATGAACGATAAGGCAACCATGTCCTTGTTCACAAGTCCTCAGGCTCTTGGCGTTACAGAGGAGCAGATACACTGTAAGACAGGTACGCTGGGACTTCCTGAATTTGGCACAAACTTTGTAATAGGAATGCTGTTGGAAACAAAGCCCACAACATTTTCGGGTCTTGTAAAGATATCGGGGCTTTCTCACGGTACCGATGTATGGAACGGAAACGCCCAGGAACTCATAAAAGACGGTATATGTACCTTGAATGAGGTCATACCTACAAGAGATGATATAATGGTATATCTTATGCTGCATAATGTACCCGATGCCGATTCTTTCAGCATAATGGAGCATGTAAGAAAAGGACGGGGACTTACGACAGATGAAGAAAAGCTTATGAGGGAGCATAATGTACCCGATTGGTATATAAATAGCTGCAAAAAGATAAAATATATGTTCCCAAAGGGTCATGCAGTGGCATACTGTACAAATACGTTCAGAATAGGTTACTTTAAAATAAACTATCCGTTAGCTTTTTATGCAGGTCATTTTTCGGTTAAGTATGAGACTTTCAGCTATGAATATATGTGCTTCGGACTTGAAAAAGCCCAGAAAAAATTTGATGAAATAATGGAAATGGGAAATAAAGCCTCCGATAAGGATAAGGCTGTGGCAGACCTTATGAAAATTGTTATTGAAATGTACGTTAGAGGCTATAAATTCACGACCATAGATATATATAAATCTGATACGACAAAGTTCAAGGTGGTCAAAGATGAGAACGGCGAAGAAGTACTTTTGCCGCCTCTGTGTACAATAGAAGGTCTTGGACTTAACGCAGCAGAATCCATAGCGACTGCAAGAACCAGGGGAGAGTTTAAAACTCTTGAAGATATGTCTGCAAGAACGAACCTTGGTAAAAAACTGATACAGCTATTAAAGGATACCGGCATTGTAGACGGAATAAGGGATACGGATCAACTGACCTTGTTCTGATAAATATATCGTTATATTTATAGTTCTTATATATTATAGAAAAGAGGCTGTAATATAAAAAGAAGCCTAATATTAACCCTAACTATTCGCAAAACTATCCTTTTGCGAATAGTTGTTGCTGTCCCCTATTCTTTTAAAATTACTAAAAACCGCTTAAATACTATGCCTTTAGGCATTTCTCTCAAGCGTGTCGATTTTATCGATACGTAAAAGGCACTATTTCATATAGTGCCTTTTACGTTTTATATTTTATGCAAGTATACTTTTTATATAATCGGCAATAGAGTCATCTTTGCAGTTTGCAAAGAAATATTCGGAAAACTTTTCGCCGCTTACAGCGCCCTTAAGCAGATCTTGATCAATAGTCTTAAGTATTGTAAGCATGTCGGTATGAGTTATTTTTTTGACCTCATCAAGTATTTTCTTATTTCTCTGTTCGGGAACTACTCTTTCCTTTGGATAGCCCTGTCCGCTTTCTCCTGAGAAAAGCTGTTCAAATGTATACTTAAGATTTAATTCTGCGCCCCAGCCAAAGCCTTTTGCAAACGGAAATGCTGCACAGTTGCCGTCGTTTATCTGAGCAAACATATATCCGTCTGAGGGATCTACAATATGTCCGCAAAGAACTCCCGGAAAGCTGTTGCATGCAAGCATTGCGCCCTCCCCTGTGCCGCAGCCTGTAACAACAAAGTCTGCTGCGCCTGAGTTAAGGAGAATTGCCGCAAGTATACCGCACTGAACATATGTAATCTGAGCCTTATCGTCTGCCGAATACATTCCGTAGTTAAATACCGTATGTCCCTTAGGCTCAACAACGCTTTTAAGCGTAGAACATATAAGTTCGTTCTTTGCAGCCTGACTGTTCTCATTGATCAAAGCAATTTTCATAAATATGCACCTCTCATAAGTTTTATTTAATAATAAATATAAATTAAATCCTTTGATTTGTCAACAGTTTAAATAAAAATGAGACTGCCGCATCAACAGTCTCTTGTTGTATAACTAATATGATATTCTTTGCCTCGTTAAAGGCAGAAAATAAATGCAGCAGTTTCATTTTTTGGTGTATCCTAACATGCTTTTTTATAATATCCCAATGCTATGAGACTGTCAAGATAAATAACATTGTTTTTTCTGCGCAAAGTACCTTTTCTTGCTGTTTCACGCTTGACAAGGCTTTCCCTTTTTATTCTGTCAGCCGTCATTCCAAAAACAAGCCAGCAAACAGAGGCTATGCCCATAAACGGCATTGTAGCGTTCAGCATACTGTTAAACTCCACATTTCCGCTCCAGCTAATGAAAAAATTTATGCAAAACATTGCCGTAGCAGCCGTTATAACAAATAATAATCTGATACAAAATTTTTTTAAATTCATATAAATACCTCCAATGCGATAATATGTTCGTAATTTAGATCAATTAAATAAATGAAAATTAAGTATATTTCATTTGATTTAAGTGTATTATACCATACATTTGTTTGTTTGTCAAATGTTTGTTCGAGTTTTTTACGAAAATTTTTTCAGTCTTTTATTTTTTATACACCTATGCTATACTTTAATTGCATAGTTATTCATATAGGGGGTATTTTCAATATGAAACTGGTTACTTATATTCATCTTAACAAAACATATGTGGGAGCGATCACAGATAGATATATATATCCTCTGCCCTTTTCTTCCATGAATGAGCTTATAATGTCACAGAGCGGTATAGAAAAGCTTATAGCAATGGCAGGAAATCCCGTTGCCATACAGGAAGCCGAAATACTTGCCCCTATTCTTGAGCCGAGGCAGGATATTATTTGCTTGGGTATCAATTTTCTTGAACACGCAGTGGAATCCGCTCGCTATAAAAAGGAAGCGTTTGGCGGGGACAGACCCTATGCCGTTTATTTTTCCAAAAGAGTAAACGAGTGTTTGCCAGACAAGGGTATACTTCACGACTATAAAAATATTGTAGACAGTCTTGACTATGAGTGCGAGCTGGCAGTTATCATCGGAAAGGATGCAAAAAATGTTCCTAAAGAAAAGGCATTCGATCATGTATTCGGCTATACCATAATGAATGATATCAGCGCCAGAAATTTGCAAACACGGCATAAGCAGTGGTATTTTGGCAAAAGCCTTGACGGATTTGCCCCTCTGGGTCCATGTATAGTAACAGAGGATGAATTCCACAGACCCCCTGTTTTATCTATTAAATCCTTTGTAAACGGCGAATTAAGACAAAACAGCACCACGGATCTGCTCATATTCGACATACCCCATGTTATATCCGAGCTTTCACAAGGTATGACTTTAAAGGCAGGAACAATAATAGCCATGGGAACGCCTGCGGGAGCGGGAATGGGCTTTAAACCTCCCAAGTTTCTTAAAAAAGGCGATGTTATAGAGTGCGTAATTGAAAATATAGGTACTCTTACTACATATGTAGATTGATTTAAAGCCTGTTCGATCAGGCTTTTTGATTTATTATGTGAGATCCGTGTATTTATTTTTATAAAATTGACATTCATTCATATTTGTTGTAAAATATTTATAATAATTTTATAAAGTGAGGTTGTAATATGTTTGGCTTTGGAAAAAAAGGCAATTCCGGGAGAAATTATAACGAAAACTCAAACATACCGGAAAAAATAGTTATTTTTCTTACCGCTATTGTATTGATGGCAGTTGTGGTGCTTTGTATATTGAGATTTGTATTTAAGGAAGAGGCGCCTGAAAAGATAACTCCCGATGATTATACGGAATTTTCTCATGAAAGCGATTTTAATAAAAATGTTTATGGAGAAGTTCAGACTCCCAATATGGAAAACACACCTTCGGATCCGGACGGTCCCACACCTATTTCCTGTTGGGGAGATTCATACACGATAGCTTCAGATTATACATCTCCTTCCTATGTTGCATATCTGTCAAAAAATGCCGTAAGGCTATGCTATAATTTAGGCATAGGCGAAGGCTCTCTTGAAGATATAGCTGCCAGACAGGGCGGACTACCTCTCTATGTTGCCCCAATGGACATACCTGCAAAAATGGCTTATAGAGAGATAGCCATATCAAATGCCTACGGAAATATACCGGATATAGACTTTGATAAAAACGCAGGCTTCAATCCATGTAAAATAGATGGTATCGAAGGTATTATATCAAACTTTTACGGTACCTATAAATTTACAAGAAGCTCCAGCGGTTTTGAGCAGATAGTGCTTGAACCGACGCCTGTTGTCACAAAGGCCATGGAGCTTAGGACAAATGATATTACGGTATTTTTTATAGGCAATGAAAAAAATCTTGCAGACAGCGCAAAAACAGTGGAAATATACAAAAAAATGGCAGATTTCTTGGATACGGACAAATACCTTATAGTAGGTCCCATAACAGGAAATGTGGAAAAGATCAAAAATATCAACGAAGCCCTTGCGGCAGCCTTTGGCAATAAATTCCTTAATTTATACAGCTATTTGTACAACGATGCTCAAAAGGAATATCAGGTATCTATCAACGAGGAAGATAAGCCCTTGATCGCAGCAGGAAATATTCCGGCTAATTTTATAAATAACAGAGGCTTTAGCAAGCAAGGAGCCGAAATAGTCGGAAAAAAGATATCCGATACCCTTGCGGCGCTTAATTACTATGAATAAATAAGAGGTGCAATATGAAGAATAAATATGCTTTTATCGCTTACGTAATTATGGGCATACTTGCCTTTATAATAATTATATCCTTGATATTGGCTCGTATCAATTTAAGCTATAATAAAACAATAGTGGATCGCAATAATGAAGAAATATTATCTCTTGTAGATGATGCGGTCAATATGTGTACAGAGGATTATATAAGGATCAATGCATCGGATGCGGCAATGCTTTCCATTAATGATTATGTTGAAAATATAGCAAAATACGATAATGTGAGAACAAAAGCCAATATTGCTCTGGCAATGCTGACAAATGCAAGCGACTATATATTGTCAGAAGAGGTCAAAGGAAATGTCAATTATTCCGTAAACGAAGAGATACAGAGGAGTATGGCGCCTTTAAAGCTCAGCTTACAAACAGCACTTGAATTAGATAGCACCGAAGGAGAATAAAAAAATGATTAGAACAAGATTTGCACCAAGCCCAACAGGATATATGCATATAGGCAATCTGAGAACAGCCCTTTACGAATTCCTTATTGCAAAATCACAGGGCGGTAAATTTATACTGAGAATAGAGGATACGGACAGAGAGCGCTATGTTGAGGGCGCCACGGATGTAATATACAAAACTCTCGAAATGGCGCATATGCCTCATGACGAAGGTCCCGACATAGGAGGTCCCTACGGTCCTTATGTACAAAGCGAGCGTAAAAACGATTATATTGACTATGCAAAGCAGCTTATAGATAAAGGCGAGGCATATTATTGCTTCTGTACAAAGGAAAGACTTGAATCGCTTAAGGTAGAAACAAGCCATGAAGCGGTTGCCAAATATGACAGACACTGTCTTTCACTTTCAAAGGAAGAAATAGAGGAAAATCTTAAAAACGGCGTTCCCTATGTTATAAGGCAAAAAATTAAGGACGGTTCAACTACATTTCATGATGTTGTTTATGGCGATATTACAGTTGAAAATGAAGAAATGGAAGATCAGATACTGATCAAAGCCGACGGCTATCCTACCTATAATTTTGCAAATGTAATAGACGATCACAAAATGAATATTACTCATGTTGTAAGAGGCGCCGAATACCTTTCTTCAACGCCTAAGTACAATTTGCTTTATGAAGCGTTTGGCTGGGAAATACCTACCTATGTACATCTTCCTGCCGTTATGAAGGACAAGCACAATAAGCTTTCCAAAAGAAACGGCGATGCTTCTTTCCAGGATCTTATAGCAAAGGGCTATCTTCCCGAGGCTATCGTAAACTATATTGCCCTTCTGGGCTGGTCTCCTTCCGTAAACAAAGAAATTTTTACCATGGAAGAGCTTATACAGGAATTTGATGTAAAGGGTCTATCCAAATCCCCTTCTATATTTGACATAGACAAGCTTACATGGATGAACGGAGAATATATAAAGAAAATGGATGCCGACAGCTTCTATAATTGGGCGGAGCCTGAGCTTATATCGGCAGTAAAGCGCAAAGATATAGATTTGAAAAAGGTCGCAGGATATGTTCAGTCAAGAATCGGTACCTCTAAGGATATAGCGGAGATGGTCGATTTTATAGATGAACTGCCTCAATATTCAACAGACCTGTATGTACACAAGAAAATGAAAACAACAAAGGAAATGTGTCTTGAGCATCTTAAAAGGATACTTCCCGTACTTGAGAATATAACTCAATGGGACAACAGTACCATATACGATTCTATGCTCAATGTTATACAGGAAATGGGTATCAAGAACGGTCAAATGTTCTGGCCTGTAAGGACTGCCCTTTCAGGCAAGCCCACATCTCCCTGCGGAGCAAGCGAGCTTGCCGAACTTCTTGGCAAGGAGGATTCCATAGCAAGAATAAAGAAAGGCATAGAGCTTCTCTCATTATAAATTAAATAAATATTCACAAAAAGCTATTGAAATTTAAGTTAAAAAGACTTATACTTAACATATATAATTTTCTACAAGAAAGAAGGATAAAAATGCTTGATATTAAATACGATTTAACAAAAAATCCAAAGAAAAAGCCTGACCAGAATAATCTCGGCTTTGGCATTTACTACACAGATAATATGTTTGCTATGGACTACACCGAGGGCAAGGGCTGGCATGATGCAAGGATAGTACCTTATGGTCCTATTTCACTTGATCCCGCTGCCATGGTCCTTCACTATGCGCAGGAATCCTTTGAGGGCTTAAAGGCTTACAGAACTCCAAGCGGAGATATCCAGCTTTTCAGACCCGAAAAGAATGCAGCCAGAATGCAGAATACCAATAAGAGAATGTGTATACCTGCCCTTCCCGTTGAGGACTTTGTACAGGCTTGCAAGGCTCTTGTTTCAGTAGAAAAGGATTGGGTACCCTCAGCCGAGGGAACATCTCTTTATCTCAGACCCTTTGTGATCGCTACGGAGCCTCATTTAGGCGTTCGTCCCTCCGCTACCTATACATTCTTTATAATTGCATCTCCTGTTGGCGCATATTATTCAACAGGCATCAATCCCGTTAAGATATATGTAGAGGATGAATATGTTAGAGCAGCTCCCGGTCTTACAGGCTTTACAAAATGCGGCGGAAACTATGCCGCTTCATTGGCTGCTCAGGTAAAGGGTCATGATCTGGGCTATGAGCAGGTATTGTGGCTTGACGGCGTTGAGAGAAAGTATGTTGAAGAGGTCGGCTCTATGAACTGCTTCTTTAAAATAGACGGCGTTATATATACTGCTCCTACGGTAGGCACAGTTCTCCCCGGTATTACAAGAATGTCTTGTATAGAGCTTCTTGAAAAGTGGGGTTATAAGGTATCCGAGGACAGACTTGCGATAGTGGATATTATAAAGGCTTCAAAGGAAGGCAAGCTTGAGGAAGTATTCGGCACAGGTACTGCCGCAGTTATATCTCCCGTTGGCGAGCTTCGTTATGAAGATGATGTATGCATTATCAACGACGGAAAGATCGGCGAGGTCACTCAGAAGCTTTATGACACGCTTACAGGCATACAGTGGGGCAAGATCCACGACGATATGGGCTGGACTACCAAGGTCAAGGTCGATTAATACTGATATATTATGGGCTGATCAATGATCAGTCCATTTTTTATATTGAAAATTATTTTTTATTTTGATATAATATACACTTATGGAGGTGCTTAATATGGCATTTGACGGTGTTACGATATCTGCGCTTATTTCCGAAATAAAAAACAAGGTCTTAGGCGGAAGGATAGATAAGATATATCAGCCCGAAAGCGATGAAATAATACTTGGTATAAGGAGCTTCGGCGAAAGCTATAAGCTTTTGGTCACTGCCAATCCCTCTAATCCCAAGTTTCACTTTACGAATATAAATAAGGACAACCCTCTTTCTCCACCGCTTTTTTGCATGGTTATGAGAAAACACTTGCAAAGCGGTAAAATTATAGATATAAAGCAGCATAATTTTGACAGGATAGTAAATATATATATAGAATCTCTTAACGAAATGGGAGATTATTCCGTAAAAACACTTATTATTGAAATAATGGGTAGACACAGCAACATAATATTGACTGACGCCGACGGTACTATATTGGATTGCATAAAGCATATCACTCATGACAAAAGCTCGGTACGAGAAGTGCTTCCGGGTAAGAAATACGAAACACCTCCCGCTCAGGATAAAATAAATACGCTTATGCTGGACAGGGATAACTTTATGCGCCTTGCAAACGAAAACGGCGCCATAAGCGCACAGGCTTTTATATATCGGAATTATACGGGCATAAGCCCTATTATGGCAACGGAGATATGTAACGAAGCAGGCGTATACTCGTCAGACTTTATGGAAAGTCTTGCGCCCGAGCAAAGGAAAAAGCTTTATGCTTCATTTGAAAAGCTTGTTGATGCCATTAAAGCGGAAGACTTTGAGCCATGGGCTATGAAGGACGACAAGGGCAAAATTTTGGATTTCTTTCCGATCAAGCCAAGTATCGGCAATGGCGAAAAATATGACAGTATGTCTTCTCTGGTGGAAGATTTTTATAAATACAAGGATCTCACATATAGGATAAACCAGAAGACTCAGGATCTTAAAAAGCTTATAACACAGAATATTGAACGATGTGTCAAAAAGAAGGATATCCAGATCCAAACCCTTAAGAACATTGAAAACAGAGATGAGCTGAGGCTCTACGGCGAGCTTATAACCGCCAATATTTACTCTATCAAAAAAGGAATGACTATGGTCAGCCTTGTGAATTTCTATTCCGAAAGAGGAGAATCGGTGGATATAGAGCTTGACGGCTCTCTTACGCCTGCCGAAAACGCCCAGAAATATTTTAAAGTATATAATAAAGCAAAGAGGACTTATGACGCACTTCAAGAGCAAATAAAATCAAATGATGAGGAACTGACTTATCTTGAAGGCGTGCTTACATCTGTCAGAAACTGCGCAAATGAGCAGGATATAAGGGAAATAAGACAGGAATTAAGAGAAGAAGGCTATATAAAAAAGATTAAAAATAAAAACGGAAGAACATCTAAGAAGAAATCAAGCCCCATGCATTTCATTTCTTCCGACGGCTATGATATATATGTAGGCAAAAACAATGTGCAAAATGATGAGCTTACTCTTAAATTTGCAAGACCGAGTGATATGTGGTTCCATACCAAGATAATTCCCGGATCTCACGTTATAGTGGTAAGCAATGGTAAAAAAATACCAAACAGCACACTTAACGAGGCTGCCCTTCTCTCTGCCTATTTCAGCAAGGCAAGAAATTCCACTATGGTGCCTGTTGATTATACTGAAAAACGTAATGTCAAAAAGCCCAATGGCGCAAAGCCGGGTATGGTAATATACGAAACAAATCAGACTGCATATATGAATCCCTCCGAAGATGAAGTGAATAAGATCAAAAGAGTAGATTAAAACGCCCCTTTTGAGATCGAATCTCAAAAGGGGTTTTTATATTTATACATTAAAGCAGCTTCCGCCTATAAATTCTCTTATAAGAGAGTTAGGCGGTATATTTACGGCAGGTATGTTCAGAAAGCTGTTCAGGAAGTTCAGAAGTCTCTTTGCCTCCATATATCCGCTTTCCGAGGGTTCAATGCTGAAAAGCAGCGGTTCAGCATAGGTTTTAAGGACTCCAAGCTCATATATAAGAGCCGAATTAAACATGGCGTCTGCCTGCTCCTGATAAGGGAATATATTCTTATTTTCTCCTTCCAGTACCTTATGCCACATATCTATCGTACTCTTTGCGCTGAAGCCTCTGAAATTATTATCCCTTACTATTCTTCTGAGCAATCTCGTATCTGTTGTGGATATCCTGCTGTGTTCATCAATATTGAGCTGAGTAAGTGCGCTTATATATATCTTGTATTTATCATCCTTGGGTATCCTGTGAGTTAGATTTTCGTTGATACCGTGGATGCCTTCGATAATAAGCACACTGTCCGCATCCATTTTTATAAGCTTTCCCTTGGGTTTTGATTTGCCTGTAATAAAGTCATAGAGAGGCGTTTCCACTGCTTCGCCCTTTAAGAGCTTTAGTATATCATCGTTAAAACGCTCTACATTAAGAGATTCCAAACATTCAAAATCCTGTCTTCCGTCTTCTCCGACAGGTATATCTTCCCTGTTCCTGTAATAATCATCAAGAGAAATTATGCTTGGAGAAAGCCCCAGTACTTTAAGCTGTATCCCAAGCCTGTTTGAAAATGTCGTTTTGCCTGAGGATGAAGGACCTGCTATAAGCACGATCCTTTTTCCGTTTCTGAATATTTCATCGGCAATAATGGCAATTTTCTTTTCTTGCAGAGCCTCCGAAATAAGTATTATTTCCTTGAGTCTGCCGTGACAAATAAGATCGTTGAGCGCTCCTGCGGAAGATACCTCCAGTATTCTCGACCAATTTGTGTACTCGGCATATATCTGTGTGAGCTTGGGATATGCCTTATATTCATTTACAACGCCGGGTTCATTTCTGCTTTCAAATTGAAGCACAAAGCCGTCGCTGTGCATATGGAGATCAAAGGTACTTATGTAACCTGTTTGAGGAACCATTGTACCATAAAGATAATCATAATAGTTATTCATTTTATATACTGTAACATTTAATGATTTCACATAGTTTAAAGCTTTTTTCCTATGCTCCAGACCATATTTTTCGAACATTTCGATAGCTTCGTTAACAGGTACGTTCAGCTTTTCAATAGTGTAGTTCTGCCTGATAATGCTCTGCATTTTATTTTTTATATCAGAAAGCAGATCCTCCGTTACGTCTATGCCGTCGATATGGCAAAAATAGTTGTTATTTATAGTGTGTTCAACCCATACGGCATTATCCTGCCCTACGACCTTTGCAATAGCTGCCAACATTATAAAGGCGCAGCTTCTTTGGTATGTCCTGTAACCAAAATCCGAGCTTATGTCCAAAAATTCAACCGTACAGTCATTATCGATAACATAATTTAGATCTCTTTCTATATTGTCTACCTTGGCAAGAAGAAATCTATTGCTTCTCTCTCCGGCATATTCTTTGCTCAATTCCATAAGCGATGTATTTTGATCTGCTTCCATATATGTGTTGTCATTTATAATATGAACTTTGTAACGCTCCATATGATCCCCCTATAGCCTCATTAATGTCTGTCCGTTTATATTTGATATGATTACATCGATATCTTTGAATTTCTCTTTAATATATCTGCAAAGCTCAGGCACTACGATGACCTCGGTAAGATAATGGGTGCCGTCAATAATACATAAGCCCAGATCCTCCGCATTCTGCGCATCGTGATAACCCATATCGCCGCTGATATATACATCGCACCCCTTCTCTGCAGCCGCCGCAAGAAAATCCGTATCGCATGCCTTTCCCGTACACAGACCCACCTTTTTTATTATCCTTTTAGGATCCCCGTTTACAGTAAGGCTGTCTGCTCCGAGCTTGTTTTTTACTTCCAACGCAAATTCGTAAAATGACATTTCATTTTTAAGATATCCCGTTCTGCCTAAAAACAAATTATCCCTAATCGGGAGAAGCCCCTCGGTGTTTTCAAGCTCAAGGAGATCCGCAAGAACGGTATTGGTACCGCCGTCGGCTATATCCAGATTAGTGTGTGCTGAGTATACTGCAATATTATTTTTTATAGCCTTGGCGATTTTTCTGGATAAAGGAAATTTTTGGTCAATATTTTTAATGCCCTTAAAAATAAAAGGATGATGTGTGATTATAAGCTCTGCGCCCTTTTCTATTGCCTCGTCTATTACCTCATCACGGCAATCCAGCGCAACAAGTACCTTGGAGACCTCGGTATTTTCATCTCCTATCATAAGACCCACATTGTCCCAGCCTTCGGCAAAGCTCTTTGGAGCAAGCAATTCCAAATGCTCGATTATATTTTTTATGCTTACAGACATTTCAATACCTCCTCATAAAGTAATAACAGCTCATTAAATTCTCTATACTTTATATCATCTGTTTTAATGTTGTATTCCATTTTTCTCAGTATATTCTGTATTTTATAATACTCCGATTGAGCATATTCTCTGAGTACGGGAGATCTCCTTTCAATGAGTATCTTGCCGAAACAGTTTTCAATATTGCTGTAATCCTCTTTCCCCTTTACCGCTCTGATCACAGTGTAAAATTTGCCCTTCTCGTTTATCATGTTTTCATTTTCTATTTTAAAGCCCACAGAGTGTATGTATTTTCTTACCTTATCAATATCTCTCTGAGGCTGTAAAATAAGCTGAGAGGCTTTTTGAACAATGTTTTTGCCGCTTTTGAGAATATCTATGGTAAGCATTCCGCCCATACCCGCTATTACGATCCCTTGTACATTGTCGTTTTCGTCTATTATATCAAGACCGTTTCCGCACCTTACGTCGATATTGTTTTCCATATGATATAATATTACGTTCTGCATTGCTTTATTGCAGGAACCTTTGCTTATATCGGCGGCTATCGCCTTTTTTATAATATTGTTTTTTATAAGATAAATGGGCATATAGCCATGGTCTGTGCCTATATCTGCAAGGGTATCGCATTTGCCGACCATTGAAGCCACCATATCAAGTCTTTTTGAAAGCATATTACCACCCTATAAAATTTAAGGCTGTCAAAGACAGCCTTAAAATAAATATTACAAATAATCCTTAAGCTTTTTACTTCTGCTGGGATGTCTTAATTTTCTAAGAGCCTTTGCCTCTATCTGTCTTATACGCTCTCTTGTTACCTCAAATTGCAGACCTACCTCTTCAAGAGTCCTTGCTTTTCCGTCCTTAAGTCCGAATCTCAGCTTAAGAACCTCTCTTTCTCTTTCCGTAAGAGTGTTGAGGACTTGATCGAGCTGCGTTTTTAAGAGTGAAAAAGCCGCCGCATCTGCAGGAGCGGGTATATCCTCGTCAGGTATAAAATCGCCTAAGTGGCTGTCCTCTTCCTCGCCTATAGGCGTTTCAAGAGAAACAGGCTCCTGAGCTATTTTTCTTATTTCTCTTACCTTTTCAACGGGAAGCTGCATTTCTCTTGCAAGCTCATCATCGGTAGGCTCCCTGCCCTTTTCTTGCAGAAGCTGTCTTGAAACTCTGATTATCTTATTGATATTTTCCACCATATGAACAGGTATTCTTATTGTCCTTGCCTGATCGGCTATGGCTCTTGTTATTGCTTGTCTTATCCACCATGTGGCATAGGTGCTGAATTTAAAGCCCTTTCTGTAATCAAATTTTTCCACAGCCTTTATCAATCCCAGATTACCTTCCTGAATAAGATCCAAGAAAAGCATACCTCTGCCAACATATTTCTTGGCAATGCTTACCACAAGACGAAGATTTGCCTCTGCAAGTCTTCTCTTTGCTTCCTCATCGCCCTGCTCTATTCTTTCTGCAAGCTCTATCTCCTCTTCTGCCGAAAGAAGAGGCACGTTGCCTATTTCCTTAAGATACATACGAACATGGTCATCAATATTTATATTGTTTTCGGAAACAGACAGATCCAGCTCTCTTTCGTCGGGATCATCCTCTTCTTCAAGGGGAACTGTTCCTATAACATCTATTCCCTGCGCCTCAAGGTATTCATAGACCTTATCGATCTGCTCAGGGTCAAGATCGATATTAGACAGGCTATCCATAATTACGCTGTAATCAAGAGTATTCTTTTTTTTCTTGGCAATAGCAATGAGTTCCTTCATTTTGTTGGTAAAAGTAACATCATCTATGGATTTCATCGATACCCTTCCTTTCTCACTTGTAAATATTTTAACCATCGGATAATGATATATACAAATTGTTTGCTTTTCTTTTGTTTTCAATAAGCTGTGAAATATTCGGATTTGTATAATCGTCGCTTATAAGTTTATCATAGTAGCTGTTTTTGATATTTTTTACGATATCATTTATTGCCTTTATGATCTCATCCTCATTAAATTTTATTCTCTTAACAAATATTGCTGTAAATTTTCTCTGTTCTTCAGGCGTTTCGATACAGTCCAATACGCTTTGGGTGTCGACCGCTTTATCCTTGCTGTACAGAGAATATATTATTTCCAGTATTTTTATGTAAAACGGCTCCAAAAGCTCTTCAGGCTTAAGATATTGACTTATTATATCGTAATATCTGCGGTTAGCCATAACTATGTTTATTATATCCTCTCTTGCTCCGTCAATACCCTTTTTGTTTGTGTTTGTGCGCCTGTTGATATTTTTTATCTCACGAACGCCGTTATTTAGCTTGTCTATTTCCGAACGTATGGCTGATACGTCTATCTGAGTAAGCCTTGAAACTTCTTTAAGATATGCATCCACTTCAATCGTGCTGTCGACCTCTGACATAAGCTTGGCTATCTCTTTTGAAAAATCTATCCTGTCTTCAATATTGTTCAGATCGAACTGCTTTTGTATCTGCTCGGCTCTGAAAAGAATGTGGCTCTTAGCCTTATTGAGCAGCTCTCCAAAGGCGTTTGCGCCGAATTTTTTTATATATTCATCGGGATCCTTGGCGTCTACGACCTGAAGCACCTTAACTTTAAGCCCTGCTCCTTTTAAAACGGGAATAGCTCTCATTACTGCTTTCACACCGGCATCATCACTGTCAAAAAGAAGTATCACGCTATCGGCATATGCTTTCATTACCTTGGAATGGTTTTCGTTAAAAGCGGTACCGAGAGATGCCACCACATTTTTAAAACCTGCCTGGTATATGGCAATAGCATCCATATAACCTTCAACAAGTATAAGCTCTCCTGCCCTTGCCTGCTTGGCAAGATTGAGATTATACAAATTTTTGCTTTTATTGAAAATATCCGTTTCGGGAGAGTTAAGATACTTAGGCTGACCATCGCCCAGTATCCTGCCGCCAAAGCCTATGATATTGCCGTATACATCGATAATGGGAAACATCAGCCTGTTAAAAAACTTGTCATAAAAGGTATTGTCGCTCCTTTTATAAACAAGTCCGCTTTTTATGATCGTATCGTCATCAAAGCCTGCTTCCTTGAGCCTGTTATATAAAGCGCCTTTCGCTATGGGAGAATATCCCAGACCGAATTTACGCCTTGCGCCAATACTCACTTCTCTCTTGTCCAGATATTCTACGGCAGTCCTGCCCTCGTCTGACATAAGACGATCGTAATAAAATCTTGCGGCAATTTTATGGATATCATAGAGCTTTTGTCTGAGCTCTCTTTTCTGCTGAGCGTCCTTTGTAAAGCTGACCTCCGGGAGAGTGTAATTGATCCTGTCTGCAAGATACTTTACCGCATCTCCAAAGCTTAAATTTTCATGCTCCATTATAAAGCCTATAACATTACCTCCTGCGCCGCAGCCAAAGCAATGATAGAACTGTCCTTCCTGATTGACATGGAAGGAAGGAGTTTTTTCATTATGGAAGGGACAAAGACCAACATATGAGCTGCCGCTTCTCTTAAGCTTTACAAATTCGCCTACAACATCAACTATATCGTTGCCTGAGCGTATGTCATCTATGACCTCACTTGGATAGAAGCTCATATATTCCTCCCTCCTTTAAATCTAAAACCTCCGCTATATTTTATTATTCGACATCAAAATCAAATATCCTTTTTTAAATATATTTTTTTAGTTTATCTCCCAGCTCATCTCTGGTCTTGATAGCAAAGCGATCTGTCATTCCCGCTATATAGTCCGTTATTATTCTCTCCTGGTTTTCTTCGTCCTCACGGCTTGTATACATATTCTTGAATTCTTGAGGAAGCTCGTTGAAATTGTCTGAATAATAGCTGTAAAGTATACTTAAAAATCTGCTGAATTCATTTCTCTCAACGCTAAGTTTTCCTGAGTTATATACGTTGTCAAACATATATCCTCTCAGATTGTACATTGAGGTCTTGACCTCTCTGGTCATTTTTATGTCGTCCTCATCCATGCTGTTTTTTATAATATCTCTTATAAGGAAATCGATCCTTTCCTTTGAGTTTTTGCCCAGCATATCTATACACTCTTGGGGCAGATCGTTATCTGTTATTATGCCTGCTCTTATGGCGTCGTCTATATCGTGATTTATGTAAGCTATTTTATCCGAAAGCTGAACGACCTTGCCTTCAAGAGTACCGGGAGAGCCTGCTCCTCTGTGGTTAAGAATTCCGTCAAGGACCTCTTTTGTAAGATTGAGTCCCTTGCCGTCCTTTTCAACTCTTTCAACTACCCTTACGCTTTGAATATTATGTTCAAAACCGCCGGGTATAACCCTGTTAAGGTCTTCCTCTCCAAGATGTCCGAAGGGCGTATGACCCAAGTCGTGACCAAGAGCAATAGCCTCTGTAAGATCTTCGTTGAGCCTTAATGCGGTAGATATCGTCCTTGCGATCTGAGAGACCTCAAGAGTATGAGTAAGTCTTGTTCTGTAGTGATCCCCCTCCGGGGATATAAAGGCCTGAGTCTTGTGCATAAGACGTCTGAACGCCTTGGAATGTATTATTCTGTCTCTGTCCCTTTGATAGCATGTCCTTATGTCGCAGGGAGCTTCTTCTTTTATTCTTCCTGCGCTGTTTTTGCTTTTTGACGCATAGGGACTCAGTATCATTTCCTCAAATTCTTCATTACGCTCCCTTATTGTCATAAAATCACCTCTACTATATATATTTCCTTATTTCTTGGCGAAATCCTTTTTATTTTAGATATAAAATAAAAGGTGGCATTAAAATCAGCCACCGAAAAAAAGATGTTCTATTAAAATTTTAAGCCCTATCGTTATAAGTACGCAGCCGCCTATCCTTGCTGCATAGGACTGAAATACACCGCTTATTTTCTTGCCCAGCATAACGCCTGCATATGATATCAAAAAGGCTACTATGCCTATTACAAAGCATGAGAACCATATGTTTGTACCGGGCATTAGGGCAAGTGTCACTCCTACGGCAAGAGCGTCTATGCTTGTTGCGATGGCAAGGCTTGTCAGATTACCGAAGGACATTATTTTACTTTCTGTTTCCTTTTCTGCCTTTTCGCCGTCTTCAAAGCTGTCCTTTATCATGCCTCCGCCTATTATTGCCAGAAGTATAAAAGCGATCCAATGATCGAAACTTACTATGTAATGGCTGAATCTGCTGGCAAGAGCGTAACCTATAAGAGGCATTATAAACTGGAAAAAGCCGAAAAATCCGCCGAATACAGCCGCATGTCTTACTTTGATCTTAGGAAGCATAAGTCCGTTTGAAACAGATACGGCAAAGGCATCCATTGCAAGGCTCACAGCCACAAAAAATAACTCTATAAAGCTCATATTATTCCTCCAAGAAGTTTTTTATTATGATACCCTATATTCTATGCTCTGTCAACCATATATAGGCATATTATGATAAAGAGAGGTAACGATCCTCTCTTTATCAATAATTTGTATCCTTTTCATAGAACTCTTCATAAGCCTTCTGAAGCTTTTTCAAAGTAATGGGATCCTTGCAGCCTATGGGACTGCCGTCAAGCTCATCCGCTCTTATGCACAAGCCTCCCGAACTGCTTACAATAATTTCATCGGCATTTTTAAGATCATCCATTGTAAAGGGTTCTTCAAGGGTAGGTATTCCGTTTTCTTTGGCAAGCGCCAATAAGTGCTTAAGAGTTATACCGGGCAGTATAAGATTGTCCCTTGGCGGTGTACAAAGAACGCCGTTTTTTATAATAAGTATGTTGCTATGCGCACATTCGGTCACTCTTTCGCCTCTGTGGAACACTGTTTCCTGACAGCCCTTTTCTATACAGCGTTGATATGCTATAACGCTTGGTATCAAATTAAGTGTCTTTATATTGCAATGGAGAAATCTCGTATCCTCCATTGAAATAAGCTTAAATGTAGCTTCCATGGGAATAAGCTCGCATGGTACAGTAAATATCATAAGATTGGGCTTAACATTTTTAGGCGGAAAATTGTGCCCTCTGAAATATGTTCCCCTTGAACACTGCCAGTAAAGCATACCGTGATCCTCGTCATTTGCATCAATACAGCTTTGCAGCGCTGCCGTAAGCTCTTCTCTTGACATATCAAAGGGTATCTCAAGCATACGGCAACTGTTGTAAAAACGATCCAGATGATCATTAAGGGCAAATATATGGTTATGGGCAAATGTAGTGGCATCATAACATCCGTCGCCAAAATACACTGCCCTATCCAACATAGGTATCTTCATATCCTCAAGAGGACCCATCTCGCCGTTATACCAACCTACATATTTCATAAAAAATGCCTCCTCATCGATCCTTGTGCCTTATTATCTTATAACCGCCTATTATAAGGGTCGGAAGAAGATAGAATATTATAAATCCGTAGGATAAAATAGAATATCCCTTCTCGATAAGGGCAACAACGCCCACTCTTGAAAGTATAAGCGCCAAAGTAAGAGTGATGACCGTAATTATTCCTCTCTTTTTATCCGTAAGTCTTTCATGACCCTTTTCCTCAAAAGCAATATCAAAGCGGTCTATTATCATGTGAATACATCCCGTAGCCGTTTCCAAAAGAGTCCAGCCCATAACTATGCTGAAAAGCACAAGCAATGGCACGCCTCCGTTGGCAGCCTTTATCATTTCTACCCACGGGGTCTCAACATCTGCGCCAACTATGGATGTATTGCCATAGAAACACATCATTGCAAAATATGATAAAAACCAAGGTATTACCATAAGCAAGCCGGCAATGATACCCGAAATGACAGTTTCCTTACGCTTTGTCTGTCTTGTAAGAGAAAACATACCCATAGGTATAGCATTGATATTATATGCAACATACAATATTCCTGTCCATATGCAAAGCCCTAAACCAACATTGCCTTGAACTGCGCTTGTATCTTTTGCTGCAAATACCTTGGGAATATTGCTGCCGAATTTTATAAGCACTATTATTGTAAACAGTATGTAGCCTCCATAGAGCAGTACCGTACCGACACTTTCAAATTTTTCGATCACCTTTGAGCCTTTAAAGTTAAGAAGACCGCAAATAAGTACTATCAATATGGAACCAAATATATTCGGAAGATTTACCTGTTCAAAAATACTTCCCGTAGCCGCTGCCATTACCGCAATAAGCATTATGGCAATAAGCACCGTAAGTATATCCATCACAGGCCAAAGGGGACCTATTACCTGCTTTATATAATTTTTGTAATCATATACCTTATATATACGGCATATTTCAAAGGATAAAAAAGCAAAAAGCGCAAAGCCTATGCCTATCGTAAGTCCTGATATCCAGCCCATAGCGCCGAATTTAGCGCCGTAGGAGAATATCTCACGTCCCGTAGCATAGCCGCCGCCTATGAGTACCGACTGTAAAAGCACGCCCGGAAGGACATATCGAGTATAAACACTGCTTTTGGATTGTTCTTTCATATTGCACCTCACAATTTATATTTATTTGCTTTAGTAACACAAAGCGCTAAAGCTTAATATTATTTTATCATATTTTGCATATATTTACAATAAATAAAATTAAAAGAGCCGTCGCATTATGATCTGTGATAGAAAATGGATCTTAATGGGACAGCTTAGTTGGATTTATGGATTTTTGTTTGGGTAAATAGAGTTTTCGACCCTTCCACCGCCTAACGGCGGTCCCCCTCCCCTTTGCAGGGGAGGCTGGGGTATTGGCGATAGCTCAAGTATCATATTTTTAAAGTAAATAAGCGACCTTGAAAAATGCAAACCAAAGGCTCCCCTTACGAGAAGGTTCAGCACTTTTGCTACGCAAAAGCGACACTGCGTGTCGGCGGATAACTTCTTCCGCTGCAATGGAGCTGGCAGGCACGTCAAAAATTTTGGACTAAGATATTTTTGAACGTGCCTGACTGAAGGGTCGATTTAATCTAACGCACCTACCTGAATTCTCTTTCGTGAGGATACAACGATCTGCTGTTATCGGTTATAGCGGTTCCAACGCCATATATCGTAAAGAATTCCAGCAAAACACTGTGTTCTATCGAACCGTCTACTATATGCGCTCTGTGTACGCCGTTTTCCACTGCATCTGCGGCGCATTTGATCTTATTGTAATTGCCTATGCTCATAGGCTTATTTTTTATAAGGTTTCTGGCTTCGTCAACAGTGATCATGGACTGAGGCAAACTGTTAAGCACGTCGTCGTTCCTTGCAAGGAAAAGAAGCTTTTCGGCTCCTACAGCCTTTGCAACGGCGCCTGCCACATCGTCTGCCTTAAGATTGTAGCTTTCGTACTCATCGCTGATGCCTATGGAAGAAATGACGGGTATAAAATCTCTTTCAATAAGATCAAGTATAAGCTCGGTGTTTATTTTTTCAATTTCTCCGAAATAGCCTATATCCTCCCCTTCTACCGTCTTTTTGGAGACTTTTATGGTGCCGCTGTCTTTACCGCATATGCCTACGGCTTTACAGCCGTTTTTTTCTATCATCTGGACAATATCCTTGTTTATCTTGCCCAATACCATTTCAACGATCTCCATTGTTTCTTCGTCTGTAACTCGGTTCCCGCCTATGTATTCAATATCCTTGCCTATTGCCTTAAGCCACTTGTTTATTTCATCGCTTCCGCTGTGTACTATAATAGGCTCCATGCCTATAAGCTTAAGCAGTACTATATCCTGCATAACGCTTTCGGCGACCTGTTTGTCCCCAAGCACCTTACTGCCGTATTTTATAACTATTCTTTTGTTATGGAAATCTCTTATATAGGGAAGAGCCTCTGTAAGAAGCTGAGCCTTTTCCACAACTTTTTCCAAATCGCTCATAACAACACTTCCTCCTAGGGCAGTAAATATCCCTTTTCAACGCATTCGTTCAGAAGTCTCAATACGAATTGCCTTACCTTTTCATCAACATTTCTTGTATTCCAGCGACCCTTTTCTATTACCTGCGAAACATGGATATTATTTTCCTTCCATTTTTCGCCCTTGCTCCTGTAATTAAGAATAATGGGCTGAAGTCTGTCACAGGCGTTGGCAAATTGAGCTTCAAGAGTTTTATCCTCGTCAAATTCCAGCCAGAGAGCCTTTAATTCTTCTCCTTGCTCGCCCAGTGAGGAATAGAGCTTTTGAGCAGAAAGCTCCTCTCTTTCCCTTTTGTCGGAATTGGCTTTTTCATCGTATAGATATGTATCGCCTGCGTATATTTCCACAAGGTCATGAATAAGAAGCATTTTGATGCACTTAAATATATCGGTGCCTTTAGGCGCATATTCCCGCAATATCAAAGCATACATACATATATGCCAACTATGTTCGGCATCGTTTTCACGTCTTATACTTCCGTTGTCTTTAAGAAGGGATTGCCTGTATATTGTTTTCATTTCCTCTATCGTGGTAAGGAAATCCATTTGTTTTTTTAAATTATCCATATTATTTATTCAAAAGTTTAACAGCCTTGTCAACAACATTATCTACCGTAAAGCCATAGTGCTTGAAAAGTACTGAATAAGGACCTGATGTACCAAATTCCGTCATACCGATTATTTCGCCTTCAAAGCCTACATATCTGTACCATGCCATGTCAAAGGAAGCTTCCACAACGATCCTTTTTGTTACGTTTGGCGGAATAACCATATCCTTGTATTCTTGACTTTGTTCTTCAAACTTTTCAACACAAGGCATACTTACAACTTGCGCTGATATGCCCATGTCCTTGAGAACATCGTAGGCGTCATATACAAGGCTGACCTCAGAACCCGTGGCAATAAGTATAATATCCGGAGTCTCCTTAAAGGAGCTTCTTATGATATAACCGCCCTTAAGTGCTTTTCTGCCGTCTATGTGTATGTTTCCGGTAGTCTGTCTTGTAAATACAAGAGCAGACGGCGTAGTTTTATCATTGACTGCGCTGTACCATGCTGCGGCAGATTCGTTTACATCGCAGGGACGCCATACATTGAAGTTTGGAGTGCTTCTGTATGCTGAAAGCTGTTCTATGGGCTGATGAGTAGGTCCGTCTTCTCCTACGCCTATACTGTCATGGGTAAGTATGCTTATTACAGGCAGACCTGATATGGCTGAAACTCTTAAGCCCGGCTTCATATAGTCGCAAAATACGAAGAAGCTTGCTATATAAGGTCTTATACCGCCATGGTAAGCCATACCGTTTGCAATAGCTGTCATAGCCATTTCTCTTATTCCGAAGTGAACATTGGAGCCTTCGGGACAATTTTTTGTAAAGAACGGTCTGTCGTTCATTATTGATTTATTTGAAGGAGAAAGGTCAGCCGAACCGCCAAAAAGATTGGGCATTACCTTTGAAAGCTTATTCAATATTATTGCAGAGCATTCTCTTGTAGCCATATCTCCGTCATTGAGCCAAAAGCTGTCATCGTTTATAAGGTCGGCGGTAAAGTCGTCGTCTAGCCATGCTTTGAATTCTGCAGCCAACTCGGGATAAGCCTTTTCATACTCTTTAAACATCTCTTCCCATTTATTGGCGTCAGCTATGAGCTTTTCTCTGAGAGGTCTCATATTGTCCCATACTTCCTGCGGAACATAGAAATCCTCTTCATAATTCCAGCCCAGAGACTTCTTTGTTGCTTTTACCTCGTCTTCGCCTAAGGGAGCGCCGTGTGAAGTTTCGCTTCCAGCCTTGTTGGGAGAACCGTAGCCTATTATGGTTTTTATCTCTATGATAGAAGGCTTGTCCTTAACAGCCTTGGCTTTTTCAATAGCCTCGCCAATGGCATCTATATCCGTTCCGTCAGCTACAAATTCCGTATGCCATCCGAGAGCCTTAAATCTGTCCAGTACATTTTCTGTAAATGTTATATTGGTATTTCCCTCTATGGTAATATCATTGGAGTCATAGAGAACTATGACCTTACCCAAACCAAATGTACCTGCAAATGAAGCGGCTTCATAGGATATACCTTCCATCAGACAGCCGTCGCCGCAAAGAGCAAAGGAATAGTGGTCAATAATATTAAAACCATCTCTGTTGAACTTAGCCGCAAGATGAGCCTCAGCCATAGCCATACCTATTGCATTGGCAATACCCTGTCCAAGAGGTCCCGTACTGGCGTCTACGCCTGCCGTTTTGCTTACCTCGGGATGACCGGGAGTCTTGGAGCCAAGCTGTCTGAAATCTTTTATATCATCTATGGTCATATCATAACCGAAGAGATGCAGCAATGAATACAAAAGCATAGAACCGTGTCCTGCTGAAAGCACAAATCTATCCCTGTTTATCCAATCGGGCTTTTCCGGGTTATGGCTCATATGTCTTGCCCACAGCTCATAAGCCATGGGAGCGGCGCCCATAGTGATACCCGGATGTCCTGACTTAGCCTTTTCAATAGCCTCGGCGCTGAGTATTCTCATACAGTTGATTGTTAATAATTCTGACGAATTCATTTTAGACCTCCAAAATCACTTTTATTCTTTATAACGAAAAATACCTCTCATTATTAAAAGTCATTCCATATAAGTATACACCATATTTCTACACAATACAAGACAAAATAAAAGAAAAAATTTTTATAAATTTTATCATTTTTACTTCATTTTTCACAATTATTGTGATAAAATAAATTAAAGGTCAAGATAAAGGAGGTATATTTTATGTATGTACATCAAAGAATGACAAGAAGACCCGTTACTGTATCGCCGGATTATTCCGTATCTAAGGCATATCAGATGATGACGGAGGGTCGCTATTCGCAGTTGCCTGTTGTGGACAGCGATAATAAGCTTATAGGACTTATTACCGAAAAGCTTCTTGCAGAGGTCAATCCTTCAAGCGCAACTTCATTAAGCGTGTATGAGATAAATTATTTACTGAGCAAGACCAAGGTAAAGGATATAATGAAAACAGGGATATTCAGCATCAATAAGGATGCCCTTTTGGAGGATGCGGCTCTCGTTATGAAGGAAAACAGGATCAGTTCTCTTCCCGTGGTGGAAGGCAATTATCTTGTAGGCATAATTACCCGTACAGATATATTCAGAGCTTTTATAGACATTATGGGCGTTAAGTCCAAGGGAACGAGAATAGCGGTATCCGCAGATGACAGAACAGGCGTTTTTGCCGAAATAACTCAGATATTTGCAAGCCTTAATATCGATATAAGAAACATAAGCAATATCAATGAAAACGGTAAGCTTGAAATGGTCATAAAGGTGCGCTCCTTTGATGTGGATAAGGCTATTGAACAGCTTATAGAAAAGGGATATACCGTAGAATCCGTAAAGAAGATCAATTAAAATACATAAAAGGATAATGCAATCCATATTACGAATGCATTATCCTTTTTTATTTAAAAGACTTTGATATTATAAATTACAGTGAGTATTAATCATAACCACGCCTGAAAGACGTGGTTTGCTCTTAGCCTATAAGGCTATGTTACTTGCATAGCCTCAAGGCTATC
>CANQIA010000021.1 GCA_947624015.1 uncultured Clostridia bacterium
CAGCAAAATTTATTTTATCATAATTATCATCCCTTGTCAACAAGTTTTTTCAATGTTTTTTCATTGTTTTTTTACTTGTAACCTTTCCTTGTTTTGTTGTTGTTTTTTCTTCCTTATTAAAATAAAAATCAGGCGGCGTTTTCCGCCTGACAGACTGTCGAAAAACAATATTTCAACACAGAATATAAATCTTAAGTAAAGAACAGCTTGCAAAAAAAGCGTCGCAGACTTTAATCCGCAGGAGGAATTCACTTCCTCCGAGGACAGGAACTTTTCTGTAATTTAGGCATTTATGCCTAAATTACAGAAAACACGGCTGGTTCCGACCCTAATTAAACTGAAAGAAATGCAAGCATTTCTTTCAAGCGTGTCGATTTTATCGACACGCAATCAGGCGGTGTTTTCCGCCTGATTACCTCTCCGTCAGTCCTGCGGACTGCCACCTCCCCTGATAGGGGAGGTCTTTCAGAGTACTCTTTATAATTCTTATTCGGCTGTTGCCAGATAGCCGCCCTCGGTCTCGGTCAGATTGATCGTAATACCTTTTACAGCCTGCGGATCAAAGTACATATCCTTGAACACTATTTCCTCTCCGTCGCATACGGCTTTAAGATCGTAGCTTTCCAGATTGGCGTTATAGCCTATTGTAACAGGCATAGTGCCGCCGTTCATAACGGAAGTACCCTCCAAAAGCTCTTGGCTCCAACCCTGACCTGTGCTTATATAAAGCTCGTTTATATCCTTGCCGCAGGTATTTACAACAAGGCTTTCCACATCAATGTTGTTGATATCCACATGCTTCTCAGGCTCATCCTCCGTAGTCTGCTCAACATTTTCCGTATCCACAGGCTCTTTTGCATTTCCTCCGCAGGCAGCCAGTGAAAATATAAGCATACCCGCAAGAGCTAAACTCATTATTTTTTTCATATGTAACCTCCTTAGTGTATGATATGTCTGAATTATACCACGATACAACGGCTTGCCGCTATTGTATATTTCTTAAAAATAATTACATTTTTCGGCATCAGTGCTTATGCATTTCAATATTTTCAAAGCCTTTTGCCATACAATTTTGTACGATCTCGGTATTATCCACATTTACATTCTTATCAAATACTCTTTTACTTATAATAAGGTCTGTCTGTTTGCAGGGTCCGTTTACACAGCCGCCCTCACAGTTCATTCCCTCTACGATATCCTCCGGCAGTCTGCCAAGCTTAAGCAACTGTAATGCGACCTTGCACTCAGCCCAGCCGTTGCACGTCCTGAGCTTAGGCTTATCAAGTCCCTTTTCCTCAAATACCTTGGCAACTGCAGCGGCAACGCCTCCGCTTCTTGCAAAGCCCTTTCCGAAGCGTGTAGCCTCCTGCTCGTTATCTTCATACTCCTCGGGGTCTATATGCTTTACCGTAAACATAGCTCCCAGCTCGTCAAAGGTCATGGCGGCGTTTATTTCGTCAATATATCTTGAAACCACTTCATTTTTCTTTGCAATACACGGTCCTATAAATACTATTTCGGCATCGGGATCCATTGAGCGGATAAGTCTTGCGGTAGCCATCATCGGCGAAATAGTTGTGGAAACGCAGTCCTTTACCTCGGGATAATGCTTATGTATCATATTATAGAAGGCAGGGCAGCATGAAGTAGTCATTTTCTTGCCCTCCTTTATCTTTTCAGCCAGCTCCTCAGCCTCTCTCCAGGCTACGGCGTCTGCGCCTAAAGCCACTTCATAGCAATCCTTAAAGCCCAGATCCTTTATGGCAGCCTTAAGAGCGGGTACGGAAGCCGTTCCGAACTGACCTTCAATAGCAGGGGCTATCATAGCATACACAGGTATCCCCATTCTTATGGAATTTATAACATTGGTCATCATCGATACTGCGCCTATTGCGCCGAAGGGACAGTTCTGAACACACTGTCCGCAGTTAAGGCACTTGTTTGCATCTATTTTAGCCAGATCGTTATCATCCATATCTACGGCCTCAACGGGGCATGACTTTATGCACGGTCTTTCAATATCCACTATGGCATTATAGGGACACGCCTTTACACACTGACCGCATTTTTTACACTTGGACTTGTCTATGTACGCTCCATGAGGAGTCTTTGTAATAGCGCCGAATTTACATGCTTTTATACACTTTTGAGCAAGACAGTTGTGGCAGTTGTTAGTAACGGTAAATCGGTCGATGGGACAGCCCTCGCAGGCAGCCTTCATAACATATACTATCTGAGAACCGTTGTCGTTTGTATAATGCAGTCCCGCAGGCAAACGTCCCATGCCAAGTCTTACTCTCTGCCTTAGTATTTCTCTTTCTCTGTATACGCAGCAGCGGAAGGAGGGCTTTATCGGGTCTGTAAGCTCATCGGGTATACCGTCTTTTTTATCCTCCAGCGTTCCTTCATATGCATATTCTGCGATCTTGCAGAGCACAGCCATTTTTATTTGATTTATATCGGTAATATTTTCCATAGCTTATCTCCTTTCGGCATCAGCCTGCGCCTAAAATATTCTTGTCAAAAAACTCGTCTGCATTCTGCTCCGTAACGGAATATACCTTATTGTCCACCCTTACGGAAACTCCCTGATTAGAGCATTCGCCCATACAAAAAGCGCCTTTCAGAGCGATCTTTCCCTCCAGATTTTCACTTTTGATACGGCTGTTGAGCTTATCTATAACAGCCTTTGAATTTTTAAGATGACAGGAGCTTCCCACACACACATATATATCCATAAATTATCCTCCTTCACATTATTTCTTATCCTTAAGGAGCTTGCCCAGCTCCTTCATAAAGCTGTCTACATCGGTAAACTGACGATATACCGATGCAAAGCGCACATAGGCTACCTCGTCAAGCTCTTTAAGTTTTTCCATTACCATTTCGCCTATTGCCTTGCTCTCTATTTCTTTTTTGGAAGAGTTCATAATATTGTTTTCTATATCGTTGACAAGAGCCTCTACGTCCTCTCTTGAAACAGGTCTTTTGCTGCAGCTTATAAGCACGCCCCTTATGAGCTTTTCCCTGTTGAAATTCTCACGGGTATTATCTGATTTTACAACAGTAAGGGGTATCGTATCGGGCTTTTCATATGTAGTAAATCTTTCTCCGCAGCCCTCGCAGAATCTGCGCCTTCTTATGACAGTGTTGTCCTCCATCGCTCTTGTATCTATTACTTTGGTATCCTCTCTGCCGCAAAAAGGACATTTCATATGCGTCATCTCCTTATTATTGTTAAATATGTATCATATATACTTATAATAACAAATAATTGAAGTTTACACAAGTTTTTTATCTGTATAAATTGACAAATTATAAATTTTAGTTTATCATTACTTATACTAAAATATTTTTAATGAGGTAATAGATATGAATATAATGTTCAAAAGCACACGAGGAGACAGTGATCATGTAACG
Organism: uncultured Clostridia bacterium; assembly: GCA_947624015.1. Lineage (GTDB taxonomy): Bacteria > Bacillota > Clostridia > Lachnospirales > CAG-274 > CANPXH01. Next base: position 3,421 of record CANQIA010000021.1, read on the forward strand.
GCAAGTCAAGCTATTGTTAAAGGTATCGCCGAAGACGGAGGTCTTTATATACCCGAAAGCATACCTTCCATAGATTTTCCCCTTGAGGAGATCGTCCAATGGGATTACAGGGAGCTTGCATATAGGGTGCTTAAGCTCGTGCTTACGGATTATACGGAAGAAGAGCTTAAACGCTGTATAGATTCCGCCTATGACGATAAATTTGACACCAAGCTCATAGCGCCCTTGGTAAGGGCGGGAGAAAACAATTTTCTGGAGCTTTTCCACGGCAAGACTATCGCCTTTAAGGACATGGCTCTTTCAATACTGCCTCATCTGCTCAAGACAGCCGCTGTAAAAAACGGCGTAAATGAAGAGATAGTAATACTTACAGCCACAAGCGGCGACACGGGAAAGGCAGCTCTGGAAGGTTTTGCCGACGTAGATGGTACCCGTATAATAGTATTCTTCCCCGAAGACGGCGTTTCTGACGTACAGAAGGCGCAAATGGTAACGCAGCAGGGGGCAAATACCTGTGTTGCAGGCATAAAGGGAAACTTTGACGACGCTCAGACAGCGGTAAAGAAAATATTTACCGACAACGCTCTTAAAGCCGAGCTTAAGGAAAGAGGATATGTATTCTCCTCTGCCAATTCCATAAATATAGGACGCCTTGCGCCTCAAATAGTTTATTACTTCTATGCCTATGGGCAGATGGTAAAAAGCGGAAAGCTCAAAATGGGCGATAAAATTAACTTTACCGTACCTACGGGCAATTTCGGAAACATATTGGCAGGCTATTATGCCAAAAATATGGGACTTCCGGTAAACAAGCTTATATGCGCATCCAACGACAACAAGGTACTCTATGATTTCTTCAGAACGGGTACCTATGACATAAACAGAGAATTTTTGGTAACGGTATCTCCCTCTATGGATATACTTATTTCCTCTAACCTTGAAAGACTGCTTTATCACTTAAGCGACAGCAACAAAACAAAAGCCGTTATGCAAGAGCTTTCCGAAAGCGGAAGGTATGAATTCAATGCGAACAATGAATTTGTAGGGGAATTTGCCACAATCCCCGAAACATTTAAGGCAATACGTGATCTCTTTGAAGAAACAGGCTATGTTATGGATACTCATACAGCCGTTGCAAAGGCTGCCTATGACAAGTACATTGAGGAAACAAAAGACAACACGCCTAATGTGATAGTATCCACCGCAAGCCCTTATAAGTTTGCAAAGGATGTTTTAAAGGCAATAGACAGCAATTACGACAATGTGGATCCCTTTGAGGCTCTTGAGATATTAAGCCGTGTAAGCGGCACTGATATACCCGCTCCCATAAAGGGTATAGACAAAAAAGAGGTACTCCATAAATCGGTAATAGAAAAAGACGCTTTAAGTGAATTTGTAAAAAATAAATTAAAATAATTGTTGACAAGCCCTGTATTATTAATATATACTATAAGATAAGTAAAGGGGAGTAGCTTTCAGTTGAGAGATATCTACACTGTATACGCTATCGTCAATACGGGTATGACCCCGGTACGTATCTTAAGAAGCAAGACTTTTACTGTGTCATTGTGATGCAGTAAAGGTCTTTTTTGTTTCTGCAGAGCGGTTTCGGATGCGGCGCTCTTCATGGAAAATAAACGGCTTTATAACAAAGACAGATCGCAGTAAGGAACAATAATATTTTAAGGAGGATATTACAATGATGTATTTCTGGTTGGTCGTAGGTTTTATATGTCTTATAAAGGGAGCGGACTTCTTTGTTGACGGAAGCAGCTCCATTGCAAAAATACTTAAAGTCCCCTCAATAATAATAGGACTTACAATAGTTGCAATGGGTACCTCTGCCCCCGAAACGGCAGTCAGCATTTCGGCAGCCTTTAAAGGAGCAAACGAGATCGCAGTCAGCAATGTGGTAGGTTCCAATTTCTTCAATCTTCTTATGGTAGTAGGCGTATGCGCACTTATGCAGCCGGTACATATTACCAAGGATCTTATTAAGAGAGATTATCCCATTTCAATACTGGCAACGGTACTGCTTCTGGCGCTTCTTTTGGCAGGAAAGCTTATAAGCGGCGAACCCGGTCTTTCCAATTGGTGCGGTATATTGATGCTTATATTCTTTGCGGCATATCTTATTGCCCTTATAAGATCGACGCTTGCATCAAGAACGGCAGGCGCAAACTCCGATGAGGAGGACGAAATAAAGCAGCGCTCTCTTCCCGTCAGTATTTTTCTTATACTTGTAGGTCTTGCAGGCGTTATAATAGGCGGCGATCTTGTAGTAGACAACGCTACGCTCATAGCCAAAGAATTTGGCATGAGCAATACCCTCATAGGTCTTACCATAGTCGCCATAGGCACATCTCTTCCCGAGCTTGTTACAAGCATAGTTGCCGCCAAGAAAAACGAAGCCGACCTTGCTCTTGGCAATGTTGTGGGCTCAAATATATTCAATGTACTTCTTGTGCTTGGTATATCCTCCACAGTACACAAAATAACTGTAAACCTTGATTCCGTAATAGACGTTTGTCTTCTTATAGCCGTAAATCTTATAGTGCTTGCCATAATACTTAAAAAGAGTACCGTAGGCAAGGGCATAGGCGCATTTATGATAGCTATCTATGTACTCTACACGGCATACATTTTAGCCAGAAACTACGGTATGCTGCCAATGTAACGGCACGTAAAAGCGCCCCATTATTTCAATAATGGGGCGCTTATATTTTATATTTTATTCAAAAACAGTAAAGTTATAGCCTAACTCCGTTATTTTGTCAACTATTTTGGGAAGCATGCCATTAGGCGAATAGTACCATATCCTTTCGTTATTAACGGTAGATACCGAAATATAGTCCTTGTCCAATATGGGATGATAATAGAGGCTCATAGTAGAGCCGCTTTTACAAACGGCGTCTATTCTATCAAAAATACCGTTATCCTCAGTGTTTTCAACATAGCCGGCAGGAGTGGGGATATAGTAGACCTTTTTCCCCGAACGCTGTGTAAATGTAAGCATATCTTTTACATCATTACGAGGAAAGCTCTGATATATAGCATCGAAATAATTCTCAGCCATTAATAGCTGCCCATTCGTAGCTCCATAATGAGGAAATTCAAAAAATTCAACATTGTAGCCGAGTTTTTCGGCAGTCTGTCTTGCAAGTATCATCCTTTTTTGCTGATCCCCATAACCGTACAGTGTAGATGCGCCCCATTCCCAGCCTTCGCCGCTTATGACATTTCCATACTGATGAGTATATCCATGCAGTCCAATATGACCTCCATGCTCGCTCATATAATCCATAACATATAAAAAATAGGAATTATATAAATTGTAATCCTTGCTTACATCGTTCCAGTATCCTATTTTGGGATCGGCATATACGGGTACCCAGGCAATATAGTATTCCTGTCCCCTTTCATAGAGATACTCAGCGGTAAATTTAAGCCTTTCAAGCATATCCGCCGTATATTTTGGCTCAAGACTGTTGTCCATGCCGTCTGCCATAATATCCTCAAGCCTTATAAAAGCTTTTTTCCCGCCTGAGCCTTTTTGCGGTTTCGGACTTGTACATCTGCATTTTAGTATATCGACTCTGTTTTTTGCAATGTCTATACTGAGGGAGCAGTCAAGAAAATCCGTCAGCCTGTATGCGGAAATATACGCCTTGCCTTCGTATATAACTATCTCGGGTCTGTTTCCTTGGCTCAAACCTATAAATGTTCTTTTCCCCTCAGCGGTTATCGTATATACATTGTTTGTCATGCGCTGCTTTCCGCCCAAGGCTTCTACAGCCTCCTCAAGGGGCAGACACAGCCTTCCGTTGCAAAAAACAGCGTCTGTTTTCACTGTTTTTTCATTTTTATAGTTGACCATCACGGCAGTTTTGGTCATCTGCATATTTATTGCAGGCTCAGTGTAAGGCATATACTGAGCCGCTCCTATGCTCTGCGCCCACATGATAAGCGCAGCCAGTAGTATAAATATTCTTTTCATAATTATTATCCTTTGTGATTATATTTCAAGATATTATACTACATATATATTTCATATGCAACATTGCATTTTTATTTTTTTGCAAAAAATTCTAACATATCCAGACAGAAGTTTTCTCTTCTATATTTTCAAAAAACCATTTTGCGTCCTCCACGCTCATACGCACACAACCGCTTGAATGCTTTTGTCCAAGCACGGGATCCGTTATATTCTTGTTTTTGTCCATAGCCACCGAGTGGAAGAGATAGCTGTCGTTAAATCTGACCCAATACATTGCTCCGCTGCCGAGCCTTTCGGAATAGAACCACGTTCCTCTGTCACTTATTTTATAGTGACCTCTTGTAGTGGGAGACTTGTTTGCGCCTGTGGCGCACACTATACGTCTTTCGACCTTCCAGCCGCCCTTTTCTCCTTTCAGGACATATACTCTCTGTCTGTCAATATCCACCCATACAAAATGACAGGTTTCGCTAGCAATATTATTATTGGCATAATCCTCGATTATATTATTGGAAAGTACTGATGTATCGGCAGGTCTGTCACGGGGAATATCAAGCGTTTCGGCTTTAACCCAGCCCATTGTGTTTTTCGATCTTATATAATACCACTTTGTGCCTCTGTCCTTTATTATTTCCACCTTGGTACCCGATACCAGCATATTTACAGGCTTTCCGTCTATGCTCTCATATAACACGGCGCCTCTTGGAACAGAAGCGTACACAGCCGAGCTTCTTATAAAGGACGGCATTTCCTCGGCATTGATGTTTATTATATTAAGTATGATCACTAATATCGCCGTTGCCGCAAAAATAGCTCCGCCTCCCAGAAAAAGTATCTTTTTATTCATAATATGCACCTCATCTCATTATAAAGTATGACGATATCAAAAATATTTATACTTATTCGCAATATTAAACTTGAATTTTTGTATAATTCGTGTAAAATGTAATTATAGGAATAAATAAAAACCGTGAGGGCAGCTTATGATAAAAACAGATATACTCATAATCGGCTCGGGAATAGGCGCTCTCAGCGTTGCTTCCGAGCTGTGTAAATATAAAAGAAAAATACTTGTTATTACAAAGGGGCTTACAAAATCCTGTAATTCCTCACTGGCGCAGGGCGGTATTTCGGTTGCCCTGTCCGAGGAGGATAACTATAAGCTCCATTACAAGGATACTATGACCGCAGGCTGCAATATAAACGATCCCGAAGCAGTGCTTAAGCTAGTATCCACAGCTCCCGAGGTAATAAAGGAATTTATAGCCACAGGTATGGTATTCGACAAGGACGAAAACGGCAATATCGCCTTTGGAAGAGAAGGAGCGCACAGTCTTAACAGGATAATACACGCAGGCGGCGACAGAACAGGTCTGAGAGTCGTTGAGCAGCTTTTGAGAAATATCACTACCGATGTCACCATTATACAAAATGAAATGGCTCTGGAGCTGAGAGTAAAAAACGGCAGGTGTTCAGGAGTCATTACAAGAAACGATGACGGAGAGATACATACTTATCATGCCAACTATACGGTACTTGCCACAGGTGGCGTAGGTCAGCTATACCCTTCCACGTCAAATGATATTACAATTACAGGCGACGGTATATCAATGGCATACAGAGCCGGCTGCCGTCTTAAAAATCTGGAATTCATACAGTTCCACCCTACCATGCTGACCATAGACGGCAAAGCCTACGGTCTTGTATCCGAGGCGGTAAGAGGCGCAGGCGGTATACTTGTAAATGAAAAGGGACAAAAAATAATGGAGGGAGTGCATCCCCAAAAGGATCTTGCTCCCAGAGATGTAGTTGCAAGAGAGGTATACGCCCACTATCTCAAAGGCGAGAAAATATATTTGGACACAAGCGCAGTAAAGGATTTCCGAGAGAAGTTCCCTACCGTTACCGAAATATGCCAGGAACACGGAGTAAACGTAGACGATAAGCTGATACCCGTAGCTCCCGGCGCTCACTTCCATATGGGCGGCGTAGAGGCTACTCCCGAGGGCATTACAAATATAGAAGGACTTTTTGCCGTAGGCGAGGTTGCCTGCACGGGAGTACACGGCGCCAACAGACTGGCAAGCAATTCTCTTTTGGAGGGCATAGTTTTCGGCAAGCTTCTTGCCGATCATATTGCTCATAACAAAAGGATCGCTCCCGAGATAACAGACGATATCTCCCCCTACACCCTAGGCGCTTTGCCCGACAAGGCGGATATACAGCAGCATATGATGCAGTTCGTAGGCATAGTAAGGCATTTTGACCGTATGGAGGAAATACTGGACTGGTTCCGCAAATATATGCCCGACCACAAGGATTTTGTAAAGCTTAATATAGAAAAGACTTCAAACGAGCAATTTGAAATATACAATATGCTTACGGCAGGCTGGCTAATAGCAAAGGCAGCCTCAGAAAGAAAGGAAAGCATCGGCGCCCACTATATTGTTAAATAACAGGAGCGCCTGCTTGCTTTGGCTATGTAATATAATTAAGGGAGCTGTTCAATTTGACAGCTCCCTGTTCAGTATTACGATACCGTCGGAATGATCCACCTGGATATCCCCTATAATATCTGCAAAATCTCTGAGTTTAACATAATTGCTACCTCTTATGTTGACAGCCTTTGCCTTTTTTATTTCTCCTTTGTCGCTTATGCTTATATCCTCTATCTTATTGTCCAAAACAGGCAGCTTCGTGTCCTCATTGTAATCCACTTTAAAGCCTGCGTTTTCAAGACCCCTCAGATTTATGAAATTTCTGCCGTTTTTAACTATCTTGTCTATTTTAATGGTCCTTCCGTTTACATTTATATATCCCGTTTCCACCACTTCCGCTTCCTCCTTTTGGGTAATATACACGTCCTGCCATGTTTTTTTAAAATTGTCCGGAGTGGAATAGAGCTTTTTTAAAGCGGCGGGAGTGCTTCCCCAGTATTTCAGTTGAAAATGCGGAAGATCCACAGGCTTTGTCCAGTCGCCTCCCCACTCCAGACCCAGATTCTTTCCTATCTTGCCTACCTTATTGAACCAGCCGTCGCTGTTGTTGTAGGCTCCCTTTCCGTCGTTCCTTATTACATCAAAGGCAACGCCCCATTGGTGCATTGAGCCGTAATCCGTACCCTTGGCATATGTAACGATAGCGCCGGGTTCACTACGCCCTTGGGCATAGAGCCTGTTCTGTTCGGCAACTGTTCTGAAGCATTCCCCAAGCTTTATTGTAAGTCCTTTTTTGCCGCATTCTCTTATGAGCCGTGATGCAAGCATCTGAAGCTCGGGATGACATTTTGTTATATCTCTTCCCATAATTATTACCTCCTGATATAGGATATGCCCATATATCAAAGCTGTGACAAAAAAAGCCGAGGTTTCCCTCGGCTTATAGGGTGTCGATAAAATCGACACCCTTGAAAGAAATGCTTTTTGGCATTTCTTTCAGTTATCTAAGGAAAGAACCAGCCGTGTTTTCCGCAATTTAGGCATAAATGCCTAAATTACAGAAAAGTTCCTATCCTCGGAGGAAGTAAATTCCTCCTGCGGATTAAAGTCTGCGACCCGGTTGCATGGCGAGCAGCATTACGAAGTAATGCGACCAGCGCTTTTTCAGGCTGTTCTTTATTTTAATTCATATTGCTGCCAAAATATTGTTTTTTCGACAATATTACTTTAACAAAACATTGTATGTGCTTTCCTTACCGTACTCGCCTGTTACGGCAACGGAATGGAAGCCTCTGTTCTTTGTAAGCTTCTTTATTTCATCGGCTGAATTTATAATATAGCCCTTTGTTCTGAATGTGATAGACGTCTTTCCCTTATTAAGGCTGTCGTTTATAATATCCTCCAGCTCCTGAGCGGAGCCTGCGATACAGTTATTGTACACATGATAGTTGTACTTTTCGGCAGTACACTCGGGATAATCCTCCCTGTTCCATTTATGGCTTGAAGATATATATTCATCGGTTACATTAAAGAAATCGTATCTCTCTCTGTATTCCACATCGGGAGCAGGGTCATCGCTTGTCACATCCACATGATAGTAATCTCCGTCAAGATTTATCATTATCCACATATGACCTATGCCGTTTGCCTCGCCTGTTACAAAACGCACATCCAGATTTGCCATTTTGCACATCATATAGAAAAGATTGGCATAGGCTTCACATATACCCTCCTTATCCATTACAATGCCAGTTATAGTGTGGGCTCTTCTGGGTACCTCGGAGGTACCCGTAGGACCGTATTTGTAGTTGTCCGTTATAAAATTATGTATGGCAAGCTCTCTGTCAAATTCGGTAGAGCAATCCTTTATAATATCGGCAGTCATATTTTTGACGGCGCTGTATACCTGCTTTTCCTCTAAATCCAGCTTGCTGTAAAGCCTTTCGTCAGCCAGTACCCTTATCATCTTGTAGTTTGGGTTATATTCAAAGGAATAGGTTATCCTTGCTCTGCCCGAATCCACACTGCCCTTTGCTGTTGTGGAAACATCATAGGACTTAAGCTGAGAAAGATCGTATTCCTCCGAATTGAATTCGGGTATACTCAATGTTATGGAATCCTCCAAAGCCATATTTGCATTTTTTATCTCCTCAAGCCATTCCTCTTTGCTGTCAACTCTGCCTGCGTTTTTTTCACTGTAGGCGGCGCCTCTTATGCCCGAATACAGATTTCTCCATGCTGAAATAACGTCCTCCATATTGTCGGCGGCAACTGTCTGCGCCATTATAACGGCAGCTATTATTATAAGCAATATTTTTTTCATATATCGTTACCTCCTCGGGATACTCTCCTTACATAGTCCTTCTCCTGGGCGCTAAGGGGTCTGTACTCTCCTTCCCCCAGCTTTTCGTCAAGGTGTATTTCGCCAAAGGCTGTTCTCTTAAGATACACTACCTTACAGCCCACAGCCTCAAACATTCTCTTTATCTGATGATATTTTCCCTCTCTTATTACGACCTCCGCTTTGGTAAGTCCGTTGCTTTTCTCTTTTATTATAAGCTCTGAGCTTATTGTTGTAAAGTCCTTAAATGCAATTCCTTCTCTGAATTTTTTTATAACATTCTCGTTCACATTGCCTTCCACCAGGGCAATATACCTTTTCTCCACATGTTTTGCGGGAGAAAGAGAATTGTGGGCAAAGCTCCCGTCGTTTGTAAGTATCAAAAGCCCCACTGTATCCTTGTCGAGCCTGCCTACGGGAAAAAGCTTGTAATTATCGTATTCCTTGCCCAATATATCGATAACCGTCCTGTCGTTTTTATCATGGCTTGCGGAAACTGTACCTGCAGGCTTATTCAGCATTATATATACATATTTTTCATTATCCACAATACTTTGGTCAAGAGCTACAATGTCCTCTTCACTTATTTTATATTCGGCTGATTTTACACATATTCCGTTTACATTTACTCTGCCGGATCTTATGATATTTTTTATTTCGGAGCGGCTGCCCTTTCCTCTGTTGGCTAAAAACCTGTCCAGTCTTTCTTTCGCCAAAATATTCACCTCAAATTAATGAATTTGTAATGAAAATATATATATACAAATCCAAAGGAATTTGATATAATTATATTAAATATAATAAAAATTGTCAAAAAAAATTTATATCAGGAGGAAAAGACAATGGCAATTATTAAGGAAATCATTTGTACAGAGGCAGACGGATCTTTAAGCTTCGGAAATTACACCGTAGCCGATAAGCAGAAATTGGAGGGCTTTAAAGTAGGAGAGGATACCTATAAGGTAAGGACTCACAAAGATGTTACACGCCTTTCCAAAAACGGCAGCCTTGTTCTTGAGACAGTTCCCGGCGCTGCTGTACACAGCCTTAAGATAAGCGCTAACGGCGCCGTGTTCTCCATTGAGGGCAACGGCAGTACAATGGTAACGATAGAGCTTGAACAGGACACAAACTACTCAATTTATATAGATGATGTAAATGTAGACAAAATAAAGAGCAATCTTTCCGGCAAGGTAAGCTTCAGCATAGAGTTAAACGACAACCCTCAGGCTGTCAAAATAATAAAGCACTGATATGGCTAAGAGCAAGACTAAATTCGTTTGCCAAAACTGCGGCTATGAAACGGTAAAGTGGCTGGGCAAGTGTCCCGGCTGCGGAAACTTCGGCACCCTTTTGGAAGAAACGGTCGCCGTTGTAAAAAGCAGGGGAACGGGTATATCCTCTTCATACAGACCTCAGAGGCTCAATGAAATTACCTCCGAAAAAGAGGACAGAGTGCTTACGGGGCTTTCAGAGCTGGACAGGGTATTGGGCGGCGGTCTTGTGGCAGGCTCTCTTACCCTTGTGGGAGGCTATCCCGGTATAGGCAAGTCCACGCTCCTGCTTCAGATATGTCAGCGGCTCGGCGATCAGGGAAAGAAAATACTCTATGTATCAGGCGAGGAATCTCCACGCCAGATAAAAATGCGCGCAGACAGGCTCAATATAAATACAGACAAACTTAAGCTGCTTTCCGAGACAAATATGTCCGCCATAGAAAATGCCATAGGCTCCGAGGCTCCCGACTATGTTATAATCGACTCTATACAGACAATGTATCTGGAGGAAGCCTCATCCGCTCCCGGTTCTGTTACGCAGATAAGGGAAACTACGGCTAAGCTTATGAATTTAAGCAAGGGCAAAGGAATATCGGTAATAATAGTTGGGCATGTTACAAAGGACGGCAGCATAGCTGGACCCAGAGTCCTTGAGCATATGGTGGACACGGTACTTTATTTCGAGGGAGACAAAACGGCAAGCTACAGACTTTTAAGAGCCGTTAAGAACCGTTTTGGCGGCACCAATGAAATAGGCGTATTTGAAATGTCAAACGAGGGACTCAAGGAGATACTCAACCCGTCGGCATATATGCTCAGCGACAGACCTATAAACGTATCGGGTACAGTAGTTACCTGTACGATAGAGGGGACCCGTCCTTTGCTCATAGAGGTACAGTCCCTCGTCAGCTTTACAAGCTTTAATATGCCAAGGCGAATGGCAACGGGAATGGATTTTAACAGAGTAACGATACTTATAGCGGTACTGGAGAAAAGAGCAGGTCTCCGGCTTGGCAGCTATGATACCTATGTAAACATTACGGGAGGCATAAAGATAACAGAGCCTTCCCTTGATGCGGCAGTCGCTGCGGCAATAGCCTCCAGCTACAAGGATGTTCCCATACCTCCGGATACCATAATATTCGGGGAGATAGGTCTGACGGGAGAGCTTAGAGCAGTCGCCATGGCGGAAAAGAGAGTATCGGAGGCTGCACGCCTAGGCTTTAAACGCTGCATAATACCAAAGGCAAATTTAAGCCGCTCCGTTAATATAAAGGGTATAGAAGTTATGGGAGTATCAAACGTATCCGAGCTTCTGGATGCCATACTATAAAACACTTGATATATTCGGCTTTTTGATGTAAAATATGATGATAAAGTAAAAACCTAGGAGGAAATCAAAAAATGACGTTGTGTGAACAATGGCTCTCATCAGCCTACTACAAGGACGGAAGGACCAATCAAGTACTCTGGAAGGACTACCTTCCCAAGGAGCAAAAAATATACGAGGATATTATAGAAAACAAGAAAACTCAGGTAAAAGGCACCGTAAAGGAGCTTGCCGAGCAGTATAATATGCCTTCCTCATATATAATAGGCTTTGTAGACGGCATAAACGAAACTCAGGATCCTCAGATAGATATTGAAAAGCTTGAGGAAAATTCAGATATAGATATTAAAATAGATTTTACCGCTCTTTACAAAAAAATGGTGGAGTACAAGGCCGATCATCTCTATTCTCTGCCCCAGTGGGACAACATATTTACTCCCGAGGAAAGAGAAGTACTCTACAAAGAGCAGAAGCGTTCAACCACAGTTGTAAACGAAGGTCCCAAGATCGGCAGAAACGACCCCTGTCCCTGCGGCAGCGGTAAAAAATACAAGAAATGCTGCGGAGCAAACAAATAATAAGCGGCTTGTGTGGTGCAATATAAGTGGAAACTATTATATTAAAGGCAGATAAAAACAATATAAAAACCGTTACGGATAAGGCCGCCGAGATAATAAAGCAAGGTGGTCTTGTGGCGTTTCCAACCGAAACGGTATACGGTCTTGGGGGCAACGGTCTTGACCCAAAGGCTGCCAAGAAGATATATGAGGCAAAGGGGCGTCCTTCCGACAATCCCCTTATACTTCATATATCAAGCCCTGAGCAGCTTACGCCTCTTGTAAAGGAGATACCTCAAAGCAGTAAAAAGCTTATGGAGCATTTCTGGCCGGGTCCCCTTACGCTTATATTCAAAAAATCGGATAGGGTACCCCTTGAAACTACCGGCGGACTGGATACCGTAGCTGTACGTTTTCCGGAAAATTACATAGCAAGGGAATTTATATCTGCCTGCGGCGTACCCATAGCTGCGCCCAGCGCCAATTCCTCGGGACGTCCCAGCCCTACAAGAGCCTCTCATGTGGAATTTGACCTTAAGGGCAAAATAGATATGATAATAGACGGGGGACACTGTGAATTCGGACTGGAATCCACTATTGTGGATCTGTCCTCGGATAAGCCCTGTCTTTTAAGACCCGGCAGCATTACAGTGGAAATGCTCAAAGATGTACTGGGGGATATTGATATTGACAAAGCCGTTCTCACAAAGCTTGAAAACGGCGAAAGACCAAAGGCTCCCGGAATGAAATACACTCATTACTCCCCCTCTGCCAATGTAATAATAGTAAGGGGCAGTGATGAAAATGTCATAGCTAAAATAAACAGTATGATCGCCCATATGGATAAGGGACTTAAAACAGGCGTTATCGCCTCCAAGGAGACCAAGGACAGGTACAGGGCAGACGAAGTGCTTGTAACAGGCAGCAGGCAAGACCCTGCTGAGATAGCGTCAAATCTTTTTAAAATGCTCAGAAAATGCGATTATCATAATATTGACATAGTATTTGCGGAAGGTCTGCCTGAAAATGAACTGGGACTTGCTATTATGAACAGGCTCAAAAAGGCGGCAGGCTATGAAATTTACGACGTATAGAAAGGATGTGTTTGTATGATAGGATTAGGATGTGACCACGGCGGCTATGAGCTTAAAAACTTGATAAAGGCATATCTTTCAGACCACGGTATAGAGTGCAGGGATTACGGCACATATTCAAGCGAAAGCTGTGACTATCCCATATTTGCCAAGGCTGTTGCAAACGCTGTATCAAGCGGCGAGTGTGACAGGGGAATACTCATATGCGGCACAGGTATAGGAATGTGCATTACAGCCAACAAGGTAAAGGGAATAAGAGCGGCGCTCTGCCATGACGTATTTTCCGCCAAGGCTACCAGAGAACACAATGACTCCAATATACTTTGTATGGGCGCAAGGGTAATAGGACCGGGTCCCGCTCTGGAAATAGTAAGAGCCTTTTTGGAAACAGATTTTTCAAATGATATCAGACACATTCGCAGGATAAGGATGATAGAAGAATAGGAGGTATTTTTATGAGTAATTTATATATAGCTGAACATCCTCTGATACAGAGCAAGCTGGCAAGGCTTAGAAATGCCGATACCAACAACAAGGAATTCAGAGAGCTTGTAAGCGAGATATCAGCCCTTCTCTGTTATGAGGCTACAAAGGATATGGCAGTAAAGGATATAAATGTGACTACGCCTTTAGGGGAAGCCAAGTGCAAAACTCTCGATCTGGATATAGGTATCGTGCCTATATTAAGAGGCGGACTGGGTATGGTAGACGGTATCGTTAGTCTTGTACCCAATGCCAAAATAGGTCACATAGGTCTTTACAGAGATCCCAACACCTTTCAGCCCATAGAATACTACTGCAAGCTTCCGGATGTGGAGCATCTTGAAGTATTTGTTCTGGAGCCTATGATGGCAACAGGCGGTACGGCAAGCGCCGCCATACAGTTCCTAAAGGAAAGGAAGGCAAAGAATATAAAATATATATGCCTTATTTGTACGCCTGACGGAGTATCAAAGCTCCAGAAGGATCATCCCGATGTAGATGTATACACGGCAGCTCTTGACAGAGCCATAAACGAAAACGGATATATTGTACCCGGCTTAGGCGATGCAGGCAACAGAATGTTCGGCACCAAATAGGTCTTCAGGGAGGAATTTATATGTCACAGACCTGGCTTTTATGTCTGACAGCCTTTGCTGTTTCATTTGCTATATCCCTGCTTACCACACCTATGGCAAAGGATCTTGCATACCGTTTCAAGGCAGTGGATTTTCCCCGTTCCAGAGGTATGAATAACGAACCTGTTCCTCGTATGGGCGGACTTGCCATTGTACTGGGTTTTACAGGCGCCTTGGTGCTTATGTCCTTTTTTATGCGGGATTTTATTACGGTACAGTTTCTCGGCTTTACCATAGGAGCCGTAATAATAGTTGTGGTGGGTATGCTTGACGATATATATGAGCTGAGCGCCAAGTTCAAGCTGGCGATACAGATAATCGTTGCCGCAATAGTCGTGGCTACCGGCACCAAGCTGGACTTTATAATGTGGCCCTTCTGGCAATATCTTAAGCCTTTCTCCGCAGTTATTACGGTCATATGGATAGTCGGACTGATAAATGCGGTAAATCTTATAGACGGTCTTGACGGTCTGGCAAGCGGCGTTACGACAATAGCGGCAGTATGCCTTACAATACTTTGCGTACTAAAGGGCAACAATATACTGGCAGTAGTTATCAGCGCTTCACTTGCAGGAGCGTCTTTGGGCTTCCTGCCCAGGAACTTTGCTCCCGCCGAGGTATATATGGGAGACACAGGCTCTACATTTTTAGGCTATGTGCTTGCGGTTTGCTCATGCATAGGAGTGTTCAAGGGCTATGCCATACTCTCGCTGCTGCTTTCCACATTGGCTATGGCTCTTCCCATGATAGATACTGCCTTTGCCATGATAAGGCGTGCGGTACATCATCAGCCTATAATGAGTCCCGACAGAGGACATCTCCACCACAGACTTGTGGATTCGGGACTTACAAGTCAGCAAGCAGTCATAGTGCTGTATGCCCTTAGCTCTGTAAGCTGTCTTATAGCCGTAGCTATCGCCTTTGACGACTACAGGTTCACGCTGTCACTTATGCTTGCGCTCTTTGTGGTCATCATGATGATAATGGTTTACAGCAAGAGAACATAAAATAAGCATTTGTAATATGGATCAAATAAAAAATAAAGCGTGCTGAATATTCGGTACGCTTTATTTTTATGGGAAAATTATTGTTTGGGGAAATATCGACCCTTCAGTCAGGCACGTTCAAAAATCTCTTAGTCCAAAATTTTTGACGTGCCTGCCAGCTCCTTTGCAGCGGAAGAAATTATCCGCCGACACGCAGTGTCGCTTTTGCGCAGCAAAAGTGCTGAACCTTATCGTAAGGGGAGCCTTTCGTATATATACCGCTCATTTGCTAAGTTAGTTGAAAATGTTGTTTTATAACATTATAAGGAATTTTGGTAAAACAAAAAGCTGGACTTCCCTTTCCTAGTAGGTTCAGCACTTTGCCTGCGGTAAAGCCAGCCCCTCCCCACCTCTGACCTCCCCTGCAAAGGGGAGGGGGACCGCCGTTAGGCGGTGGAAGGGTCTCATTCTTTTTATCCTTATACAATAAACATGACCTTATCTATCTTTATACGCCAGAGAGTACACCAAAGGCACAAGCACAAGATTTACCACCATAGACGCAAGAAGACCCACAAGCATAAGCACAGCCATAGGTACAAAAAGCTCGTCGCCGAAAAGGGCAAGAGGCATAAGTCCCAATACCGTAGTCATTGTACTCATCATAATGGGACGCAGTCTCTGACCGCCTGCGGCTCTGCATGCCTCCTCCACCGAAAGTCCTCTTTCGGTTTCATTTGTTATACAGTCAATAAGCACAATGGCATTTGCCAATACGCAGCCCAAAAGACTGACAGCGCCTATGAGGGCAAATAGGCTCAGGGGCTGACCCGTAAGCATAAGAGCCACAAAGCCTGCCGATACGCCAAAGGGTACGGATATGAATATTATGCCTACCTTCTTGAATGAACCGAACTGTATAAGGAGTATTATAAGTATTACAATTGTCGCTACAAGAGCGGCAACGCCTATATTTGCAAGAACCTCCTCGAAGAATATCTTTTTCTTACCGGATTTTTCTATTGTAACGCTTTCGGGGAACTGATCCTTCATTTCCTCTATTCTCTTTTCAAGCTCTGTCTGTATATCCAGATCGCTTACGCCAAAGCCGTTGTAACAGCCTACTATACGTCCTCTTCTGCCGTCAATTCTGGAAATAGAGGTTATTTCGGGCTTAAGCGAAACGTCTGCAAACTGAGATACGCTGTATTTCTCCCCCTGTATTGAGGACTTTACCTTAAGCTCCTTTATCTTCTCTCTGGAATCCACATTTGTATCCAGAACAATGTCGTATTCCTTGCTGCCGTTCCTGTAGGCGGATACAGTTCTGCCCATAAGAGCTATATTCAGCTCGTTCTGAGCCTCTGCCTCCGTAAGACCAAGGGTATTCAGCTTCATATTGTCCATATTTATAAAATAGCTGTAAGTGGCAAGCTCATTTCTGTTTCTTACGCCCTTTGTACCCTTGATATTGCTTAAAATATCGTTTATCATTTCCGCAGCCGTGTTCAGATCCTCTGTGCTGTCGGAATAAATTTTCATTTCCACGGGCTTGGAATTAAGAGTCATAATGCCAAGTTCGTCTACAAGTATTGAAGCTCCCCCTACCCTTTGGTTAAGCTCTGTCTGGAGGAAATCCACCATATCCTCCGTTTTCTTGAAACGGTGGCTCTTTGAAAAGTCCGCTCTCACAAGTATATCGCCTACATTATCTCCGCCTGCCTTTGGCAGTATTGAATAATCATAGCGTGGTATTGGAACACCGACGCCGCTGAGATAATATTTCGTTTCGGGCTGCTCGTCAAGTATATCCTCAATATTGTTTACTATTTCCCGTGTTCTGTCAAGGCTGTCTTCACTGTCCCCCTGTATATCTATGGTTATTATATCCTTGCCAGCCATAGGTATTATCTGAAGATCCAGCACAAATACGGAAGAAGCAAATAAAAGCACCGCTATTACCGCACATATTATGGTAGCCCTCTTATGTTTAAATGCGTGTTCAAAAAGTGAGTTATACACCCTTACGGAAAAAGGCTCCTTGCCTCTCTTGTTCTCCTTTGTTCTTTCAAGGAAAAAGTAGCTCATAACGGGAGTTACGCATATGGATACAAGATATGAGGCTACAAGGCAGCATATTATTACCACAGGGAAGGTAATAGCAAGCTGATGATAGGCTCCCGGCAATGTCAGTATAGAGCTGAACGCAAGTACAGCCATGAGCATAGATATGAATACAGGCAGCGCTACGGAGGCAGTACCCTCTGCAACCGCTGTCCTTTTGTCCATTCCCGCATCTATGTTTTTCTGTATGGCGTCGCTTACTACCACGGCGTTATCCACAAGCATACCCAGTACCACTATAAGGGAGGCAAGAGAAACGAACTGTATCTCAAAGCCCATTACATATGTACACACAAAGCTTGCAAATATGGCAAGAGGTATGGCAAAGGATACCACAAGGGCATTCCTGAAATTCATACCTATCATTATTACTATTATTACAAGCACAATGGATTCTATAAGGTTCACAACAAAGCTGTTTATGGAATCCTGTACATCGTCGGGCTGTAGGAACACCTTATTTACGCTTATTCCCTCGGGAAGCGTTTGATTGTATTCATCTATTGTCCTGTTTATCTCATCCCCAAGGCTTACTACATTAAGTCCCTCCTGGAAATATACCGCAAGCACCGTTGAACGGTTGTCGTTATATATGTAATAGCCCTGATCTTCGGGTACTTCCATTTTAACATCGGCTATGTCGGAAAGCCTTGTTATAACATAGTCCTCGTTTGAAGCCACAACAATATTCTTTATTTCATCAAGGCTCTCGAAGCGTCCTGATGTATTTACGTTTATCTCATTTCCCTCTGCCTTTACAGAGCCTGCAGGCAGTGTGGAGTTATGATACTCTATAAGCTGCGCAAGCTCCGCAAGAGATACGTCTGTATCATTGAGCCTTTCTATATCTACGGTTATCTTTACTTGAGAAGGCACATCGCCGTATATATCCACCTTTCTTATGCCGTCTATAAGCCTGAGTTTGTCGCTTATTTCCTTGCTCCTTTGTGAAAGCTCGTCTGTGGATATATTATCTCCCGTAACGGCAAGTATAAGTCCTGCCGTATCCATTACGTCGTCATCTACGGTTATAGAGGAAACTCCCGAAGGAAGGTCGGCTCTCAATGTATCAAGCTTATCCTTAAGCTCGTCAAACTCCTTGTCTACCTCCTCCTGTGAAAGATCCATGCTCAAATTTACACTTGTTACGCAGTAGTTGTCTCCTGCCGTGGTATCGCACTTGTCAAAGCCTTCCATTTCCATACATACATGCTCTACCTTTTCGGCTACGAGCTGTTCCATATCCTCTGCTGAGGCTCCCGGATATACTACCGTAACGGTCGCCACAGGCAGCACTACCTTGGGAAAGTGCTGCTTAGGCATTTTGTAATATGAAAAGGCTCCTGCGCAGAATATCATAAGCATAAGCATTATTACAAGGGATTTTCTCTCCAGAAGCCCGTTAAAAAATTTCTTGCCCATAACTACGCCTCCGTTTTTACAAGGTCATTTTCTCTCAGATTTTTAATACCCTCTGTGACTACCAGCGCCGCAGGATCGTCTATCTGAACTTCTACCTTGTCGCCTGAGAAATCTCCCAGCACTACCTGTTTTTTATGGACTTTTCCTTCGGTATCCACTGTATATACATAGTCCACGCCCTCTGAATTGAACACTGCGTCAATAGGCACATAGCAGCCTCCTGCCGAACCCGTTACTATTTTAACATCAACGGTCTCGCCTATTGTATAATCTCCGTCAACTTCTATATCTATGGCATATGTCCTTGTCTTTTCATCGGGATACTGAGCTATTGTAGAGACAGTACCCTTATTTTCGCCGTTAATAAGCACACTGTTGCCCTGCTTTATATTCTTGTATTCGCTGTCTGATGCGCCTATTGTTACCACAAGCTCGCTGCTTTTTGCCACAACTACGGGATAGCCTGCCGATACTATCTCTCCTTCCTTAAAGGGAAGCTCCATAACATAGCCGTCGGCGTCTGCCTTAAGTGTGGAATCATTTATATTCTTGCGCACTATATCGTTTGATGTAGCGGCGCTTTTTACATTGGCTTGAGCAGCCTCCACATCCTTGGACTTACTTGTTATAAGGTTGTCAAGGCTCTTTTGCGCCTGTGTTTTCTGCGCCTTGGCAGTATCAAGCTCCGCTCTCTTGGAATCCAGCTCTGCTTTTTTGCTCTCAAGCTCCGCCTTGTTGCCCTCATAGGTCGCCTTTGCGGCGTCAAGCTCTGCTGCCTTTGTCTTGTATGTACTTTCCGCTGCCTCCAGATCCTTATCGGAAAGACCGCCTGCCGCATTTATTTCTCTTGCGGCGTCAAGCTCTCCTTTAAGAGTATTCAAAGCCGTCTGTCCCGCATCTATATTCTCCTGCTCTGCCACAAGACCCTTTTCAAGAGCGGCTATGCCCTTTTCCCCTGCTTCTATGCCCTTTTGGGCTGCAGCTATGCTCTCGTCGAGAGCAGCTATCTGGCTTTTGGCATTTGCAATATTAGTGTCATAAGTGCTTATTGTTTTTTGAAGTGTGGCATTAGCCTGATCTTTTGTATTCTCGCCTATGGAAGCATTATATTCCATTGTAGTGGTATCAAGCTTTGCCAGAACATCGCCTGCCTTGAATTTTTGACCCTTTTCAACACATATCTCAGCTATTTTTCCCCCTGTGAGAAAGGCATAGTTCTTAGTTTCCTTTGCCTTTACTATTCCTATATAGCTGTAGCCTGTTGATACGCTCTTTTCCGAAACAGCCTGAGTCTTTACTATCTTAGCAGCCTGCTCCGGTTCCTCTGTCTTTTTTGCGCCGCAGCCCGTACAAAGCGCCAACAGCACCGACAAGACCAATGCCATCTTTTTTTTCATTATATATCCTCCTTTTGCCATATATATATTTTCACACTATTCTATGCTATATAAATAAATATAAATAATGTTATTTTTATTTTCAATGGTCAATAAAAAACTATATATGGCTTATTACACATTTTTATATTTATTGTTTCTTATCTGTATATAGTATTGCATATTTTTTTAAATTGTAATAAAATGGTAATATAAGGAGGCAGTATTTTATGAAAACAGATCTGAGAGTAGTAAAGAGCAAAAGAGCCATAAAGACAGCTTTTCTTGAGCTTATGAAGGAAAAGGGCTATGGCAATATAACTATTACGGATATTGCCGAAAGAGCTCTTATAAACCGAAAGACATTCTATATGCACTACGAAACAAAGCAGGCGCTCTACGACGAGATATGCGACGAGGTCATAGCCTTGCTGGATCCCGAATCCACTATGAAAAGGCTCCACGAGCTTAAGGGACATGAACAGCGAAAGCCTGTTATAAGGCTGCTGTTGGATATAAGAAGGGAGAAGAATGTATTTTCCGTACTTATAAACGATGAAAACAATATGGCATTTTTATATAAGCTCTATGATAAGATCGCTCCCGTGATACTTATGGAGACCCATAGCCACAAAGACGCCGTGCTTACAGACGAAAAACTCCTTATGGAGGTATACTGCACACTTTTTGTACTTATGCTGAAATGGTGGATAAAAAACGACGATACGGAACCCGATATGGCAATAGATCTTATACTTGAATTTTTTTCCAAAAAGCCCCTTGAAATGCTGGGTATAAGCTTTTAGTATTTTAAGGATCCTGTATATCATGATCGGAATTATCAAATCTAAAAACACCGGATATAACTCAATTTTTAAGCACATAAAAACAAATTTAGTTTTGCATTACAAACAAAAATAAACCCTGAATTCCTTTGTTTGGGCTACATTCAGGGTTTTTGAGTTTATTTACGATTATTTAGATATATCCGTTTCAAACAAATGAAATTAAAGGATGTGTTCGGAAATATTTATAGAACTATACACAATATACATAGAATAAGCAAATATGTATCGTTTTCCCATGACTTGAAAACCAACTTCTTTAACACATCTTAGAGCTGTGTAAACACGTAAATAAATCTATTTATCATCGATCAAAGCATCTACATCAAACTCACATTTTAAAGTTTCACTTATCAATATTTTTTGGTATATATAAAACATAAAAGGCAGCTCCTCATTTATGTTCCACCATTTTGCCGACATATGCTCAAAATCGGCATGAAGGTCATCCATTTCATCGGAAACATATTCTATAAGAAAAAAGTGATTTATTTTACTAACACTTATTGCCGCTGCTGTTTCATCATAGGTATAAGAGTCCAATTCCCTTACACACCTTAGCTTTTTGGATGATAAGCCTGTCTCTTCCTTTACTTCTCTTATAGCGGTTTTTTCCAAGGATCTATCATTTATTTTTTTATGTCCCTTGGGCAGCACCCAACTGCCATCTTCCCTCTGAACAAGAACAATATATATGTTCTGATCTTGCTTCCAATAAACGATACCACCGGCTGAGACTTCAATATCTATATTTTCTTTAAAGGTTTCGCCATAGTCAGAGTAATTCTTCCAATAATCATTAAAATGTTTCCTAAAAGAACCGTATAATGAACCAAAGTCCTTTTTAATTAAAAAAACGGGCAGATCTCTTACTTGCTTCGTGGGATTTTCTGCATAAGATGATACAAACGCCATATCATCTATCATAATAAGTCTAAAATATGGCTCTCCCTTATGATATTTTATGCCACTCTTAGGCAAATCCAATTCCTTAATAAATTTTCTCATACCCATTTCAATAATAGCATGCGTGGTATCCAATTCACGCTTAAAATCTTCTATGGATTCGTATTTTCTAAGAGCCATAAAGCCTCTGTTTACCCAGCGTGAATTCGAATCCAACAATAATATTTTTAATCGTTTCAAATTTTTGTATTTTTCTGTTTCAGCCAAGGATATAAGAGAGCTGTCTGCTCCAAAAAACTCCAATCCCTTGTTTGCAAGTATTTTTATCTCAGAGGCTTTCTGTGCCTGTTCAACAATATAGGGAGAAGCATCCTTAAGATTTTTAAACATTCTTATCAACAAGTGACCACTTTCTGGTTCATTTACACATTGATGGCTTTTATCAGAGCTTTTTTTCAAAGATTTTTTCAGATCCTTCAACCATTCTCTTAGATTTATTTCGCCTGAAGTCTTATTTCCATCGCTAAAGTCAATATATGTTACGCCTGCAAGATCCGTAGGCATTGAAACATTACCAACATTTACAATAATGGATCTTGTCCTTCCCAATTTGCCTGAGAAAAGTCCGTGTTCAAATAAAACATTGTCACGTGGTTTTCCCACTTCCTTGCCTCTATACCATGTAATATCATCGCAAGAATAAATAAAAATTGAACCAACTATATTTTTTTCTGCAATAATTTCTTCTAAATTTTCAAGGGTAAACTTGCCTGCTTTGAAAATTGACGGCGTTTTATTCCACCTTATCGGAACCATACCGCACTCTTCAACAATTTTTGCAATTTCAAGCAGTATTCCCGACTCATGAACCTCTTTGGAGCTTCCTATGAATATATTCACAATTATTCCTCCTTACAGATACAAATTTAAAGCTTTATATTGGTTTTGTACAATAAATAATGCTGTAATTACATTGCTGCATTACTTAACGGATCATAAAATCTAAGACCTGTTTTATATTTATATGTGCTTTACAGGTAATCGCCAATATTTATTAATACGATCTCTTCAAATTATTAATAAAATTTATGTAAATTAATGTCACATACTTACAATATCATAAATTATACTTCCTTTCAAGTAACTTATTTAGTAAAATAAATTTTTTTATAAAAACATATTGATCTTTTATTGTTTTAGAAAAGTAACAATTATGATCATTTATGACAATACAAATAAAAGATAACAATAATAGCATTAGCTCAGAATACTTGCATTTTCCAAAACTTCCATAGAAAAACAATATTTGCATAATAAAACCACCTGCTATATTAAATAACAGGTGGTCGTCCTTGATTTATATTGCCCCAACTATTGAAAAGAGGCAAAAACAAAAGAGTATTATATTTTTATTAATAAGATAATATTATCTTTCCATAGCAGCCTTCACAAGTCCCATAAACAATGGATGAGGTTTATTGGGGCGTGATTTGAATTCAGGGTGGAACTGAACGCTTACAAAATAAGGATGCGCTTCCTTCTTAAGCTCTACCATTTCTACAAGTCTGCCGTCGGGAGACGTACCGGCTATAACAAGCCCTGCCTTTTCCATAGCCTCCTTATAAGCGTTGTTGAACTCGTATCTGTGTCTGTGTCTTTCGCTTATCTCCTTACATCCGTACAGACCTATGGATATGGAATCATCCGCAAGAACACAAGGATAAGCCCCAAGCCGCATAGTGCCGCCCAGCTTATCTATATTCTTCTGATCAGCCATAATATCTATAACGGGATAGGGCGTATTTTCATCTATCTCGGCTGTATTTGCGCTCTTAAGTCCCAGTACATTTCGGGCAAACTCTATGACCGTACAGTGCATACCAAGGCATATGCCTAAGAAGGGTATTTTGTTTTCCCTTGCGTATTGTACTGCGGCGATCTTGCCTTCCACTCCCCTTGTGCCAAAGCCTCCGGGAACTATCATGCCATCTACTCCCCTTAAAAGGTTTGCGGCGCCGTTTACTTCAACATCTTCGGAGTTTATCCACCTTATATTAACATGAGTGCCGCTATGTATACCTGCGTGGTTAAGGCTTTCCACTATGGAAAGGTATGCGTCATGAAGCTCTACATACTTGCCTACAAGAGCTATCTCAACAGTGTTGGACAAAGCTCTTTCCTTTTCCACAACGTCTATCCAGTCTGTAAGATCAGGCTTTCTTGAAGGCATACCCAGCTTCTTGCATATTATTTCAGCCAGATTTTCCTTTTCCATTAAAAGAGGCACCTCGTAAAGGGAATCGCAGTCTATATTTTCTATGATACAGTCCTTGTCCACATTGCAAAACATGGATATCTTTGCCTTAGCCTCGTCTGTAATATGATGCTCTGTTCTGCATACCACCACATCCGGCTGTATACCTATGGATCTTAACTGATTAACGGAGTTCTGAGTAGGCTTTGTTTTCATTTCCTTGCTCTTTGAAAGATATATCATAAGAGTAACATGGATATATGCCACATTTTCCTTACCCACATCTCCCGCTACCTGTCTTATGGCTTCAATAAACGGACTTGACTCTATATCGCCTACGGTACCGCCTATCTCGGTTATTACAAAGTCCACATTTGCGTCTGCTCCGGCAGCATATACCTTTTCCTTAATGGCATTTGTAATGTGAGGTATTACCTGAACAGTGGCTCCAAGATATTTGCCCTCTCTCTCCTTATTGAGTACTGACCAATATATCTTGCCTGTGGTAATGTTGCTGTTTACTGTAAGGCTTTCATCTATAAATCTTTCATAATGACCCAGATCCAGATCGGTCTCGGTACCGTCGTCTGTTACAAACACTTCTCCATGCTGATAAGGACTCATGGTACCCGGATCCATATTAACATAGGGGTCAAATTTCTGTATTGTTACCTTATAGCCTCTTGCCTTAAGAAGCCTTCCCAGTGAAGCGGCGGTAATTCCTTTGCCCAAGCCCGATACGACGCCGCCTGTTACAAAAATATATTTCATAATAGCACCTCATACACTGATTTCCACAGCTTTTAAAAAAAACATACAACTATTATATCTCATAAACCCCTCTTAGTCAACAAAAAGAAACAAAGTATTTGGCTCTTTGAACTAATTATAATTAGGACAGCAGATTAATATATCCCATTGTAAATATCCTGTCGTTATTTATCATATCCTCGTATATTTCGTAATTCATGGCATTTACCGTAGCGGAATCCAGCTTATATGTAACGGGCAGACCCATTTCCGCCTGATACTTTCCTATATTACGTTCAACGGTGTTTACGCTGTCCAGCCTAAAGCCCAAAAACTTTATAACCGCAGCCACATTGTCGCTGTCCAGAGCGTCGGTCTCTGATACGAAATCTATCTTGCTTACCTCAATATCGGGTATAATGCCGACGCCGTTTATCTTTTTGCCGTATCTGGAGAAATATTCCAAGGTAGTCATTTTGATAACGCCTATATCGTCAAAATCCATAACGCTCTGCATAACGCCCTTGCCAAAGGTTTTCTCTCCTATTATCTTTCCTGCGCCGCTGTCCTGCATGGCAGAAGCAAGTATCTCTGCGGAGGATGCCGTCATGCTGTCCACAAGCACCACGCATTTTTCAAAGGGGCGTGTCCTCAGATCTGAGGTATATGTGTTTACAACGCCCTTTTTATCCCTTGTGGATATAATGGTGCCGCTGGGAACTATCTGCCTTGCCACCTCTATCGCCTCGTCTACATAGCCTCCCGAATTTCCTCTCAGATCCAGTATAAGCTTTGTCTTTCCCTCGGATATAAGCTTATTTATGGCATTTTCAAATTCGTTTGAGGTATAATCGTAAAATGATGTTATGCGTATGTAGCCTACGGTTTTATCATTGAATTTCTGATCCGCATTTTCAAACTCGGAGATCTCTTTTGTCTCCACGGAATGTATCTCATGTCTTACAAGATTGATAGTATAAGCGTTTATATTATCTCCTCTGGATATACTCATCTTTATATCCGAGGGAACATCGGAGGAGGTCCTCTCGAAATATTCCTCCTCGTCAATATTATAGGCGGATACATTGCCTATGCTCCTTACAACGTCTCCTTCTCTTATGCCGTCTTGATACGCCTTTGACTTTTTATCCAGCTTGCCTATTACGGGATAGCCTGCCTCGCCTATCTCGCAGCTAAACTCGGGAGCATACCAGGAATATCTTGTGTTGTTCTTTACATCATTGTACTCCTCTTGGGTAAGGTAATCGCTGTACTGGTCAAGCTCGCCTACCATAGCCTTTACGGCAGAATGTATGAGTACATTGGTATCCACATCGTCGCCTATGTAATTTTCTCTTATATATTTTACGATCTCGCTTATGTATTCTCCTGCCATATCGGCCTGTTCCTGATTTGACATATTAGTCATATCCTCGGCAAATACATTTGAAGTCATAATACCGACAGCAATGATCGCAGCCAAAGCTCTTTTCAATTCATCACCCTCTTAAAAATATTCTTTAATCGGAAAGCACCTGCTTGTTTCTAAAAATATAGTCAACTGCCGAAACTATGGCAAGCACAAGGCTTGCATAGATAAGAACATTGCCGACAACGGTAAAATAGATATTGTCAATATTCAAAAGCAAGACTATAAGCATAAACATCTGACATACTGTCTTAAGCTTGCCCCATATACCTGCTGCTATCACTATGTTCTGCTCGGCGGCAATAGTCCTAAAGCCCGTGATTATAAATTCTCTTGCGATTATTATAATAACAACTATTGAAGGCAGAGGCACCACTGCATCCTCTATACCGATAAGCGCTATCATGGCAGAGCAGACAAGCAGCTTATCCGCAAGAGGATCCATAAACTTGCCGAAGTTCGTAACAAGCTTGAATTTCCTTGCTATAAAACCGTCAAGAAAGTCTGTAAACGAAGCGATGCAGAATATGGCTGTCGCCACATATCTTGCAGTCTGCCTGTCAAAGCCCAGAGGACACAAAAGCACCAGAAGAAAAACAGGTATCATAAATATTCTCAATATTGTAAGCTTATTTGGTATGTTCATATTATAATCACTCCGTCCTTTCCCCTATGAGATCGTAATCTCCGGCTTCTGTTATTTTTATGGGATATATATCCCCTGCCACAAGAGCCTCATCGCTTTCAAAAAACACAAAGCCGTCTATCTCATAACAGTCCCTGTAGCTCCTGCCGCAGTATATATTCTCTTCCCCCTCAAGCTTGCCTTCAACTATCACATCGAGAGTTCTGCCAACACACTGACTGCATTTGCGGGTTGAAATATTCTTCTGCACCTTTAATATATAGTCCTTCCTCTCGTTTTTGACCTCCTCGGATATCTGACCCTTCATGGCTGCGGCAGGCGTACCGTCTTCGGCAGAGTATGTAAATACTCCAAGTCTGTCAAAGCCCACCTTGTCAATAAAATCACATACAGCCCTAAACTCCTCCTCTGTCTCCGTGGGAAATCCCGTAATAAGAGTAGTCCTAAGACATATATCGGGCATTTTTTCTCTGAGTCTTTCTATTGTGGAAATAAGCCCTGCTTTTGTACTTCTTCTGCCCATAAGCTTAAGTATCCTGTCCTCGCTGTGCTGTATAGGCATATCCAAGTAATGAAGCACCTTTTTATTATAGGTCATTTCATCTATAAGCTCATCCGTTATGTTCTCGGGATAGCAGTAAAGTATCCTGAGCCATTCAATACCTTCTATCTCGCTCAAAGCCTTCAAAAGCTTATGAAGAGATTTTTCGCCATATATATCGCTGCCGTAAAGAGATGTGTCCTGAGCTATGAGTATAAGCTCCCGCACCCCCTTATCAGCCAGTATGCGAGCCTCCTTTACAAGGGACTCTATCGTTCTGGAACGGTATTTGCCTCTTAGAGAGGGTATTGTACAATATGTGCAGTGATTATCGCAGCCTTCGGCTATTTTCAAATAGCTGAAGCCTCCCGCAGTAGTAACTATCCTCTTATAGCTGTTGTTCTCGTCCAAAAGATTATTTTTGTCCGTTATAAGCTTTACATTTTTTTCTCCCTGTAAAAGCCTTTTTATTACCTCTCCTATTTTTTCAAAGTCTCCCGTTCCCACAACGGCATCTACCTCGGGCAGCGCCTCAAATATCTCGTCTTTATATCTCTGCGCCATACAGCCTGTGACTATAAGCCCCTTACAATTGCCATTTTGCTTATAGTCCGCCATTTCAAGCACCTTATCGATAGCCTCTTGGTTTGCGTCCATTATAAAACCGCAGCTATTTATTATAATAATATCCGCTTCGCTGTCGTCATGGGTTATTATATACCCCTCCTCGTCTATAAGCCCCAGCATTATTTCGCTGTCTATAAGATTTTTATCACAGCCAAGGGATATAAAGCTTATTTTTGCACTCATATTTATTCCTCTTATATATAATTTAAGAAAAGCGAATTTCCTTGATTATAGTATACCACTAAATTAAGACAGAAACAATTAAAAAATTAAAGTTCGGGGATATTAAATTTTTTGTTTGGGGGAAGTAGAATCGACCCTATCGGCAGCCCCGACCCTTCCACCGCCTAACGGCGGTCCCCCTCCCCTCCGACGCCTGCAATAAAACACGTTGCGTTTTATCGCAAGGCTAGGGGAGGCTGGGGTATTGGCGATAGATCAAGTATCATCTTTCAAAGTAAACAAGTGACCTTGAAAAACGCAAACCAGAGGCTCCCCTTACGAGAAGGGGAGCTGGCAGGCACGTCAAAAATTTTGGACTAAGATATTTTTGAACGTGCCTGACTGAAGGGTCGATATCCACCATCCCAACAAAAAACACCGCAGACACAAGCATCTGATATAATCCCCTTAAAGTAGACAACGGAAATAACAAAAATTCCAAACTACATTAAGGGGATTTTTGTATGGG
>CANQIA010000022.1 GCA_947624015.1 uncultured Clostridia bacterium
CTTTCAGAAGTATCAAAGGAATCTCTTGGGTCTTGAGTATTGTTTTCTTCTAAGTTATTTAGTTTTCAATGTTCATTGTTACAACTGTTTTCTCGTCAACAGCAAAATTAATTTTATCACAGAATACGCTTACTGTCAATATCTTTTTTTATTTTTTTATTAAATATTTTTAAATAAATCATCAGACTATATAAACTGATTATTTTTTCTGCTGTAGTGATAGTCAACTGCACCCAGCCTTGCGATAATATCCTCGCTCTTTACTCCGTAAGCCGAGCACAGCTCTTCAATATCGGCATAATTATCTCTCAACTGGGTATTTACAAAGCTTAAAAGCATAATGGGATCATTTGGCATTTTTTTGTTCCTTTCTCAGCCTTCTTATATATCGGAAGGTCTCCTTCTCTCCTTTTTCCGCAAGCATATTCAAAAGCTCCTCTATGAGCCTTGCAGTATTAGGGTGTATGCGCCTGAAATCCTTTCTGCTGCTGTAATAATTCAAGGGGAAGCTGTCATTATACTCTTTTCCGCCGTATATCTTACTTGCCGCAACTCTGTCGCAAAACATTTCAATAACATATTTAAGAGGCATTTCCACCGGCTCCATCATATGAGTGGTATTGTTGTAATCAGTCCAATATTCAAAGTGATGTCTGTTCCTGCCCTTATGATGCATCCATGCTTGGGAATATCCCTTTACTTCTCTGCACCTGTCGTTGGGGCTTCTCGTTCCCTGATAGTATTTTATACCCTCAATAAATTCGGTAGGACTATATTTGGATAGATCGTGCATAAGTCCCTGAAAGGGTATTCCCGCCTTGAAGCAATGAAGTATTACCTTGTGCCTGTGCTTCGTTATGGTCTTGAAGTGACCTATGGCATTTCTTACGCTCATGCTGTCCCTCTCCTTTCATAGTTATCTATTATGATACTACTATTAAGGTCAAATTGCAACAACAAAATAGTGGCTTACAACATAGAACACACGCAAAAAAAAGAAGAGTCCGAATGGACTCTCCTTTTTTTATATTAACTAATTATTTAGTTTATATATTAGTTGTAGATAGCTGTTCTAGTTTCAGCATCCCAAGATACAGGAACACCAAGTGCAGTACCAAGAGCTCTGAAAGGTACGAACATTCTACCGTCAACGATCTCAGCCTTAACACCATTCTCCATAGTGATAGCTGTACCATCGATAACCATTACAGGGCTGTTAGCCTGGAACTGAATTATCTTCTGACCATTACCTGCTGCATATAAGATCGTAGCGATCTTATTGTTAGCATCCCAAGTAATCTTGCTTGTGTTGTCAGCGTCCTCAACAGCAGCCTGGTCAACACCGATTGCTAATGCAACAAATCTTAACGGAACCATAGTAGAGTTAGATGCAGTCTGGATATAAGCAGCTGTATCCATAGTTACTTCCTGACCGTCCATCTTTATTGTGTTAGAACCGATAGTAACCTCAACCTTACCGTCAAGTGTACCAGGATCAGTCTTGATTGTTAAGTAATCCTTGAACTCGAAGCCTTCTACCTCAAAGAGGTCATACTCAGAGCCAGAAACCTTACCGTCAGCGTCTTCCTTAGAATCTACAGAAAGGAAGTCACCCTCAGTTACCTCAACCTTAGAAGGAACATCAACATCTTCCTTATAGTTGTTTACAAGAGCGTCATCGCCAATGATGATTGAGTAGCTACCATAAGGTATAGATCTTGTAGTACCAACCTTAACACCGGTAATAGTGATAGTTGAAGGATTGTTGTATGATGAAGAATCTACAGTAAATGTGATCTCACCGCTCTTAACCTTGAAGTTCTTGATCTCAACTTCGCCGTCAACAGTATAGTCGATTTCACTGTCATCAAATGCTATATCTGATGCATAAGTGTCATCTAACTTGATATATACAGGCTCCTCAAGAAGAGCACCGTAAGCGTTCTCAGTGATCTTGATGTCAGCAGTCTCAACAGCCTTGTAACCAATGTTAGCAGTTGTTGAAGCAGCCTCAACAGTTACAGGAGATACAACCTTAGCAACAGTTAATGCTGATAACTGTTCCTTATCTAAGCCAGCACCTGCTACGTCTACAGTAACGTCGCCTGAGAAGTCAGCTGCAGCAGAGATGTATAACTGAAGGTCTACATATGAGCAGTCCTTTTCATCTATAGCACCCTTGAAGCCAGAGAAGCTTAAAGTAGTACCATCATCAGTGATCATTGCAGAGTTTAACGGATCCATGCTTATATACTTGTGATCTGTTATTTCATAACCAACGATCTTAACGCCATCGGGAACTGTGAATTCAAGCTTTCTGCCGTCTAACCAAGTACCGGGAGTGGTCTCAGCAAATTCGAATTCAGCTGTTACATAATCATCTTCCTCTAAGTCAGAATCTCTTAAGAAAGATCTACCTGCAAAGATTGTAGGAACTTCTTCAAGAGCAGTTAAAGCAAAACCGTAGTCAGCTCTTTCGCCAACCTTAACAGTCTGTCTTGTGATACCCTTGCTACCGCTTACAGTAAACTCAATGTTGCCATAAGTGTCGTCTTCGTCAGTTGAAACAACGATACCCGTGAAGTCAAGAGCAGTAACCTTATCGCTCTTGTAGCCATCAGGAATGTAGTATTCAATGTATCTGCCGTTGCTGCTAAGAGTAGGCTTAGCACCTGCAGGGATTAAGTTTCTAGCGTTTAAGCCACCGCTTACAGTACCTTCCTTAGTGATAGTGTAGTTACCACTAACTCTTAAGGTAATCTTAGTACCGGGCTCAAATGTGCCAACAACGTCTTCCTTAACAGTGATTGTAGGAACAGCATAGTCCTCATCAGATGTTACTCTGATATCAGAACTTGAAACAGAAGCAGTAGTTGAACCATCGCTGTCTGTTACAGTAGCTACTGTATAAGAACCGCTTGACATTCTTGTGTAGTTGTTG
This sequence comes from uncultured Clostridia bacterium, assembly GCA_947624015.1. Taxonomy (GTDB): domain Bacteria; phylum Bacillota; class Clostridia; order Lachnospirales; family CAG-274; genus CANPXH01. Next base: position 2,942 of record CANQIA010000022.1, read on the forward strand.
TCAAGAGAAACTGTTACAGCGCCCTCTGAAGAATCCTGAACGTCGATAGGAAGCTTGATGTTGTAGTAAGGAATACCATCAGCAACAGTGTTATCCTTCTCGTTAGCATCCTTATCTCTTAATGGGCATAAGTAAACCTGGATCTGAGTAGAGTTTACAAACTCAACCTTGTAAGGTAACTCTCTTGATGCACGGTTCTTAACAAGAACAGTAACAGCATTAGCTATTTCATCAGCAGTAGAGTCAGCTGAGATACTAGCAAGGAAATCTTCCCAAGTAGAACCATCAGATGCTTTCCAGATGTAATCGCTGTCATTTACTAAGTCTTCGTTGAACTCACCATTGTCAATGTTTAAGATGATAGAGTCGCCGGACTCAACAGCGTTGTTAGGTCTTACTTCGAGAGTAGCAGGCTCGCCGTTGAATAAGATTTCTGCTACGTCGTTCTTAGTATCGGTAATGTCAGTCTTAACTGTAAGATCTGTTCTACCGGTATTGTTAGAAGAAGTAGCGAAAACATTCATAGGAAGCATGCTAACAGTCATAGCAGCTGCTAACAAAAATGCAATTTTTCTTTTCATTTTGTTTTCCTCCTTATGAAAATAAATGTGTAGAGGTTAGCATAATTTACCTCTTTTACAAAAGTATTATAGCATTACACCTCAGACAAGTCAACCAAAAAAGCCAAATGTAATATTAATGTAACATTCGGTTTGACTTGCTATGTGCTTTGCTTGAACCTAATATACCACCTTTCAAAAAATAAATCAAGGGGTTTTCCCCAACTGTAAAACAGGTGTAATATTTGCGATAATTCAGTAACAAATCGAGAATATTACGGAAATCTTAAAATTTATATTTAATAAGAAGAAACTCGTAACATTATGTAACAATATCTACGCCTGTTACTCCTCTTCCTCCTCTTTTTTTTCGGGCAGGATATCGAGTATAACATACTTTTGCCCGCCGTCGCATCTGATAAGCAGGAGCTTGTCTCCTTTATTCCACACATGGTTTTCAAACCTTTGGCTTATTATGAAGAAGCTCTCTGTCAACTGGAGCTTTTGCTCCGTTTCTACGATCAGCTCTTCATCGTCTATTACTTCTCCTGTTACAACAGACACGGGCTTATCCCCTTCCACGGCTTCCTTAGCCAGCATTTTTATTATATCTCCTATGTCATTCATTCAAAACGCCTCCTGTTACCGATACCTCCATAATATGGTTGTTGTCCGTAAAAATATGCTTACAGCTTTTTACCTCCATAAGCTCGTCTACAATAAAATCGCCTATATCCAGCTTGACCCAAAGGAAGGAGCCTGCTCTTATATACAGATTACCTGCCGTTTTGATAAGAAGACTTCTGTTTTTGGTCTTATATAGCTTAAGCAGACCCTGTGCCATTACATTGCCGTCTGTTTCTTCATCTATATGGGCATAGTGCTGCAGCACGCCCCATTCCTTTATGGAGGTAGGATCCTTAGCCGTATATACGTTCATAGTATGAGTATACTTTGTATCCTTCTTGTGAATAAGCTTTATGGAGTTATAAACGCCCTTGTCAATAGTGGTATCATAATTAAAGTCTATGGAGCTTCTGTCGTTTACAAGAAGATTGGTGACCATAGAGCTGCTGTTCTTCAGATTTATTTTACCGTAATCATCATACAACACAAAGCTTTTTCCGTTGTATATCCTTGTAATATTAAGCGCCGAATACACTATGTCAAACAATGTGGAATTGTCCTCTACTCTTTGGGGGATAACATATCCCGTATTTTCTATGGTGCCTTTTTTAAGTCCATAGTCATCACAAATCATATTCAAAACATCTGAGGCTCTCTTGCCCGTATATGTATAGGTGTCCTTGTTTCTAAAATAACGAAGCTGATCATAGCAGGTGGTAGCTATAAGACCTTTCTTGTTTCTGGACTTGCTGAAAACATAGCCCATAAAAAGCTCCTTGTCATCTGCCTTAAACCATACCCTGTCTCCTTCCTTGTAGTCTATGCTGCCTTCTTTAAGAGCGGTAAATTTAAGGGCGCCTGCTCCCCACTTTTCTGTATACCAGCTTATTTCATCACACACTACGGGCATAAAAATGCCCTTTGCTCCCTCTATCCATAATTCTGTCATATATCATCCTCCTTTTGTTGATATCTCCATTCTCGGCAACAGCTCATTGCGCAAAATATTATTGCCTTTACTTAAAGCTGAAGCTTTCTCCTGCAATGATCTCTTCCATGGCATATCTCATAGCGTCCATAAGATGATTGAACTCATCGCAGGGTATGTTTATTCTTTTTCCGAACTTGTCCACATCCCAACTGTAATTGCTTATTTCGTTTAAAAATCCTGTGCATCGGTTTAAAATAAGTATCTCGAAGTCCTGTAAAAAATCTATTCCGTTGTTTACGCTGTCGGGACCTTTCCTTGCCGCTCTTATATTTGGTATGCCAAGCTCTCTCAGTCTGTCTATGCTTTTAGGCTCCGAGCAGTCGGCTCTTATTCTTTCCTTTTGATAGCCTTTCCTTAGTATCTCCTTATATATATCCTCATTGCTCATAGCTTTTTTATATATTTCATCAAATACATAGAGCTTTTTGCCTTTAATATCCGCAAGTCCGCAAAAGAGAGCCGTTTCATCATTGGTATAGCCAAAGTCCAAGCCGAATACTGCCTTTAGCTCCGAATTCCTTTTGAGCATATCAATATCAAATTCACATTCTCTCCAATTCTCATATACAAGTCCTTCTGTTATGCCCCAGTTGCCAAGCCCTGCTACCTGATAGCGTCTGGGGTTGTTCTTTTTCATATCCTCAAATACTCTCATATCGGCGCTATCCAGCCACTCATTGCACATATAATTTGTGGTCATGGCAAGAATATCGCTGCTTTTTACATCAAAAAATCTCCTTTTTATCCAGTGCCTTTCGTTCCATGGATTTAGCGTAAGAGTTATCTGCTTAAAAAGTCCCTTTGGCACAACTCCTCTTATGCTCTCATCCAGCATGTTAAAGTCGTTTTCATCGCTTATTTCATATGCCTCCTCTATCCAGAGCCAACAAAGACAGCCTACGCCTACTGTAATAGAAGTTATTTTAATGGGATCGTCAAGCCCTCTGAAATAAATTTTTTGACCCGTAGGCAAATATGTAATTTCAAGGGGGCTGAGCTTACATTCAAAATATCCCTCAAGTCCAAGCCGTCGTATGGCCCAGCAAAGCTCCGTGTAGCAGCTATCCTTAAGAGTGGAATATACCTTTCTGACCACAAGTATATTTGCCATAGGATATTTTACTATCCTAAATATCATATTAAGAGCAGTAGTCTTGCTTTTTTTACTTGCTCTGGAGCCTTTGCATACTCTGTATCTTCCTTTAAAGTGCCAGTATTGGTCATAGCCTTCCCCTACGGCGTCTCTTATTGAGACCACATTTGCCTTAATGCGTCATCTCTCCTTCCATTTCAATACATGCCATTACAAAAGCCTTTTCTTTTTTATCCATATCCGCTGTACGAGAGGGCAGCCAGCCGAAGCGATGAAAACAATAATAGGCAATATTGGCGTCGCAGCTACCCCCTCTTATTAATTTTTTGCTTCTTCTATATCCTCTCTAAGGCTTTTAAACCCGTTGAGCTTCTGCACAAAGCCTGCAAGTCTGCTGTAATCTCCGGGCTTGTCCAGTATTTCCTTTACAAGAGCCTCCGGAGATTTTACTCCGTAGCTGTCCTGAAGCTTGGCGTCATAGAGATTGGGGTATACCACAGCCTCTGCGATCATCCTTCCGATGTACTTATTTACATTTAGCTTATATCTGCCCTCTGTATAATCTGTACACTCCTCTCTTAAAGCCTCCTCTTCCTTTGTTGAAACGGGTCTTATCTCCCATTTTATAACATTGCCCTCGCTGTCCTTAAGCTCATCGCAGGCGCAGTAAAACACATTTTCCCTTGTCCTTTTGTTTTCCTTTAAAAAAACGCTCAGATCATTCATATACTATCCTCCTCATCCTTTTAAAACGCCGTTTACATATATTTTCGACTTTTGTATACCGAAGCTTATTTCGTCATAGCTTTCGGGGGTGTGAAGATTTACTCTCACATCCATTATTCTTCCGCTGCTGCTGTTTATACAGTAGTTTGCGTATATTACGCCGTCCCACCTGCCGTCTGCATAAATATTGTATCTTTCGTCATTATACTTATCAAACACACAGTTGCTTATCCTTATATGTCCGCCAAGATTGGAAAGATATATATTTGTATATACGTCTGCACGCAGCACCTGGGTCATTTTAAAACGACAGCTATCTATAACGGCTTCGTTGCATCCTACATATATCCCGTGGGAATCCGTTGCGCACTCATGGCTGTAAAAGCCTATATCCTGCACCTTTATATTCTTGCTCAAATTAAACAACACGCTGTCGGTAGAATCTGTGTGCTTGTTTATACGGGTGTGGCTGCCTCCCATTCCCCTAAGGGTAATGGACTTATTAATATAAAAGCGTTCCTTTAAGTAATAGTCTCCGTCAAGGAAAAGTATCTCGCCGCCTTCATTTACCTTTTCAAGAGCCTTTGTAAACACCGACAGACAATCGCCGGTACCGCATATATAGTCGGCATTTGCTCTGAGGGGATTTACGCTGTTATGGGCAGACACAATAACGGCAGACTTGGACGTTCCCGCCTTTATCATATCTATACTGTCGGCAAGCTTGCTGAAATTGTTGTTTGTAACATCTACATTATAAAATTCATCCTGTGAAGGATATACCAATCCGTAATTATTATTCATATCATTGCTCCTTTCATACAAGGTCCCGGATCTCAGAATGCCTGTAATTTTTCAGTTGTGAATGTCTGTATTTCAAAAGTGCTCTGTGAGTAGTATGAAAAATAAGGCACTCTATCTGAAGATTGGCAGGTACCGCCCTATCCAAAGCCTCATATACCTCATCTATATAGTTTTTGTTTTTCAGGTTCAGTAAGACCTCAAGCTTACACTGATCGCAGTCGCATTTTACGGTCCAGCCGCCTTTAGGCATAATTGAATTAAGTATATTTGTAATATTTATTTTGCTGACGATAAGCTTTGCCTTGAGTCTGAAACGTCTGTAATCGAGGCTCTCATCTCCGCTTGAAAGTATCCCAAGCATATCCTCGTACCTTTTTATGCCCTCCTCATCGGCTGTATCCACAAAAAAATTGTTTATACAGCCGCTGCTTTTTTCTCTTATAAACGAAAACTCAGGCTCTTCGGCTTTCATTATTTCCTCCGGCTCTTTGTATTCTCTCAGATAGGGAGGCAAATACTTGATAAGCTCCACTATATCACCTCCAAAGAACCCAGGGCAGCGATCATATAACTGCTTACCACCAAATAATCTGCGCCGTTTACCTTAACGGACAAAATATTTTCCACTCCCGATATATCCAGAAGTCTTATCAATATCTGCGCCGAATATATAGGGATGTTTCCGCTTTCCCAGTTCTTATTTGCTTCGCTGAAATAATCCTCTATGACCTTTTGGAATGAAGCCTTTATGCCTGAGATCGTATAGCCCGACTTAAGCGTAACATTTATGGCTACACGAAACGTCTGCCTTGCAGCGGTAGTAACGCTTACACGGTGTCCTATGGGCGCTATGCCCATACCCATGCCTTCGTTTTCCTCCGGGTCAAGGGTCTCCTTTATTTTTTCAAGTAAGGCGCCGTCGGCAGGCTCATTTTTCGCATTCAACACAACGAGCCTTACATTTCCTCCCCCGTCATAGGCTCTGTCCACCCTTACCTGACCAACGCCCTCGATAGCCTTTACCCATCTTACATAGTCTGCCTTATTGCCGTTAAAGGCAATATTGTCTATGCTGTCAAAATACCTTTTTCTGAGAGACTCTGTGTCCTCCTCATCTCTTGCCGGCACAATCACCTCTGTAAGCATAGCCTCTGTAAGACCGTTTATGTAGTCTACGGCAATAAGTCTTCCCAGATGCATATTCCCCTCTTCTCCGGCAGTCTCGCATCTCATTTCATACTCATGTTCGCCTATTTTTCTCTCAGCGATAAAATTTATTTTATCAATGCTGAACTTAGTGCCTATGGGAATATCCATATTAAACACTCCCTTGCACAGTGAATATGTAGCCTCATAGGGTTCAAGACCTCTTTCCCTTGCCCTGAGTATAAGGTATTCTCTGGGCGCAGTGTCCGCAAAGCCTGCGGCAAGCGTATTTTCAAGAGCAATGTATATCTGAGCCAGCTCTGCGCAAGCAGGAGCAACGGCATCATATATTACAGAGCCTTGTCTTTTGTCTACATCCGAGCTTACACGATCCAGTACCCTTTTCAGTATATATTCATAAGTCATATTTTCAAACAAAACAACTCCTCCTTAAATAACGAACTCATTTAAAATGTCAATGTCCCCCGACTCTGTTTCCGCCGTAAATTCAGCCAGAATACTGTTCTTTTTCACAGTCAGAGTCCAATTTGCAATGCCCTTTATCCTTTTGTCGTATAAAAGGGCGTCTTCAACACGCCCCTTTAATACGGCACACACATAATGCCTGTCTTTTCCTATAAGATCGCTCAGTTCGACACCGTAGTTTCTGTCATATATAACATAACAGTACCTTTCTGTCATAAGTATCTTATATATAGCCTGTTTAAGAGCCTCGGCTCCGTCAACACGTCCCTTTATGCTTTCATTTTGCATCCTGTAGGTTTCCCAGGTCATATTCTTATTCAATATTTCAATATCTGCTCTTTCGGGCGTCATAAAACCACCTCCTAAAGCATACCGTCAATATTTTTAAACTCCTCGACTATTTTAAAGTCCTCAAATGTAAACTCCATATCCTCCTCCAGATATGAACCGTCTGCGTCAAACTTGGCAATAACTCCGCCGTCAAGATTGCAGTCCATAAGCACCACGCTCTGTCTGCCTGCTGCGCTTGTGGGATCCTCGTTTATTACCTGTATCTCAAAGTAAATATCCTCTCCGGAATTTTTGTATTCCTTTAAAAGCCTTCTGAAAACTCCCGTATTATAGTGAAACTTGGCTTTGCCCTTTCCGACCCAGCCGGTAGCCTTATTGCCCCTTGCGGTTTTGCCGAGTATAGGGACTTGTACCTTTGTTTTTTCCATAGTGGCTTCCAAATTTATCGCCTGCATAAAGTTATATCTGCTGCCGTTTATGGTCACATAGCACTCTGCAAGCTTTGCGCTTACAGTATCTCTTGCATTTAATATCGCTGCGCTCATATTATACCTCCTATTCCACCGTTACCTTCATATAGAGCTGAGCCATGGCGTTTACGGGAGTAATGCAGTCATATACTACAACGCTCCTCTTGCTCTCGCCCTTTTCCACAACAACGTCTTCCTCGCTGAAGTCTTCAATGGCTCTCATGTCCTCCAGCTTTTCATGATGCTTTACAATATCGCACCACAGTGAATTTCTGCCCGCAACATCATTCGGCACCTTGCCCAGATAATAGTCATTAAAAATAGCGGCAATATCCTCGGCTATCTGATCTATTACCCTTATAGTCTGATTGTCCTTGAACATTTCTCCCTTTTCCTCTGTGGTATCCACAAGGGAATTTATATCCAAAAGCACTCTTATATCGTCGCCCACCTTGTGTAAAACGAATATGCCTTCTTTTATTTTCTTCTCCAGTGTACTTTGAGTCAGAGTATCTGTTGCGATAGCCATACTTCCGTCATACTTCATATTGGTAAGAGATTTGTTTACGGGACAGCCGGCAAGAGCTCCCGCAGCCCAAAAAAGTATATCGGTATTGAGCGTATCCGGAGCGTATTTTATTTCCTGAAACATTTTTACACAGCCCTCATAATTTGCGTATTCGCAGTTGAACAGCAGACACTGAAACTTTTTGCCTACTTCCTCTCTCATTCTCTTTGTATATGCAAGAAGAAGATCCTGAGAGTTTTCGGCGTCATTATTTGCCGCAATTATATTAAAGTAGTAATTGTCTGCGGCTGACAGGAATTTGGATATATCGTCTATTGACGCCGTACCGCTGTCGCCGCCTGTGAGCTTTACTCCCGTAGTAAGGGTAAGCTCTGCGTTATCCTTCCATATTACAAAACCGTTGTCCTCCAGTTCGGACGCATTTGTCACCTTCTGGCTGCTTACAAGCTTATCTCTCAAATATACATTTACAAGCTTCTTTTTGGTGTCCACATCGTTTTGTATCGATACCTTAAGCTCGTTTCCCGTTTTTCCTCTGTTCCTTGCGGTACAGTATACACATTCGGCAGCCTTTGCCGTCGAATAATTTGACATATACAGATACAGCTTTTTTCCATGCTTGAAAAAATCTCTTATCTTTGCCATAGCAGGACTTCCGTATTCCTCGCCGAAAATTTCCAGACTGTTTTTAAGAAGGCTTTCAGCCGTCACCTCTACCATCTTGTCTCCGGGGAACCAGTGGAAGTACGATACAATAGCTGCAACTCCTCTCTCGCCGAATACGTTTATTGTATTCTTAGTTGATACAAAGTTAATATAACTTCCGGGAAGAACCTTGTTCTCAGCATTAAAAAATCCGCCGCCTAAAGCCATATTATTCCACCTCTCTTTCCAAAAATTCACATATAAGGGCGTCTACCTCATCAAGGGTATACTCCTCGTTTTCGTCAAGTATTACATTTAAAATATCCTTGTATTCCCTGTACATATTGGAATTTGCAATATTTTCTTTTCTGAATTTCATCTCTTCCATAATATCCTCCTTATAAGGGTTTATTTACATGCTGCATTTCTCCCATAAGCTCATAGTCCTCTTCGGTAAAATAAAAGCAGCAGTAGCTTACCTTAAAGCTACAATGATCCTCCTGTATTTCCATTTTCATATTTTCTCCTCTAAGCACGCTTCCGGGGATATCGATGTACTCAAGACATTTGAAAAGTCTTGTCATAACATCGTTATTATCCTCTCTTTCATCGGCTGTACCCGAATAGTAGTGAATATCTATATTATTCTCCGTTCTGTACCGCTTGCCTCTGTAAAGCTGATTATTTATACTTTCGCAGTTTATGGAGAAGCAAGGGCTTTTAAAGCCCTGCTCCACCTTTTCGCTGTATACGGTAATATCCCCGAATTCCCGTGCAAGCTTTACCGCAATAGCTTCTATAATATCCTTTATCACTTAGCTCCACTCCTTAAAATTCTCGACTAAAACCTCGTTATGGCTTAAATACTCTGCTCTCTCGCCGCTGTGATAGAATATACGCTCTCCCTTTTCGTTGGTCACCGCAATTTTGCTGCCGGGCTTTATAAGAATATCCGACGCCGTAAATATCTTTACATACAGCGGATCCTTTACAGCGTCCTTATCCTCCTTGCCTGAATTGAGCTTGTTGAAAAGCATACCTGTGGAATAAGATATCCTGCATGGTATATTTTCCATTACAAGCACCTCTCTGTGCCTTGTTATGCCCGCTTCGTTTTTAAACTCCTCTTTCTCATAAACATTGCACCTGCAATTAAAAAGCCTTTTTGTATCCTTTCTAAGCCTTACCAGCTCAGCTTTCGACAGCATACCAGAAGTCCCTCCTTATCCGTAAGCTTTTCAATGAGCATATTGAAAAGCTCCTGACTGCTAACGCCCTTGCCGTAGCTTATGCTTACATCGCCTTCCGTTACATTTACAAGGGCGCTTTTTACATCATAGCCCTCAAGAGCGCCTATGCTGTTTTTGGTCTTTAAAAACACGCCGCAGCACATATCGACAGCCGTATTGTAGATCTTGCCGGGTATCTTGCGTATATTACAGTAGTTTCTTATGTACTCCTCGGTACCTCGTATACTAAGCTCCAATGTAAGAGTATCGCCGTTGTCGGCGTCATAGCCCAGAGTAGAAAGCCTCAGAACCACATCTTCTTTCCTTATCATATCAAAGTCTGCCCTTGCTTATTATCCTTGCAATGGGAATGGATTTGTGATTGATATACTTGGGCTCCTCGCCGCCGTCGTTTACAAGGCACCAGTTCTGACCGTCTTTAAGCTCTTGGTCTGTGGGAGAAAGTGTTTCCTGATTCTTTTTAAGATAGCTTATGCCAAACGGAGCAAAGCACTTTCTCTGTCTTACATAGAGCGTATCCTGACCGCCCTTTACGGCAGGGTTCCTGCCCATTTCATAGGGTACCTTTGCGCCTATATTTTCATAGTCGAAGGCGCCCTGACCAAGAATGTATGTAGTGTACACGCTCTTGCCGTCGTCGCCCTCTGTCACAGGCATACCGTCGTCTATGATCACGCTTCTGCCGTTCCATGTGGCAAGAGTCAGATCTCTCTGTATGCCCATAGCGTCAGTCTGCTTAAGGTATGCCAAGAGATTGAGATTTTCAAGGTTTGTGGCAACCTCGGAATGCATTATGGCAAGTGTGAACTTGTTCTTGTTATCGCCGCCTGCCTTTTGTATTGCCTTGTTTAACGTAGCAGGCTCCACAATGCCGTCGCCTTCCTTTGTAATATCATAGGTATGCTCTTTTACAAACTCCTCGTTCTCGGTTCCCGTCATAGAGTAAATGCCTTCCAATATTGCCAGAAGGGTATTCTGATCCACCTCGTCAAAATACTCTGCCACCTGCTGAGCCACACTGTCCATAAAGCCTGCGCCTGCTGTAATATCCTCTGCAAAGTCTGTTTCTATCCATGCCTTTGCACGACCTACCACAACAACGCCTCTCTCATAAGTAGTGGTATCGGTAGCAATGATGTCTGTCTGACCGTCATAGTTAAGCACATCGCCGTCAAGCAGACCATACATAGGAAGTATTGCGTAGGCTGTGCCTGTCTGTGAGCTGAAGGCATTTCTTATTTCGGCATTTCCTCTTAATGCCTTGCTCTTTACCAGCTCGTTTTTCTTTAACTGAGGGATCCTCTCCACATATGCGCCAAACGCTTGGGGGTTAAAGCTTTTACTTTCAAATTTCGCCATATATATCTCTCCTTTGTTTATTTATTTTCCTTCAAAATACGCACAAAGCTGTGTGTAATTCATATCCTCTACACTAATATTTTCATCTTCGCCGCTTCCCACAACAACACCTCTGAAGCCCTTGTTTGTATCAAAAAGATATTTTGTATCTTCATTTTTGCGTAAAGCCTCTATTTGCTCACTGAGACCCTTTACACTGCCATCTTCATCTATCGTTATCTTGTCTGTGTCAATTAAAGCCTTTACAGCCCTGAGTGTTCTTGCGCCTGCTCTTGCAAGAGCATTTTCCACGGCATTATTTTTATTTATTGCATTTATTTCCTTTATGTGTTCAAGCCTGACCTTCTCGCCTTCCGCTTTCATATTTTCGATCTCAGAGGTAAGCCGAGCTATTTTTTCCTCAGCCCTGCTTTCACGTCTTCTGCTTTCCTCTTGTATCTTTTTTGCAATGTCATCATCAAGCCCCAGCTTTTTCAGAAATTCTTTCATCTTTATCACTCTCTTTCGCCTTTTTGAGGGAGTCCTTACCGACCTCCTTCTTTATTCTCTCAAGCTCTTTTTTAACATCCTCCACCCACGGATGCTGAGCCACGATAGTCTCTCTGCTCAGTATGCTCATGGATCTGATACAGTTCTCGATAGCTTCGCTTTCGTTTATGAGAATATCTCTGTTGAATATCACATTTATAATTTCATTGTCGAAGCTGCCCTGTCCTGTATTGTTCAGATGCGCTTTTACAAACCATATAAGCTTCTCAAAGGCATATCTGTATTCCCTTTCAATGCCGTTGGTGTCCAGATCGATATCTGAATACATGCTTTGTATATTCATCTGATTGGGATTGCCGCCGAGCCTGTCATCCTTGGCGTCATAGCCCATACCGTTTTCAATGATACTTTTCTTGAATATATCGATAAGGCTCTTGTAGTTTTCTGCATTTACATTTATGCTCAGAGTATCTACGCCGCCTTGAGCGCCGTCTATGGTTCTTACCTTTACAGCCCCGTAGCATGCCAGATTTTTTCTGAACTCGCCCAGATTTTCGCCGTCGTAGTTTTTAAGCACCAAAATGGTATTTCTGGGATCCTCCTCCATAGCGTTAAGAAAATTGCTTACAATAAGGTTGAGTCCGTCTTGAAGACTTCTTACAGACTTTATAAGGGGGATCTCCTTGTCATTGTATTTAAAAGGTATTATAGGTACACTTCCGAAGCTTCCCTGACCTTCTTTCATATAGAAGTGAGCGGTTTTCCACTCTGCGCCGTCAGGCACAAGTCTTCCCTTGTCGATCGTATATCTCCTTATATACACCTTGTCATATACCTCGACGCATTGCTGCACTTCTCTTTTCCTGCCTTTGTACTCCACCCTTTCATATGCTCTTATAATATAATCCAATTCTCTGTGTTCCTCGTCAGACCAGCCCGGTATTATTTCCCATGGTCTGAAGCGTCTGAAGCTCAGCTCTCCCTTATCGTTGTAGTGTACATACATCCAGCCTATGCCGCAGTTCAGACTATCCTCGCATATATTGCGCATTACCTTTAAAAAGCTGCTGTCGAATATCCTTTTTACCTTGTCGATATATTCCCTGTTTTCTCCGTCAAAGGTAATGGGCTTGCCCAAGATATAATTCATCTTTTGAGTTACAAGCTTTTTGTACTGATTGTCTACGATCCTGTTATTTGGCAGGTTATCTATCTCTATGGGCTTCCCGCCGGGACCTATCCCCATTCTCTTTCTTTTGAGAATATCGTGGTTGCCGCAGTAATAATCCTGCCCCAGAAGCATATCCCTTCTTTTTTTGGAGGACTTGAATTCATTTATTTCCTTTAAAATAAAGTCCTCCTCCCTTATTGCCTTTCTGCCATTTCTGATAATTTCGTTTATCTCCGGCATACGGGAATAGGGAAACTGAAAATCAAACAACTGTCCACCTCTTTTCTGCTTATTTCAGGAATTTTAACATAAAATAAGGAACTCCCATAGGAGTTCCTTATATCAGATAACAGTATTATGCACTCCTATGTTCATCTGACAAAGTCAGATTAACATAAAAAGTGCGACAATCTGCGACAAATATTTTCAGACAGTTGAATTATTGTATTTTAAATATAGCTGAATTTATCCACATCAAAAAGTCCCTTATCCCCAAGCTTTATGTGAGGTATAACGAGCAGGGATATAAAGCCAAGTATCATAAGAGCCATATTGCTGCCTTCATGACTTATTTTCTTGGCAGCTCCTATGATCTCTTCATGCTCTTTTACAACAGAGGCGGCATTTTTATCCGACATAAGACCGCCGATAGCCAGCTCCATATATGCTATTACCTTTTTATCCTGCACAACGGCAATACCGCCCTTTTTCCCAAGAGCATTTACCGCTGCTGCCATATTTTCACTGTCGGAGCCTATAACGCTTATATTATGTGAATCGTGTCCGATAGTTTGAGCAATGGCGCCATTTACAATATCGAGTCCCTTTACAAAGCAAAGACCCTTATTGCCTGTCCTTCCGTATCTCTCAATGTTGGCGCAAAGACTTAAACCATTGCTGTTTTCACAGTATACGGCATTTGTTACAAGAGAATTACTAAGCTCTATCACAGGTTCGTTTTTATTAAATTCCTTACTGAGATCCTCCGCTGTGATATTTTGTATCCTTACAGTATCGGTAACATCCCTTATATCTGTTTTTTCAGCTTCAAATAAAGCCTTGCCCTCTTTTGCCACAGGCTTTCCGTCTTTAAGCACAAGGCTTATATCCGTACAGTTGATATCTCTTGTCACTATTATATCAGCCTTAAAGCCTGGAGCGATGGCGCCCCTTCTGTGCAGATCGTAGAACACGCATGGATTATAGCAGGCTATTGTATAAGCATCGATAGGATCCATACCCAGTCCTATCGCCTTATCGATACAGTGAGAAATGGTACCCTCTCTTAGTATCTCGCTTAGGTGCTTGTCGTCGGTACAGAATGCAAAATGCCTTAAATTATAAGGATCCACAGCCCCTATAAGCTCTTCCAGATTTTTTGCTCCCGTACCCTCTCTTATGAATATATTCATACCCTTGCTTATTTTTTCAAGAGCATTTTCTTTGGAATCGCACTCATGGTCGTTGCTTATGCCTCCGCAGATATAAGCATTAAGCCCCATGCCCTCTATCATAGGAGCGTGTCCGTCTATATACTTGCTGCTTTCAAGCTTTTTTATAACATCATCATCGCAGTTGACAACGCCGGGGTAATTCATCATTTCCCCCAGTCCTTTAAAGCCGTATTTTTTCATAAGCTCTTTGGTCTTATCTCCGTCTATTACCGCTCCGCCATGGTCAAAGGGGGTGGCGGGAACGCAGGAGGGAAGCATATAATATATATCAAGGGGTACGCCTTCTCCGCTTTTGAACATAAATTCAAGACCCTTTTCGCCGCATACGTTGGCTATCTCATGAGGATCTGCAATAATGGAGGTAACGCCCTTGGGCATGACCGCTTTTGCATATTCCCCGGGACTTACCATAGCGGATTCAATGTGTATATGACTGTCCACAAGTCCCGGAGCAACATAGGCTCCTTTAACGTCTATCTCCTCAAGTCCCTCATAGTCGCCTATACCTATTATCACGCCGTCCTTTATACCAACATTGCCCTTAATAATGCTGTGTCCCGTCACGTCTATTATTTTTCCGTTTTTCAGTACAATATCCGCTTTTTCTCTGCCATAGGCAGCATTTATAATGTTTTTTAGCATAATATTCTCCTGTTGACAATAACTGTCTGCCCTTAGCCTACTATATCGTTTTCTTCATTGATATCCTTGTTAAGCACATACATAAAATACAGACTTTTGGCAGCCTTTTCTCTTGTGACCTGAGTCTTAGGCTGTAGCTTGTATCCGTTTATCATCTTGCCTCTCTTTATGCCGTCTTCACTTCTTATAAGCCCCAGCTCATAAGCATCTTCCACCTTAGCATAAAGCTCCTCGTCTATTTCATCCCTATCTGTAATTGTGCCAAAGCCTGCAAGAGGATAATACTGAGCCTCCTCGCCTACAAGATTTGGATCATAGTTAGGATCTTCGGGAGTGATATTGCTGCCGTTGTAATCTGTCATATACTTTGGCTTTTCACTGAATACGGCATTATATGCGTCTAAATTGATACAAGCCATCATTTCTCTTGTAAGAGGGATATCCTCCTGATCCTTCAGCTCAATGCCATAGAGCTTTTCAAGAGCAGCTTCATATTCATAGGCGCTTACAGTATCCTTCGGTCTGAAATTGCCCTCATCATCCTTTGTCATTATGCCCAACTGTACCATTTTTTCTATTTGATTTCTGTAGTATGCGTTTTCCCCTTTTACATCGCTGCACATTTCAGGGTATACCTTTTGAGCATTGCCTTCCGCCGCTCCTTCTACCATAGCCGCCTTCATAGGCTCAAGCTCGGTATATTGCTGAGAAAGCTCTGCTATATCTCTTGCCACCATAAGGGCATACTGCTTTGCAAGGGCTTCCTTCATATGTGTTCCGTCGATCTTGTTCTGAGGATGACCGTTGGCATAGCTGCCCGAATTGGTCTTGCCGGGAGTTTCTCCCGCTTCAAGGCTCAGCACTATGGCTTCCGCATCGGCAGTGCCAATGGAGTTAAGATATTCCACGCTGTCCTTGTTAAGATCCACCAGAGGAATATTCATTTCCTTTGCTACCTCTCTCATTACCTTGGGGAACTCTCTGTCCTTTGTGGTAAAGGAATCCTTATATACCTCCTGACCCTCCTTAACTCTTGTCATAGGAGTTACAAGCACGGGTATCATACCTCTTGCCTTAACGGCAGGGATATAGTATTTTTCCAGATATGTTCTGTACATTTCCTCTGTGGAGCCTACGCCAAAGCGTGCCGTAGGGTCTGAATCCGCGCCGGTCTTTTCGTCATTGTGACCGCTTTGTATAAGCACGATATCTCCCTTTGCGCCTGTCATAAGCACATCGTTGAGCCTACCCTCCTGATACATACTCTTAAGTGAGCGACCGCCCATAGAATAATTTATAACATTTATTTTATCCTTGTCAAAAAGCCTGTCAAATACCTGTCCCCAGCCGCACATAGGCGCCTCCTCAAAGGTATATGACTTTAATGTTGAATCCCCCAGAAGATACACTGTGGGCTTTTCTTCATTATTGATATTGACAGGAGTGATCCTTATGCTCTTTAACACAACAGGCTCTCCGCAGCTCTTAGGCTCTATTTCCACATCGATATAGCCTGTACCGTCGGCAATATCAAAGCTCCATACATTGTCCTTCCATTGAGCCTTATGCTTGTTTGCCACAAGCTTGGCAGCGTCCCAATAGGCTGTAGCCATTCTTGCAGGCTGCATGGCGTTTACGCTTATAATGGAATTTTCGTCGCCCTTGTCTGTGGCTACCTCTACATGATAACCGCCTTTAGGCACTTTTACTCTGAATATCATGCCGCCGAAATTGTGAGTAGTGGACTTGTCGGCAGTTATTTCATTTCCCTTCTCGTCAAAGCACTTGAATATTTCGGGGTCGTTTTCCGTAACGGAGAAGCCTCCTTCCGTTACCTCTATTTTGTCGGTATCCACATATCTTACAGGCATAGACCTTGAGCTGTCCACGAACCCATAGCCCATATCTTCGCTGTATTTTCGCACAAAGTAGAGATTCTTTGCGCCCTTTTCATATTCCTTTGTAAAATTAAAGCTGTATCCCTTTTCCATTACCTCGCACCTTACGGCAGAAAATGACATGATCGTCACAACCGCCGCCGTTATAAAAGCCGTGATCCTTTTCAGTTTCATACCATGACCTCCTCAAAAAAATATCTATATATTAATAATAATACATTATTATAAAAAAATCAAATTAAAAAGGGCTTTCAAGCCCTTTTTGCGTGTCGATAAATCGACACGCTTGCAAAAAATGCCTTACGACATTTCTTGCAGATATTCGGGTATAAAAATATTGAGCTTTACGAAAGCCAATTTATGGCTTTCTAAGCTCAAATTTTCTCCTCAGGCGGGCAAAGCTCGCCTTGCGGATTAAAGTCTGCGACCCGGATACATGGCGAGCAGCATTACGAAGTAATGCGACCAGCGCTTTTTTTGCAAGCTGTTCTTTATTTTAATTCATATTTACTGTCAAAATATTGTTTTTTCGACAGTCTGGAAGAGCTGTTAAGCCCTTTTTATCATGATAGCTGCATCCTATCGTTATTCATTTCCTCGCCGCTTGCTTTTTTAAACATTTCAAGCAGATCGGGAACATTCAGCTTTTTCTTTTCTTCGCCGCTTATATCCAGTATTATTCTGCCCTTGTGCAGCATTATAAGCCTGTTTCCTATACGCAAAGCATCTCTCATATTGTGAGTTACCATCATAGCCGTAAGCTTATTTTCCTCGACCAGCTTTACGGTAAGCTCCAGTACCCTTGCGGCTGTTTTAGGGTCAAGCGCCGCCGTATGCTCATCCAAAAGCAAAAGCTTCGGATGATGAAAGCTTGCCATAAGCAGAGTAAGAGCCTGTCTTTGTCCGCCCGAGAGGAACCTTGTTTTATCCTTAAGTCTTGTATCGAGTCCCAGATCCAGCTCAGCCAAAAGATTTTTGTATTCTTCTCTTTCCTTATGACTTATTCCCCATTTAAGAGTACGGGGTTTTCCTCTTCTGTATGCAATAGCCAGGTTCTCTTCAATGGACATATCGGAAGCCGTACCCATTCTTGGATCCTGGAATACTCTGCCTATATACTTGGCTCTTTTGTATTCAGGCTCCTTTGTAACGTCATTTCCGTCTATGATAATAGTACCCTCTGTTATCATATTGGTACCCGTTATGGCGTTTAACATAGTGGACTTGCCTGCGCCGTTGCTGCCTATAATTGTTACAAAATCCCCTTCATTGATGTGCAGATCGATACCGCAAAGGACGTGCTTTTCATTTACAGTGCCTATTTCAAATTTCTGATGAACATTGTTAAGCTTAAGCATTTGTGCTGCCTCCCTTCCTAAGGGAATTCTTAAGTACCTTAGATACCTGTTCTCTGGCAGCAGGGAGGCAAAGAGCAATTACCAAAAGTATTGAGCTTATAAGCTTCATATCGTTGGAATTCATACCCAGCCTGAGAACGATAGCAATGATTATCCTGTAAAGTACAGAACCTAATGCTACGGCAATAAGGGAATTGAGAATACTCCTTCTGCCAAAGACCACCTCGCCTATAATAACAGAGGCAAGACCTATAACTATGGTACCCATACCCATTGAAATATCCGCAAAGCCGTTAAACTGCGAAACAAGTGAAGAGGACAGAGCAATAAGACCATTGCCCAGCATAACGCCCAATATTATCGATGTATCCGTATTGACGCCCTGAGCTTTTATCATATTAATGTTATTGCCTGTGGCTCTTAGAGAATATCCCAGCTCCGTATTGAAAAACCACCACAAAAAGGCTATAACCACAACTGTAAGGGCAGCTCCCGAAACGATAGCCGCCATATTTT
Source organism: uncultured Clostridia bacterium (assembly GCA_947624015.1). Taxonomy (GTDB): domain Bacteria; phylum Bacillota; class Clostridia; order Lachnospirales; family CAG-274; genus CANPXH01. The sequence goes on from CANQIA010000022.1 coordinate 21,447, forward strand.
TACTGAGACCGCCTTCCATAAGCATTGTTATAAGAGAAGTCTCTCTCAATATGGCAATATTGGATCTGCCCATTATTCTCAGATTCACAGACCACAAGCCCGTCATAGTAAGTATACCTGCAAGCAAAGCGGGTATCTTAAGCTTGGTATGGAGCAGTCCCGTTACAAGACCTGCCAAAAGACCGCCTATAAGCGCCGCCAGTGTTGAAACAAAGGGGTCGCAGCCGCTTGTAATGAGCTTACAGGTAATACCTGCGCCAAGAGTAAAGCAGCCTTCAGCCGTCAGATCGGCAATGTCCAGTATTCTGTAAGTAATGTATACGCCTATTGCCATGACCGCCCACAGAAGACCTTGGGCAAAGGCACCTAATATTACATTCATATCGCTTTCTCCTTTATGATATTCAGAGGATAAATTTAACTGCCGCAGACAGCACATCTGCGGCAGTATAATATTCATTTATCACTCGGCTGCATTTGCCGTAGTTGTGACCTTAACGGCAGAAGCCTCGATATCCGCAGGTATAGTAACGCCAAGCTCTTCAACAGTATCTGTGTTTATCATAAGATCGGGATTAGGCGCATAGCCTATGGGCATTGTGCTTATGTCGGCGCCTTCAATTATCTTGACTGCCATTTCGCCGGTAGTCCTTCCAAGATCCGAATAGCTTATTGTAACGGAAGCAAGTCCGCCTCCCTCAAGCATACCCTGCTCGCCAACTATAACGGGAAGACCTGCCGGGTTGGTAATGCTTGATACCAAAGGCATAGAAGAAGCAAGCACATTGTCGGTAGGTATATAAACAGCGTCGCAGGTACCTATTACAGATTCTGTGACCTGAGCCACATCGTTTGTGGATGTAACGGTCTTTCTTACTACCTCAAGACCCCTATCCTTAGCTGCATTTTCTGCCATGTCAGCCTGAATAGCGGAATTATCCTCGCCTGAGCAATACATAACGGTTATTTTCTTAGCATCCGGCAATATCTTTGTAAGAAGATCGATCTGCTCCTCAACGGGAGTAAGATCTGATGTACCCGAAAGGTTGCCGCCGGGAACCTCATTGCTGTCGCAAAGACCTGCGGCAGCAGGATCTGTAACGGCAGTTACAAGTATGGGGATATCCTTAGTTTCGGCAGCAATAGCCTGAGCTGCAGGAGTGGCAATAGCCAATATAAGATCCTTGCCGTCGGAAACAAACTTCTGAGAAATAGTCTGTAAGTTAGATTGATCGCCCTGAGCATTCTGTACTTCAATATTTACCTTATCTCCGTCATTATAGCCTGCCTCTGCAAGAGCCTCTATAAAGCCTTCTCTTGCATTGTCAAGAGCGGGATGCTCGGTAAGCTGTATGATACCGATATCCACGGGAGTTTCCATAGCCTCGCCTAAAGCGGTCTGACCCTCTTCGGCAGGCTCCTCTCCATTGCCGCCGCAGCCTGCAAGCATTGTCATTGACAGCATGGCAGCCGTCATTAATGCAATAAATTTTTTCATAATAAGTACCTCCTTGAAATTATATTGTTTTATTAAATTTTCTTCGCTTTGCTCATGAACTTTAATATAAGTATTATCAGCCAATTTGCAGAAACAAAGATGCCGCATAATTATATGGCACCTCTTATATCATCTGTCTATAACGCCGCCGTTGCCGACGCCTGTTTCATTGTGTATAGCTTCGATATTGGAAAGTACCCAGTCATATTCGCCTGTGGTCACTATAAATCCACAGTATTCACACTTTCCTGCGCTTGTGATCTGAGTGGGTGCGCCGCAGTGAGGACAAGCCACAACAGAGTTATTGCTCTTGGCAGGATCGGTAAGCACGCCTATTTTCCGTATAAATGTGTAAAGATATTTCATTTCATACTCCAGATTGGGATCTCCCTTTATAACATTACCTGTTTTTTCCTCAATAATGTAGTCGGACATTCTGGACTGTAAATATACGGTAAGATATTCGTATTCGCTGTCCTTTGTGTACTTGAACAAATAAGCCTGATTAACATTTATCCTGTCAAGCCTGTTTATCCAGCCTCTGTCCTTATATCCCTGTATCTGAGCGGTATGCTGAGCATAAAGCTCTTCCTTTTCAAAGGGTCTGCATTTTTCAAAATCCCTTTGGCTCCAAGCATTTTGAAGAGTTATGAATACTTCCTTTACCCAGCCTATAAATTTCTCGTATGAAAAGTCGGGATCCGTCTTATGTATCTCGGCAACAATGGTCTCTGTACTGTCGGGTACAATTATATTATATCCCTGACGCACCATAGCATCCGTTCTGCCGGGTACTCTGCTCTTTTTTATACCGCTTACCATAAGTATTATAGCAATAATTACAAAAAAGCCTAAAACGGCACAAAATGCATCTCCGCCGTTTAAAGGTATAGGCACATAGCCTCCCCCATAGCCTCCGCCGTAACCATAGCCGCTTCCGCCCCAATCGGAGCTTCCTCCCCAGTCGGAACCTCCTCCGCTCCAGCCTCCTACATCGCTGTCTGAGCTGTAGTTGTTGAAATCCCCCAGATCCGCTCCCGAAGTAAGAGGAAAGGCAGCCACAGAAAATACAACAAGCAGGAGAAACAACAACCTCTTAGCCATAGCCTGTTACCTCCTTATTGTCTGGGCTTGCCGCATTCGGAACAGAACTTGCCTGTATTCTCAGTACCGCATTGGCATGTCCAACTGTCCGGCTCGGGTCTGGGCTTGCCGCATTCGGAACAGAATTTACCCGTGTTTTGAGTACCGCACTGACAGGTCCAGCCCTCTGCCGAGGTCTGCTGACGAGAAGCATTATTTCCCATGGCAAACATCTGAGCCGCATTTGTTCCGCCTGCATTCATAGCCATACCCATACCTACGAAGCCTCCCATAGCACCGTTGGGATTTTCCGCAGCCTTTTCCATAGCGTTGGCTTGAGCGGAGCCTATCCTTGCGCCCATCATATTGGGATCTGTATATACTCTTGACTCCTGGAACTGAGCGATCTTGTCTGCGCTTTCCTTGTCCACTGTAATGGAGGAGAAGGCAACAGATACCACAGAAATACCTCTCAGCTTTGTCCAGTCCTCGGAAAGCTCGGTATTAAGCTCGGCTGCTATCTCCTTTGTGTAAAGAGGCAGTTGATCGTAGGCAATACCCTTTTGAGCGATCTTGCCCAGTGTCGGCTGAAGAGATGACTGTACCTCTGCCTTAAGCTGCTCGTCAATGGCAGATTTCTTAAAGGAATCCTGCACATTTGCGCATACGTTTGTATAGAACATAACGGGATCGCTTATTTTGTAGGAATAGTTGCCGTAGCCCTGTATCCTTACGGTAAAGCCGAATTCGCTGTCTCTGAACGGCACATCGCCTATGCCTATTTTGTTGTTCATTATTTCCTTTGAATTTATAAAGTATACTCTCTGGTCGTTCTCAGGCTGACCGCCGTAAGCAAATCTCTTGCCTACCTGCTTAAAGCTGTCCTTAAGCCCCTGAAAGCCCGTATCGAAAAGAGACGGCTCGCTGCCCGTATCATAGGTATAAGCTCCTGCCTCCGTCGTAAAGTCCACTATCTTGCCGTTTTCAACAATAAGCATTACCTGACCTTCGTTTACGGCTATTCGGCTGCCGTTTGTGATAATGTTGTCGCTGCCCTTTGTATTGGAGCTTCTCCCGTCGGTTTTTTTGACGCCCTTTTGCATAAGAGTTTCCCCATCCATAGCGTCACAGTAAATATATTCCTTCCATTGATCTGCAAGAACACCGCCCACAGAACCTGTTCCGGCTTTTATCAATCCCATAATATTACCTCCTTTTATATTATTTGCATTTCTACTATGATTATAAAACAAAATTTTGCCGTATGCAACATTTTTCGTAAATATCCTCATGCACGGTCCTACCAATGCCGTTTTATTTCTTTTGCAATGCCGCACACTATCTCCACGACCTTGTCGGCATATTCTCCAAGTCCCTTGTTTACATAGCTAAGCTCCTCCATATATCTTATGGTGGCATCGTCATATTCTATTCCGTCATCAAACACATTGTCGGTAACAAATATAACATTTTCGGCTTTTATGCTCTTAAGAGTGTCCAGCACATATTTTCCGTATTTGGGATGCTCGCCGAACATTTCATTTGCCAGAAGATTTGAAACGCACTCTATTATTACGGTATCCTCTGCTTTTATTTTATATATATCCCTATACTGCTCTATTGTTATAAAGCCCTTGCCCTCTCTCATTTTCCTGTGTCTTTTGACCCGCCGTATCCCTTCATCGCCATAGGGTATCATACAGGCTATATAATACACTCTGTCCTTTTTCAGTTTAAGAGCAAGCTCCTCGGCATATTCAGACTTTCCCGAACCGCTGCCGCCGATCACAAGTACCTTCATCTTTTATATCCTTCCATATCCAGATCCTCAAATGTGCTGTTGTTATACACTGCCATAGCCATATCCAGAAGCGGAAAAAGCATTATCGCTCCCGTACCCTCGCCTAAAGCCATATCCCCTTCTATTACCGTTTCCAGCCCCAGCCTTTCAAGGGCGGCGGCGCAGAGGGGTTCCTTTCCTCTGTGAGAGCCTATAACATAGTCAGTGATATCTTCTTCCTCAAGCTGAGCCAAAAGCAGGGCTGACAAGCCCACAGCCCCGTCTGCTATAACGGGTATGTTGTACTTCTTGGCGCCTAAATACGCTCCTGCCATAGCGCCTATGTCATAGCCTCCCACACAGCTTAAAATATCATATATATCCTTTTTAGGCTCATACATTTTAAGGGCTTTGTCTATGACCTGTATCTTTTTTCTGTATTTTTCATCGCTGAGTCCCGAACCTCTTCCCGTTACCTCCTCGGCTTTTTTGTTAAGTACAGCGGCGCCGCATGCAGCCGCCGTAGTTGTATTGCCTATGCCCATTTCTCCCACAGCCAATATATCATATCTGTCCTTAAGTCTGCCTACTACACTGACGCCCAGCTCTACGGACTGCCTTGCCTGTTCCGCTGTCATTGCCCTTTCACGGCAGAAATTTTTTGTGCCTCTTGAAATTTTGTTTACAATATGGGCTTTAGTGTCCGCCTTTACGCCCACATCCACAGCTATACAGTCTGCGCCTACGCATTTTGCCATAACGCTGCTTGTGGCGCTGCCCTTATATATATTGCCGCATACCAAAGAGGTAACATAGCTGCCTGTTTGAGCGACGCCCTCCTCCACTATACCGTTGTCGCTGCAAAATATAACGGCTGCCTTTTTGTCAATACAAATATCGGAGCTGCCCTTTATGGCTCCTATCTTGCATATTATATTTTCAAGCTTGCCCAGTCCGTCTATGGGCTTTGCCACCCTGTCCCATTTTCTGCGGACTGCCCTATATATATCACTGTACATAAGCTACCTCGCAAATCTTTTTGCCGCTTCCCTGTTCCCCCAAAAATAAATATGGGGAAAGCCGCAGTATAAATTTTCATATGTGTGAGCCGTCCTGCGGCTGCCTGTACCCATAGGCTTAAAGGCTGTAAAATCAGAGCCTTCATTCGTGCTTTTGTAATAATGGAACTCATGAGCTTTTATTTCTTCGCCCTTTTCGCACAGAAGACCGTTCTTTTCGGCTCTTAAAGTAATATATCCGAAATGGCTCAGCCTTTCCTGTCTTACTGCGCTGCCCTTTATAACTCCTGCCATAGGCACGCCGTCTATATGCTCATGAAGATACATAAATCCGCCGCATTCGGCTATTGTCTTGAGTCCTCCGGATATTTTTTCTTTTATATCCCTTATCATAGCCTTATTTTCCGAAAGCGCCTCCTTATAAAGCTCCGGGTATCCTCCGCTCAGTATGAGCCTGTCGCATTCGGGTATCCTGCTGTCTCTTAGGGGAGAAAAATAGACTATGTTACAGCCCATGGCTTCAAGCAGAGAGATATTGTCATTATAGTTGAAGCAAAAGGCTTCATCCTTTGCCACAGCTATTGTGCTGCTGCAAGCCTTATCTATCGTTATTCTATTATATCTAAGGGGCGGAGCGCTTTCGGACAGTCCAATAAGCCCCTGTATATCTATGTACTTTTCCGTATACTCCCTTAATATATCTATTTTCTCACGGTACTTATCAAGGCTGTCGTCTGTAACAAGCCCTAAGTGTCGGCTTTCCAGCACAGCCTCCTTTATTTCGGGAAGAAAGCCGTATACCTTTATGCCCATATCCTTGCAAAGAGATACTACACTGTCATAGAGCATAGGCGAAATTCTGTTTAAAATAACGCCCTTTATATTGCTGTCCCTGTATTCCTTAAAGCCTCTTATTACTGCGCCTATGGAATTGCTCATGCCCTTACACTGTACAACAAGCACAACAGGCGTATCCGTCATCCTTGCTATATCATAGCTGCTTGCCTTATCGCTTAGGGCAATGCCGTCGTAATAGCCCATTACCCCCTCAATAAGGCATAAGCCCTTTCTGTCCAAAAGGGTACACAGCTCGTCTCTTTCACAGAAAAAGCCGTCAAGATTGCTTGAATGTACGCCTATTGCCTTTTCGTGGAGCATACCGTCTATATAATCGGGACCGCATTTATAGGATATAATATCCATATCCCTGTTTTTAAGAGCCTTTAGTATACCGCATACCACAGAGGTCTTTCCGCAGCCGCTGGATGTTCCTGCTATCATAAGTCTTGCCATAAATATCACCTGAATTAAATATACCATAATCGGGTAAAAAAATAAAGGAGATTTCAAAAAGGAAGTATTGTAATTTAAGGCGTATATTTTCGACAGCCTCATCGTCGGTTTGACATTTATTACATAATATATTATAATGTATGTAAGAAAGACCCGGTAATTAAAAATAAAAAAGGAGGTATATTTTTATGCAGGATAACAAGAAAGAGCGATCCTTTCACGTAACTTTTCACGAGCATGCAAGGCTTGCCATTTACTTTACGGCAGTAGCTCTTATTTCCATTATTTACTTGACATTTGCCGTATCATCTCTGTATAAGTCCAAGGCAAAGGACGACAGAAGATGGGAAAACTGGCAGCATTACAACGATCCCGAAAGCGTACAGCTTATAGAAGAAAGAAGCGTAAACGCAACTCCCGTGACCGTAGGTACATATTTTGAAAACATAAGGGAAATGAACATAAAAAATTCCACATTCAGAGTGGAGCTTGTGGTATGGTTCAAGTGGCAGGGAGATCCCGATCTGGATATGGCTAATCATATAAGAGTATACAGAGGTACCATAAACAAGTACAACATAGTGGAGGAGCATCATAACGGCAATAACCACTATCAAAGAGCCCAAATGGACGTAACTGTAAACGAAGGCTTCGACACTACCAGGTTCCCTCTGGGCTCCTATGCTCTTAAGGTATATATAGAGCCTACCTATTCCATAGACAGAGTTAAATTCATAGCCGACGAGCAAAGCGATATGAACGAGGCATATGACCTTCCCGGCTATGTTCTTATGAGATATGACACGGGCATACACAATATAATATATGACACAAATTACGGCAATCCAGATATGGAAGGAAAGAAAGCCGCCAATACAGAACATCTTACAAGGCTCGAAATAACAAGAGAAGGCTTCGGCACATATGCCAAGTGTTTTATAGCCCTTATAGGCACCCTTACATGGATATTCATAGTAATGTATATCAATACATATCACAGAGTTGACCCGTTGGGAATGATACCTGCCGCTTTATTCGGTACAGTCACCAATATTACCGTAGGCGCAAGTATGCTGCCGGACACCTTGGGTCTCGGACTTCTGGAGTTTGTTAATATGTGGGGCGTTATGACCATAATAGCAGGCACCGTCACTGTCATTAACGTAAATCGTATAAGAAACAAGTGGGAGGACAAGCACTATGCCTCCAAATTCGGACGTGTCATGCTTCTGGAGATACTTTTCTTTACTCTTTTAGGTCATATCATAATGCCGCTTATGGCTTGGCACCATTAGTTTTTAAGGTTTTTATTTGACTTACCGAGCATATGGGTATTTCATAAAAATATTGGGGGGATATTATTATGCGACAGATAATTTATGATATTATAAAGCAATCGGACAGCAATGACGGTTCAGGCAGGATATACGACATTTTCATATGTATAGTAGCGTCAATAAGCATAATTCCTCTTATGTTCAAGAGAGAATTTGAAATATTCGGTCTTATGGATACCGTAACGGTGTATATACTCTTTGCCGACTATGTATTCAGGTGGATGACCTATGATATGAAGATCAAAAAGGGAAATAAGAGCTTTCTTATTTATCCTTTTATGCCCTATTCAATACTGGATCTTGTATCGCTCCTTCCTTCTCTTGGGCTTGTCAATCAGAGCTTCAGAGTACTGAGGATGCTGAGGATATTCAAGATACTCAGATATTCCAAGAGCTTTAACTATATACTCCATGCCTTTGAAAAGGAAAGGAACACTCTTTATTCCGTACTTATACTGGCATTGGGCTATATATTTGTTTCAGCCCTTGTTATGTTCTCTTACGAACCCGATACCTTCAGCGATTTCTTTGCCGCTCTCTACTGGGCTACCACAGCCCTTACCACCGTAGGCTATGGCGATGTTTATCCCAAAACCGACATAGGCAGGCTTATAAGCATGATATCATCCCTGTTCGGTATAGCGGTAATAGCTCTGCCGGCAGGTATTATAACTGCCAGCTTTGTAGATGAGATAAATGCTGAAAAGGAGGCTGCTGCCGAGGCGGAAAAGGACAGCTCCAAAATAGACCGAATAATTGAAAAGAGAATGGAGGCTGATAAGGATGAACAATAAATGGCGATATCTTATTATCATGCTTCTGGGCATTGTAATGAACTTAGGACTTAGTGAGCTTGCAGAGCCTTATCCTCTATGGCTTGACGTAAGCGGCACCGCTCTTGCAGCCATTGTGCTTGAACCGGCTGCCGGGCTTATAGTAGGTCTTGTGAACAACTTCTTTATCGCTCTTTTCAAATACGACCAGACCTCGCTTATATTCTATTGTGTAAGCGCAGCCGTTGCCATTATAGCAGGCAATGTGGTTAAGAACAAAGAGGGAAAGATAACTCTTAAAGGCACGCTCCTCGCTATATTCCTTGTGATAGTAATATCCACATTCCTCTCTTCACTGCTTACAATATGGCAGAGCGGCGGCGTATCCAACGCAGAGTTTGAGATAGTAAAGTTCGAAAAATTCGTAGCCAAAGGTATGCATCCCTATATGGCTTGCTTCCTTACAACACTTATAGTAAAGATATATGATACCTTAGCTACGGCTTTTATAGTAGGTATAATTTATATTATACTTCCCAAAAAACTTAAATACCAAAATTAAAAAGGCTGTTGCACTATGA
>CANQIA010000023.1 GCA_947624015.1 uncultured Clostridia bacterium
CCTATAATATATCACTTCTTTTTGCTGTTTGCAATAGAAAAGCTGCACAAATTTTGTCTTTTTTTTGTGCAGCTTTTGGATGATTTTTACAGTTCAAGCCTTGAAAGGGCTTTATAATCATCCTTTAACGAAGTATAAAGCTCCTTGTAAAGCTTATGTATTTCATTGTACTTTATATGGTTTTCCTTATTGGGTACCGAAATATCCTTTTCATGTATAAAGCTGTCGCAGGCAGCTTCCACGCTTTCAAATACGCCTGTACCCACTCCTGCCAGAATGGCTACGCCCAATGCGGGACCTTCCTTTGAAGTAATGGTCTTTACCCGACAGTCATACATATCCGCAAGTATCCGGCGCCATACAGGGCTTGTGCCTCCGCCGCCGCATGCCATCATCTCTTTAATATCGGCTCCCATTTCGGTAAGTATATCCTTGCAGTCGGTAAGTGAGAAGGAAACCCCCTCCATTATCGCTCTTAAAAGATCCGCCTTTGTATGTATGGCAGAAAGACCGAAAAATACGCCTCGGCAGTTTGCGTCAAGATGAGGAGTCCTTTCGCCCATAAGATAGGGCAGATATATGAGCCTGTTGCTGCCAACAGGCGTATTTTCTATATCCTCGTTTATAATATCGTATACGTCGCAGCCAAGCTTTTCGGCTTTTTCTATATAGTCCCGACAAAAATTATCCTTGAACCATTTCAATGAAAGACCTGCCGCCTGTGTAACGCCCATAATATGCCAGCAGCCGGGAACGGCGCAGCAGAATGTGTGTACTCTTCCCTTCTTATCCACAGAGAGTTTAGAGGTATGGGCGTATACCACACCCGATGTGCCTATTGTCGTAAATGCCCTTCCGTCTTTTACTATGCCTGTGCCTATGGCGGCGGCAGCGTTATCTCCCGCTCCCGCAACTACGGCAGTTCCTTCGGAAAGACCTGTAAGCTCCGATATTTCCTTGGAGATATAGCCTGTTATCTCCTGAGATTCATATACCTTTCCAAGATATGATATGTCTATGCCAAGCTTTTCAAGTACCTCTTTTGACCAACATCTGTTGGGTACATCTAAAAGCTGCATACCGCTTGCGTCGGATACGTCTGTGGCATACTCTCCCGTCAGTCTGTACCGTATATAGTCCTTGGGAAGAAGTATGTGTCTGCACCTTCCATAATTTTCTGGCTCATTGTTTCGCACCCACAGTATCTTGGAAGCGGTAAAGCCTGTTAAAGCGGGATTTGCGGTTATTTCCATAAGACGCTCAGCGCCTACGAGCTTTGTTATCTCGCCGCATTCCTTTTCCGTTCGCTGGTCGCACCATATTATGGAGGGACGAATCACGTCATTATTTTCATCCAGCATAACAAGTCCGTGCATCTGTCCCGAAAGACCTATGCCCACTATGTCGCTGCTGTTTACATTGCTTTTTTCCACTACCGCTTTCAATGTGCTTACAACTGCTCGGTACCAATCTTCGGGATCCTGCTCCGCCCAGCCGTTGTGTGGCTGATACAAAGGATATTCCTGTACCGCCGATGCCGTTACACGGCACCTTTCGTCAAAAAGCACCGTTTTGGTAGCGGAAGTGCCTATATCTATTCCTATCAAATATTTCATAACATTGCCCTACCTTACAGAAATATGTGAAAAATCAACTGTATTGAGATTATCCAAGCTGTTGTCCACCTTGTTGCCGTCAACGGCAAGCCCTATATATACCTTATTGGGCATAGTCACGTTCATTTCGCCAAGCTTTGTCCAGTCCTTGCCGTCAGGCGAAATATATGATACAAAGCGGTTGCCTATTCTCGTAAGCTTGAAATAATATCCCAAAAATTCTCCCAGATCCTTAAAAGCTATGTCGTTTTTAAGCTGTACGCCTGACTTTGCGGCTGCTTCGGGAGAGTCCAGATTTTCGCTTAATTGGTCAAAGTCTCCGCCTTTTATTCTTCTGCCGCACATATAGGCGCTAAAAGCGTTTCTGTAATAGCTTGTACTCTTTCCCGTAACAGGGTCGGTCTCCTTCCACTCATAAGGCTTTGTGTGTGAAAGACCTGCCGCCACGGTTTTTGCGTCAGGCTCAAGACTTTCTCTGATCATAAGCCCTGCAAAGGCATGATTGTCAACAGCGGTCATATCGTCTATCTTGGCGATGATCTCGGTATTGCCCTCCATTACCGTATAAGCAAAGTGAGCCGTATCGCTGCTGCCCTGAAGCTTGCCTGCGCCCTTTACTCTAACCTTGTCCTTAAATACCGACAGGTTGCCCTTTATATTAGGGGAGCCTATATCCGCCGACTTCCAGGATCCCATATCGGTCTTTTCGTTAATATGAAGGGCAACGGCTGTGGACTGTGTCTGCAAGCCCTTTGAATCTGTTGCCTTTACGGAAATATAATATGTACCGTCTTCAAGACCGTCTATTGTAAATACAGCAGTTCCTGACATTTCGGGAGTCACTTCCATAGCGTCAATACGCTCATCTCCCTTGAAAAGTTCCAGCTTGCATACAGTATCGCTGCACTCTGTCACTATCTGTACCCTTTCGCCCTTTTCGGCTATGGTATTGTTTGAAGGCGATGATATACTGATCTGAGGATTGTCGGGAGAATAGTCCATATCCACAAGTGAATTAAAGTAATTTTCTATATTGGCGTAGCCGTTTTCGGCTATAAGAGCACTGTCCCTGCCGTCATTGGGATCAAGACCGTTGCTTATCTCCCATTCGTCGGCTATACCGTCATTGTCCTTGTCAAAATCAGCCTCTCTGTGTATTTCCTCGGTATACGGCAATCCGCCTACTTCCTCGTGTACATTGGCAAAGCGACCCGTTCTGTTTTTTACCTCGTCGATGACTCTTGCGTCAAGAGCATCTCTCTTGGGATAAGTAGCGCCGACCTTGGCAAGCACCTCCTTATACGCCTGCTGAGGCGTATCCGTCTTAAGATTTTCGGGTCTTGTACCCTCCATTTCAAATTCCTTGTCAACAATAGTTGTAAAAGGAGCAGAATCGGAGGATATATATATACCCTTGCTGTTGTCCCTGCTGACCTCTTCATTGCCCTCCATATAGTTGCCGTTTACATAGAAGCGCCCGGGCTTATTCTTTTCGCCGCAGTCAATAAGCCTGTTCCTTACGCTGTCTCTTGTACCCGGTCCCGGTATAACATAATTGAACACATAGTTAAGATCGGCTCTGCCGCCGCCGTAGGCGCAGTTAAAGCCCCAGTCGTAAAGCACATTGTTCCTTACATCAAAGTTTGCGATATGGTCGTTGTCATCCGCTTCCACAGTGCCTCCGCCAAAGCGGGGATTTCTGGATGTGTGATGGGCTATAAGATTGTGATGATATGTAGCGTTTGTGCCGCCCCATATAGCGCCGTAGCCGTGTCTGCCCTTAGTATGTCCGCTCATGGCAAGGCTTTCCGATACAATGGACCATTGGACAGTCATATTTTCCGCTCTGTAAAGGGACATAGTCTCATCTGTTGACCATGATGTGGATATATGATCGACTATCATATCCTTCATGCTCCTGCCCCATATGGCGTCCATGGAATCTCCCTTATGTACATTATCCGAACCCGGTCTGAATCTGAGATACCGCATTATTATATTCTGAGAACGGCTTACATTTGTTTCAAAGCCGTGTATGGTGATACCGTCTCCGGGAGCTGTCTGACCTGCCAAGGTCAGATTTTTTCTGTCTGTAATAAGCAAAGAATTTTTAAGATAAATAACGCCTGATACATCAAAAACTATTATTCTGTTGTCCTTGCTCACAGCATCTCTGAAGGAACCTTTTATAGGCTCCTCCGTATCCGGGTCATAGTCTTCAAGGGTAGTCACCACATAGACCTCTCCCCCTCTGCCGCCTGTGGTATATTTGCCTCCGCCCTCTGCTCCCGGGAAGGCAGGCAGCCTTACATCCTCCTCTGCCATTACGCCTAAAGGACACACAGCCGTATTCAGCGCAAGGGTAAGGGCAGTCAAAATTTTTAATATTTTTTTCGACCTCATAAAAATTCTCCTTTCCACCCGATCGCCTGTATTGGAAACAGTTCCGCTTGTTTCTGTAAGTCGGCTAAAATACATATGATATATTGCCGATACTTTCGTCATTATTTCCATACAGTCTGAAAAACCGCCTTTCGGCGGTTTTTATTATTATGTAGATCAATAATTTGTAGGCTTTACCATAAAAAAGCTCTGAGGATGTGCGCATACGGGACATACCTGAGGCGCCTTCTTGCCTACGCAGATATGACCGCAGTTAGAGCATTCCCATACGGTATCTCCGTCTTTTGAGAACACAAGATCGCCTTCAATATTGGCAAGGAGCTTTCTGTATCTCTCTTCATGCGCCTTTTCGATATCGCCTACCATTTCAAAAAGCACAGCAATATCGTCAAAGCCCTCCTCCTTTGCTTCCTTTGCAAAGGTTGCATACATATCTGTCCATTCGTAATTTTCTCCCTCGGCTGCCGCCTTAAGGTTTTCGGGAGTTGAGCCGATGCCGTCTAAAAGCTTGAACCATATCTTGGCATGCTCCTTTTCGTTATTGGCTGTTTCCTCAAATATTTTTGATATCTGAACATAGCCGTCCTTCTTTGCCTTGCTTGCGAAATAGGTGTACTTGTTTCTTGCCTGGGACTCGCCTGCAAAAGCTGTCATTAAGTTCTGTTCCGTCTTACTTCCTTTTAAGTTGCTCATAATTTATTCCTCCTTTTAAATAATATATACTTGCGCCAAGCTTTTTACTCCGACAAAGGTCTATCGGGTATCAAGCACTTCAAAATAAATGTTTTGCTTCATAAACTCCCTTGGATCTACATTTCGCCGGTTATATGCCAGCGTCAGCTTTACATATGCCGCCTCTGTGGATATGTTGCAAAGAGGTATGCCTCCCGCCTGTATTATCTTCTCTGCGGTAGCGTACCTAGTCCCTTCCTCGCTTTTGTAACATGAAAGGTATACGTCTATTCCTTGGCTATTGCATCTTTTTATAAATTCGGGAAGAGAATGCCTGCCTTCTTCCACAGACGCCGTTCCCGAATGATACATACAGTGCAAAACGGCTTTGGGCTTGCTGCTCATATCAAAGGCGCCGTAGTCTATACCGGGATAGGGACGTATCATAACAATTCTATTCTCAAGCGCACTTATCTCAATATTTTCCATTCCCTTAAGCAAAAATGCCTTTGGGTTGACGGCATTTGCATAGCGTACAAAATGACCGTTTTCCATTTCCCCATAGGGACAGCCTCCATAGGAGTAAAACTGATCCGTATAGGTATCCGCCTCCACAAGTCGAGAGCCAAGATGCACAATATTTCTGCCCTTGTTATCCCTGTATATGGCAAACACGCCCGTTATGTTCTCATTTTCTATAAGCTCAACGGCGCTCCTGAAATTGCAAAGCCCGTTGCTGCCCTCTGTACCTATGGGAAAATTGCCGGATACCATAACAATAGGCTTATCTGTGCCTCTGAATACCATAGAAACATATGCGGATGTATAGGCGAGAGTATCCGTGCCATGGGTTATGATAATACCGTCGCTCTCATCCTGGATATGCGCCAGAGTCCTTCCCAGATGCTCCCATACCTTTGGCGTAATGTTTTCGCTCAGTATATTAAAGGGTCTTACTATATTAAAGTCTGCATCATTTCCGAATATTTTCTTGTATTCGTTTATAACAATGGGTTCATTGCTTACGTCTATTGTGTTACCCTTTACGGCGCTGCCTATGGTGCCGCCTGTCATAACAACAGTGATCTTTCCCTTTTTCATAGCATTCCTCTTACTTTATGATATAGCCAAGCTCTTCCAGCTTATTAAACACAGCCTCTCCCATAAGTTCATAGGCATCGTCGTTAAGACCTCTGTTCTCATATCTGTAACACTGAGGTATCTCGCCGTTTAAGGCGGCAGCCTTGTCCTCGTCACTAAGCTGATTTTCATCGAGAGCCGCATTGCATATATATTCTCTTATATTAATAAATCTGTCTCCGAAGGCGGAAGCCATAAGGCTGTCTGCATGAGCGTTGGTTTCATTGTTGCCGTCTACAAGACCTATTATGATATACTTATCCTTATTCTTTCCCCTTGTTTCCACAAACCTCTTCTGCTGCTCCACAAGCACAGCGGGATCATCGTTCCAGCCGCCGTTATTGCCTATTGAAAGCACGCTTACATAGTCCTTGTAATCCTTGCCCTGTGTAATTATGGGAGTACCTGCCGAGATCGTCATGGAAACCCCCGGATCCTTAGGCTCGAAGAAATATTCCTTTACTTTTTCAACGCTTTCGCTGCCTACTCCGCCGTAAAGAGTGCCTTCTACCCCCTCTATGGTCACAGGATTGACTGCCGGATTGTTTTCATGGAGCAATGGATTGACAGGCTCTCCGTTCTGAGAAACTATATTTATAACATCCTTATCCATTTTTCCCACGATATACTTTTCATTCTTGACTATAAAGGGGATCGCATTGGCTCTGCCAAGTACGGTAAGGCTGTCTTCATCATATATACCCAAATTTTCAACAGGCATAAGATAACCGTTTTTATCCATAAGATCTTCAAGAACACTGGGAAACGACTTTTCTATACCGCCCAGACCGTATGTAAAGTCATCGCCCCAACAGGCTACGCCGGGGATAACGGCAGTTATCTCGGCTCTTTTTATTTCGGTCTCCTTGGCTAATCGCTCGGCAGCTTCCTTTTCCTTATCATGCTGAGCGATTTTTTGTTCAACTATTTCAGCCTTTTCAGCCTCTACCTTGGAATTCCATGTATAAAAGCCTATAAAACCGCCTATTGCCAATATTATCGCTATAATACAAATAACCTTATTTCTGCTTCTCATAATTCTACCCTGTTATTTGATACCAATATCCTTTCTGAAATGCTTATCCTTAAAATCCACAAGCTCAACGCCCTTATAGGCAATATCTATCGCATCATCAAGATCCTTGCCTATGCCTGTGACTCCCAGCACTCTGCCGCCGTTTGTCACAAATTTTCCCTCTTTAAGGGCAGTACCTGCGTGGAACACTATAATATTCTCTGCCTTTTCCGCTTGTTCAAGACCTGTGATCTCATAGCCTTTTTTATAGCTTTCGGGATATCCGCCGCTTGCCAGTACCACACATGCCGTACCGTTGTCGTACCACTCTACGTTTATTTTGTCAAGGGTTCCGTCTATACAGGCTTCAAATATTTCCACAATATCATTTTTGAGTCGTGGGAGAACCACCTGAGTTTCGGGATCTCCAAAACGGGCATTGTATTCTATTACCCTCATGCCCTTAGGCGTAAGCATAAGCCCAAAGAAAATAACGCCTTTGAATGTTCTGCCTTCCTTATTGAGAGCGTCTACGGTAGGCTGATATATACTTTTCATACATTCCTCAGCCAATTTTGGCGTATATACTCTGCTTGGAGAAAACGTACCCATACCGCCTGTATTAAGCCCCTTGTCTCCGTCATAGGCTCTCTTGTGATCCTGAGCGGATACCATAGGCACAACGGTTTTGCCGTCGCAAAAGCTCAGCACGGACATTTCCTGTCCCGTTAAAAATTCCTCTATAACAACTGTATTTCCGCTTTCGCCGAACTTCTTGTCTATCATAAGGGTCTTAAGCCCTTCCTCTGCCTCTTCAAGCGTATTGCATATAAGCACGCCCTTGCCCAGTGCCAGACCGTCTGCCTTGAGTACAACAGGGAATTCTCCCTTTTTGACATACTCCAGAGCCTTGTCATAGTCATTGAAGGTCTCGTAGGCTGCCGTAGGGATATTATACTTTTTCATAAGCTCCTTACTGAACGCCTTGCTGCCCTCTATAACAGCCGCATTGGCTCTGGGACCGAACACACGCAGTCCCTCTGCCTCAAATCTATCTACTATACCGCCTACAAGAGGATCGTCCATGCCTATTACGGTAAGATCGATACCTTCCTTTTTGGCAAAATCCACAAGCTTGTCAAACTCCATAGCGCCTATGGGAACAAGCTCCGCAAGGGTGCCTATGCCTCCATTGCCGGGAGCGCAGTATATCTTATCTACCTTAGGGCTTTTTGAAAGCTTCCACACAATAGCGTGTTCTCTTCCGCCGCTGCCTACTACCAAAACCTTCATATCAATTCTCCTTTTCGACCTTCTTTATCCTTACTTTCCCGTCTGTTATTTCAAGCCTGCCTTGGGCAAACAGCTTTACCGCCTCGGGATATATTACCCACTCCGCCTGCTCCATAACACGCCTTTGCAGTGTTTCGGGAGTATCGTCGTCCTTTACCTCTACCGCTTTTTGAAGTATTATGGGACCTGCGTCGCATTCCGCCGTTACAAAATGCACTGTTGCCCCTGTTATCTTTACGCCCTTTTTAAGCACTGCCTCGTGTACATGAAGTCCGTAATATCCCTTACCGCAGAAGCTGGGTATAAGGGCAGGATGTATATTTATCATTCTGTTTTTGAATCTGTCTACAAAGTCCTTTCCCAGTATAAGCATAAAACCTGCATATACCACAAGGTCGATATTTCTTTTTTCAAAATGATCCGCAAGCGCCTTATCATATGCTTCGGGGCTGTCATAGTCCGATTTGCGCATTACAGCCGTTTCTATGCCTCTTGATGCGGCTCTTTCAAGGGCATAAGCCCCATCCTTGCTGCTTACGACGGTGGTGACCTGTCCGTCTATATCCCCCTTGTCGATAGAGTCCAATATAGCCTGCAAATTAGTTCCGCCGCCGCTTACGAGCGCTCCTATTCTTATCATAAATGCTTACCTCTTACTTTAAATTTATACTTATGCCTTCTCCCTTTTGGACGCTGCCTATCACATATGCCTTTTCGCCCATGGAAGCCAGTATATTTATAGCTTTGTCCGCCTCTTTTTCGCTGAGAGCGGCAACCATTCCTATGCCCATGTTAAAGGTATTGTACATACTCATTCTCTCTACGCTGCCCTTTTCCTCCAAAAGCTTGAATATAGGAAGTATATCCCATGTGCCTTCCTCTATTACCGCCTTAAGACCCTTTGGCAGCATTCTGGGTATATTTTCTATAAAACCGCCGCCTGTTATGTGGCTCAGACCCTTTACATCAACACCTTCAATAAGCTTAAGCACAGGGCGCACATATATCTTTGTAGGCGTAAGAAGGACTTCGCCCAAGGTTGAGCCAAGAGCATCGATATATTTATCAAGACCTTCCTTATTTATGTCAAATACATTTCTTACAAGAGAATAGCCGTTGGAGTGTATGCCGCTTGAAGCAATGCCTACAAGCACATCTCCCTCTGCTATGCGGCTGCCGTCTATGGAGCGAACCTTATCCATGATACCTACCGTAAAGCCTGCAAGGTCATATTCGTCAACGGGATAAAAGCCCGGCATTTCCGCCGTTTCTCCTCCTATGAGAGAACAGCCTGCCTGTCTGCAGCCTTCCGCAACGCCTTTTACTATCTCTGCGATCTTTTCAGGCTCGTTTTTGCCGCAGGCGATATAGTCCAGAAAGAACAAAGGCTCTGCGCCGCTGCACACAACATCGTTTACGCACATGGCAACGGCATCTATGCCTATGGTATCGTGCTTGTCCATTACAAAAGCCAGCTTAAGCTTCGTGCCTACGCCGTCTGTACCGCTAACAAGCACAGGCTCTGCCATATCCTTTGCCTTAGCTATTTCAAAAAGACCTCCAAAGCCGCCTATATCTGTTAAAACCTCGGGTCTGAACGTGCTTTTAACATGACCCTTCATAAGCTCTACCGCTTTATAACCTGCCTCTACATCCACGCCGGCTGATTTATAATCCATAATTATCCTCCTAATGATAAATTAGCTGTATTTATAAATTATTTGCATATTTCTATTTTAAAATATATGACCTCAAATGTCAATTATTATATACTGTTTTTACACAAAAAAAGAGCTGTTCAAAAGTCCTTTGAAAGGCTCTTGAACAGCTTCTTGCTTTATTTTTTATCCTTATTGTCGTTGCTGTCGTGATGGTGGTGATGATGGTGATGCTCGCCACCGTTATTATTGTTTTCTATATTTTCAAGGTTATTGCTGTCATCTGTTCTGTCGGAATAGCTGTAGTTATAGTTATAGTTGTAATTGTAATTGTATCTGTAATTGTAATTGTACTTATATCTGTACTTGCCGTAATGCTTTGCATCTACATCCACAGAATTTGATACTATACCTAATATATTCGTGCCTACGAAGTCCACACTTGAAAGGGCTCTGTCTATCATGTCGTAGGTAGTGATATTCTCACGTGTTACAAGAACGATACCTGCAGTGTACTTGGAAATAATAAGCGCATCTGACACTACGTTTACAGGAGATGTATCTATAATAACATAGTCGTACATCTTACTTACATCATCTATAAATCTCTGCATATTGTCTGAGGTAAGCATCTGTGACGGGTTAGGCGGCATGGGACCTGATGTGATAACATCGGTATTTCCATGTACGTTCTTATTTATGGCGTCTTCTATATTTGTCATACCTGCAAGTATTGTGGAAAGACCCTTTTTGTTGCTCAGGTGGAACATTCTGTGCTGTGTGGGACGTCTGAGATCCGCATCTATTACAAGCACTCTTGACTCAGTCTCGCCTATTGAAATGGCAAGATTGGCGGCATTTGTACTCTTACCTTCTCCCGAAAGAGCGGAGGATACTATAAATACATTGCTCTTGGTAGTTGAAAGAGCAAAAAGAAGATTTGTTCTGAATGTGTTGTACGCCTCTGTAACAACAAAGGGAACATCCGTATCCAGTATAGTACCTCTGGCACGTCTTTCGTTTAATGTCTCGCCTTCCTTATTCTTCTTAAAGCGTCTTAGAAGAATGTTGTTGCTTATCTTTATCTTATTGCTTACGCCGTTTTTGACTATCTCATAGAAGGGTATTTCGGCAAGTATAGGCATATTGTACCTGTTCTTAAGCGTTTCAACACCCTTTACGGTATTATCCAGCATATGTCTTATTATTATAAATGCCACCGCAAGTATAAAGCCCAGCATAAAGCCGAATATGGAATTTTTGAGTACATTGGGAGAAACAGGGTTCTTTGGTATCTTGGCATGACCTACGGACTCAACGGCGCCTGCGCCTACTACTCTTATAAGCACGTCGGGTGCGATCGCCTCAACGCTGTTGCATATATCCGCCGCCATAACGGGATCGGTACTGTAGCCTGTGATAGTAAGAAGCTCCGTTTCATTTACCTGGCTAAAGGAAAGACAGCTTCTGAGACTCTTTGTATTTATTCTGTATTCGCCATCGTCCTCGTCCATTGAAAAATAATTTGAAAGCTCCTGAGGAGAATATTTCTCCATAAGGTTGTTGCCTATCTCATCTATTACGGAATCGTCATTAAGTATGGCGATATATGTCTGAGCAAGGCTTTGAGCCGCTGTGATATCAGCCGAATTAAGAGTGTCCATTACAGTCTTGTTGGTAGTATTTTTAATGTAAATTGAAAAGGATGTGGCATATGTGTCCGGAATAAGCGTCTTTGTAAATATAAAAGCAAGCACGAAGCCTATAACGGAAGCGGCTGTTATGAGCCATATCCTGCTCCAGAGCAGACCGAATATCTCTGCCAGATCCAACGATTGTTCATTTTCAAATTCATTATTGATATTATCTCTGTTCATATTTTTGTCCCATTTCTTATTTGATTTATTCCCTTTCCTCCGGGCTGAAAATTGCCTACTTTGTAGATTATAACATAAGAATATACCTTTGTAAACAAAAAAAATAAAAAACCGTCATAAAATTTATACCAATAATTTTATGACGGATTTTTGCGTTTTAGCTCAATACATAGACCTTGACATTCTTATGACCAAAGCCTGAATTTAAAGCAGCAAAATGGCTGCCGTAGCAAAGGTCGATCCTGTTGCCCTTTATTGCGCCGCCTGTATCGGCAGCTATACAATATCCATAGCCCTCTACATAGAGCTTTGTGCCTAACGGTATGACTCTTGTGTCAACTGCACATACGCCATAGCCTGCTTTCAGACCACTGGCGGTAACGCCGTTTGACCACTTGCCGCAGCATCTTGAGCATGGACAGTAAGCCGTAGCGTTCATTGTCAAAACAGCCTTATATTCCATATCGGTGCTTGGCACCGTATTGTCATTTGATTTTGTTCCCACTGCAACTATCTCGTCCACAGGCTCTGTTACCACCTCTTCATCGATAGTTACATCGGTTACCTCGCCGTTTACATATTTGCTTGTTGTCGTGATCTTCTTAACACCGCTGACGCCCTTTTGTACGACTTGAGTGTCGCCTTTCATAAGTTCGTCGCTTTCCTTAGTGACCGTAACATAAGGGATCTCCTCGGTAGCTACGGAAACTACATTCTTCTCTGCATTGCTGTCTACATCTGCAGTCTGGAAATAGGCTCCTACCCCTCTTTCCTGAACGTCAGTATAGTTTGAAGGCTTAGCTGTAAAGGAATTGTCAGCCGCCATTGCAGAAACACTGAGTGTTCCCACAGCAGCCGTCAATACAACAGCGCCTCTTGCAATACCGCATAATTTCTTAAACATAATATCCTCCCTCCAAAAGGCATTCAAAAGTATGTAACTTTCATTTAATATTCCGTAAATATGTTACGAAATTGTGCTTCCTTAATATGAGTAGGAATCACTGCCTTTTGATCAGTTCTACATCATCGTCCGTATCAAGTTGAAAATATAAAGCGCTTTAACGAAGCCGATCTCCCGCAGAGATACCTTTCAAACCGCTTTACACTAACATCTTAACACATTCGTAATAATTATGCAACAACTTTTTACAGACAAAATACGACTTTGGCGTTTTCTGCCGTCACTTTTGCTATGGTTTCAGAGGGTATTTGTTTAATTTCACTAATTTTATTCACAATATACTTAAGATTTTGTGAATTATTGACAGTACCCCTTAGAGGCTCAGGAGATAAGTATGGCGAATCTGTTTCGATCAAAATACGCTCAATGGGAATATTGGCAACTACTTCCGCCAATTTTTTGCCGTTTTTAAATGTAACTACTCCGCCTACCCCTATATAAAAGCCCATATCTATATATTTGCGGGCAAAGTCCACACCTCCGCTAAAGGCATGTATCACTCCCCTGCGCACAGGGCTTGCCTCTATTATCTCAAATGTCTCCAGCGTAGCCTCCCTTGAGTGTATGACAACGGGCAGATCTGCCTCATAGGCAAGCTTAAGCTGTCTTTCAAACCAGTACCGCTGAAGATCTCTCGGCGAAAGGTCATAGTGATGATCAAGACCTATTTCGCCTATCGCCACTGTCTTTTCATACCTTGCCCACTCTCTCAGCCTTTCTATATCCTCATCGGTCATATCCTTTACATCGTGAGGGTGTACTCCTACCGCCGCATATATATAAGGATATTTCTCTGCCAGTTCCATGCTCCTCAAGGAGCTTTCCATATCCGACCCTATGTTTATGATAGTGTCCACCCCTGACCTATGAGTTTCTTCTATTAATATGTCTCTGTTTTCATCAAACTTTTCATCATCATAATGAGCATGAGATTCAAAATACATACTTTCACTCCTTTTTATCGGGCAGATAGATAATCTCAAAAATATTCGGGCGACATAGCCGCCCGAAAATAATTTAGCTTATAAGCGCTCCGCTTTCCATATCTCCGTCTACGGTAAGAAGCTTTACATTGCCTTGGCTATCCTCAGCGGCGGCGATCATGCCCTCGCTTACATATTTTCCCTTAAGCATTTTTCTGGGAGCAAGGTTTGTAACTACAACTACCTTTTTGCCCTTCATTTCCTCGGGGCTGTACCACTTTGCTATGCCGGAAAGTATCGTTCTCGTTTCATCGCCTATCCTGACCGTGTTTTTTAAGAGCTTGTTGGACTCGGGTACCTTTTCACAGTCTATTATCTCTCCAACCTTCATTTCCACCTTACAGAAATCGTCAATGGTTATATTGTTATCCTGCTTCTTTTCTGTTTTAGCCTTCTGTCTTTCCATAAGGGCGTTTATTTTTTCCTCGGTCTCCTTTGCATCGAGCCTTGCAAAGAGTATTGCTGTCTTTTCCGCTACCTTATTGCCGTTCGGATACATACCGAATCTATCAAGCTCGTCGAAGGCTCTCTTATTCGTATTGAGCTGAGCAAGTATTTTCTCGGTGGTATCAGGCATAAAAGGCTCCAGAAGGCAGGCGCCTGTCACAATGCTTTCCGTAAGGTTATAGAGTACGGTGGAAAGCCTGTCCTTCTTTGCCTCATCCTTGCCAAGTATCCAAGGCTCGGTTTCGTCAACATACTTATTGCATCTTTTAAAAAGAGTGAATATCTCGGTAATGGCGTCGGCTACTCTCAGCTTATCCATTTTAGCCTTTACCTTGTCCCTGCACTCTGTTACCACCTTCTTAAGCTCCTCGTCTACCGGCTCATTTACATTGGTATTGCATACAATACCGCCCAAATACTTGTTGGTCATGGATATAGTCCTGTTTACAAGATTGCCCAGCACATTTGCAAGGTCTGAGTTTATCCTTTCCACAATAAGATCCCAAGTGATTATGCCGTCGTTGTCAAAGGGCATTTCATGAAGCACAAAATATCTTACGGCGTCTACGCCGAAAAGCTCCACAAGATCGTCGGCGTATATTACATTGCCGCTGGATTTGCTCATCTTTCCGCCGTTCATAAGGAGCCACGGATGACCGAACACCTGCTTTGGCAAAGGCTCGCCTAAAGCCATAAGTATTATAGGCCAGTATATGGTATGGAAACGCACGATATCCTTTCCTATAAGATGCAGATCCGCAGGCCACATTTTTTTATAAAGGTCAGAGCTGTTTCCGTCGCAGTCATAACCAACGCCTGTAATATAGTTTGAAAGAGCGTCCAGCCAAACGTATACAACGTGCTTATCGTCAAAGTCAACGGGAATGCCCCACTTGAATGATGTCCTTGAAACGCACAGATCCTGTAAGCCCGGCAAAAGGAAATTATTCATCATCTCATTTTTTCTGGAAACAGGCTGTATAAATTCGGGATGTGTGTTTATATGCTCTATAAGTCTGTCCGCATATTTGCTCAGCTTAAGGAAATATGCCTCCTCCTTGGCAGGATGTACCTCTCTGCCGCAGTCGGGACACTTTCCGTCAACAAGCTGGCTCTCTGTCCAGAAGCTTTCGCAAGGCGTACAGTACATACCCTCGTATACGCTCTTGTAAATATCCCCCTGCTCATAGAGTTTTTTAAATATTTTCTGTATCTGCTTTTCGTGATAGCTGTCGGTAGTCCTTATGAACTTGTCATAGGAGGTATTTACCATATCCCATATTTTCTTTATCTCTGCCGATACGTTATCTACAAATTCCTTGGGAGTAATACCTGCCTCCTTTGCCTTCTCCTCTATTTTCTGACCATGCTCGTCGGTACCTGTCTGAAAAAATACCTCATAGCCCTCCTGTCTTTTGAATCTGGCAATGCTGTCTGCCAGCACAGCCTCATAGGTATTGCCTATATGGGGCTTTCCTGAGGTATATGCAATAGCCGTTGTAATGTAATACTTTCCCTTGCTCATAATATCCTCCTTGTAAATAAAAAATGCCGTCCCAACAAAGGACGACTTATCGTGTTACCACCTTATTTTGCCTGTACCTCACAGTACAGACCTCAGCGGGTACTTCATACCCTGACGCTGTAAAGGGCGTCTCCCATCGCAGCCTATGCATAGCAGTCGGTGCGCAGCTCCAAGACCATCTTCGGCAAAGTCCACGATACTCCCTCTCACCAACGGAAGCTCTCTGTAAACAGGCGCTTAGCCTACTCTTCTTTTCACAGCCTTTTTCTCTATGGTCAATATAATAACACAGCCGTTAAATTTTGTCAATAAAAGTTTTGATATATGGCTGATTGTGTGCTATACTTATAGACAGGCAAGCTATGCCGTGTCATAATACCCGATCGCAAGGAGAAAAATATGTATAAACTGATAGCCACAGACTGTGACGGTACAATACTGGATTCCCAAGGATTTTTGCCTAAGGAAATAATAAACGTGTTCAGACAGCTCAATGATATGGGCATACATATAATACCCGTTACAGGGCGTAACGATATAATAGCAAGAGATTATACCGACGAGCTGGGCATAGGTTGTCCCATAATAGGCTGCAACGGCGCCACACTTGTAAATTTCTATACAGGCAAAAGGCTTTTTACAAGGGCTATGGACAGGGAGTCCGTTATAAAATTCATGGATATATGCTCACGCTTTGACACTCCGTGCAAAATATTCACAACAGACACTCAGTACACAAACAGCAGAGCGCTTTATGAAGGCGGCATTAATATTATAACCGTAGGCTATAAGAAAAAGATGACCTATTCCATAAAGACGCTGCTTGTTGACGACATATATACGGTAGCGGAAAAGGACGATATAGTAAAATGCGTTGTGGTAAACAACGATGTGGATTTTGTGCTGAAGGTAAGAGACGCCATAAACGAGGAGATACCCACCCTTAAAGCGGTGCAGTCCAACTGGAACTGTATAGATATAAACAGAAAAGACGTATCTAAGGGCATAGCTGTTATAAACTATGGGCAGATGCTGGGCATAGAGCCAAATGAGATAATAGCCTTTGGCGACAGCGAAAACGATCTGTCCATGATAGAGGCGGCAGGCTTGGGAGTCGCTGTGGCAAACGCCGACGAATGCCTTAAGGCAAAGGCGGATATTATATGCGATACCAATGACAGCTTTGGCGTTGCAAAGCTTTTGAGAAAAATTTACGGTATATAAAGAAGGTATAATTATGAAAAAATTACTGCTTATGGCAAATATACATTCCGGAAAAGGAATAATAGAAGAGCAGCTTGCAGCCCTTATCAATTATTACAACAAGGCAAACTATGAGGTGACCGTATATATATCACAGTATAAAGGGCATATTAAGGAAATAGCTCGCAAAAGGGGCAAGGACTTTGACGCCGTAGTGTGCTGCGGAGGCGACGGCACTCTCAACGAGACCGTAAACGGCATTATGCGTATTAAGGAAAGGCCCGTATTGGGTTATATACCCTGCGGCTCTACAAATGACTTTGCAACAAGCCTGGGAATTCCCATAAATATAGAAGACAGCTACAAAAAGGCAATAGACGGAAAGCTCTTTAACCTCGACATAGGCAGAATAAACGATAACTACTTCACATATGTGGCAGGCTTCGGACTTTTTACAAACGTGTCCTATGAGACTCCGCAGAATATCAAGAATGTTCTGGGCTATCAGGCGTATCTTCTGGAGGGCATACGCCAGCTTACAAATATAAAGAGCTATGAGCTGGAGATAGAATATGACCAAGGGACCATAAAGGACAATATAATGATAGGTCTTGTATCCAACTCCAACAGCATAGCCGGAATGAAGACCATATTCAAAAACTATGCCGATCTGAACGACGGACTTTTTGAAGTGCTTCTTGTAAAAACGCCAAAGAATATAAACCTGCTTAAGAGCATAATAGCAAGTATTGTGGAAAAGGACTTTGACAAGGAGCTTTTCTACAGCTTCAAGACCTCTCATCTTTCAATAAAAGGCAGCGAGGAAATAAGCTGGACAATTGACGGAGAATATTGCGGCACATATGACAAGGCGGATATAAATGTTATAAACAAAGCCATAAAAATAAGGCATTAGCCCCTTAACTTCATATGTATCCATAAAATATCGCAGCTTATCAAAAAATAAATATCCCCCGACTTTAACGGGGGATATTTATTTTATGCTATCATTATTCAACATCTGATGTACAGTGAGGACACTTAACGGCATCGATGGCTATCTCGGACTTGCAATAAGGACATATCTTAGTAGTGGGAGCAGCCTCTTCCTCAGCCTCGTGATGACCCAAAGACTGAAGCTCATTTATTCCCTTAACTATAATAAAGAGAACAATAGCCGTAATAAGGAAATCGATTATCGTGCTTATAAGCTGACCGATAGGGAAGGGTCCCACTGTAAGGGCGCCAAAGAGCTGATCCGTTGTCTCAACATGGAATAACCCTCCGATAATAAGGGCTATAAGAGGAGTGATGATACAATCTGTAAGTCCTGTTACTATCTTGCCGAATGCGGCGCCTATAACAACACCTATGGACATATCTATCATATTGCCCTTCATTGCAAATTCTTTGAATTCATTTAAAAATTTTTTCATATTTTACCTTCCTTTCATATTTTGACCGACGTGTAATTCTCCCGTTTCTGTAAGCGGCGGGTCGGTCTTGCGTACATAGCCTAAGCCCGGTACGAATGTCCTTGACTATTATTATACTCCATGATCAACATAAAGTAAACATTTTTTGACATTTTTCCGTTTTAATTAAAAAATCATGAATAATTTGTTGTAAAACGTCAGTGAAATGTTGTATAATGCTATGAGGGTGAGTTATATGAAAAGAACTATACTATTTCTTTCGCTTGCGCTTATGATCGTCACGTGTATTGCGCTTCCGAATACAAATTATAAAAAAACGGATACGGTAAATATACCTACCCAAAGGGAAATGCGGCGTCAACAGGCAAGAGAGATCACATCCGAAACGCTGTCCCGGACCACTACGGAAGAGGTTACGGAACCCGAAACATATATTTACAATGCCGCAGAAGAAAAGAATACGGAAAACATCCAAAGCCCGCAGGCGTATCCCCGTTACAGCAGCAGCTATGAAGCTGTGGAGATAAAGCCTTCCGCTGCTCCTTCCGATACCTTTACCATAAATGGCATAAGCATAAATATAGGCGATAACATTGCAGACATTACGTCTGAACTGGGAAAGCCCATAAACACAATATATGTGCCAATAGATTATTCCGACGAAGTATCGGATAATGAAGAGGAGCCTGCTGCCAATGCAGAAGGCGAGACCGAGACCACTACCGCAAGACCCCTTGCAAGGGCTGATGAAAACGCCTATGGCTATGACGGCTTTACAATATATACAAACGACAATAAAACAATAGAAAAGATAGAAGTCAACGACCCTTCGATACCTGCTTTCAAGGGCGTAAGCCCCATAGGCATGCAGGTGTTTGACCTTGCGGACAGCTACGGCGGACCCGTAGCCGTTGAAGGAAACGTATATCGCTTTGCGGCAGGCAAAGGCATATATATGTATTTTGATGCGCCCGGCGGCACGGTACGGTCTTGGGGTATAGTGGGCAAATGATAAGAGGTATAAAATGAAAAAAATCATATTATCTTTATTGACCCTTGTAATAATATTTGCAGTTGTATTCGGCGCTGTGCACATGGGTATGAAAAATAAAAGCGGCTCTAAAAAAACAGAAGATAAGAACAATACAGAAAAGGCTCAGCTTACGGAAGATGATATAAAAGCCAACAAGGTAGACGATATACTCAAGACAATGACCCTTGAGGAAAAGGTAGACCAGCTCTTTATAATAACTCCAGAAGCCCTTACAGGCATAGGACAGGCAACTGCCGCCGGAGAGACTACAAAAAATGCTCTTGCCCAACATCCCGTAGGCGGCATAATATACTTTACACAAAATTTCATTGACGAGGCTCAGACCAAGGAAATGATAAAAAATACAAAGAACTATGCCGCTCAGGTATGCAAGCTGCCTCTTTTCATAAGCGTAGACGAAGAAGGCGGCACCGTTGCAAGGCTTGGAAACAGCCAAGGCTTGGACTTGCCAAATGTAGGCGATATGTGTGAAATAGGAAAAAGCGGAGATACTGCCAAAGCCTATGAAGCAGGTCGCATAATAGGAGAATACTTAAAAAATTATGGCTTTAATATGGATTTTGCCCCTGTGGCAGATGCCCTTACCAACGAGGAAAATCAAGTTGTAAAGCAAAGAAGCTTCAGCTCCGACCCTCAGCTTGCGGCAGATATGGCAGCGCAGCTATCAAAGGGGCTTGAGGATATGGGCATTATATCATGCTATAAGCATTTTCCGGGTCACGGAGCCACAAAAGGCGATACCCACGAGGGCTTTGCCTATACGGACAAGACCTTGGAGCAGCTTGAAGGCGCCGATCTTATACCCTTTAAAAATGCCGTTGAAGAAAATGCCGATCTTATAATGGTAGGGCATATATCCGTGCCAAAGGTAACGGGGAATAACGCTCCTTCTTCCGTTTCTCCCGTTGTAATAAAGGATATACTCAGAGGACAGCTTGGCTATAAGGGTATAATAATAACAGACGCTCTTAATATGGGCGCCCTTACGGAGCTTTACAGCTCAGACAAGGCGGCGGTACTGGCGCTTAAGGCGGGAGCCGATATGCTGCTTATGCCCGAGGATTTTTCTCTGGCATATACGGGAGTATTGAATGCCTTGGATTCAGGCGAGATAACCGAGGAAAGGATAGACGAATCCCTCAGAAGGATAATAAATAAGAAATTGGATATAATGTAGATATCAAAAAAAGGGCGCCGCATATAAATGCAGGGCGTCCTTTTGTATTGTGTGTTAAATGTCGGCAGACTGACTATTTAATACCTTATCATAATTTTATAATATCATTGTTCCCGTATCTCATCAATATCTTCGCTTTTCTGCGGGCTGCCGCTCATAAGCTTATCCAGCGCAACAGCCATACCCAGCAAAGCCGCAGCCGCCATGGTCAGCAGCATAAGTATCTTTACCAGGCTCCATGCCTTTGAAAAGGAAGATCTCCTCATTTCTCTTCTGACAATAGCTCTTATAGCCTGCAGATCCTTTTTTGACAGTTTATCCATAATGCCCTCCTCCTTATTTTACAATATTTACAGCCTTGGGAATGTAGCCGCCCTCCTTAAAGCGGTATTCCTGTGTCCTTATAATAAGATATGTCAATATGACCAAAATTACTCCTGCGCCTATGCCCATCAGTTCGGGAGAACCAAAGGCGTACCTTTCGGCGCCGTAGTATCCGCCGAAAACACCCAGCATAAAAGCGGCAAAGGGTATGCCGTACATAATAATGGCAGCCTTCATAAAATTACTGTTGTCCAAAACCACCTCTACCCTGTCGCCTACATTGCCTTGGCACATATTTACAGCCTTTATTATCATATCCTTGCTTTCAAGCCCTGCGGTACAGGCTCTGCACTTAGCGCAGGCTTCCGTTCTCTGCATTTTGACAACAAGTCTGCCGCCTTCCTTTCCTATTACCTCTCCTATCTCGCCCATGATAATATCTCCTTTCCAACAAAAAATCCCCAAGCAAGAGCTTAGGGATAATTTTACAGAAATCAGCTTCTGCCATACTTTTTGTTAAACTTATCAACACGACCACCGGCGTCGAGAAGAAGCTTCTGACTTCCTGTGTAGAAAGGATGACACTTAGAGCAAACCTCGACTCTTATCTCTTCCTTTGTGGAACCTACTACAAATTCATTGCCGCAGTTACACTTAACCTTAGCCTGGTAGTACTTAGGATGGATTCCTTCCTTCATTATTTACACCTCTTTCACATAAATTGGGATACATTTTGGCATCCCTACGAGATGTATAACATCTCATTATCAGCAACATAGGACATTATAACACAATAGTGCGGATAATGCAAGGACTTTTTTATTTAGAGTTTAATTTTTTAATGGCAGCTATAAACTGACGGTTATTCCCCGTCTTTGCAAGTATATCTATTATCTGTTCTGTCACTTCTCCTGCAGAAAGACTGCCCGTAAAAGAATTTCTCAGGAAAAATACTGCGTCAAGCTCCTCCTTATTTAAGAGCAGTTCCTCACGCCTTGTACCCGAGCGTGAAATATTGATAGCGGGGAAAATGCGCTTTTCAGACATTTTTCTGTCCAGCACAAGCTCCATATTGCCTGTACCCTTAAATTCTTCAAATATAACATCGTCCATTTTGGAACCCGTTTCCACAAGGGCTGTGGCAAGTATGGTAAGGCTGCCGCCTTTTTCTATATTCCTGGCTGCTCCGAAAAACCTCTTGGGCATATACAATGCGGAAGGATCCAAACCTCCCGAAAGAGTTCTGCCGCTTGAAGGCACCGTCAGATTGTAGGCTCTTGAAAGCCTTGTGATACTATCCAGCAGTATTACTACATCTTTCCCCTGTTCCACAAGCCTTTTAGCCCTTTCCAGTACCATTTCAGCCACTCTCTTGTGATGCTCGGGCTGTTCGTCGAATGTGGAATATACCACATCTACGTTTCCCGAAATGCTTCTTTGCATATCGGTCACTTCCTCCGGTCTTTCATCTATAAGCAGCACTATAACATAAACATTGGGGTATTTTTGGGTAATGGAATTTGCGACCTTCTTAAGCAGTACCGTCTTTCCTGCCTTGGGCGGAGCCACTATCATGCCTCTCTGACCCTTTCCTATGGGCGCAATTATGTCGATAAGTCTTGTGGAAAGCTCTTTTTGATCTATTTCCAGCTTAAGAGGTTCTGTAGGGAATACAGGCGTAAGATCGTCAAAGCTGGGACGCTTTGCTGCCCTTTCGGGATTGTCGCCGTTTACCTCTGTAAGATACATAAGAGCCGAAAACTTTTCATTTTCTCTGGCTACCCTCAGCTTTCCTTTCAGTTTGTCGCCTGTCTTTAAATTAAAGCGTCTTATCTGAGAGGGTGCCACATATATATCGTTTGTACCGGGCAAATAATTGTCCGTTCTCAAAAAGCCAAAGCCGTCGGCAAGCACCTCCAATATGCCCTCGCCGTATATATCCGAATCCATATCCGAGGCATTGGCGTTTTTTTCCTCAACTATGGGTATGGGAATGTTCTGAGGCTCATCCTTTTCCAAAAGGTCTATAAGCTCAGCCTTCCTGTATCGTGTGATACTGCCTATTCCCTTTTGCCTTGCCAGCTCTCTGAGTTCCGCAAGGTTCATATCAGTATAATTCATAGCTCCTCCTTTCAAGGCTCTCCTTTTGCCGAAAATTGCCGAATAATAACTTGGCTGCCGTAGGATTACGGCAGCCGAATATTTCTTTATTAAGGTACGATTATCTCCTCGCCTACCACAAAGTCGGTACCTGACTTGCCGTTGGCTTCGCAAAGCTTCTGCCAAAGCTCCGGTGTATACTCGCCGTAAATATTGCGGCAAAGCTTGACGCCTGTGTTATCTCCTGCCTGCACAACATATGTTGAGCCTGAGTTGGCGCCTGTGGCTCCTGATGTATCGTCAACCACAGAGGAGGGTGCGCCGTCTGCCGTAGTATCTCCGCTGCCGGAGCCGGGCGTATTTTCGGAAGAGCCTGCGCCTGTCGTGTCGGCAGCGCTTGCTCCCGCAGTGCCTGATTTAAGCTTCTCATTTTCTTCCTTAAGCTGTTCTACCTGAGCCTTAAGCTCGTTTATCTGCTCGGCAGGGCTTTTGCCGTCTTCACTGCTCTGGAGCTGATCCTCTATCTGCTTCTTGGCAGAATCATAGTTGTTCTTGTAGCTGTAACACATAGCTGCCAAAGCCGCAACAGCGCATATAAGTATGACAACAAGTATCACATGGAATATCTTCTTAACGGAGAGAGCGCTTTCTTCGTACTCGTCATCGTCAAAGTCATCATACTCGTCTTCATCGTCATACTCTTCGTCGTCATATTCCTCATCGTAGTCTTCGTCTTCGTCATATTCTTCGTCGGATCTCTTCTTTCTGAATATGGAGAAAAGACCGCCTTTCTCATCGTCTTCGTCATATTCGTAATCGTCGTCAAGATCCTCGTCAAAGTCGTCGTAATCGTCGTCTTCTTCTTCCTCCACGGGAGGAGCAGGTTTTTTCTTTGGCTTCTGCTCGCTTACATCAGCCGAATGTGAACGTCTTCTTCGTGGAACAGCTTCCTCCTCCACGTCATCGTATTCGCCGTTATGCTTCATCTCCGGTATTTCCTCCTCAGTAGATTTATCGCCGTTTTCATTGGCTGTTTCTTCCTTATCGTCTGTCGGTTCTTCCTTGAGAGCAACCTGACTGTCGGCATTTTCCGTACCATTGTCCGCCTCTGTGGCTCTTATCTGCTTTCTGGCTGCTTCATCCATTATTATGGTAGGTTCGCTCACTGTCGGCTCTACAGGCTTGACCGTGCTTGGGGCTTCGGTGCTTTGCTCGGATACCTCAGGCTCTTTTTCCGCCTTGGCGTTCGTGTCGGCATTATGTACATTTTTCTTACCGCCTTTGAATATACCCTTTGAGCCTTTTTCCTTGTCTATCTCCTTGATATACTCGTCATCGGCAAAATATAATGTGGTATCTCTGCGCCCTGCGCCAAAGTAATTTTTGCCGCCCTCGTCCATATATGCTTCCAGCAGTCTGCCAACGGCCTTTTTTGTTTCGTCGGGGCTATAGGAGCTTAAAGCTGATTCAAGTCTTTTGCTTTTCTTATCAGCCAAGGTACTTGCGTAACTACCCCTTCTGTCTTCATCGGCCATTTCATTCCCTCCTTAGTAAAGCTTACATTATATCCGTATAGAATATAGATATTCACATTAATTTATTATATTATACTACACATTAACTCAAATTACAAACATTTTTATCATTTAATGTATAATTAGTTAATATTTGCGTAATTTTTGTTAATATTTGCCAAATAAAAATGCAAAGATCAGCCCCACAGATATTGACATAATGTAAGACTTGCTGCAATTCCCGCCACATTTGCCGCAAGAGCGCCTGCCAGGGTATATCTTGTTTTTGTTACCTTTACAGACATAAAATAAACGCTCATGGTGTAAAATACCGTTTCCGTGCAGCTCATCATTACCGAAACAAAGCGCCCGATAAAGCTGTCGGGACCGTAATTTTTGAAAATATCCAGAAGTATGCCTGTGCTTGCCGAGGAGGAAACAAGCCGCATAAGGCTTATAGGCACCGCTTCCGGAGGAAAACCTATGCGCCTTACAATAGGGGAAACAGCCCTGCTTATAAGCTCCAGAGTGCCGCCCGAACGAAGTATGCCCACAGCCATCATAAGCCCTATAAGCGTAGGCAATATATCCATTACAATTTTGAAGCCCTCCTTGGCGCCCTCTATAAATACCTCGTACACATTTATTTTTTTACTGTAGCCGCAGGAAAGTATGTAAACTATCACAAGAGGCAGTATAAGATCCGAAAGAACCGATATCGCTCTCATGACGCCGCCTCCGCTGCCTTGGCAAATGCTATTGCCGCCGCTGTCGATACAAGAGTTGTGATTATACCGGGACCTATTATTTCGGAAGGATTGGCAGAACCGTACTGTGTCCTGTAAGCTATTATATTTATGCTCACAAGCTGTAAGGACGACATATTGAATATCATAAACATACACATGGCATTGCTGGCTCTTTCCTTGTGTTTGTTAAGGCTTTGAAGCTCCTCCATAGCCATAAGCCCTGCGGGAGTCGCAGCCCAGCCAAGTCCCAGAAAATTAGCTATAACATTTGTCGCTATATGATCCATAGCCCTGTGATCCTCCGGCACACTTGGGAAAAGCCATTTTAACAAGGGTCTCAGACCCTTGCTCATGGATCTTATTATACCTGCCTCTTCCCCTATTTTCATAATACCTGTCCACATGGACATTACCCCAAGCATTGTTATGCACACGGTAACGGCTTCCTTTGCCGAATTGACGGCGCCGTTTGTGACCTCCGCCATATTGCCCGTAAAGGCTGCCACCAATATGCCTATAAATATCATTGCGCCCCATAAATAATTAAGCATAGCATCACCTCACTTATTATTATTCGGGGTAAGTCCGAAATATAACCTTTCATATATCAGCCCCACAAAAAACCACAAGGGCATATAGTCTAAACGTATAACTCCCTTCATATTATAAAAAGCGTGAGAATAATCCCAAGGACATATGCCAAAATGCATAAGCGCAAGCCCCGAAAAATATTCGGCTGCAAATATAAAAAGAGCGTATATCATTCCCCTAAAGGGCAGGTAAACATCCTTCAACTGTCTGAATGCAGGCTCCATAAGTACGACCGAGCCGTATATGAACATCATTATGACAGAGCTGTGACCCATGAGCTTAAGAATAAGACCGCTCCTTATACCTGTCCAAAGTATTTCCAAATATATCCCAAGCATACTGTATATTAAAAATCTTTTGATCATAATGCTATTTTTTTCAATAAATGGTTGAATATACACTGCTTTTATCATGTTTTTTTAATTATTTTGTAACATTTATTTACATTAAAGTATGCTATACTTATATGTAGAGGTTTTTTACTCTTAAAATTTTAAAGGAAGGAGAAGAAAAATGCAGGAGAATATATTTAATTACATTAAAAACATATTCAGCGGAACAAGTCTTTCCTCATTGAGCATACCTTCCATAAAGATCACGGATATAATAGATATACTTATCGTAGCAATACTTATATATGTGCTTATACATTGGATAAGGGAAACAAGGGCATGGACGCTTTTCAAGGGCGTTCTTATAATAATACTTATCAACTTTTTAGGCGAATTTTTTCATCTTTACACGCTTACTTGGGTAATTGAAAAGACCCTTTCGGTAGGTATAATCGCTGTTATCATTATCTTCCAGCCCGAGCTTAGAAGAGCCCTGGAGCAAATAGGCGCAGGCGGTCTTTCAAGCGTTACGGGAATATTGCAGCCTTCCGTACAAGAGGGCAAAATAACAAGAGAAAGTATAGAAGAGATATACGACGCCTGCATAAGGATGTCCTCCGAGAGAACAGGCGCCCTTATAGCAATAGAAAGAAATGTGCCTATGGGAGATATTGTAAAGACCTCAGGCGTAGCCATAGACGGTATTATATCTTCTCAGCTTATAGTCAACATATTCGAGGATAAGACTCCTCTCCACGACGGCGCCGTAATAATAAGGAACAATAAGATAGCGGCAGCCTCCTGTATACTTCCCGTTACTCAAAACGAGATAGGACAGGAGCTGGGTACGAGGCACAGAGCCGCCGTAGGCGGAAGCGAGGTATCCGACGGATATTTCATAGTTGTCTCAGAAGAAACAGGCAAAATTTCTCTTGCCAAAAGAGGAACGATACAAAAGGGCTTATCCCACTCTGAGCTTAAAAAAACGCTTAATAAGCTTATAGAGCCTTCCAAGACTCCCGCTATAAATATAAATCGAATATGGAAGGGAATGAATAAGCATGAATAACTCCCGACATCATAACATGATAAAAAATTTCTTTACAAAGGATATAGGAGTAAAGATATTTTCGCTTGTATGCGCCGTATTTATGTGGTTTCTTGTTATGAATACCATAAATCCCACTGAAACAAGAAGCTTTTCAGCCAATATTACATTTGAAAATATGGAAGAGCTTGTTAGCAAGGGCTATACGGTGACCAATCAGGAATATATAGAAGAAACGCTTGTAAATATAAGAGTCCAGGGCAGCAGACCCGCTCTTGACGAGCTGGCAAAGCCCGAGAACAGGAACTCTATATACGCAAGGATAGATCTGTCTAAGATAGATGTGGATCCCAATGCGCAATTCCCTCAGAAGTACCAGGTGGCTCTTGTGCCTGCACTGCCTTCGGGGCTTTATGTGTATTCCTATGAGATAGCCAGCTACTTCCCTACCATGGCTGAAATTGAAATAGACCGTATCAAAACGGAAACTGCCGAGCTTAAGCTTTCCGTAACCGGAAGTCCCGCTGCCGGATACATAGCTTCCGAGCCAAGCGCAGACCTTACGGAAGTTGAGATATCCGGACCCTCTGGCAGAATGCATATGGTAGACAACGTGACCGCATACATAGACATAAACGGCGCCGACAAGGAAATAACAAAAGAATGTACGCCTACGGCTTATGATAAAGACGGAAATGAGCTTCATGGATTTTTTATCAATCCCGAGACCATACAAGTAAGCGTAGCTGTGGACAAGCAGAATGAAATAGCAATAAGAAAACCCGAAACAATAGGCGCCCTCCCGTCTCATCTTAAGCTGGAGAGCATAACATGGAAGCCCGAGAGCATTATTGCCCGTTCCGAGCATGGATCTACTCCTGCCAGAGATTATATAACACTGCCGGAAATAGATCTTTCCACCATTACGGAAACCACCGAGCGGACAGTGGATATATCAGACCGATTAAAGCAACTGGGGTTGACTGCTGTGGAGCCTTCACAGAGGAAAATATCGGTCACCGTAAACGTATCCGTTATCAATTCAAACGAATATGTCATAAACAGATCCGATATAAAGATAAACTCTCTTCCCTCTAACTATTCTGCGGCTATACCCGACGATGTTACGGTGGAAATAGGCGGCAACAAAATAAATGTGGCTGAACTGGAGCCTGCCGTCAATATGTCACAGTGCCGACCCGGTAAAAACACGGTGCCTCTTGACTTGAAGCTTCCTCAAGGAGCCACTCTTAAAAAGGTTCCCGAAGTAACGGTGATCGTTGCCAATAAGACAACGGAAAATAATGCCGCTATCGAACCGAATGTTCATAAGGAACAGACTGCCGATACCGAAACGGAAGAAACGACTGCGGATATCTCGGAGGAGGAAAGCACTAAAAAAGGAATAGAGGAATAATATAGGGAGGCGTTAAAACGCCTCCCTTTTAATGCGTATATCGTAGCGCAAAGGTTTTGACCTCTCCGTCAGTCCTGCGGACTGCCACCTCCTTTGCACAGAAGATGTATCTGACAGCCCCGACCCTTCCACCATGCTACGCATGGTCCCCCTCCCCTTTGCAGCAATGTCATCAACTTAAGGACATTTCACATCAATGTTTTTGATTTTGCGAAAATTTCACGAAGGGGTGTTTAGGTT
>CANQIA010000024.1 GCA_947624015.1 uncultured Clostridia bacterium
AGGTTCATAACGTGACAGCTTTTTTGTAATAGGGTGTAAAAATTACTTTAATGTAACCTTAGCGCCAACTTCCTCAAGCTTAGCCTTGCAGCTATCGGCATCGTCCTTAGAAGCGCCTTCCTTGACTACCTTTGGTGCGCCGTCAACTAATTCCTTAGCTTCCTTAAGACCAAGACCTGTGATCTCTCTTACTACCTTTATAACCTTTATCTTCTGAGCGCCAACTTCAGTTAACTCTACATCGAATTCAGTCTTCTCCTCAGCAGCTTCTCCGCCTGCGGCAGGACCTGCTGCAACTACCATACCGGCAGCGGCAGATACGCCGAATTCTTCCTCAGCAGCCTTTACCAGATCGTTAAGCTCAAGAACAGTAAGTTCCTTAACAGCAGCAATAATTTCTTCAATAGATAATTTAGCCATTTTGTTATCCTCCATTTCGAATATTTTAAATAAAAATTTTGTTAAAAGTTAAAGTTTAAGCAGATATTACGCCTCTGCAGGTGCTTCTGCAGCAGCCTCTGCCGGCGCAGCCTCGCCGCTCTTGTCTGCAATAGCCTGAATAACTCTTGCAAATGAACCCATAGGAGACTTGAAGCTTCCGAGAAGCTTTGAAATAAGAACGTCCCTTGAAGGAATGTCGGCAATAACCTTCATGCCCTCTGCGTCGTAGCAAGTGCCTTCTATAACGCCTGCCTTGAACTCAAGAGCCTTTGCATTCTTTCTGAACTTATTTATAATGCTTGCGGCAGACGTAGGATCCTCATAGCAGATAGCAATAGCGCTGGGACCTGCAAAATAATCCTTTAAGCCTTCGTAGGGAGTACCCTCTACCGCAAAATGCATCATGGTGTTCTTATAGACCTTATAGTCCACACCCGCTTCTCTAAGCTGCTTTCTAAGATCTGTATCCTGAGCAACTGTAAGACCTCTGGCATCGACCAATACAGCGGAAGTAGCCTTTTCAAGTTTTTCCTTGATCTCGTTAACAACGACCTGCTTCTGTTCAACATTAGCCATAACTTTTACACCTCCTGTATTAATATGAGCCGTATAAAAAAACTCTCTGCCGATGCACAGACAGAGAGTGATAAATACAAATCAAAAATGATGTATCCTCGGCTGGCGCTTACGCTTTAAGACATTATCACAATGTGATCGTCACCTGCTGTCTACGGCACTTTTGATATCAT
Source organism: uncultured Clostridia bacterium (assembly GCA_947624015.1). Classification (GTDB taxonomy): domain Bacteria; phylum Bacillota; class Clostridia; order Lachnospirales; family CAG-274; genus CANPXH01. The sequence goes on from CANQIA010000024.1 coordinate 1,191, forward strand.
AACACATTAAACAATTTTTGTCAATATTATTTTTTTAACTTTTCCAGTATATTTCTTCCGATCGCCATATTGGTGCCGCTGTGGTCTATAACTATGCCTGTATAACCGGCTCCTTCCTTCTCCACAAGGCTGAGTATATCCGGGAAATCAAGCTCCACGAACTGAACGTCGTCTCTCCACTTGGATATCTCATCTACGGATGTAAATACCATAAGGTAGCTGTGTCCCTCGGAAGCTATGGAGAAATGGGATATCTCGCTTATGGTCTCCCTGCCGTTCTCATTCTTTTTAAGCTTGGCGATCATAGGCACAAGGAAGGTCTCCTTTGTAAGCTCGTTTATAAATTCCGTCTTTGCCTCTCTTGTATTTTCATTTTTTACCTTTTCCATTATATGGGTAAATCTTTTGCTCATATATTTTCCTCACTTCTTGTAGAATGGCTCTATGCCTTTTATACTTTCTCGTGCTACCTTATCGAAGGAAGGCATAAGCCCTATGCTCTCGCCTTTTTTGATAACGGTGTGCGCCGCTGCGGCAATTCCGTCAAATTCCTCCTTAAGCCCCTTACCTTCGGATATGAAATCTATTATAATAATGGGTATTGCCTTGTCCTCGCCCTTTCTTACAGTCTGCATAATATATGCCGATCTTATGCATTTTCTGCCTCTCATATATTCTGTAAGAGCTTGAGTAAGAGCCTTCGGCGCTTCCTTCACTGCCATAAGCCCTACATTCCCTTCGGTTTCCACTCTTTCGGGACGTATTATCATAGTAGGATCGTTTACTCTCTCTACCCCCTCGAGAAAGTCCTTTTTTACCGCTATGTTGCAGCCGCAAGGGTCTATCACGAAGCCGTCATATCCCTCCTTATCCTCCGTTACGATCCTTTTGATACTCTCGTACCGCCTTATAAAATATAGCTTATTGGGATTTTTGTTCCACTTGTTCATTTCCTCCATGGATGTGAATGTAACAAGGTAATTAAGTCCGCTTCCGGTTTTCATAGATATGAAGCTTACCTTGGCATCCTCGGGTATGGTATTGTTCACAGGCTCGGGAGAGACCATTACAGGCAGCATAAGTGATGAGCCAAGAAGCTTTTGTATAAAAAACAGCCTGTTCTCCCTTGAGGCATCCTTCTTCATTTTATCCGCAAGCTCCAGAAGGACGCTGTTGTCTGTTTTAGGGATATTATCCATTATATAGACCTCTTTTCGCAAAAAAGGACGACACTATCCCCTGATATACAGGCGACCCTCCCCCATGTCATCCTATTTCTGAATCTGTATTATTTTGTGACTTCGTCTATGATCTCCTTGACCGTTGACATTTTATTCAGCTTATACACATTTTCTCCGCAGAATATAAGCCCGTTGTCCAGATCTCCGTTGGCTCCGTTGAAAAGAGCCGCAGATATACAGTAAGGAGTTGTGGCAGGATCGCAATGATAAAGACATTTAAAGCATCTCGTTACCTTTTGCCCTTTAGGCACAACATTCCTTATAAAGTTATTGTTAAGGGCTCTGCCCGGCATACCTACGGGACTTTTGACTATGACTACGTCCTCTCTCTTAGCGTCTATATACGCCTGCTTGAAGGCTATGTCCGCATCGCATTCCTCGGTGGCAACAAAGCGAGTTGCCATTTGCACTCCGTCAAGTCCCAGATCGTCTAAGCAGTGCCGTACATCCTCCTTGGAAAATACGCCGCCGCCGAAAACAACAGGTATCTTCTTGCCTGTCTTTTCCTCAAATTCGTTTCTTGCTTCAAGTATTTTAAGTATCTCGTCGTCAAAGTTGTCTATGCTTTCGACCTCCTCGGCTTTAAAGCCCAGATGACCTCCCGCCTTGGGTCCTTCTATTACAACAAGATCCGCTACCTTGTCATATTTCTTTAACCACCGTGTAAGTATTACTTTAAAAGCCTTTGCCGATGAGATTATGGGAGCCAGCTTAATATCCGAACCTGCCGCATACTTTGGCAGATCCATGGGAAGCCCTGCCCCGGATATAATAATATCTGCGCCGTTTTCTATACAGCATTTGACGTATTCCTCATAGTGAGTGGCAGCCACCATTATATTAACACCTATAATACCGCCTTGGGATATTTCCTTGGCAAGCTTTATTTCTCTTGCCAAAGCTCTCATATTGGCTTCGGTAGTGTTGGTATAGAAATCCTTCTCCCTAAAGCCGGGCTGAGCGGCGCTTATAACACCTATGGCACCCTCCTTAGCCACGGCGCCCGCAAGAGAGTGAAGGCTTATGCCTACGCCCATACCGCCCTGTATTATAGGGACCTTTGCTCTTATATTGCCTATAACTAATTCTTTCATGTTAACTCCCTCGTAAAGAAAAAAAATATTTTTAAAATACCTATCCCCATACATTCAATATAATTATATCATTTTTAAATACTTTTGTCCACAATAAGTTTACAATAATTCTGCCGCCATTATAACAACAGGCAGAGATAACGCCGAAAGGAGAGTGGAAACGGTATACAGCTCCGAAGCATATACGGCATTTCTTTTATATCGTATGGCAAACATGGTACAGGAGGCGCCTACGGGACAGGCGACCTCTATTACAGACGTCATGGTAAGTATATTGTCGGCATTAAAAAGCTTGAGTACAAAGGCTGCAGCTATGGGTATCACAATAAGCTTTAAAAAACACACATAATAAAGCCTTATATTTTTAAGAGCGCTCAATATATCAGACTGAGCCATAGTCACGCCTGCAACTATCATTGCAAGAGGCGTGTTCATATTTGCAATATGGGTAAACGCTTCGTCTGCCTGAGCAAAGAGCCTTATATTGAAACAAAAGCATATTATGCCAAGGAGCGCCGCTATTACACAAGGAGAGCATACGCCCTTTAATATATGCTTTATATCGGTTTTGCCCGTCATAAGTATATAGCCCTGTGTCCACAGCAGTATATTGAACACTGCAATATAGGACGCAAGATAAAAAACTCCCTCCTGTCCGAAAAGAGCATTTATTATGGGTATGCCTATGAAACCGCAGTTGGAATATATCGCCGATACCCTTTCTATATCATAGCTTTCCGCTTTTTTGTTTATGGCAATATACGCTATGGCTATGGCTATTGCGTGGCATATAAAGGCAAAGCCTATGGCTATCCACAGCCTTATGAACAATTCTCTTGTAAAATCCATTTGGAAGCTCATAAATATAACAAAAGGGTTTACTATAAGCAAAAGCAGATCCGAAAGAGTGGCATTCCCTTCCTTTGTGACTATTTTTGTCTTATAGGCTATAACTCCCGTTATCAGTATTATGAACATTACCGTCATTTTCCGAAACGCTATTATCGCCAGCTCCATGTCAGTTCTCCTTATGTATTATGCTTTCAAATTTTCCCCCTGTTACGGATATAAGATCGGCGGGCTTCAATATTATCTGAGAGCCTATGCGCCCTCCGCTTATTATCATCTTGTCAAGAGCCTGAGCGCTGCTGTCCACTACGGTAACAAAATTCTTTTTCATACCGATAGGCGAACAGCCTCCCCTTATATAGCCCGTCACTTTGTTTATATCCTTTACATGTATCATTTCCACAGACTTTTCGCCTACGCTTTTGGCTGCCTTTTTAAGATCCAATTCCTCTGCCACAGGTATCACGAACACAAAATATTCATTGCTTTTGCCCTCGGTCACAAGTGTCTTGTACATAAGCTCCTCGGGCTCTCCCAGCTTTTGGGCTATGGATACGCCGTCTGTAAATTCATCGCATTGGTAGGTGACCACACTGTACTTTGTTTTGTTCCTGTCCAGTATGCGCATTGCGTTGGTCTTTATATCCTTGTCTTTCTTAGCCATATGGTTCTCCTTTGCGCCATATAAAAGCGCCGCAGTTCGTCGTATCACTGCGCTTTTTTTATTCTCTGCGTTATATCTCTGCATTTTTTATACAGCAGTTCAATATCCTCGCCTATATAAAACTCGCCCTTTTCATACAATATTTTGCCGTTTACCATAGTCAGCGCTATATTTTCATTGCCTCCGCTGTAAACAATGTTTTCAATTATATTGTTGACAGGCTGCATATTCGGTTTGTGCATATCTATTACCGTAATGTCCGCATCTTTTCCCTCTGCCAGACAGTCGTTGTTCGTACCCATGGCATAGGCGCCGTTTACACACGCCATTTCAAGCACCTTCTTAGGCACAAGGGCGGAAGCGTTTTTTGTTTGCAGCTTTTGTAAAGCTGTGGCAAGATACATTTCCCTGAACATGGAAAGAGCATTGTTGCTTGCGGGTCCGTCTGTGCCTATGGCGATCCTGATACCCCTTTCATCAAGCCTTGAAAGAGGCGCTATGCCGCTTGCAAGCTTGCAGTTGGAGGCAGGGTTCGTAACGACGGTAATATCCCGTTCCTTTAATATATCAATATCCCTTTGGCTTAAATGCACACAGTGAAAAAGACTTCCGCCATAGTCTATAAGCCCTAAGCTGTCAAAAAGCTCAACGGGGCTTTTGCCGTGTCTTTTTATACACTCTTCCCTTTCAAGACCGGTCTCTGAGCAGTGAGCCGATACCGGCGCCTTGTATTTGCCTGCAATATCCGATATTTCTCTGAGTATGCCTATATCCGTTGTATACTCGGCATGGAAGCCCAGTTGAAAGCTTACGTTTTCACAGTAGCTGTTGTATTTGTCATAATTAGCCTCAAGCTCCTTTGGGCTGCTCGTAAAGTTGTTGACGGCGCCGCATATGGTCATTCTGAAGCCTGTTGACCTTGCAGCCTCGGCTATGGCGTTAGGATATAAATACATATCAAATGCCGATGTTATGCCTCCCGATACGAACTCAGCCACAGCCAGCTTTGACATATAATATGCGTCCTCGTCGGTAAGCCTTGCTTCCATGGGGAACACCATTTCATTCAGCCACCTGTCAAGAGGCAGATCGTCTGCATAGGAACGCAAAAACGTCATAGACGAATGGGTATGGGCGTTTTTAAATCCCGGCATAAGCACATTGCCCTTACAGTCTATTTCCCTTTCAAAAACGCCTTCCTTGGGTTTTCCAATGTATTCTATCTTATTTCCCTTTACCCACAGCTCGTTGCCCTCGGCTATTATCATATCCTTTGTAAGTATTTTGCAATTATGAAATCTTATCATAAAATTCCCCCAAAGCCCTCTATTGAGGACAGTATTATCTTCTTAAAATAAGGCTCCGCTTCTGCGGCTGTTTTTTGCACTTCCTCATGGCTCAAAGGACTGTCCGTAAGACCTGCCGCCAAATTGGATATAAATGAAATGCCGCATACTCTCATGCCGCAGTGCTTTGCCGCCATTGCCTCGCAGGCGGTACTCATGCCTACTGCGTTAACCCCCAGCCTTTCAAGGAGCTTTATCTCGGCAGGAGTTTCAAAGTTGGGTCCGCTGAGCTGAGCATAGATCCCCTCTCTTACAAGGACCCCGTTTTCCCATGCTTTTTTCTTTATTATTTCTATAAGCTCTCTGTCGTATATACCCGTCATATCGGGAAAACGAGGTCCCAGCTCGTCTATATTCCTTCCTCTTAAGGGAGACGGGACAAAAAATGATATATGATCCCTTATCGCCATAAAGCTTCCCGGATCCAGATCGGAATTTATACCTCCTGCGGCATTTGTGAGCATAAGTATCTCTGCGCCTAAAATACGCATTATCCTTATGGGCAGCACTACCTTGTCCATAGTATAGCCCTCGTAGTAGTGTACCCTGCCCTGCATGATCGCCACAGGCACATTGCCTATATTTCCAAATATAAATCTGCCCTTGTGTCCCTCTACGGTAGATGTGGGAAAATCGGGCAGTTGGCTGTAATCCACCGTTGCTTTTACATCTATTTCTTCTGCAAGAGTACCGAGACCCGAGCCGAGTACCAGCGCTACCTTTGGTATTATATCAGTCCTTGAGCGTATGACGTCTATTATATTATCGTACATATTCTCCTCCTTTTGTCTTGGCAATCACCTTGTCGTCCTTATCCACCCATACTGCCTCAAGACCTTTTTCTTTTACTATTTCTTTGCCTTTGTCATAGGGAAGTATAAAAAGATAGGTGGAATATATATCCCCCTCCAGAGAAGAAGGACTTACTACCGTTACGGACTTATTATTTACGCTTGGCATAAGCGTATCTTTGTCTATGATGTGGTGGTATATCTTATCCTTATACACATAATATCTCTGATAGTTTCCGCTGGAAACGGCAGACGCATTGTTTATATCCAGCTTATATACATATTCGCTGCTGCCTTCTATGGGCTTTTGCACGCCTATTTTCCACGAGGGCTTACTGTCGTCGTTAAGCCCTACCACATTGCCGCCCAGATTGATAAGGGCGGCTGTTACGCCGTTTTCCTCCAGATATTCCCTTGCTCTGTCGGCTGCATAGCCCTTTGCTATGGCTCCCACATCGATAGAAGCGTACTTGTCCTTTATATATATGCTCATATTTTTATCATCCAGTATTATATTGTTTATATCCGTGTGTCTTGCCGCCTCCGACAGCTCCTCCGAGGAGGGAATGAGAGCGTTGTTGGGATCGGCAAGAGCCGATTCCCTGTAATTATGCCATACCTTAAGCACGGGACCCATAGCTATATTTATATAGCCCTCTGTTTCGTCATAGGCAGAAATTCCCGCCTTTACCAGATCATAAAGCTCCTTGTCCACAACTACGGGAGCTACGCCTGCATTGTCGTTTACCGTCTTTAAATTCGATATGCCTTCATAATCGTTGTATATGTCAAAAAGTCTGTTCAGCCTTATCAGTTGGCTGTGAAGCCCCTCCGATATCCTGTCGAAGCCCTCTTTATCATCAGAATACGCCTGAAAGGTAGTATAGGTATCGAAAACATCCAAATATTGGGCGCTGTACTCCTTTTTGGTGCCGCAGCCCGTAAGCATAAGAAGACATAAAAGAAATAATATCCTTTTCATTTTCCCGCCTCCTTAAGAGGATAGGAGAGAACGGGCATAAGCACTTTTAAAAGGGTACCCGTAACGCTGCCCATTACCACTCCCGACACTATAAGCACCGGCAGATACATATAGGCATACCCATTAAGCATAAATGATACCGCTATTATCTGACCTATATTATGAGATATGGCTCCCCCTATGCTTAATAGCACATATGATATCCTGTCCTTGAATATATGTAAAAGAAGTATTATAACAAGTATTGAGAGCATACCTCCGCAAAGGCTCAGTATACCTGCGACGGCTCCCCTTGTTATAAGCACAAATAAGCTCTTGGCTATATTGAGTATAATGGCATACCTTTTGCCTATGAAGAATACCGTAAACATTACAACTATATTGGCAAGTCCCGGTTTAACTCCCGGTACAGCCGTAAACGAAGGAAGAGCCGACTCAAATATGGAAAGCACTATTGTAAGAGTAAGAAGCATCGCCATATAAGTCATGTATTTTGTTCTGCTCATAATACACCTCACAGTACCGTATCCACATCGTTTCCCGTTATCCTAAGCACAAGCTTGTTGGGCAGGCATACTGCCGTCTGTCCCTGCTTGTATATAAAGCCTGTATTTACACATATCTTATCGGGGCAATCGGATTCCCTGAATCTTACCTTGCCCTCCCTTACCTCAAATACCACATGGGGAAAGTCCTCGGGAGAATACACTGCATCCTCGCTGAGCTCAAGAGTTTTTATGACCTCATTATTCAAAAGTATTTCAGCCGTTTTCCCTTCCTTGCCCGTATATTCTATACAGGCATACAATATTGCAGCCACCGTCAATATAAGGGCTATAACTATAATATCTTTGCTTTTAAAAAATAAATTGCCCATTTCTTTACCACATTTTAACTATATCCTTTTCATCTATGCCGTACATTTTTATAAATTTCTTAAGATCCTTGTCGCTTTTGACCGCCATAACGTCTATGAACGTACCCTTTTCAATATCCTTAAAGCCTGCTACCTGCTCCCCTGTACATATGCTGCTCATTATGGCAGGCTTCATTTTTGTCCTGTCGTATTCCTTCTTAGCCATAAAATCACCTCAGTATAAGTATAAACCATTTTTTAGGAATATACAAGACGATATAAAAAAATGGTATCTTCCGAAATCGGAAATACCATTTTTAAAGGCTGACCCTTGCCATGTTAAAAGCAAGTAAGCCTCAAAGCCATCTATATGAGCATAAGCATAAATACCAGTATCGCAAAGACCATATCGTCTTTTTTCATGGCAGGCTCATATGAAATATCCGTATCCACATCGTAAATACCGTCGTTATGAATTGAGCTGTCTGACATAAACTGCCTCCTGTTCCAATAATTTTTTTATATTAAGAAGTCCCCAGCCCTGCCTGTTGGCAGGATAGTTGAGCTTTGTGGCTGAAAGCTTAAGCATATATTTTACGTCGTCGGGAGACATATGAGGATATTTTTCAAGCAAAAGGGCTGCCGCTCCGCTTACTATGGGCGTAGACATTGACGTGCCGCTTAAGCCCTTGTATTTCCCGTTGCACTGGCAGGAATATATATTATTTCCCGGAGCCAGTATATCAGGCTTTATTATGTGTTCTCTTGTGGGTCCTCTGCCGGAGAAGCTGCCGCTTTTGTCATTTTCCTCCTCCGAGGCGCCTACGGTTATTACCTTTCTGCTCGTTCCGGGAGAGGATATGCTGCAGGGACGGGGTCCGTTGTTGCCTGCCGCCGTTACTACAACTATACCAAGCTCCCACAGACGTTCCACAGCCGCCACAAGAGGGTCGTTTTTTGTTTCTGCGCCTGTTCCTATGGACATATTTACAATGCGAATATTATATCTTTTGCGGTTTTCCTCTATCCATTTTATACCTACGAGTACATCGGCGGCATTTCCCTTTCCCTCCCGATTTAAGGTCTTGAGCATCACTATATTGGATTCGGGAGCTATGCCCTTATATTTTCCGTTTCCGCTGCTTATACCTGCCACATGGCATCCATGCCCGTTGTCGTCATAGGGCGCCTTTCTTTTATTGACTATATCTCCGAAATAAAGTATCCTGTTCTGAAAATCATATATATTGCATATACCCGTATCGAGAAAAGCTATTGTAACGCCTCTGCCCTTATATTTGTCATTTGTACAGTTGACCTTTTCTCTGGCGTGGATTATATGGGTTGTTACTTCCATTGGAGCCACGACCTATTCATGATTATATTTTAAGATATGCGTAAATTTAGCCTTATGTTATTGAAAAAATGCTAAAATATGTTATAATTAGAATGGTGATATGTTTAATGAAATCAATAGCTGAAATAAAAAATGAATTGGATATGTGCGGCAGCTACGACGACTTTATAGCAGAATATGAAGCGGACAGCCGCAGCGGTGTCAGAAGGCTCGTTTTTCAGGCTCAAAGGAAAAAGGAAAGCCATGAAGCGGAGCAGAAAAGACTTGATACCATTACGCTGTATGAAAAAAAGTACTGTAATAAGGGCATAGAATATATAGGCGGCATTGACGAGGTAGGCAGAGGACCCTACGCAGGTCCCGTTGTGGCAGCCTGCGTAATACTTCAAAAAGGCAGCAGGATAGAGGGTATAAACGACAGCAAAAAGCTTTCTCTTAAAAAGAGGGAGGAGCTTTTTGACATAATAACGGAAAAAGCCCTGTCCATAGGCATAGGCATGGCAGACAATCAAGAGATAGATCGGCTCAATATATTACAAGCCACCTATAAGGCTATGGAAAGAGCATTGGAAAATATGACGCTAAAGCCTCAGCAGCTTCTTGTGGACGCAGTTACAATACCCAATATTGATATCCCCCAGGAGGCAATTATAAAAGGCGACGCCAAGAGCATATCCATAGGCGCAGCCAGTATAATAGCAAAGGTAACAAGGGACAGGATAATGACAAAGTACGCCGAGAAATATCCCGAATACGGCTTTGAGAAAAATGTGGGCTACGGCACAAGAGAGCATGAGGAAGCCATAATAAAGCACGGTCTATGCCCTATACACAGAAGGAGCTTTACGCATAAGTTTTATGAACAATAAAGAAAAAGGCAGCATGGGCGAGAAAATTGCGCAAAAATATCTGACCCTTAGGCTGTACAGGATACTTGAGACCAATTACAGAAGAAGGACAGGCGAAATAGATATTATCGCAAAAAAAGGCGGATATACCGTTTTTGTTGAGGTAAAATACAGGAATTCCGATTCAATGGGGCTTCCCAGAGAAGCTGTGGACAGCTATAAGCAAAGACAGATAAAAAGGACTGCCATGATATATATTATGGAGAACCGCCTTGAGGATACGCCTTTGCGCTTTGACGTTATAGAAATAATGGGAAAGGATATAGAGCATATTAAAAATGCCTTTTAAAATACTATGGAGCTTATAAAAAAGGGAAATATCGAATACTATGTTTTTGACAAATTGAAAAATGTTAAGCACTGTTTTTCCACAAGGAAGGGCGGCGTTTCACAGGGCTGCTATGAAAGTATGAACCTGGGCTGGAGAGAGGATAAAAAAGAAAATGTGGCAGAAAACTATAATATAATATGCTCTGCCATAGGCTGCAGCAGCAAAAATACCGTATGGACAAGACAGGTTCATAAGGACAGGATAATAAACGTAACGGAAGAAGACAGAGGCAAGGGACTTTTAAGAGAAAGAGAGTCCGAGGGCTACGACGGCATTATCACAAACTGTAAAGACGTTGTGCTGACAGGCTTTTCTGCCGATTGTGTTCTTATATTCTTTTATGACCCTGTAAAACAGGTAATTGCCATTTCTCACAGCGGCTGGAGAGGCACGGTGCTTTCCATAGGCGCAAAGACAGTCGATAAAATGGTTTCCGACTACGGCTGTAAGAGAAATGATATAATATGCGGTATTGCTCCCGCCATAGGCAAATGCTGTTTCCAGGTGGATAAGCCTGTGGTGGATGAGTTTGAAAAAGCCTTTGATCGGTGCGGGTCTTTTATACGAGATGATGAAGAAAACCGTGGGAAATATTATATCGATCTTCACGGCATAAATGAGGAGATACTTGTAAAAGCAGGCATCCTCAGAGAAAATATAGAAAACAGCAGGATATGTACGAAATGCCACCCCGATATGTTTTTTACCCATAGACTCATGGGAAATGAAAGAGGCTCAATGGCAGGGTTTATAAGCTTGTAGGATGATAAGTTATTAAATCGACCTCTCAGTCAGCCCCGCTCTAAGCCATTTGTTGCACTTAGCTGTAGCTGAGGCTGACAGCTCCCCTTCTCGTAAGGGGAGCCTTAGGTATATACTTCCAAAAGGCTTTAATAATGTTGAAAAATAACTTTATTACAAATTAAAAAATGAGAAGAACGTATTCCTGAGCCTCCCCTTCAGAGAAGGGGAGGGGGACCATTTCAAGTAATGCTTGCATTACGCAGAAATGGTGGAAGGGTCGAACCCACACAAACAAAAACCCATCACATCAAACACGACCGAGGAAAAGTAATATGAGCAATGTTATAATAAAAGTGGAAAAAGGCTCCATAGCCGAGGAAATGGGCATAAGACCCGGAGATATACTTGTGGATATAGACAATAAGCCTGTGAAGGATGTATTCGATTACAGATATCTTATACAAAGCGAATATATAGAGGTAGGCATTCAAAAGCCCGACGGAGACGAGTGGCTCCTTGAAATAGATAAGGAGGAGTACGAGGATCTGGGCATAGTTTTTGAAACGGGACTTATGGACAGGGCAAAAAGCTGCTCAAACAAGTGCATATTTTGTTTTATAGATCAGTTGCCAAAGGGTATGAGAGATACCCTCTACTTTAAGGATGATGATTCAAGGCTGTCATTTTTGCAGGGTAATTATGTTACTCTTACAAATATGAAGCAGGAGGATATAGACAGAATCATATTCTATCATCTGTCCCCTATAAATATATCCGTCCACACTACGGACAAGGAGCTTAGGCGATATATGCTCAAAAATCCCAATTCCGACAGGCTTATGGACTACATTTCTCAGCTATATGATAACCATATAGAAATGAATTTCCAAATAGTGCTGTGCAGGGATATAAACGACGGAGAATATTTGGACAAAAGCATAGACGAGCTTTCACGGTTCATACCTATGGCAAGGAGTATGTCTGTGGTGCCTTTTGGCATGACAAGGTACAGAGAGGGGCTTTGCCATATAGAGCTTTTTGACAAGGAAGGCTGCATAAGGGTAGTGGAGCAGGTAGAGAGCTGGCAAAAAAAGCTTTATGACAAATACGGCACACGCTTTTGCTTTTTAAGCGATGAGTTCTATATCGGAGCCGAAAAGGAGCTGCCGAAGGAGGAGTGCTATGAAGGCTATCCTCAGCTTGAAAACGGCGTTGGAATGATAACATTGACAAAAAGTGAGTTTTATAATAAGCTTAATATACTTAACAAAGACAATGTAAAAAGGACTGTAACATTGGCTACGGGAAAGATCGCCTACGACTTTATCAATTCCCTTAGCTGCGCCATAATGGAAAAATACAGCAACACGAAAATAAATACAGTTGCCGTTGAAAATGATTTTTTTGGCAATACCATTACCGTAAGCGGTCTTTTGACAGGTCGGGATATTATTTCACAGCTTAAGGGCAAGGAGCTGGGCAGCGTTCTTTTTATACCAGAAAGCTGCTTGAGAGCAGAGGAAACAGTATTGCTTGATGATGTGGATATAAAGGATATAGAAAAAGAACTGAATGTAAAAGTAATACCGATGAGCTGTGACGGCGGTAAAATGCTGGAGCAGATATTGAGTACGGAGGATATGTAAAATGGCTAAACCTATAGTTGCTATCGTGGGACGCCCCAATGTGGGAAAGTCTACGCTTTTTAACAGAATAGCAGGCGAAAGGATATCAATAGTGGAGAATACTCCGGGAGTGACCCGTGACAGGATATATGCCGACGCAGAGTGGCTCGACCGCCGCTTCACGCTTATAGACACAGGCGGTCTGGAGCCTGAAAGCGACGATATGATGCTTAAGAATATGTATTCACAGGCAGAGATCGCAATACGATCGGCAGATGTTATCATTTTCCTTACCGACGTAAGGACAGGTATGATCGACGCCGATATGCAGGTGGCGAATATACTGAGAAAATCGGGCAAGCCTATTGTGCTGGCTGTTAATAAAATGGACGACCTTGCCAAGTACGGTATGGATGTGTATGAATTCTATGCTCTGGGTCTTGGGGAGCCTTTTGGCATAAGCGCAGGGCAAATGATAGGTCTTGGCGATATGCTTGATGAGGTCATAAAGCATTTTCCCGAAGGCAGCGGAGAAGACGAGAACGAGGATGTTATAAAGGTCGCCGTAATAGGAAAGCCCAATGTAGGCAAGTCCTCTCTCATAAACAAGATATTGGGCGAGGAAAGAGCAATAGTAAGCGATGTGGCAGGCACCACAAGAGACGCTATTGATTCCGAGTATCAGTATCAAGGGCAAAAGTATGTGTTTATAGACACTGCCGGTATAAGAAGGAAGTCCAAGATAAGGGAGAATATAGAAAAATATTCTATAATAAGAGCCGTTGCCGCCGTTGAGCGTTCAGATGTCTGCATTATGATGATAAACGCAGAGGACGGCATTACAGATCAGGACAAAAAGGTGGCAGGTATCGCCCACGAAGCGGGCAAGGCTGTCATTATCGCCGTAAATAAATGGGATAAGATAGAAAAGGACAATCACACCATGAATAAATTTATGAAGGATATAGACGCTGAGTTCAAGTATCTTTCATATGCTCCGAGACTTTTTATATCCGCTGCAACGGGACAGAGAGTTTCAAAGCTCTTTGAGCTTATTATAATGGTACACGAAAATAATATAAGAAGGATCTCCACAGGCGTACTTAACGATGTGCTTATAGAGGCTATGGCAATAAATCAGCCGCCTGCGGAAAAGGGCAGGCAGCTACGCATATATTATATAACTCAGGTATCCGTAAAGCCGCCTACATTTGTGCTGTTTGTAAACGACACGGAGCTTTTGCATTTTTCATATGAGCGATATATAGAAAATCAACTGAGAGATGCCTTCGGCTTTGTGGGAACACCTATACACTTTATAGCCAGGAACAGAAAGGAATAGAGCTATGTTCAGAATTATTTGCCTTATAATAGGATATGCCTTTGGCTGTCTTCAGTCCGCCTACTTTATAGGCAGGCTCATGGGACATATTGACATAAGAGAGTACGGCAGCGGCAACGCAGGTTTTACAAACACGACGAGAGTGCTTGGCAAAAAGGCAGGCGCTATCGTATTTATATTCGATCTGTGCAAGGTAATAGCCGCCTACTATGTATGTTCGCTTATATTCAAGGGAAGCGGCAGCTTTTTAAGCGGTACAAGCTATCTGCCCGGAATATATGGCGGACTTGGCGCAGTCCTGGGACACAATTTCCCCTTTTATCTGGGTTTCAGAGGAGGCAAAGGCATAGCTTGTACTCTTGGACTTATGATGTGCGTGGATATAAGAGTCGCCCTTATTACATATGTAATAGGCTTTTGCATATTCCTGACAAACAGATATATTTCGGTAGGCTCTCTTTCAATGGCTTTTATGTATCCCGTATTTATACTTATATTCAACAGTAAATTGGGCTGCGGCGCAGAGGCGATAATATTGCTCTTTGCCCTTTGCATACTTGCCTTTGCAAGGCACAGGACAAATATACAAAGGCTTTTAAACGGTACTGAAAGAAAATTCGGCGTCAAGGAAAAATAGAGGTGTTGCTATGAAAACAGTTGGGGTAATAGGCTCAGGCAGTTGGGGGACCGCCCTTGCCGTGCAGCTTAAAAGAGCGGGAAACAATGTTATACTCTGGTCCTTTAAGGAGGAGGAGGCAATGGCTATACTGGCCGACAGGGAGAACAAAGAATTCCTGCCCGGAGTAAAACTGGACGAGGATATAACGGTCACATATAAAGACGAGGATGTGTCATGGGCGGATATGCTTGTGTTCTCAACTCCGTCTAAGTTTGTAAGAAATATAGCAAAGAGATTTGCTCCTTATGTAAAAAAGGATGAGATAATAGTAAATGTGGCAAAGGGGCTTGAGGAAGGCACTCTTTTAAGACTATCTCAGGTAATAAAGGAGGAGATACCTCAGTGCAGAGTGGCAGTGCTTTCCGGTCCTTCTCACGCAGAGGAAGTGGGCAAGGATATGGCAACAGCCATAGTTGCCGCATCCGAGGATATAAAAACCGCCTCTGAGATACAGGATACGTTTATGTCGCCTATGTTCAGAGTATATACAAATACCGATATCATAGGCGTAGAGTTAGGCGGCGCTCTTAAAAATCTTATAGCCCTTGCGGCAGGTACCGCCGACGGCTGCGGCTTTGGCGACAACACAAAGGCTGCCCTTATGACAAGAGGTCTTGCGGAAATAAGCAGACTGGGCATTGCCATGGGCGGCAAAAAGGAGACCTTTGCAGGGCTTACGGGTATAGGCGACCTTATAGTTACATGTACAAGTATGCACAGCAGAAACAGAAGAGCAGGTATCCTTCTGGGACAGGGCAAAAGTCTCCGGGAGGCGCTGGATCAGGTGCATATGGTAGTGGAGGGCGTAATAAATGCCAAAGCGGCATATGATCTATCCATAAAATACGGCATAGAAATGCCTATTACAAATGAAATAAACAATGTATTGTATAAAGGAAAAAATGTTAAACAGGCAGTATACGATCTTATGACAAGAGATAAGGTAGACGAGATCGATATGGATTAAAGCCATATTAATAAGCGGAGGAACAATGATATGTATAAAAATGCAAAAGGCAAATGGATCGCCGACTTAGGCAACGGCAGATACAAAAACCCCATATTGTTTACAGATTATTCGGATCCCGACGTTATCAGAGTGGGCAAAGACTTTTTTATGGTATCAAGCTCCTTTACATATTTTCCGGGAGTACCCGTACTCCATTCCACCGATCTTGTAAACTGGAGGCTCATAAGCTATGCCGTAAACAAAATGCCCGTAGACGCCTATGATGTTCCCGAACACGGAAAAGGCGTATGGGCGCCTGCCATAAGGTATCACGATAATAAGTTTTGGGTATACTTCGGAGACCCTGACGAGGGCATATTTATGGCAAATACGGAAGATCCTTTCGGCAAATGGAACGATACAGTATGTGTTGCAAAGGCAAAGGGCTGGATAGATACCTGCCCATTTTGGGACGACGATGGACAGGCGTATCTTATAAGAGGCGTTGCCAAAAGCAGGATAGGCTATAAGAGCAAGCTTTTTCTGCACAAAATGTCTTCCGATGGCACTGAGCTTTTGGATGACGGCGTGCTTGTATTCGACGGAAGGATAAATCACCCTACATTGGAAGGACCCAAGCTTTACAAAAGGAACGGTATGTACTATATTTTTGCGCCTGCGGGAGGAGTGCAGACAGGCTGGCAAATGGTGGCAAGGAGCAAAAATATATACGGTCCCTATGAACACAGAGTAGTTATGCACCGGGGCGACAGTCCCGTAAACGGACCTCATCAAGGCGGTCTTATAGATATGCCAAACGGCGAAAGCTGGTTCATACATTTTCAGGATCTGGAGGCTTACGGCAGAGTTACTCATTTACAGCCTGCCCACTGGACAGAAGACGGCTGGATAGAAATAGGCATAGATACTAACAAGGATCAGATAGGAGAGCCTGTTATGGAATACTCCAAGCCGAAGGACTGCGAAAGTCAAATACTCACGCCCCTTGACAGTGATGACTTTACGGGGGACAGGCTCGGCGCCCAGTGGCAGTTTCAGGCTCATGTAAAAGACAGCTTCTATGAAATGACGGGACACGGCATAAGGCTTTTTGCCCTGCCCTATAAAGGCGATAATATTTCCTGCGCAGCCAATGTTATGTGTCGGTTTATGGACAGACCCAATTTTACGGTTACCGCCAAGGTAAAAATGCAGCTTGATCAAGACGAGGCATGCGGACTTGTAATAACGGGAGGCAGCTATTACGGTATAATAGCGGAAAACGGCAAGGCAAGGCAGGTAAGCTATGAGCTGGAGAAGGATATCGAAACAGATGAGATAACAGGCGGCGCTCTCAATATCTCAGGCAGCGAGCTGTATCTCAGGCTCACTGTGGAATATCCCGGTATTATAGATACTTATATAAGCGAGAACGGCGCCGACTACAAAAGGATAGGCGACAGCCTGCAATACAAAGTATCCAGAAAAAGCTGGGTAGGAGGAAAGATCGGTATTTTTGCGGTAAATAATAAGGGCAAAAATACAGGAGGCTATGCAGAGTTCGAATACATAAATGTGGAGTGATATTTGTGAGATATTACAAAAATATATTTATGGACAAAGGTTACAGAGATATTGAAGGAACAAAGGCGGAAATACTTAAGGGCAAGGGTGTTTTCAATGCCTATCTCATATATACGGATCCCCAAAGCGACAATATGTTTGAAATAGCCCTTTCCGACCATGTGTTCAGAACAAGGAACGAAAACAAGGACTATGGCATAATAGCTGTTTCAAGAGGACTGAGCGCAGCTAAAAAAATGGTCAAGCTCCTTATAGAGGAATGGCTTACAGAGCATGAGGATCTCAATGGTATAAAGGAATATTACAACAGCAGATGCAGTTAAGAGGGTATATTATGCTTGGTGTTTTGTGGCTGATATTCAAAATAATATTAATAATTATCTGTATAGGGCTTGGCATAGCCTTTGCAGTTTTACTGGTGCTGCTCTTTGCGCCCTTTAAATACAATGCCTTTGCCCGTAAAAAGGACAATATTGACATAAAGGGAAATATAAGCTGGATATTCGGACTTATAAAAGCGGAATATATAAATAACGGGGAGGACAGCGACTTTGTGCTGAAATATCCCTTTTCTTCAATGCGCAACAGAAAAAAGGATAAGGAACAGGCAGTCTTTATCAGCCAACTTGAAGATGTGAAGGAGGAAAAAGCTCGTAATGAGAGCGACTCCAAGGTCGAATATGAAGACACCGTACCCCAAGCCCCCGAAAAAAAACCTGATGTAAATGAACAGGATACCGAATACCGACATACCGAAAAGATCGGCTTTGGGGAAAAAATAAAGGCGAGATCTCAAAAAATATACAACACCGTTAAAGGATATGCAAAGGCATTAAATGAAAATATACACAAAGCTTTGGCGCTTAATGAAAAATACGACGGCAAAGCCGTTATAATAAGCACCCTTAGGCTTATAAAAAAATTATTTAAAAATACAGGCTTTAAAGTTTTTGAAATTAATGGTATAATTGGATTTGAGGATCCGTCCATCACGGGAAAGCTGCTGGGGATAAAAGCGGCAACCCAAGACCTTATCCCCATAGACATGAATATAGACGGGGATTTTAAAGAAAAAAAACTGGAGGGCAGCACAGTGATATCAGGCAGCACAAACCTCTTCAGGCTTCTTTTCCCTATTCTTATATATGTATTGAGAAAACCGATACGACCAATTGTTACAGACTATATGAGAGGTGAAAAATAATGAGTACATTTAATGAAAATATGGAAGCAATGCTCACTAAACTGGAAAATTTTATTTCGAGCAAAACCGTTGTAGGCGAGCCTATCGTTATGGGTAAGATAACAATAGTGCCTTTGGTAGACGTATCCTTTGGCATGGGTTCGGGCTCAAGCGACAAAAGAGCCGACAAGAACGGCAAAAGCTCAGGAGGCGGAGGTATGGGCGCTAAAATTTCTCCTAACTCCATTATGGTCATAACCGACGGTCATGTTCAGCTTATCAGCGTAAACGACAGAAACAGCGTGAACAAGGTACTGGATATGGTACCCGGTCTTGTAAACAAGCTTATGTCAACAGACGGAGAAACGGTTGATGTGGAAATAGAGGAATAGTATTATGAACGATGTATTTATAGAGCAGCTCGTTAAAAAGCAATTTGACAAAAACGACAGAAGCAGGCGCATATATACCGTAGGTATAGCTATTGCGGTCATTATTTTTCTGTGGCAGATACTTATGGATTCCGCTTCGGCAGCCTATGCCGAGGGCAAGGACAGCGTAGGCATGGGTTTTACCCTTCTTCTTGTTATACTTATAGGCATTATAGTTTATATAGCCTATAAGAAAATAAAGGAGCTTAATTGCGAATTTGAATATTCATATACCGACGGTATGCTTGATATCGATATTATAAAGAACCGTTCCAAGAGAAAAAGAATATTTGAGGGCTGTGTTTCGGAATTTGAGGTAATGGCTCATATAGATGACAAGGAACACCTTGCTATTTATATGAATTTGCCCGTTGCGGATTACAGCAGCACCGAGATATTGGGAAATACCTATGTATTTGTGGCTACATACAAGGGCAAGAAAAAAAGATTTATAATAGAACCCAAAGAAGAGCTTTTGCTTGCAATGCGCAAGGATATGACCCCAAGAAGGCTTTTTATAAAGAAATAAACGGAGGATAAAATATGCATGAATTAGTTATAGTTCTGGACTTTGGCGGACAGTACAATCAGCTTATAGCCAGAAGAGTTCGTGAATGTAATGTATATTGCGAGGTAAAGTCTTATAAGACCTCTATCGATGAAATAAAGGCTATGGCGCCTAAGGGCATTATATTTACAGGCGGACCCAACAGCGTTTATCTGGATGATTCGCCTACCATAAGCGGCGATATATTTGAGCTGGGGATACCTGTACTCGGTATATGCTATGGCTGTCAGCTTATGGCGCACCTTACGGGAGGCAAAGTGTCTTCTGCCCATAAAAGCGAATACGGCAAGACCGAAACGGAATTTAACACGGACAGCCTTCTTTTTAAGGGACTTCCCGACAAAGGCATTACATGGATGAGCCACACCGATTATATAAGCAGTCCCGGCGAGGGCTTTATTCCTGTTGCTCATACGGCGGATTGTCCCGTTGCGGCTATGGAAAACAGAGAAAGAAAGCTCTACGGTATGCAATATCATCCCGAGGTCATGCATACGGACAACGGAAAGGCAATGCTCAGAAACTTTCTCTATGAGGTATGCCAATGCCGTGGAGATTGGAGCATGAGCAATTATGCCCGCACTGCCATTGAGCAGGTAAAGGAAAAGGTCGGAAAAGGCAAGGTGCTTCTTGCCTTAAGCGGCGGTGTGGACAGCTCTGTGCTTGCCGCCCTTCTTTCAAAGGCTGTGGGCAATCAGCTTACCTGTATATTCGTTGATCACGGTCTTATGAGAAAGAACGAAGGCGACGAGGTGGAAGCGGCATTTAAGGATTGGGATGTAAATTTTGTAAGAGTAAATGCAGGCGAGAGATTCTTGAGCAAGCTTAAGGATGTTTCGGAGCCTGAGAAAAAGAGAAAAATAATAGGCGAAGAATTTATAAGAGTATTCGAAGAAGAGGCTAAAAAAATAGGCGCCGTGGATTTCCTTGCCCAAGGCACTATATATCCTGACGTCATAGAATCGGGCGCAGGAGACGCCGCCGTTATAAAGAGCCATCACAATGTAGGCGGACTTCCTGACTATGTAGATTTCAAGGATATTGTGGAGCCTTTAAGACTTCTTTTCAAGGATGAGGTCAGACAGCTCGGCATTGAGCTGGGTCTTGCAGACTATCTTGTATGGCGCCAGCCCTTCCCGGGTCCGGGACTTGCCATAAGAATAATAGGCGATATTACTCAGGAAAAGGTAAGCATATTACAGGATGCCGACGCCATTTTCAGAGAGGAGATAGCCCTTGCGGGTCTTGACAGAGATATCCATCAATACTTCGCTGTGCTTACCTCTATGAGAAGCGTAGGCGTTATGGGCGATTTCAGGACATATGATTATACTCTTGCCCTCCGTGGCGTTACTACTACCGACTTTATGACAGCCGACTTCGCCAGGATCCCTTACGATGTTCTGGCTAAAATAAGCAACAGAATAGTAAATGAAGTAAAAAGTATAAATAGAATAGTTTACGATATAACCACCAAACCACCCAGCACTATTGAGTTTGAGTGATGAGATGGGTTGTAAAAGCCTAGTATTTATGCGGGTTGCAAGCAAATTTGTTTAAGCGTTGGCAACGATTTGGCAACATTCACAACATCACGCACTGAATAATTACATCAAATAGCATAAGAAAAACCTTGCTGATTTTCAGATATGGAAACTGAATATCGGCAAGGTCTTTTTTATGCTTTCCTGTTTTTCTGTTTAGATGTTTTCTTTTCTTCTTTCTCGACTTTCTCTAATTCTTCCATAAGCATATCACTGACCGCTTGTGAGGGAACTTTCGCCCAATGCTTTGAGGTGTCCAGTTCCGGGTACTTGTACCGCCACTGGTCGTATTCCTCTTTGGTAATCTCGCCTTGTTCCAGTTTGGCGGCTTGCTCCTGCCATGCGTGGAACATATCGAACATGGACGTATAAGTGGAATAGTCGGACTTGTCAAGGCGCAGACAGATTTCCCCGTCAATCTCCCCGATTTTCAGCCCGTACATATCTTCCAAAGCGAAAAGCGTGTGCATAAGCCCGATATAGCTGTCTATCTCCGGCACAGTGATTGCGTGGGGGCTTACATCAAAGATATGCGCCATTTCGTTTACAAGGTCGTGCTTCGGTGTTCTTGCTTCTGATTCGTACTGTGCCATTCGGACATCAGAAGTTTTTCCGAGAAAACCGAGGATTTCGCCTAGCTGTTTCTGCGTCATGCCTTTTCGGTTGCGGAAAAAGCGGATACGTTTGCCAATTGCCATAATAAAACCTCCGTTTTAGTCATAGTGATACAGCCGCCATTGACTGTACTTAAACAAATCTGTTGAAGTTAGTATAACATGGTGCAATAGAAATAGCAAGAATAACTTAAATAAAAA
>CANQIA010000025.1 GCA_947624015.1 uncultured Clostridia bacterium
TGCTTTCTGTATGCGGACTTCATATTTTAAATATCAATGTAAAAAGCAATATTGTAATATGTATTTTTTCCGCAGCCCTTGTTTTGGCAGCTTTTCTGTTTTCAAATATGACCGTCAGCAGTAACAACGAGCTTCTCTGCGATGCTGCCGACAGTGTCGAAAGCTTTTTAAACGACAATATAAACAAACTGGTATATAACAGAGGTATAGATTACGATTCGGGCAAAGTAAACAGGGGAAACAACCACCAGACAGGTCGTGACGCCCTTGAACTGTGGCTTTCTGCCAAGCCCGAGGAGGATCTGTATTTAAGGGGCTTTTCGGGAGGAGAATATAAAGACGGTCAATGGGAGGAGGCAGACGAATCGGCATTTTTTACCCAAATATCCACAGAAAGAGGCTGGAGCCGTTGGGGAAACCTTGTGGATACCACCTATAAGGAAATATTTTACAATGCAAACAGCATTTCGGATCCCGACGTATTGAGGCGAGGCAGAAGAATTACCATAAATCCTGTTACAGGCGGTATAAAGAACAGATATTATCCCTATATAGAAAGATGGGAACGCCTTACGAGAAAGCAAAATATTGCATATGTATACTCTTATTACGAGCTTAAGGATCTTAACATAATACATGAAAATCTCTTCGGACAGGTGCTGCGTGTATATGACGATATGCAAAAAAATTACGAACCCTATGTATATAAAACCTATTTGAATGTGCCTTCGGGACTTGACAGGCTCAAGGCTCTTTGCCAAAGCGCAGATATAAACGGCGCAGACGACGCCATAGCCTTTGTGCAAAGCACCCTTTCAGAAAACGCTCAATACACGTTAAAGCCCGGTATTGCCCCTTTAGGCGATGATATTGTGGAATACTTCCTCTTTGAAAACAAAAAAGGCTATTGCGTACACTTTGCTTCGGCAGGAACTCTTATGTTCCGTATGCTGGGCATCCCTGCCAGATATGTAACGGGCTACAGAGTAAATAAGGGACTTTTTTTCAAGCAGGAGGACGGCGACTACTATGCCGCCATATCGGACAGATATGCTCATGCCTGGTGTGAGATATATGTAAGGGACAAGGGGTGGATACCCATTGAGGTAACGCCTTCTATATCAAATATAACATCATCGGAAATCGACGAAAACGCCAACAGGCAGGAGACCTCTACCGAAGAAAGCACTCTTACTGCCGAAGAAACAAAGGAGGAAAGCACCTACACCGCCGCAAGGGACAGTAAAGACCATACCGTTCCTATCATTGTTCCTTTAGCGGCAATAATGCTTTTTGCCGCAGCAAGGCGTATCCTGCTTATAAACAGGCTAAAAAACAGTTCGGTTCGCAAGCTTTTTGCCATGATATTGGATATTACAGCCTTTTTCGGCAAAAGGCTGAACGGACTTGAAAAAGACTTTGCCCAAAGACTTACGGAGCTTATACCTGCCATAAGCAGCGAGGAAGCCGAAAGGCTTGTTAAAACGGTATATGCCGAAGCCTACGGAGGCATAAGGACAGGGGAGTCTGACAGGCTGTATGTACTGAACATATATAACAAGGCGGCAAGATATGTCTGCAAAAACTCCAATATATTAAAAAAGCTCTATATAAGAGTTGTAAAAGTATGGTTATAATTGTAAGTTTATGCATTTTGTGATATACTTATATAAATAAACTATCGGGAGAAATAATATGTACAGCTTTTATATTGACGGAAACGATATCAAAACATTTATGAACGAGCTTATAAGGGGCGAGAGCTTTGACAGATTTCAGGTAAGAGGCTGCGAGATCACTACTTTCGTGACATACAGCATTGACGGAAGGATAAACAGGGATTGGTATGAGGACGATAAGGACCGTTATTTCTGTACATGGAAGGAGCTTAAGCCCTATATACATAACATTATAAAGGGAAGCAAGAAGCCCAAGTCTATGAAAATAGTGCTTGCTCTCAGCGAAAAAGCAGCCGCAAAAATACACCCTAACGGAAAGGCGTGCTTTATAAATATCGTTTTTGAGGAAGAAAAGGTCGCCGTTGTAACAGGTACGGCGCAGATAGAATTCACACTTAACAAAGAGCTTGACGAGGCATGGGAAGAAAGGGTAAAGGGATTTTTTGAAAAGCTGGGTATAACCCAAAATTCCGACTGAATTTAATTATCCCTCAGATATATCTTTCTGCCCTCCTTATCCACACTGTAATTTGACAAAGCCTTTAAATTGCTGTATGGCGTACTGCTGCATTCCATATCCAGAAGTAAAGCCGTTTCTTTGGGCACTACCGCCTTATCCCCTATAATATAGCCTATATAAGGAGTGTTGCTGTAATACCTTATATCCGGGATGCTTTTTACGGCTGCGCCATAGGCTTCCATTATTTGGTCGCTTTCAGAAAGGCGGGAACTGTATTTACGCCTGCCCTCTTCATTTACGCTTAAGCTTATATAATTTACGGCTCCTATATTGCTGTGGGAGGCGGCAAGAGAATATATATTGCCTATCTCCCGGCACGCTTCATTTATTGCATAATTGCATCTGTCGTCTGTAAATACGGGTACGGCTATATTTACCATTACGGTATCGTTCTTGTATATATCGCACCATCCGGCTATATTTTCATATTCGGAATCTATTGAGCCGTTGCTCATTTTCTCAACGGCATTTATTGCTATCCAATCTACATTTTTACTGCTTGGCAGGGCGTAGCTCTTTCTCTCGGATGAAAAGCCGTATACAAGAGCCGTCTTAGGGGCATAGCCTCTGAAAAGTCTGCTGTGAGCATCATACATTTCGATCTCGTTGTTATAATCCATTTCCACAAACATAGGCAGATCAAGGCTCCCGCACTTAAGAGCTATGGACATTACCTCCTCATAGCTGCTTTCTGCTCCCAGCACAAGCATGGGTATCCTGTTTTTTGCATAACAGTTTACCACAAAGCTCATGGGGAAATCCTCTCCCTTTTTCATATAATAAATGTATATGTCATTTTCAGCCTGTATTTTTTCCTCAAATTTATATATTTCATTATAGGGCATATCATCATTTATACAAGCTCCGCTCATACACTTTTCCCTTTCCATAAGGACAGGAGCATGCTCCGATTCCACGCATATCTCATAGGGCGTTTTGCCCAAAGGCGCATGAACGGTCTTCTCGGTCTCGGCGCAGCCGCACAGCAGCATACCGATCAGAAATACTAGGCTTTTTTTCATTAGGCTATTCCTCCGTAAGATAAGTATTTATAGCCTCTAAATAATGCACAGGGCAGCCGTTTTTGTTATGGATCCTATATTTTTGTTCAAATGCGGTATAGGGTATTGACTTTCTGCCTCCCTCTTGAGCCGCTTTCCAATATTTTTCAAGTACCTCAAAGGGCAAAAAGTAATATTCTTCCAGATCCTGACAATGTACAAGGAGAAAAGCGACTCCTCCATGCTTTTTGAACTCCCGCATAAAATCTATCTGATGCTCATGTACATTTTGCAGCGGAAGTCTGCCTTGATTGGTCTCCTTGGCGTCAAAGCAAACGGGTATTCCCTGAGCAGCGCCTATATAGTCGATGGTTGACTTGCTGTCAAAGTAGGCAAGCGTTATTACATTTTTGCCCTTATCCAGCTTTATAGGCGTAATAGGCGTAGGTATTTTCTGTATTATTGCCAGATCCCTTTCCTTATATACTTTATTTGTCATATTTATCATATCCTCAAATGCGCTGCCTCTGAGTCCTCTCGTATTCCAATATCCCATATTAATTCTCCCTAAGCCTTTCAAGGGCATATTTTGCAGCAGATGATATATCCTCTCTGCTGTCCTCAACAAACTTTTCTATTACAGATCTCATAGCCCTTGCTCTCATATTCCCAAGAGCGATTATGGCATTTCTTTGCAATGTTCTTCTTCCCCTCCAGCCTGCGGCAGTAGGCTTGAATATTCTGTCAAATTCCCTGCCGCTCATATTCAAAAGCTTCTCTATATCGGGATAGGCGTATTCGTTAAAGCCCTTTATGGTGTTTTTATTATAAGGGCATACTCTCTGACATACGTCGCAGCCATATATCTGCCTGCCTAGGGCAAAGCATTCTTCCCTACCGAGAACGCCTTTTTTCTGAGTTATATATGAAACGCATTTCTCGTAGCTGAATTTTCCGTTTTCAAAAGCCTTTCCCGGACAGGCGGCTATACATTTGCCGCAGTCCTTACACAGATCCACGCTTTTATTGACGGGAGGAGCCTCCCACTTTTCAAACTCCACATCGGTAAGCATATAGCCTATAAAAAACATACCTCCTATGGTATCGTTTATAACGCTGAGATTTTTGCCCAAGGCTCCAAGTCCGCACCTGAGAGCCACCTCTCTGTCGGCAAGGGGTCCCGTATCCGAAAACATCATTACATTGCTGTTGTAAAGAAGCTCATCTCTTATTTTTTCAAGCTTCCTCATTACAATGCGGTGGTAGTCCTCGCCTACCGCTCCCACCGATATCACGCCTCTGTATTTTTCATCTTTTACTTCTTCATAATCCACATTATAAGGCACGCCTATCGCCACAAGGCTTTTGACCGTCGGCATGGTAAGAGAAGGCTCTGTTCTCGTTTCGATACTTTCCTTTACAAAGGGTACCCTTACGGAGTCAAGCCTTTTTTTAAGCTCGCTGAAAGGCTCTGCTCTCCCAACTCCGGCTATGATACTTTCTTTTTTCGCTGCCGCCTGAAGCTTTTCATACATAGTCATAATATCACCTTTAACTGTATTTTATCATATTTTCATTAAATTGTAAGTATTTTCTTCTTGCAATTACAATGTTTTTACCTTATAATTATAAATTGTAATATAATTGAAATATTAGACAAATTTTTGATATAGATAAGGAGTGTGCTTTATGCCGCCTGTAAACAGAACCAACAAGCCCTTGAGATTTAAGGAAAAATCTTCAAAACCCATGATATTTCCTTTGCAGCCCGACAATATGTCCGGAGCATATACCAAAAAAAAACGCCGTCCTTCAAACGGCAGACCCATTATAATATTATTGGCAGTTCTTGCGGCAATAGGGCTTATCGCCTATGTGGCTCTTTATAAGAACGCTCTTGCCATACAGGTAAACGGCGAGACCGTAGGCTACATTACGGATATGGACACTACGGAGCAGGAGCTGAATTCTCTTATTCTGGCAAAGCTTAAGGAAAATGCAGGCAATAATCTTGAGATAACCGATACCATTACTCTTCGTCCCGTAAACAGCCTTTTCAGAAACGTATCGAGAAATACGGAGCAGGTAATAGCGCAGGTATGCAATTCTGTCGGCTATAAGCAGGAGGCTACCACGATACTTGTGGAGAACAAGGAAATGGCAATAGTTTCCAATGTGGAAAAGGCAAGAGAGGTACTTCAGACCATACTGGACAATTATCAGTGTCCCGCAGGTACCTCCGAGCCTCAGTTTGCGGTCAAGATAAACACAGGCTCCACATTTGTGGACTCTGAGGAGGTAAGTACCGTAGAGGAAGCCGTTAAGCTCCTCAGCACTACCAAGACCGTTGAGAGAGAGCATACTGTCGTATCGGGGGACAGCTTCGGAATGATAGCCTCTATGGCAGGTATGACCGAAGACGAGCTGCTGGCAGCCAATCCCTCTATAACAAACGAAACAAAAACAAAGCTTCAGATCGGTCAGAAAATAAAGACCATTGCAACTGTGCCTTCTCTTGCCATAAGGACATTTAAAACAACTACCGAAACAAAGGAGATACCCTATAAAACAGTAACTCAGGAGAACAGCTCTCAGCCCTCTTCCTATTCCAGGGTGATTCGTGAGGGTAAAAACGGCAAAAAAGAAGTAGCCACCAAAACACCCTATGTAAACGGAGAGCAGATAGGCGATCCCGTTACAAGCGAAAAAACTATCGAAGAGGCAGTCAACCGTATTATAGAAGTGGGAACCTATACTCCAAGATATACAAGCAGCGACGATACCGATGAATCCGACAGTTCGGAAGACGAGTAGAGCAATTTATCGGATTTTAAAGGTATCGATATTGTAAACACACCGAGGCTGTCATATGGCAGCCTCAAATTTTATATTTGCAGATCGACCTTTATATATCAGATAAGCGCCTCTGCGCCAATATGCGGGAAGTGATCATATGCAAAACAGAGAAGATATAAAAAAGATATATTTATTCGAGAAAATGCCTGTGCCTAAGTCCGTAGCGGCATTGGCTGTCCCTACCATTATCAGCTCCCTTGTAATGGTCATATACAGCCTTGCGGATACATGGTTCGTAGGTCTTACCGACGATCCCGTGCAAAATGCCGCAGTGGCTCTTGCCGCTCCCGTGCTTTTGGCATTTAACGCCATTAACAATCTTTTCGGCGTAGGCACATCCAGTATGATGAGCCGAGCGCTGGGCAGAAAAGACTATGACACGGTATACAAAAGCTCCGCCTTTGGCTTTTACTGTTCGCTTTTGTTTGCGCTCATATTTTCATTTATATATATTATATTTCACTCACAGCTTCTTGAAATACTGGGAGCAAGACCCGACACGCTCTCTGCCACAAGCAGATATTTAAAGTGGACTGTTGCTCTGGGCGCAGCGCCTGCCATACTCAATGTGGTGTTTGCCTATCTTGTGCGCTCCGAAGGCTCTGCCCTGCACGCAAGTATAGGTACCATGAGCGGCTGTCTTTTAAACATTGTGCTGGATCCCATATTTGTACTGCCATGGGGACTTGGCATGGGCGCCGAAGGCGCAGGATTGGCAACATTTATATCAAACTGCGTTGCCTGTCTTTACTTCTTTGGGCTGCTTTTCATAAAAAGAGGAAGGACATATGTATGTATACGCCCTTCCATGTTCAGATTAAAAAAGGAAATAATAATAGGGATATGCGCTGTGGGCATACCTGCGTCTATACAGAATCTGTTAAACGTAACGGGAATGACCATACTCAACAACTTTACATCATCCTACGGTGCAGATTCTGTTGCCGCCATGGGCATTGCCAACAGAATAAATCTTGTACCCATGTATATTGCCCTTGGTCTGTCCCAGGGCGTTATGCCCCTTATAAGCTACAACTATGCCAATAAAACCTATAAAAGGGCTAAGCACGCCATAGTGTTTTCATCCAAGATCTCGGTAGGTATGCTTGGTCTTGTTACCGTTGTGTTTTACATATTTGCGGCGCAGCTTATGGGACTTTTTATAAATAACGATACTATCATTTCTTACGGTACGGGCTTTCTGAGAGGACTGTGCCTGTCGCTGCCGTTTATGGGCATGGATTTTCTTGCGGTGGCAGTGTTCCAAGCATGCGGTATAGGCAGACTTTCTCTGCTCTTTGCCATACTCAGAAAAATTGTGCTTGAAATACCGTTTCTGTTCATACTCAACCGTTTATTCCCTATGTACGGTCTTGCTTACGCTCAGTTCTCCGCAGAGTTTATTCTGTCTATATCCGCCCTCATCGCCTTAGGCGGCATATTTCGAAAGCTTATGAGAGAAGAGCCTTAAAGCGCATGTACCCTACATATATGGTCTTGTAACCGCAAATTTATTTTATTATATTTCCGTCTACCGATATAACGATCACATTAAGTTCTATGTCCTTGCCGCTCTGTTCTATTGCCCTTTTTATGTAATACTCCATACCTCCGCAGCAAGGTACTTCCATACGGGTAAGCATAATGCTTTTTATGTTATTATGCTTTATTATTTCACAGAGCTTTTCCGAATAGTCACAGTCATCTAAC
Organism: uncultured Clostridia bacterium; assembly: GCA_947624015.1. GTDB lineage: Bacteria > Bacillota > Clostridia > Lachnospirales > CAG-274 > CANPXH01. The sequence continues at coordinate 7,767 of CANQIA010000025.1, forward strand.
TTGGGACAGCCTACAAGAGTAATATGATCTCTCATAAAAGCATTGTGGAAATTGCCGTAGGCATAAGCCGTGCAATCGGCAGCTATGAGTATATCAGCATTTTCAAAGTAAGGGGCGTTAAGGGGCGCAAGCTTTATCTGGACAGGCCACTGTAACAGTTGCGAAGATACCGAACCGCTTTCTTCTGCCTCTGTTGTTCTTGGAGCGCTTGTCGAACAGCCGTTGCTTTTTTCCGACATATTGGCTCTTACCGCCTCCTCGTCATAGGGCATTGCCTCTCTTTCAACAAACGAAATGGCATTCATTGGACAGACCGGCAAGCAATTTCCCAAACCGTCGCAATAGTCGTCTCTTATAAGCCTTGCCTTTCCGTCTATCATGGCAATAGCCCCTTCATGGCAGGCGTCTGCGCATATTCCGCATCCGTTACATTTTTCCTCGTCGATAGTTATTATTTTCCTTATCATGTACAGTCTCCTTTTTTTATATATTTTTGGCTTGACATTTCAAAAAAGTTATTTTATACTATTATTACTGCGCACCTATAGTTAAACGGATATAATAAGCCCCTCCTAAGGGTTAGTTCCGGGTTCGATTCCCGGTAGGTGTACTCGTGAATTTTAATCAAAAGGGTGTTGTGTTTTTAATGCAACACCCTTTTAAATATTATAAGCTTTCAAGCTTTTCGTAGAAATCCGGGAACGATATGCCCACACAGTCCGCATCTGTTATGCGAGTATCTCCGTCGCCTATCAGCCCGGCAACGGCGCAGCTCATAGCTACTCTGTGGTCAAGATGTGAATATACGGTGCCTGACTTTATCCTTTGTCCGCCCTTTATTATCATTCCGTCATCGGTCTCCTCTATCGTAACGCCAAGCTTGCCTAATTCTTCGCTCATTGTGGCGATCCTGTTGGATTCCTTTACCTTTAATTCCTCAGCGTCTTTTACAACGGTCGTTCCCTCGGCGCAAAGAGCCGCAACGGCAAAAACGGGTATCTCATCTATCATTCTGGGTATTATGCTGCCTTCAAGGGTAATTGACCTAAGATGGGAAGTCTTTACCTCTATATCGGCAACAGGTTCGCCTCCGGAGCTTCTCTCGTTAATAATATTGACATTACCGCCCATTGCCTTAAATGCGTCTACTATGCCTGTTCTGGTAGGATTTACGCCTACATTTTCAATAATAATATGGGAATTCGGGACTATAAGCCCTGCTGCTATAAAGAAAGCCGCCGAAGAAATATCTCCCGGCACCTCTATATCTCCCCCATAAAGCTCTTCCACAGGGGTACTCGTAATAACGCCTTTGCTGTTTTTAATATTTGCGCCGAAATAATTGAGCATTATCTCGGTGTGATCTCTTGAGGCAACAGGCTCCCTTATAACAGTAGTACCCTCTGCAAAAAGACTTGCCAAAAGTATGGAAGACTTTACCTGAGCGCTGGCTACGGGCATTGTATACTCTATGGCGTTAAGCTTTTTGCCGTGTATCGTAAGGGGCGCATAGCCGCCGTTTGTGCTTTCTATATCTGCGCCCATAAGAGAAAGGGGATCGATTATCCGCCTCATAGGGCGTTTCCTTATAGAAGCGTCTCCGTTTAAAACACAGTCAAAATCCTGAGCGGACAATATGCCCGAAATAAGCCTTATGGTAGTGCCGCTGTTGCCTACGTCAAGAGCTTCCCTTGGCGCTTTAAGTCCTCTTAATCCCTTGCCGTGGACTGTAACATTCTCTCCTATCGTCTCTATATCTATGCCAAGTTTCCTAAAGCAGGCTATGGTAGACATACAGTCATCTCCCGTGAGAAAGCCCTTTATGTTTGTATCGCCCTTGGCAATAGAGCCAAACATAACGGCTCTGTGTGATATGGATTTATCTCCGGGTATTTTTATGCTGCCCTTTAAGCCTGTTCTTGCGCTTATTATTTTATCCATGGTTATCTCCTTATCTGTCAAAAACCGTATAATTCATCGATTTTAAAATGCTGATAGCCTTTTCCATATCCTCTTTTTCATTGAATATTACCTGTAAAGCACCCTCGCTGTAATCTCTGCTGTTTACGATACCTATATTCTTGATGTTTATATTGTTGTGGCTGAGTATCGTGGCTATAACGGCAATGGCGCCGGGCTTATCTGTTATATCAACGCCGATCTCATACTGAGTCAGAGCGGATTTTCTGGAATTAAATGTGTTTCTGTATTCTCTTGCCTCGTCAAAAAAATCGTACAGGCTTTTTCCTTCATGTATCATATCCTCGGCATATCCTATGTTTTCCTTAAGCTGTGAAAGCACCTTAAGTATCTTATCCCCGTTGTCCTCACATATACCTGTCCATATTTCGGGAGAAGAGCTTGCTATCCTTGTAATGTCCTTAAAGCCGCCTGCCGCCAGAGAATGCATATATCTGTTCTCATCGTCAAGATCCTTTACGGTTTTTACAAGAGCGGCAGCTATAATATGGGGAACATGGCTTATTGCCGCAACAGTGTAATCGTGATATGCAGGATCCAGCACAAGTGGAATGGCGCCCAGTTCTTTTATAATACCTATCATAGAAGCAAGCATCTCATCCGTAATATTTTTATTTGGAGTCAATATATAGTAAGCATTTTCGAAAAGATGAGGCTTTGCCGCCTTATACCCTGTTTTTTCGCTGCCTGCCATAGGATGACCGCCTATAAAATTAATATCCTCAAATTTGAGCATTTCATTGAAAATGGTCTCCTTTGTGCTGCCAACGTCTGTAATGATACAGTTTTTCCCTATAACTGGGATAAGCCTTTCCACATAAGAGGGTATCTTGTCCACGGATGTACATACAAATACGATATCGCAGTCCTTGAATATATTTATATCCGTAAGAGAGTAATCGCTTATATCTCCGTTTTTCTTGGCATCTATAAGGGGCTGTTCGCTCCTGCTCATTGCCACTATCTCATATTCATTTTTTTTGCTCAGACATACGGCTATGGAGCCGCCTATAAGTCCAAGCCCTATAATACCTATTTTTTTCATTATAACGCCTTATTTCTCATAAATTTATTTTTATATATTTTATCATTTATATATAAATTGGTCAACCGATTAGGCAAAAAAATGTAATAAATAACAGAGGCGCTCGAGATACAGGGGCAAAGGCTTACCGACGGGAGCAACACCGTCAAATAAAAAAGAAGCATTGCTGCTTCTTTTTTATTATAACCTGAATTACTATTAAACAAAAGCAAAATCTTTAATCAAGAATATGAGTATTTATATGTACTCATAAACGATTTGGTTAAAATATATGTTAATGTTAAATATGAATTACTGATTATAAGCGAACAACATTTGCCGCCTGAGGACCCTTTGCTCCGTCAACTACTTCAAACTCTACCTTCTGACCTTCCTCCAATGTCTTGTAGCCGTCAGACTGAATAGCTGAAAAGTGAACGAATACGTCATTACCGTCTTCCACAGAGATAAATCCGAAGCCCTTTTCCGCATTAAACCATTTAACAGTTCCTTGTTTCATTTTTAACAGTTCCTCCTAAAAAAATATTAATTTTTTCTTTGGTTTTCATTGAAAAACCTATACACAAGATTAACACAATTTTTAGGAAAAGTCAATAAAAAATTCAAGCATTTTACATTATTTTTTATTATAAATGTAACATCGTTACTTCTTATTAAGCGCTCTGTCCTTAAGGACCGAATTTTCCACCGCTTTTACCACGGCGGAGCTGAATTTGTATTCCTCAAGAGTACAAACGCCTTCTATTGTAGTGCCTCCGGGAGAGCATACCTTATCTATAAGCTCCCAGGGATGGGCGCCCGACCTTGTAAACATGGCGGCGCTTCCCGATACTGCTGCGGCAGCTATTTCAAGAGCCTGCTTCTTGTTCATGCCCATTTTCTGAGCGCCCTTTGCAAGGGAATCTATAAACAGATACACATAGGCAGGGGAACAGCCTGCAATGGCGGAAAATACCGCAAACATACCTTCATCTATTATTGCCGTCATACCTATGGCGTTTAATATATCCCGAGCTGTGTCCATGTCCTTGTCATCTGCCGCATCGTTTTTGCAAAGAGCTGTTGCGGACATTAATATCTCCGCATTGATATTCGGCATCATTCTGACGATAGGCGTTTTAAATCCAAGCATATCCTCAATGCTCTCTGTGGTAATGCCTGCCGCCATAGAAATGAGCAGCGGTCTTTTTTCTCTTATATATTCTTTTATATCGTCTATAACAGAGGGAAATACCACAGGCTTTACCGCCATAAACACAATATCGCTGTTATCTGTCAATTCTTTATATCCTGCGCAGGGCTTTATACCCTGCTCCTTTGCCAAGGTATGGAGGATATTGGTATCCTTTTCCGTAACATTGATATTTTCGGCAGGAATCTTGCCGCTTTTTATAAGTCCCTTTATAATGGCGCCGCCCATATTTCCTGCGCCTATAAAGCCTAATTTCATATTTATTCCATCCTCCTTATACAAGAGAAAGCATTGTTTCAAGAGATCTAAGGGCGCCTTGGGCTATTGTCTTATCGACTACCACCTGTTTTTCAAAATTGCCCTTTAGTATATCCTCAAGGGTCTCAAGGAGATTTTCCGCATCGGTCTTATTCATATTGGTGCATACGCTTGAAGTATCCAGTATGTAGACCTCCTTGTCCGTATATGTATCCTTAAGACGTTTTACAAGGTTGTGTTCTGTGCCTACTACCCACTTGCTTCCCGCCTTGCCATTCTTTACACGATCTATAAGGTACTCTGTGGAGCCTTTTCCGTCTGCCGCCCTAGTTATCTCAAAACGGCATTCAGGGTGTACTATTATCTCGGCATCGGGATGTATTCTTCTGACATCTTCTATCTGCTTTACTGTTATGTTGTGATGAACATGACAATGACCCTTCCAAAGCACTATTCTGACGTCCTCTTTTTTGCAGCTATATTCAAGCTTTTCAAGGCGAGGATCGTATTCTGCCATACATTCAAGGGGAATGCCCAAGTCGTAGGCAGTATTTCTGCCTAAGTTCCTATCGGGGAGAAAGAGTATTACCTTATTTTGCTTAAGACCCCAGTCCACTACCCTTGCCGCATTGCCCGAGGTAACGGTGGTGCCGCCTCTGTTGCCGCAAAATGCCTTTACCTCTGCCTTGGAATTAACATATGTAATGGGTACTATATCGCAGCCCAGTTCTTCTGTAATTATCTCCCACGCTCTTTCAGCTTGCTTCATATCTGCCATATCAGCCATGGGACAGCCTGCCGTTATTGCAGGCTGGAGTACTCTCTGATAGTCCTCCGTAAGTATATCAGCCGTTTCCGACATAAAGTAAACGCCGCAAAAAACTATATATTTAGCCCTTTTGTTTTTCTGAGCGTACTGCGCCAGCTTAAGGGAATCCCCTACAAAGTCGGCGGTGCTTATAATATCATCATTTTGATAATGATGAGCAAGTATAAGGAGATCCTCGCCCAATTCCTTCTTTATTTCAAATATCCTGTCGATGGTTTTCATTTCTTAATGCCCTCCGTACTGTTAAAGCTTATGTCAAGGGGCTTTGCTCCGTTTGTAACAGAGCCTACCGAAATAACATTTACGCCGCAGCCTCTGAAGGCTGCTATATTGTCAAGTCCTATGCCGCCTGACGCCTCTGTTATGATACCCTCGGGTACAAGAGCTGCAAGCTCCTTTATTTCCTCGGGTCTGAAATTATCAAACATAATAACGTCTGCGCCTGCTTCTACCGCTTCGATCACCTGCTCCTTTGTTTCCGTCTCCACCTCTATCTTTACCATATGACCAAGCCTTGACTTGACCATGGATACGGCTTTCTTGATGCCTCCCGCAAAGGCTATATGGTTATCCTTGAGCATTACACCGTCGTAAAGGGCATATCTGTGATTAAAGCATCCGCCTTGTGTTACGGCATATTTTTCAAAGAGCCTTAAGCCCGGATGGGTCTTTCTGGTATCCACTATTTTAATAGTATCATCTCCGAGAGCATCCACGAGCCTTCTGCCCGTAGTGGCAATACCGCTCATAAGCTGCATAAGATTTAGAACAACTCTCTCCGAGGAAAGAAGAGTTTTAGCATTTCCTTCTACAAGAGCAATATTCTCGCCCTTTTTAACGGCTTCTCCGTCTTTTTTTAACAGAGTTATACTGTAATCGTCCGAGAAAAAGGAATATGTCATATCTATAACGTCTACTCCGCATACAATGCCGTCGTCCTTGGCAAGAAATACGCCCTTTCCTCTCAGCTCGCTGCCGAATATAAGCTCTGTGGACAGGTCTCCCGTACCTATATCCTCTTTTAAATACGAAGCTATAAGCTCCCTCGCAAGTAGTTTGTTCATAGTATTCTCCTAGATATTGTTCTGCTTTTTGCAAGCTATTATACAGTTATTCATAAGCATTGCTATTGTCATCGGACCTACGCCGCCGGGTACGGGGGTTATGTACGCCGCCTTTTCAGAAACCTCTTCAAAATCCACGTCGCCGCACAGCTTTCCGTTTTCAAGGCGGTTCACGCCTACATCTATTACGGTCACGCCTTTGCTTACCATATCCCCTTTTATAAATTTAGGGATACCTACGGCAGCTACAAGTATTTCCGCCTGACGGCATATCTCCGCTATATCCTTCGTTCTGGAATGGCAGGTAGTAACGGTGCCGTTTTCGGCAAGCAAAAGCATACCCACAGGCTTGCCCACTATATTGCTTCTGCCTACAACGACACATCTCTTGCCTGTTATATCTATGCCGCTTCTTTTTATAAGCTCTATACAGCCTGCAGGCGTACAAGCCTTAAGCTCTGCCTTGCCTATGCTAAGAAGACCTACATTGTAGGGATGAAATCCGTCTACATCCTTTTCGGGAAGTATTCTCAGAAGTATTTTGTTCTCGTCTATATGCTCAGGCAGGGGCAACTGCACAAGTATGCCGTTACAGTCCTTGTCTGCGTTCAGCTTGTCGATAAGCTCCAAAAGCTCATCCTCCGAAGTATCGGCGCCAAGCTCGTAGCTCAGAGACTTTATGCCGCAGTATTCACAGGCTCTTTTCTTGTTTCTTACATATACCTGACTTGCAGGGTCTTCGCCTACAAGCACTACCGCAAGGCACGGTTCAAAGCCCTTAGCCTTAAGCTCCTCTGCCTTTGCCCTTACTTCGTCCTTTATTTGGGCTGATATAAGTTTGCCGTCAATAATATTTGCCATAATTTACACCTCTTACAGTTCCTTGTTCTTAACGATCAGATTGCCTTCCTCGTCTTTTATAAGATAGAATATCTTGTTGTCCGCTACATTTATATATACGCCGTCATCCTCTGATATTTCCTTTGTATTCTTGCCGTCAATATCGCAACTGTACATTTTGGAATCCTTTAGATTCTTGTAGTATATCTTACCGTCTGCAATATTTATATCGGCGCAGGGAACACTCAGCACAGCGTCGGTCTTTCCCGAGGATATATCCGTCTTGTAGAGGAAATCGTCGCCGTCCTTGTTGTTCTGGGCTATGGCGTTTGTATAATAGAGCGCCCCATTGTCATAGTTGAGATATGCCGCATAATGGCTGTCGTCAAGGGTATGTTTGTTTTCCCCCTCAAGATCCGTTTCCACAACGCTGTTATTGTTGGCATAGTCTATATAGTAGAGCTTATCCTCAGCTATAACGGGATAGTAGCATATGCTGTTTATTATCTTTTTACAATCGCTTCCGTCAATATTGGCTTTATATATAGTCTGATTATCGCTGTAATTTACAAAGTAAATGCTGTCCTTGTATACTGTCATATAGTACGCTGTGTAGTCTATGATCTTTTTATTTTCGCTACCGTCGGTCTTCATACTGTATACCTTGAAGCTGTCGTTTTCATTTACATAGTAAATATTATCTCCCATAACATTTATAAAATAGCTGGGATCCGAATTCAGCTTCACGGCTTCGCCGTCCTTAGCCGCCTTGTAGACAGAATAGTCCTTTGAATCTTGATAGTACAGATTTCCGTCTTTTTCGCAGGCGCTTCCAAGGTTGGTAATATTGCCGTCGGTATTGCCAATATCCGCAGAAGCGGTATTTGACGCCTTGGAACAGCCTGTTGCGGCAAGAGTCAATATTAACAGAACAGCCGATAACTTATAAAATTTCATTATACACACCTCTTATTTATCAGAATAAGCCAGTTATATTACCGTTGTCATCCACATCGATATTTTCGGCAGCAGGCACCTTGGGAAGTCCCGGCATTACCATAATATTGCCCGTAATGGCAACTATGAAGCCTGCGCCTGCGCTTAAGCGGATCTCTCTTACAGTGAGGGTAAAGCCCTCGGGTCTGCCTAAAAGAGCAGGGTTATCGCTTAAGGAATATTGTGTCTTTGCTATACATACAGGTAGTTTATCCATACCAAGAGCTTCTATCCTCTCGATTTCCTTTTTAGCCTTGGGTTCTATAACTACCTCTGCGGCGCCGTATATTTCTTTCGCCACTGTGTTTATCTTGTTTACAATAGTGTCCTTTTCATCGTATAAGGGCTTGAAGTGAGAAGTCTTTGTATTAAGGACTTCCATTACCTTGTTTGCAAGGTCTATACCGCCTTCGCCGCCCTTTTCCCATACCTTGGCAATGGCAAAGTCAGCGCCCATAGCCTCGCATTGGGTCTTGATATAATCTACCTCGGCGTCGCTGTCCGTAATAAAATTATTAAGTGTAACAACAACAGGCACGCCGTATTTGTGGAGGTTTTCAATATGCTTTTGCAAATTAACAAAGCCCTTTTTAACAGCCTCTACATTTTCTGTATTAAGCTCTGTCTTAGGTACGCCGCCGTTATACTTAAGGGCTCTTACGGTGGCTACAAGCACTACTGCGTCGGGCTTAAGGTTTGCCTTCCTGCACTTTATGTCAAAGAACTTCTCTGCGCCTAAGTCTGCGCCGAAGCCTGCCTCGGTCACCGTAACATCGGCTATGCCCATAGCCATTTTAGTTGCCTTTACGGAATTACAGCCGTGAGCTATATTGGCAAAGGGACCGCCGTGTATTATAGCGGGAGTATGCTCTAACGTCTGTACAAGATTTGGCTTTATAGCGTCCTTTAAAAGAGCTGCCATAGCGCCTACGACATTGAGATCCTTAGGCGTAACGGGCTTGCCGCTCCTGGTATAAGCTACAACTATTTTGCTGAGCTTATCCTTAAGATCGCTTATATTTTCCGCAAGGCATACGATAGCCATTATCTCTGAGGCAACGGTGATCATAAAGCCGTCTTCCCTTGTGATACCGTTTATCTTACCGCCTATGCCTACAACAACGCTTCTCAGAACTCTGTCGTTAAGGTCTACCGTTCTTTTCCACACAATATTGTTTGTGTCTATATCCAAGGCATTTCCCTGGTGGATATGATTGTCTATTACCGATGAAAGGAGATTGTTGGCAGTTGTCATTGCATGGATATCTCCCGTAAAGTGAAGATTAATGTCCTCCATGGGGACTACCTGAGAATATCCGCCGCCTGCGGCGCCGCCCTTTATTCCCATACAAGGTCCCAGAGAAGGCTCCCTCAAAGCAACAAGGGACTTAACGCCTATTTTGTTAAGCGCCTGTGAAAGACCTATCGTAACGGTAGTCTTGCCCTCGCCTGCCGGCGTAGGGTTAATGGCTGTTACAAGCACAAGCTTGCCCTTTTTGCCCTCCTTAAGGGCATTGTCGGAAAGCTTGGCTTTATATTTGCCGTAAAGCTCCAGATCCTCCGGATCCATACCAAAGCGCTCCGCAACCTTGGTAATAGGCTCCATTTTACATTCCTGAGCTATCTGAATATCGGTTTTCATATCATATCATCCTCCATTACAGTAAAAATATATATACATATTATACTCTTTTATTACATTTTTCAAGTAAAACAGAGATATTTTATATTTTATTCTTCATATCGCCTCTGTCTTTCTTCCCACTCGTACTTATCCATATATACCTCTCTTCCCTTTGTGCCGCCAAGGTCGGGTCCCACAATGCCCCTTTCCTCAAGCTCGTCTATTATTCTGGCAGCCTTGTTGTAGCCTATGCCGAATTTTCTCTGCACAGCGCTTATAGACGCCCTTTTTTTGAATACGACAAACTTTATGACATCGTCTATTATGCCGTCGTTATTATCGCTTGAGGCTGACGAAGACTGATTTTCCGGAGTAGTGGCTTCGGCAACGGAGCGCTCTATCTCATCTATTACAGACTGATCGTAATGATCCTCGTCGGTCTTTATGGATGCCACTATTTTTTCCACCTCTTCATCTGTAACAAAGGCGCCCTGTATCCTTAAGGGTTTGTCGTCAAAGGCTCTTGTTTTAAGGAGCATATCGCCTTTGCCCAAAAGCTTTTCGGCTCCTGTGGAATCCAGTATTATCTTGGAGTTTACGCCGTCGGATACCTTAAATGCGATCCTTGAAGGCACGTTTGCCTTTATAAGACCTGTTACAACATTGGAATCGGGTCTTTGAGTGGCTATTACAAGATGTATGCCTGCGGCTCTTGCCAACTGGGTAAGCCTTACTATTGAGGCTTCCACCTCTTTGCCTACTGTCATCATAAGATCCGCAAGCTCGTCTATTATAATAACAATATAAGGCAGTCTGTCCTCTTCATCCACCACCTTGTTATAACCTACTATATTTCTTACATTCTTAAGCTCCAGAAGGTCATAACGTCGCATCATTTCACGGATAGCCCAGTTAAGGGCGCCGTTTGCCTTCTGCACATCGCTGACAACGGGTATAAGAAGATGAGGTATACCGTTATAAACATTAAGCTCTACCTTTTTGGGATCTATCATTATGAGCTTTACCTCTTGGGGAGTCGCCTTATAGAGTATGGAAGTAATAAGCGTGTTTATACACACGGACTTACCTGCGCCTGTGGCGCCTGCTATAAGAAGGTGCGTCATATCCGCAATATCCGCTACTATAACGGTACCCGTTATATCCTTGCCTATACCAAAGGCAAGCTTGCTCTTAAAGTCCCTGAACTTATCTGTCAGAAGCACTTCGCTGAAATAGACCGGGGACACGGATTCGTTGCCCAGCTCTATACCTATCTTGCTTGTGCCGGGAATGGGAGCCTCTATTCTTACGCTCTTTGCCGCAAGAGCAAGCTCAATATCCTTATCAAGCTTTGTTATTTTATTGACCGTAATACCCTTGGGCGGTATAAGCTCATAACGTGTAACAGCAGGACCCCTGCTTATGTTCACTACCTTGGCGTCTACGCCGAATACGGAAAGGGTCTCCTCAAGCTTTCTGGACTTGGCAAGCATTTCATCTCTGGTACTTCCGCCGCTCCTTTTGGGATTTCTTGCAAGTATTGAAGTACTGGGGAATTTATAGGGTGTTTTGCCTGCATTGTTATCCAGATTTTTTATGGTTCTGGTCCTTTCGGCTTCAATTATTTCAGGCTCGTTTTCATCAGACTTTGATGCTCCGCTCTCGGCTAAAGCCTGTTTTTCTGAGCCTCTGTCAAGCACAATAACATTGTCCTCCTTCTTTTCCTCCCAAGGAGGCGTATCCTCTTTTGCCTTTTCGGAAGGATCGTTATCTGTGTTGGATACCAACTCGCTTTGTATATCCTCAACGTATCCCTCAGTCTCGTTATCATTGTCTATGTTTATGATAAGAGGTCTGCCCTCCTCGGCTCTTCTGCTGTTTTCGACCTTACCTATTATATCCGAAAGATCCGGCATTATATTTTCATCGGTATTATTGTTTTTATATCTGTTTTTTGAGCTGTTTACAATATCCTTTGCTATATCGACGCTTTCTTCACGGTTTTCCTCCTCGTCGGTAATGTCAAATGTCATTACTCTCGGTCGAGCAGAGCTTGCGCCGTTTTTATTATTGTTTTTCTTCTGCTTTTTTGACAATTTCTCCACGTGTATCTGCATCTGCTCAGGCTCATAGTCCTCATCGATATCGTAATATTCTTCCTCGTCAAAGTCCTCGTCAGCATTGTAGAAATGAGTGCTTCTGTATTCCTCTATATCGTAGCGCACACCGTTTATCGCATCGCTTATATATCTTAATATATCCGATACGGTCTTGCCCGTAGCCATAACAAGCAGAGAAAGGGACAGCACAAAGAGTATTATGTAAGAACCTATCTTGCCCAAAAACTGATAAAGCACACCGCCGAAAAGGGCGCCTATAAGTCCGCCGTTTTTAAGATCGCCCTTGAAAAAATACTCGGAAACATATTCGGGGAAGCTTATATCCGTAAACCTGTGGCTGCAGGTCATAATATGCATAAGGCTGATAAATGCTATAAAAAAGCCTAGGAAAAGAAACAGCTTATACTTATAGTATGTCCTTTTCTTGTCAAATAAAGTCTGGACACTGAACGCCAGAAGCACAACAGGCAGCACTACTGCGCCTATGCCGAAAAGGTGCAAAAGCAAAGGAGCGGCATACTTACCCAGTATGCCTGCGCCGCCTTGCAAGAACAGGCAAACTATCATAAGCAGTGAAAAGCCTATGCACAGTATTGACGTGACCTCGCCCTGCACAAGCTTTCTTCTCTCCTCAATAGCTCGCAGCTCAGCCTTCGTAGGCTTCCTTGGTTTTGTTTGATCGGACTTGCTCTGAGCGTTTTTTGAGTTCCCGTTATTCTTATTGTTTTTTGTGTTTTTAGCATTGTTCTTTTTGCTGCTGTTTGCGGCTCTGTTTGCCATTTGTAAAACTCTCCCATTGTTGATTTATCATTTGATTATAACATATTTTATGCAAAACAACAACTTTTAACAAAAACGGTAACATAAATGTAATAAAAAGAAGAGTGTGCTATACAGTCCAAAAATATTTATATGGACAAGCAAAGCGGAAGGGATTTTGAAAGGAAAAATTACAAAAGAGTAAAAAATGACTAAGGATGCTATCGCCATAATGGACGTAAGCAAAAGAACATACCGCAAAATGAAAATCGAACGGGATAAAATGCTGACAGAATGATTATGACCATCTCAAAGTAAACTTTAAGACCGATTTAAAATAATTATAGTTTGTCAAAAATTCGTAAAATTTACCTAAAAATATTGACTCCAAAATCAAATTATAGTATAATTTTACCAGGTTGTAGCAAAAAACGACCGTCCCAAAGTATACTTTGGGATGGTTTGAAAAGAAGGGTAAAACAAAAACTACGATTGAAATCAATATTACAAAGAAAATGAGGTGGTTATATGAACAAACGATTGATTTCTTTTATGCTTGCTATCACTATGCTGAGTTGTATTATGCCAACGACCGCATATAGCAGCGACATTAATAATTTCGACAATGAGGGGCTTATCGAAATAAGCGAAGGAGATTTTGATGTATCTCCCGGAGCAGAGGATATGGGGTCTACAATGGAATTTCTACCTACTGATTCAATAGCTTCAGGCTCATCAATCTCAGGCTCATCAACCTCAAGCTCATTGATCGTTTATCCCGTAACAGATGGAAATATTTATTTCAATACGTGGAATGCTACAATATATGAAGCGGATGATTCAATAACATACGCAGCTATACCCGATGAGATTGCCGGAATAGCAGTAAGAGATATAGGCAATGCTTTTCAAAGCAAGAGAAAACTTACAGGAGTTGTTCTTCCTTACGCATTGGATAAAATACCAAGCTACGCCTTTGAAGGATGTACAAGTCTTACCGATATAGAAATACCTCAGGGAGTAAAGGCAATAGAATACTCTGCATTTTCAGGGTGCACATCTCTTGAATGGGTCAATTTGCACGAGGGTCTTACTGATATAGAGAGTTATGCCTTTGAAAACTGTCCTATAAAGGAAATAACACTTCCTTTTACCCTTGAAAATATGGATACTAATGCGTTCGGAGAGCTGGCTATTACACTTGCTGATCCAATGCCGGAAGGTCAGGCGGAAGACTTTCATACATATTATTACTATCCCAATGTAGGTATGATAAATGTATATAAGGATTCTCCTATGGAGAAATATTTAAAGAGTATTGATTATTGGCCCGAGTATTATCGTATATTGGATAATAAGCCGTCCGATAAACAGGTATTGTACTCTCTTAATGTAACGGACAATTCAGGAAAAACCGTTGACAACGTAGTTGTAAATTGGTTTGACGGCAGTAAATACATAGGCTCAGGCAGCAAGATAAGATATGATGAATCCGACAATATATATTATGACATATATTTAAACGAAGATGTCGGTCTTGTGTATTATTCTCCCGAAAGGCAGAAAGCAGTGGGCGATGTCAGCGCTCTTTCATATACGCTTAAAGAAATACCTCATGTAAATATATCCGGAAAGGCTTTGGATGAATCGGGAACGCCAATCGCCGATGCAGAGGTAGAGATACTTCAAAGCGCAAACGGATATTCAAAAAAGGATATCGTAAAGACATTATCCGACGGCAGCTTTTCAGCTAATATACTCAATACGGATACTAAATTAACAGTTAAAAAGGATATGTATTATGACTTCATATATACCCTTATTTCCGAAAACAATATAAAGGATAGCTATGAAGAAGCTAATATTATAATTAAAAAACTGCCTGCAAACAAAATCACACTGGAGATAACGGCTGTAAAGGCGACAAATGATACAAGCAGCACAGCGCAGGCGTATGCGGATATAT
>CANQIA010000026.1 GCA_947624015.1 uncultured Clostridia bacterium
GGCGGATATGAGCATATAGTATGGTTTGAGGACGCAAAAAGCGTTGAAGAAAAGCTGGCTCTTGTAAACAAATATTCTCTGGCAGGAGTGAGCTGTTGGAACATAACAAGAGATTTTCCCCAGTATTGGTCGGTACTCAACAGTCTGTTCAAAATAGCGAAGATATTATGAAAAGCCGAAATATAACGTCTTTGTGTCTGTGTACCCTTATTGGCGCAGGCTTTGCTACCGGCAGAGAGCTTGTAACATATTTTGTGAGATTTGGGATATACGGCTTTATAGGTATGGCGGTTTCATCGCTGCTTTTTTCTCTGACTATATACCTTATACTTAAAAGTCCTTTTTACGACATAAAAGAGCTTACTCAAAGCCGCCTGCCAAAGCCTGCCGCATTTCTGGCGGAAAAAACGGCTCTTATATTTCTTGTGGTACTCTATTCTGGTATGCTTGCGGCTTCGGGAGAGGTATTTTCTCTTATACTGGGTCTTGATAAGAATATTTGCGTTCTTATATCCGCCATGCTCTGTCTTGGCGTCATAATAACAGGCGCATCAGCCGTATCGGATCTGAGCGGCATATTGTTTATGCCTATGGCTGTGGTAATATTTATAACCAGCTTTGCTCTTTCGGGAAAGGATATAGGCATACCGCCCGAAAATCTGCTTGACCTGCGCACGGTAGCTTCGCCGTTTATATACCTTTCCTACAACATGATAACGGCAGCGGCGCTTATTATCACGCTGCCCAAGGGAGAAAAGCCCATATTGCCTGCCCTTGAGTCGGGGCTTTGCATATTCATACTTACAACGGTTCTGTCCCTACCCTTGTATATACACTACGGGGATATATGTTCAGATCCTCTGCCTATTGCCGCACTTTTAAGTGGCAAGGGCATTATAGAGTATCTGTACATGATGTTTCTTTTGGCAGCCATATTCACAACAGCCATAAGCAGCGGATATTCCGCCGTACACCATGTGGGAGGCTCCCGTTTTTCCGCCCTTGTCATAACGCTTGGAGCCTTGTGCCTTTCATATATGGGCTTTACAGCCATAGTCGATAAGGTATATTTTATATCGGGCATTATGGGAATGCTCCTGCTGTGGTGTCTTATACCGTAATGTTTTAAGCGCCCTGCTTTTCCGTCTTATTATTTGAAATATTTTTTCCGTTATGCTATACTGTAATACATAAGGAGAAATAATATGAACAAGATAATAGGCATACTTGCCCATGCAGACGCAGGAAAGACCACCTTTTGCGAAAACCTGCTGTATATTTCGGGCATAATAAGAAAAATGGGCAGAGTCGACGGAAAAAGCTCGTTTATGGACAACAATTCAATAGAGCAGAAAAGAGGCATTACCATATTTGCCGAAAACGGCGTCTTTGAATATAACCGCAACACATATTATCTCACAGACACTCCCGGTCATATGGACTTCTCTTCGGAAACGGAGAGAGCGCTCCGTGTACTGGACTATGCCATTATGATAATAAGCGGTATTGACGGAGTACAGGCTCATACTATAACACTGTACCGTCTTTTGGAAAAGTACGGTATACCCGTTTTCTTTTTTATAAACAAAACGGACTCGGCGCTTGCAAATACAGACAAAGCCGTTGAGGATATACATCGCAAGCTGACAGAAGACGCCGTATACATTACCTCTGTCGGGGACAGCGCCCTTGCGGAATTTACTGCCGAGAGAAGCGAGAGCTTTATGGAAAAATATTTTGACGGCTACACACAGACCGATGTTATAAAATATGCCTCTCGTATAATAAAAAGCGGAAAGGGTTCTGTGATAATGTCAGGCTCGGCACTGGCGTCACAGGGCGTAGAGGAGTTTTTTTCCGTATTTGACGCTCTTACATTTACCCAATACGACAGCTCCTCGGACTTTAAGGGAGAGGTGTTCAAAATAAGGCATTCTCCCAAGGGCGAGAGGCTTACTTATATAAAGGTACTTAGTGGCAGCATTTTCGTAAAAGAAGAGGTAGCCCATGAAAAGATAAATGAAATAAGGATATACAACGGAAGCGGCTATACTCCGTCAAGCATGGCTCGGGCAGGACAGACAGTCGCCCTTACAGGCATAAGATCTCTTGGATGCGGCGCCGTTTTTTCAAAAAAGGGAATAGAAAAAAAGAGGGAATACTCTTTTGCCGCAGCCTTGGAGGCAGGAGTTGAGATACTTGACGGTACAGACAGCATAAGATGTATGGAATGTCTTAAGCTGCTGGAGGAGGAAGAGCCTTGTCTTGCGGTAGAATACAGAAAAAATACCGATGAGATAGTTGTCCGCATAATGGGAAGGATACAGCTTGAGGTACTGGAGGCTCTTATAAAAGAAAGATTTTCAATAGAGCTTTCCTTCGGCAAGCCTAAGATACAGTACAAGGAGACTATAAAATCTCCCGTAATAGGCATTGGGCATTACGAACCTCTCCGACACTATGCCGAGGTAATGCTTGAGCTTGCGCCGCTGCCACGGAACAGGGGCATAGAATACGAGAGCCAATGCCCCGTAGATACGCTTGCCTCCAATTATCAGTCCCTTATAAGGACCCACATATTTGAAAAAGCCCACAAGGGCATATTGACAGGCTCTCCTCTTACGGACATAAAATATATTTTAAAAAAAGGACGAGCCCACCTTAAGCATACCGAGGGAGGAGATTTCAGGGAAGCCGTTTACAGAGGCATAAGACAGGGTCTTGAAAAGGCGGAGAATATACTGCTGGAGCCCTTTTATTCCTTTGAGATATATGTAAGCGAGGAATATACGGGACATATTATGACGGATATACAAAGGATGCGAGGCAGCTTTGAGCCTCCCGAAAATAAAAGGGGCATCTGCCGTATAAGGGGTAGAGGTCCCGTTGCCGAGTTTACAGACTATTCCCGGGAGCTTCTGAGCTTTACAAAGGGTACAGGCAGTATCGCCCTTGTGTTTGACGGCTATGAGGAATGCTCTCGGGCAGACAGTGTTATCAAGGAGATCGGCTATGACAAAGGCGCCGACAAGGAAAACACCTCCTGCTCCGTATTCTGCAAAAAGGGCGCAGGCTATACGGTAAACTGGGATGAGGTGGACAAGCTGGCGCATACGCTTAGATAGATCTGTAATATGACGAAAGGAGAATACAATGTTCAAGATAGGATGTCATTTATCTTCCGTAAAGGGATATCTTCACATGGGCAGGGAAATAATATCTCTGGGCGGAAACACATTTCAGTTCTTCACACGGAACCCCAGAGGAGGAGCCGCAAAGCCCCTTGATACCGAGGATATAGAAAATTATAACAAATTTGCCGATGACAATGGCATAGACACGATACTGGCTCATGCGCCCTATACTCTGAACTGCGCCTCCCCTGATCATAAAAAAAGGGAATTTGCCTATGAGGTCTTTAAGGAGGATATAGCAAGGCTCGAGCTTGTAAAAGGCGCAATGTACAACTTTCATCCCGGAAGCCATGTGGGACAGGGGGCAGATAAAGGCATTGAGCTTATAGCGGATATACTGAACAGCGTTATAAAGCCCGAGCAAAAGACCCTTGTACTCCTTGAAACAATGGCGGGAAAGGGTACCGAAATAGGCAGAAATTTCACTGAATTGAGAAGAATTATTGACAAGGTGGAATTATCTGATAAAATAGGAGTATGTATCGATACCTGTCATATATATGACGGGGGATACGATATAGTAAACAGTCTTGAAGGCGTGCTGGAGGAATTTGACAGGCTGATAGGTATTGAAAAGCTCAAGGCTGTCCATATAAACGACAGCAAAAATCCCTTTGCCTCTCATAAGGACAGGCACGAAAAGATAGGAGAAGGATCAATAGGCACAGCCGCTTTCGAGCATATAATAAACAACAGGTATTTAAGGGAACTGCCCTTTTATCTGGAAACTCCCAATGACCTTGACGGTTATAGAAAAGAGATCGATTTACTTAAAAATCTATATAAACACACAGGAGGATGATTATGAAAAAATTACTTTGTATATTGATGGCGTCAGCTTTTATAATGTCCGGCTGCAGCAGCACCCAAAAGCCCGACACATTAGCGGAGGAACCTCAAGAGGAAAACAAGGTGCTGGGTACCACGACTCCCGGAACATATTCCACAAACGACTTTGCTCTTTATACTCTTGATGATGAGAACTATATATCAAATGTTGTGGTAGTATTGGGCGTAGACCCGGATACGGTGGAATATACAGACGACAAGGCCGAAGAAGCCTCAAGAGGCGTTACCGTAAACAGCTCTGTTATAAAGACCACAAACGATGCGGGTACGCTTAAGGAGGAAAATCTCATAAGCTCTTACAGCTTTGACGGTTCAAGGATACCCCTTTCCACTGCCAAGGGTATAATGACAACGGGCATATATATTACCGATACGGACAAAAACTGCTCAAAGGCGGAGGATGTAATAAAAGCTTATAAAATAGACGAGCAAAACGAAGAATATATGACCAACATAAACGATGACGGCAGCTATACCATAGACCTTTATTTCACACGCTCAGATGACAAGGGAAGCACCGAAAGGATAATAAGTCCCAAGGGTACCGACATTTCTGCCTTGAATGCAGGCTACAGCATGAGATTTTATATTATGGGGGGCTATGTACACGGTATAAGCGCTCAGATGTATTAATTGGAGCAGAAAATGGATATAAGAGAATATATAAAAAGAAAAAAACTTTTATGCGACGGCGCCTTCGGCACATATTTTGCCTCCTTTAACACAGGCATAATGCCCGAAAAGGCAAATATACAAGACCCTGAAAGTGTTTTAAATATCCACAGAGCCTATATAGAAAAGGGCGCAAAGCTTATAAGGACAAATACCTTCGACGCTTGCAGAAAAAGTCTTAACTGTACTGCAAAGGAGCTTGAAGAAAACATTGCCGCAGCCTATGATATCGCAAAGGAGGCTGCGGGAGAAAGCGTATTCACAGCCTGCGATATAGGTCCCGGCTGCCTTGAAGATCAATATTTGATGGCAGATACATTTATAGACAAGGGCGCCGACATAATACTTTTTGAGACCCTTCCCGACATCAGCTCAATAGAAGGCGTAATAAAGCACATAAAAAAAAGAAGACCCGATATATTCACGATAGTACAGTTTTGCATAAATCAGCACGGGTATACTCAGGAGGGCATAAGCGCCTCAAGACTTATGGAAAAGGCAAACGCCATTTCCGAAATAGACGCCATGGGCTTTAACTGCGGTATAGGTCCTTCTCATCTGCTCAATGTTTTAAAGGAGCTGGATATCAAAACGGATAAATTTATAACGGCTTTGCCAAACGCCAGCTATCCGTCTGTTATACAGGACAGAATGGTATTTCTCGACAATATAAACTATTACTGTGAGAAAATGGCTGAGATCTCCGAATATGCAGACATTATAGGCGGCTGCTGCGGTACTGCTCCCGACTATATAAAGGCTATGGCAAACAGCATTGACCTTGAGAGAAAATTTGTACCCCACAGACATACGCCCAAAAGGATATATACCGTATCCGAGGGCAGCGTTAAGTCAAATGCCTTTTTCAGAGGAAAAAAGCAGGGAGAGAAAATAATTGCCGTAGAACTGGATCCTCCGAAGGACGGCAACTGCAAGGCTCTTATGGAAACAGCCAACTATCTGAGGAAGCACAATGTGGATGTAATAACATTTGCGGATTCGCCCAGCGGAAGAACAAGGGCAGATTCTGTGCTTATGAGCATAAAAGTTGCTCAGGAAACGGGTCTAAACGTAATGCCCCATATATGCTGCCGTGACAAGAACGCCATAGGCATAAGCTCACAGCTTTTAGGCGCCTATATAAACAATGTCAGGAACTTCCTTGTGATAACGGGAGATCCCGTTCCCAGCGCAAGCAGAGATAATATAAAGGGCGTATTCAACTTTGATTCCGTAAAGCTTATGGAATACATAAGCGATATGAATTCGGGCATATTTGCAGAGGACAGAGTCTCCTACGGCGGAGCCGTAAACTATGCAAGACGCAATATGGAAACGGAGCTTAACAGAATAAAAATGAAGGAAAAGGCAGGAGCCGAGTTTTTCCTTACTCAGCCCGTATATGCCAAGGAAGATATAGAAGTGCTCAAGAAAATAAGCTCTCAGCTCAGCGCTAAAATGCTTGTGGGCATAATGCCCCTTGTAAGTTATACCAACGCTCTTTTTATAAAAAACGAGCTTACGGGAATAAACGTACCCGACAGCGTCATTGCAAAATTTTCTCCTTCCATGACAAGAGAAGAGGCTCAGAAAATAGGCATAGAGATATCCGCAAAAATAATGGATATGGTATATCCCTTTGCCGACGGCTTTTATTTTACAATACCCTTTAACAGGCTCTCTATCGCCGAGGAATTATTCCGCCTTACCGAGAAGTATAAAAAATAGTCTTGTTGGTCAGGAGCAACTGTGATATAATTATTAAGTAATATTAAAATACTGATAACAGAGGTCATTTATGCACAAGCTAAGGGTAGCAGATATAAATCTGCTTATTGATTACAAATATGATACAATGATAAAGCAAGCCGCATTTTATAAAGCGGATTTTGACAAGCCCGATGTTACGATAGACATACCCTCGGAAAATTATGACCTGTGGAGCAAGGAAAGCCCTCATCTTTCAATGAACGATATAGAGTATATATACACGGGGGCAGCCTTTTATGAAGCCCTTCTTCATTTCAACGGCTTTATGCTTCACAGCAGCGGCGTTGTAAAGGACGGTTATGCCTATTTGTTTTCGGCTGATCCCGGAACGGGAAAATCGACCCATACGGAGCTTTGGCAAAAACACTTCGGCAAGGACAAAGCCGTTATAATAAACGATGACAAGCCCGCTATAAGACTTACCGACAACAGGCTTTGGGTATACGGCACTCCTTGGAGCGGAAAAACGGATAAAAACGTAAATATAAAAGTGCCTCTTGGCGCCATAGTGTTTCTGGAGCGTTCCGAGAACAATTGGATAAGAGAAATAAAGCCCGCTGAGGCAATTCCCCTTGTAATGCAGCAGACCATAAGACCTGTTGAAAAGGATGTAATGATAATGCTTTTGGATATGCTGGACAGGGTACTCAGCAGCACAAAGCTGTACAAGCTGGGCTGCAATATATCAGAGGAAGCAGTTGAGGTAAGCTATAACGGTATAAAGGTGGAGGAATAAAAAATGAAAATAAAAGACGGTTATCTTTTAAGAGAGGTAGCAGGCAGCAATATAGTAGTACCCATAGGCGAAGGCGCCATTGATTTCAGCGGCGTCATTACACTTAACGAAGTAGGAGCTTTCATATGGAAGAGCCTTGAAGAGGATATTACCGAAGCCGAGCTTGTAGACAGGATACTTGCTGAATACGATATAGATAAAGAAACGGCACAAAACGATGTGAAGGAGTATATAAGCTCATTAAGGGGAGCTGGTTTGATTGCAGACTAAGCAGATAAGGCTTAATGAAATATATCCCGTAATGGCTGAAATGCTTGAGAGCGGAGGCACGGTAAACTTCAATCCAAAAGGCACAAGTATGCTGCCTACACTGCATAACGACGGGGACAGAGTTGTCATAGAAAAATGCGCAGGATCTCTTAAAAAGTTCGATCTCCCTCTCTATATAAGGGATAACGGACAATTTGTGCTGCACAGGGTAGTAGGCGTAAACGGCGACGGTACATACAATATGTGCGGCGACAATCAATGGACAATAGAAAAAAATGTGCGTCACGACCAGCTTGTAGGCGTTGTTACACAGATAAACAGAGGCGGCAGGGTATTCTCCGCAGACAATAGTCTATACAAAGCCTATGTAAAGCTGTGGGTAGGCATAATGCCCCTCAGACATATACTTTTCGGCGGTATCAACCGCATAAAGAGAACATTCAAAAGAAAGTAAGGATCTTATGTATAAAAGAGGAATATAAAAATGCGCAATGTAGATGTTTCATTAATAACGGAAAAAGTAAAAGAGCTTTGTATAAATGCAAACTGCCGCCTTAACGAGGATGTATTTTCCGCACTGGCGCAGGCAAAGGCTAAAGAAGTATCTCCCATAGGCAGGAACATACTTGCCCAGCTTGAGGAAAATGCAGAGCTTGCCTGTAAAAAGTGCAAGCCAATATGTCAGGATACGGGTATGGCAGTTATTTTTGTGGAAATAGGACAGGAAGTGCATATTGTAGGCGGCAATATTACAGACGCCATAAACCAAGGCGTGCGCCAAGGATATACGGAAGGCTATTTGCGAAAGTCCGTTGTGGGGGATCCTCTGCTGCGTGTAAATACAGGGGATAACACTCCTGCCATTATACACTATGACATAGTTGAAGGAGATAAAATACATATAGAGGTTGCGCCTAAAGGCTTCGGCAGTGAAAACATGAGCAGGATATATATGCTAAAGCCCTCCGACGGTATAGAAGGCGTCAAAAACGCAGTGCTTGAATGTATAGAAAAAGCAGGTCCCAATCCCTGCCCGCCTATGGTAATAGGCGTAGGAATAGGCGGCAACTTTGAGCTTTGCGCCTACCTTGCCAAGAAAGCCCTCCTTAGACCCATAGGCTCCCATTCACAAAAGGAGCATATAAGAGCTATGGAAGAAGAGCTTTTGGAAAGAGCCAACAGACTTGGCATAGGTCCCCAGGGACTTGGTGGAACAACTACCGTGCTGGGACTTAATATAGAGACCTACGCTACTCATATAGCGGGACTTCCCTTAGCAGTAAATGTAAGCTGTCATGTTACAAGGCATGGAGAATGTACTATATAAAAAAAGCATGCTTGAAAGAAATGCTTGCATTTCTTTCAGTTTAATTAAAGTAGGAACCAGCCGTGTTTTCCGTAATTTTGGTGTTTAACACCAAAATTACAGAAAAGTTCCTATCCTCGGAGGAAATGAATTCCTCCTGCGGATTAAAGTCTGCGACGCTTTTTAATTTATTTACTTTACTGATCCATTTTTTTATTTTTACAGCCTGGAAAGGGTTGCCTTGAGCAGCCCTTTTTCTGTTTCCGCAGTAAAGGCACCATCGGAACATGGTTCTCCCTTGCTCTTGCCATAATTATCGCCAATCAATTATTGCAATAGAAATTTCTGTGTGATATAATTATTTTGTATTATTTTGCTCAGGCGGCAGCTTATCCGCCTTGCAAAAATTTATAATGTATTACGGGGGAAAAATATGGAAAACATTATATCGTTGAAAAAAGACAAGGTTAAATCATTTACTTTTATATTTTTGGCATTGATAAGCATAATGGCTGTGGCAGTTAGGGTCAAGTTCCTTCCCTTTGTCAGCAAGGATATGGTCAATTTCCTCATTCCTTGGTTCAACACCATAAAGGATAACGGGGGCTTTGCGGCTCTTTCACAGCCAATAGGCAATTATACTCCGCCATATTATTATATTTTGGCTTTTATCTCATACTTTACATCGGAGCCCAATGTTCCCATAAAGGTGGTCTCATGTGTTTTTGACTTTATTACTGCCATATACATATTTAAAACAGTATTTTATATTACAAAAGATATAAGAAGATCGGCAGTATCCTATGCTTTGGCATTGTTTTTGCCTACTGTCATAATAAACGGCAGCGCATGGGGACAGTGCGACGGTATATTCACTTCCTTTGTTGTAATGAGTATATACTATATGCTTGTAAAAAAGGAATATATCGCCCTTACTCTTTTTGGCATAGCCTTTGCGTTTAAGCTCCAGGCAATATTTATCGCTCCCTTTATTATAATTATGATAATAAAGGGCTGGATATCTCCCAAAAAGCTTTATGTGATACCTATCGCATATCTTGCTATGATGCTGCCTGCCATAGCGCTTGGCGACAACATACTGCGCATAATAAATATATACCTTGGTCAAACGGGAGAATACGGGGATCTTTCACTTAATATGGCAAATATGTGGGCGTTTATGAAAAACGTGTCCAACGAAAGCGTATCCGCCGCAGCCACATTTTTTGCTCTAAGCGCAGTTCTTATACTCATGTACTATATGCTTGTAAAGGATTATAAATTAAACCCTCGGATCATAGTTACGGGAATGGCGTTTTTCGCTTTGTTAATTCCCTATATACTTCCCCATATGCACGAAAGATATTACTACACAGGTATTGTGCTTACGGTACCTGCAGTTATCGGCAGCAAAAAAAATATACCGATACTGTTTATCACAGAGCTTGTATCCGTAATGAGTATGTCTGCCTTTGTCTTTGACAACGAAATAGAAAGCTGGGCATTGCTTGCCTTTATATTTGCCATTGCCCTTGTTGCCTTTTTTAAGCTCTTTGACGGACTTATATCAGAAAATACTTCAAAGAAATAACTAAAGGAGAAAAACGATGATATTTCTTTTTATTTTAAATGTTGCTTTATTTATAATTATCACATATGCTTCATATCTTAATACAAAAGGAACGCTTGATACAAGGAAAGGACTGCTGCCCGTAGCGGTTATTTCGGTTGTGTATTATTTGCTTATAGGCATACTTGGCATTTCGGGCTTTACCTCATTTGAGGCGCTTAACGGTATCGCCTTTTTCTTCGGAGCAATATTTGTGCTGGGCGCATCCTTTATTGAGAAAAGGTACGGCACAAGGCTTTCACGCCTTGCCTTCAAAACATTTGCGGTATATCTTGTGCTTGAATTGGTAATATTCAATTTCAATGCATACCAGCTTTTAAGCGTGCATTCTCCCGTTGCCGAAGAGCTTGATATATCAAACAAGCCTACGCAGTCCTCAAACGGAACAGAAACGGAAATAGAATTTACAGACTTTAACAAGGAAGTGGGTACCGTCAATATAATCGCTCACTCTCAGAGCAAAAAGAAAATGGTATTCGATATCGATTACTCCGACGCCACGAGCAAAAGCTACAGAACAGGCGTTGCAAGGGCGGAGATAATAGAAGGCTGTAAAAAAAGCTATACCATACCCATTAATGCTTCCGGAGAACTGGGCAAAATAAAATTCCGCTTTAGAGCCGATGCAAACGATACCATAACGGTTGAGAGCATTTCTATAAACACTCCCATAGCCTTTAAATTTTCACTTGTAAGGCTTATTGTGATATTTTTGATAGTTTTGCTTAAATACGCCCTGTGCGACTCAAAAAGCCTTTCTCAGCCTCTTGAGGAAAATGAAAAGCTGTGTACGAACTGCGTTGGTACTCTTACCGCAATATTTATACTCATAGCTCTTATGCTTATACTTGCTCAGAGAAGCGGCGGTCTTAAGAATATACGCAGGGACTTCCTTGCGACCTCCGGAAATCAGATAACACAAGATATAGTAGACGCCTTTGAACACGGTCAGACAAGCATGCTTAGTGATGTGGATCCTCGGATCATGGCTCTTGAAAATCCTTACGACAGGGTGGAGAGAGAAAGCATACCTTATCCTTGGGATCATCTGTACTATAACGGAAAATATTATTCTTACTACGGCATAGCGCCTGTACTTGTATTGCTGCTGCCCTATCATTTCCTTACTAAGCACTATTTCCCGTGTCAGTGGGCTATATTTATATTTATGGCAGTGGGAATATATTTCTTCTACAAGCTCTATATGGAATATATGAAGGAATTTTTCGGCAAGACAAAGATAAGCCTTGTTATAATGGGCTACGTTTTGACCCAGTTCGTAAGCGGTTTATGGTTCATGTTCCCTACGCCTAATTTTTATGAATTGGCTCAAAGCTCCGGCTATATGTTCTGTACGGGAGGATTTTACTTCTTGGCACTGTCGGGAGTCATAGGCAAAAGGAAAATAGATCTGAGATATATGGCTGTTTCCTCAGCACTTCTCTCTCTCGGCGTACTGTCAAGACCTACCCTTGCCCTTTACTGTATTTGCGCTCTGCTCTTTATATTTGCAGGCGCCCTTAAGATCAGAAAAACCGGGGAGAAGAAAATGCTGCATTTTCTGGGCGCAGCTCTTTTGCCCTTTGGAGTATTCGGAGCTATACAAATGTGGTATAATTTTGTAAGATTCGGGTCTCCCTTTGAATTCGGCATTAAATATTCCCTTACGGTAAACGACTTTGTAAACGCTCAGATGCACCCTCATCAGGTAGGGATAGGCTTTTATAACTTCCTGATAGCGTTTCCCTCTTTCAGAGCCACATTCCCGTTCTTCTACGGCGATGTGCAGACATTTAACCCTAACGGATATTACTTTGTTGCCGTGTACAGCGCTATCGGACTTTTGTGGATGGCGCCGATACTGTTTTCCTATATATACGGCAAAAAGGCATATCTTTTATCACAAAACGAACACAAAAAGCTTTACTCCGTAATGCTTATTGCCGTTTGCGTGCTTTCTCCGTTTATAATGATAGCCTCTATATGGGAAAGCGGCTACGGTATACGCTATAAGCTGGACTTTGCATGGCAGCTTTTATTGGGCGCCTTGACCATAGCCTTTATAATTTATAACAACTGCAATAACGAAGGCGTTAAAAAGCTGCTTACCAAAATATTCTATATATCTCTTATAATTAGCTTTATATTTAATTTTGCTCTGATATATTCCTATGCAACGGCTCAGGGCGCATTCAATCATGCCGCTCTTGACAAATGGCTCTGTCTGTTTGAAAGAGCCTTTGAATACTGGAAATGATTCTATTGATACAGGAGAAACGATATGGCTGATATTTTATATGTAGTGATACCTTGCTACAAGGAGGAAGAGGTGCTTCCCGAGACCTCCTCAAGAATGAAGAAAAAAATGGATGCTCTTATTTCACAGGGCAAAATAAGTGAAAACAGCAGAGTAATGTTTGTAAACGACGGTTCCACAGACAGCACCTGGGAAATTATAACAAGGCTCCACTGTGAAGATAAGCTGTTCAGCGGAGTTAATCTGTCAAGGAACAGAGGACACCAGAATGCCCTTTTGGCAGGACTTATGACAGCAGTAAAATATGCGGACATGGTAATATCCATGGACGCAGATCTTCAAGATGATATAAACGCCATTGACGCTATGGTGGATAAGTACTACCAAGGCTGCGATGTGGTATACGGCGTAAGGAGTTCAAGAGCAAAGGATACATTCTTCAAGAAATTTACTGCCGAGGGCTTTTATAAATTTATGAAGCTTATGGGCGCAGACATTGTATTCAACCATGCGGATTACAGGCTCATGAGCAAAAGAGCCTTGGAGGGGCTTGCCCAATTCGGCGAGGTAAATCTTTTTTTGCGAGGCATTGTGCCGGAGATAGGCTACAGATCCGATACGGTAGAATACGAAAGAGCTGAACGATTTGCAGGAGAAAGCAAATATCCGCTTAAAAAAATGCTTTCATTTGCCTTTGACGGCATTACATCCTTTTCCATAAAGCCCATACGCCTTATTATAGATCTTGGCTTCGTTATTTCTGTATTAAGCGTAATATTTCTTATATACAGTATCATTGTAAAGATAATGGGCGGCTCTGTGGCAGGCTGGTCTTCTCTTATGGCGTCAATATGGCTCATAGGAGGCATACAGCTACTGTCAATAGGCGTTATAGGGGAATATATAGGTAAAATATACAAGGAAACAAAACACAGACCGCGCTTTATAATCGAGTCTGTATTGAATAAGGAGAAATAAGTATGGAATACATTAAAAATATTTGGTATCAAATGCAGAAAAATAGCGACAGGATACTTTGTTCCCTTGCCTGCGCTTACTTTATAAGCTCTATTATAAATGTTTTTATCATATCCTCAAGAGCAGGCAACGGCATAGAATTTGTAAGCGGCATCATACCTGTTGTGGAAGTGCTTATATTGCTGTCGGTGTTTGTGCTGTGTATGGCAATGACCTCTTTTGAAAAATTTCAAAGCATAACTTATTATGTACTTCTTGTTTCGGTCATAGTTTTCGGTATACTTACCATTGCCGATAATGACAAAAATTTATATCTGGCAATGGGCGTTGTTGCTGTAATATGCTTTTTTATATACTATCTTATAAACAGCGGCAAAATATTTGCCAAGACTATACAAATAAACAACAGGATCACATTTTCCATAGTAGCCATTGCCTTTGTGATAGCGCTTGTTTACTTTTCGGTACAGACTATAAACAGATACAGGATATTCGGCGCCTCCTGCTTTGACTTTGGCATATTTGCCCAGATGTACGAATACATGGCAAAAACGGGAATGCCTCTTACCACCTGTGAAAGAAACAGGCTTTTGAGCCATTTCCGTATACATTTTTCGCCTATATTCTATGTGGCTCTGCCTATATACTATATAGCCCGTTCTCAGTGTGCGCTGCCGTTTATACAGGCTCTGTTCACATTCGGAGGAGTTTTCCCCCTCTTTATGATAGGCAAAAAGTATAAGCTGCCAAATATAATACTGATAGCCCTTTGTCTGGCTTTTCTTCTGAGTCCCACAATGGTTTCGCCGCTTTTTTACGATTTTCACGAGAATAAATTCATACCGTTTTTCATATTGTGGTTTATATATTTCTTTGACAGTGAAAAATACAAAAGAGCTTATATTTTCCTAATACTTACCATAATGGTAAAGGAGGATACTTTCATATATATCTTCTTCCTGCTCCTCTACTTTATACTTGTGGAAAAAAGATATAAGCACGGTCTTATATCAATGGCGGTAATACTACTCTATGCCATACCCGTTGTTTCATTTATGAACGCTCAGGGGGAAGGCTTTATCAAGATGAGATACGGTGTGTATTTCCTTCCCGACCAAAACAGTATACTGAGCATGATACTGAATATATTCAACGACCCTATATTTGTGGTCAAAAATATATTCAGCGAAGAGACCTTTTCATATCTTGTATATGCTATGGGTTCTATGGTATTTCTGCCGCTTGCCAATAAAGATTATAGGCGTATAATACTTATACTGCCCTTTATACTCATTAATATGATGACCACCTACGGCTATCAGCACAACATAGGCTTCCAGTATAATTACGGCACATGCTGTATACTTTTCTATACCACTGCCGTAAATATCTCCCGTATGTCGGAAAAGAATATGAAAACGGCAGTATCCTGTATGCTGTGCGCCTCAGCCCTGTTTATGTACAATCATCTGAACGACAGACTTATTTCATACACCAAGGAATACAACCTGAACAAGGCGGACTATGTGGAAATGGAAAAAGCTCTTGCAGGCATACCCAGAGAAGCAAGCGTTGCCTCTGAGACCTTCAGACTGTCTCATCTTACGGATATTGACGAGCTTTACAATTTCCCAAGCGATAATGAGACGGATTATGTAGTGCTTTCCGCAATTACCGATGATACAGACGAGCTTGATTTCAAGGCAAACAGTGCGAAAAACGGCTACGAGCTTGTATACGACGGAGAGAGAGCAGCCATATATAAGAAGATCGGCGCTCCTCCCTATAATTATGCAAGGCAATGATATAAATAAGGAGAATGTACAATGACGGTCAATATAACAACTCCCATTACAAGAGAAAAAGCAAGAAGCCTGAATGCAGGCGATATAGTATATATAACGGGAACCATATATACTGCAAGAGATGCGGCGCATAAGCGAATGCTGGAGGATCCGGAAAAGGGTATCGAGCTTCCCATAGACCTTAAGGATCAGACAATATACTTTGCAGGTCCTGCGCCGGCAAAGCCCGGGGAGCCTATAGGCTCGGTAGGTCCCACCACAAGCTACAGAATGGACGCCTATTCCCCCAAAACCATAGAGCTGGGACTTACCTGCATGATAGGCAAGGGCGCAAGAAGTGAAGAAGTTATAAACGCCATGAAAAAATACGGCGCCGTTTATATAGGCGCCGTAGGGGGAGCAGGCGCTCTTCTCAGCGAATGCGTTAAAAAATGCAGCGTGATCGCCTATGAGGATCTGGGTTCCGAGGCAATACACCGTCTTGAAGTAGAGAATTTTCCCGGTATTGTCATTATAGACAGCCGAGGCAACAATCTCTACGAGACCGAGCCGCCAAAATACAGAAAATAGCTCTGTATTTGCGGCTTAGCCACATTCTTGTGATCCCGCATCCCTAGTCTAATGGATAAAACGCTCGGCTCCGGACTGAGAAATGGGGGTTCGATTCCCCCGGGGTGCATTTGTATACCGAGTATTCAAGGCTTTTTGCCTATGAATACGGGTATAGGGCAGTCGATTTACTGCTCTCTTACTCCCGCATATTTTCCGTTTTTATACACATAATTTCCCTGAGCCCGTCTGTACTTAGGTCTGCGCACTGCAAATATCTCCCCAAGCACAAGAGCCTCAACGGTACTTTGGAGCAAATTGTTTCTGCTCCACATATTCATTTCTTGTATTTCAAGACCTATTTCCTGAGCCTCGTCTATAAGCTCTTCAGCTCTGTCAAGCACTCTGCCCACTATCTGGGCGATGGTTTCTCTGTCAACTCCGTCCTTGTCATATATGGGACTTCCCACATATTCGTATTCGTTTATAACCTCATCCACAACAGGAGAGAGTATAGCGTTAAGCGCAGTATAGAGCTGCTTCATAAGAGCGGAGTCCCTCAGTGAAGCATCGGGATCCTTAATGCTCACATAGGGGTCTGAAAGACCGTTCATGCTGTCATATCTGGGGCGAGTGTCCTCGTTCATACCATTATTCATGTTGCTGCTGTCCATACTTCCGTTGGCATTGCCTGACATTACTCTGTTTATGCCGTTGTCAACGCCGCCTCCCGTATTGCGCATAACGCCTTGGCTGTTGTCTGCGTTTTCTTCTCTTGCATTTATTACTCCCTTTGATATATCGTTATCCGTCATTTGCTTGATACTTATATTTCTGTAGGCAGGCCAGCCCTTTCCAAAGGCATAGCTCCTCAGATCTCTTTCACATACATTATAATACATCAGCTTACCTCCATATTGCTTACAGTTATATAATATTCTTTCTTTCAAATTTTGTGACAGAGAACAAAATAACTCTTTTTTAGTCAAGTTATACAATAATGCAAAAAAATATATACCGTAAATATAAAAATTAATCATAAAAATTAACATTTGTACTTGTAATACTTGTCAATTTTTTATATAATAAGAATAGTTATAAAAACAAGAAAGGAGATAAAAATTATGGGTTTTATGGAAGAATACAAAAAATGGTGTACCGATCCTTATTTCGATGAGGATACTAAGGCGGAATTAAAAAGCATTGAAAATGACGCCAAGGAGATCGAAGAAAGATTTTATAAGAATCTGGAATTCGGTACAGGCGGCTTAAGAGGTATACTTGGCGCAGGTACCAACAGAATGAACATCTACACCGTAAGCAAGGCTACACAGGGCTTTGCCAACTACATAAAGAGTCAGGGCGAGGCTGCCGTAAAGAAGGGCGTTGTAATAGCTTACGATTCTCGTCATTATTCTCCCGAATTTGCGGAGATCACTGCAAGAGTGCTGGCAGGCAACGGTATAAAGGCTTATCTTTCCGACGAATTAAGACCCGTTCCCATGCTGAGCTTTGCGGTAAGATATTTGGGCTGTACAGGCGGCGTTGTGATCACGGCTAGCCACAATCCTCCCGAATATAACGGATATAAGGCATACTGGGAAGACGGCGCACAGGTACCCTTCCCCAGAGACGGCGAGATAATAAAAGAGGTAAACGCCGTTACGGATTTCAATATGATAAAGAAAGCCGATCTTACAGAGGCTGTAAACAGCGGTATGATACAGTATGTGGGACCTGAGCTTGACGTAGCATATCTTGAGGCGGTTACCGCACAGATAGTCAATCAGGAAATTATAGACAACACAGACTTAAAGATAGTTTATACTCCTCTTCACGGTTCAGGCAACAAGCCTGTAAGACGTGCTCTTGCAAAGGCAGGCTTTAAGAACGTGTATGTTGTGCCTCAACAGGAGAAGCCCGACGGCAGCTTCCCAACAGTAGGCTATCCCAATCCCGAGAATAAGGCTGTATTCGATCTGGCTATGGAGCTTGCAAAGAAGGTTGACGCAGATATCATAGTAGGTACGGATCCCGATGCGGACAGAGTTGGCGCTGTTGTTAAAAAGACTGACGGAGAGTACATGGTGCTTACAGGCAATATGACAGGCTCTCTTATATGCGAGTACATTCTTTCCCAGAAGAAGGCGAAAGGCATACTTCCCTCAAACGGCGCCGTTGTTTCCACTATCGTTTCAACAGATATGACAAAGGCTATATGCGCCGAATACGGCATGAAGTATTTTGACGTGCTTACAGGCTTTAAATATATAGGCGAAAAGATAAAGGAATTCGAGGCTGACGGAAGCTATGAGTATATGTTTGGCTTTGAGGAAAGCTACGGATGTCTTGCGGGAACATATGCAAGAGATAAGGACGCCTGCTTTGCCACAATGATGATATGCGAGCTGGCTGCATACTATAAGACAAGAGGCATGAGCCTTTATGACGGACTTGTAGAGCTTTACAATAAGTACGGCTACTATAAAGAGACCATTACATCCATAGAGCTTAAGGGTCTTGACGGCGCCGCTCAGATCAAGAAAATAATGGATACGTTAAGAGCGGATCCGCCTAAGGAGGTTGCAGGCGCTAAGGTCATTGAAACAAGAGATTATTCAATAGACAAGATAGTAAATACTGTGACCGGCGAGGAAAGTAAGAGCGGTCTGCCAAAGAGCAACGTACTCTACTTTGTACTTGACAACGGAACATGGTTCTGTGTACGTCCCAGCGGTACCGAGCCTAAGATAAAGGTTTACTTCGGCTCTTCAGACAAGAGCGAGGAAGCTGTTGAGGCTAAGGTAAAGACTGCAAGCGACGGTATTCTGGCTATTGTTGACGGTATTTTAAAGTAAATACTAAATATTAATATGAGGTTGAAGGGCTGCCAAAGGCAGCCCTTTTTTTACCTCTCCGTCAGTCCTACGGACTGCCACCTCCCCTGATAGGGGAGGTCATTACTGTTGAAGTTCCATTTCCCCTACCTCCCCTTTGCAG
>CANQIA010000027.1 GCA_947624015.1 uncultured Clostridia bacterium
TAGCAACTCAATTATACCACAAAAAGTTGAACCTTACTTTTTTATTTAATTGTTACCTATCTATTGTACCTCAACATCGGGGTTCTTTTTTCTTTGGCATATTTTATTTACTTTTTGATTATGTTGTGGTATTATATAATAAATATATAATAAAAGGAGATAATTATGAAAAAGAAGAATAAAGCATATATAATATTTGCTGTGGTTGCGATTATAGTTTTGCTCGTTATGGTAAATATGATCATGATAAAATCAAATTCTTCGGCAAGGGTAAACACTTCCGGGGAAAACAGCGCAGTTAAAGAAATGATAGAGAATGTTAAGCTGCCGGATAAGTCGGATCTGGCGCCGTCAAGACTTGAAAATGTGGAGCAGGCGGATACCATTGGCGACAGCAGGCAGCTATATGATTGGGAAGCAAAAGACGGCTCTGTTATATACAAATATTACGACAAGAGCGATACGCCGGGTCAGTCCTTTACGGTCACCGCCAAGGCTGTGAACATTGCTGAGTACGAGCTGACTCTCCCTGTGGGCGATAAGGTGGAAAAGGTAAATTACGACAAATATGAGCTTACCTTTTATGACAGAAAGATATTTTACACGGCAGACCAAAATTCTCCCATACCTCCTGTGATACAAAACAATATTGAAAACGGTCATGCTGAGATCCGCTATAACGGAAGCATTCCCGAGCTTGTTTCCGCTCAGAGCGTATATTGGTACGACAAGGATAACGGTATTGCCTATAATATGGAAGCTCTGTCAACTGAATTTACAAAGGATGAAATGATCGCTTTTGCGGAAGATTATATTAAAAACGGCAGAAAGCAGGTAGAATAAATGAGACTTTCGGATCACAAAAAGATTTATTTTATAGGTATCGGCGGCATAAGTATGTCAGGTCTTGCCGAGATACTTTTTTACAGAGGATATGATATCTCAGGCTCTGACAGCAATGCATCCGATGTTACAAAAAGGCTTGAGGATCTGGGCATAAACGTGTATATCGGACAGAAGGAAGAAAATATAAAAGGCGATGAGGATCTTATAGTATATACTGCGGCGATCTCCGAGGAAAATCCCGAGCTTATGGCGGCAAGAAGGAGCAAGGCGGAGGTAATAGACAGGGCTGCTCTTGTGGGTATGCTCATGCCGGAGTACAAATATCCCATATCCGTAGCCGGAACTCATGGCAAGACTACCACATCGTCTCTCGTAACGGAGATATTCTTGGCAGCGGATAAGGACCCTACCGTGTCCATAGGCGGTATGCTTCCGGACATAAACGGTAATTTCAAAGTAGGTTCCAAGGATTATTTTATACTGGAAACTTGCGAATATAAGGACAGCTTTCTTAAATTCAATCCCCATTCGGCTATTATATTGAATGTGGATAAGGATCACTTGGATTATTTTAAAAATCTGGATAATATATACAGATCTTTTAACAGCTTTGCAAAGAGGGTGCCGAAAGACGGTTTTATTATTATAAACAAAAATATAGAAAGATCAGACCAGGTGCTTGAAGGAACGAAGTGTAGGGTCATTACCTATGGCAGTGACGACAGCGCAGATTGGTATCCTACCGATATAAGCTACGACAGTCTGGGTCACGGCGGTTACAGTGTAAATTACAAGGGAAAAAAGCTTGGGGAGGTCCATCTTATGATACCGGGAGAACACAATGTATATAACTCCCTTGCGGCTTTTGCCCTGGCATATAACTATAATGTACCCGTAGAGGCAATATTAAAGGGAATAGCTAAATATAAGGGCACAGACAGGCGCTTTCAATATAAGGGCGATTACAGGGATATAACTGTGATAGATGATTATGCTCATCATCCTACGGAAATAGCGGCTACCATAAACAGCGCAAGAGCAAGCGAAAACGATAAGCTGTGGATAGTGTTCCAGCCCCACACCTATACAAGAACATTTGCTCTCTTAGACGAGTTTGCAAAGGTGCTGTCAGAAGCCGACAAGGTGCTTCTTTTGGATATATATGCGTCAAGAGAAAAGGACACGGGGCTTGTATCCAGCAAGGATCTGGCTGAGAGGATAAAGGATATGGGAGGCAATGTGGAATATTGCGGAAGTTTCGACAATGCCGAAAATTATATTAAAGAAAATTGCAATCCACATTCGATGTTGATAACTATGGGGGCAGGAGATGTCTATAAGCTAGGTGAAAAGCTTATTTCACAGCACTAATTCACAAAGTTATCCTACTTATCCACAAATAAAACTTTGTTCGATGTGCAAAAGCCTGAACTTATCCACATAAACAATAATTTGATTCGATATTATTACTGTTTTTTATGGCTATATCAAAAAAAATATTGCTTTTTTCTGCTTTATAGGTTATTATAGTATATATATGTTTTACAAGGAGGATAAATTATGATTTCTGCCGGTGAATTCAGAAACGGTGTTACTATGGAATATGAGGGCAACATTTATCAGATCATTGAATTTCAGCATGTTAAGCCCGGCAAAGGCGCTGCCTTTGTAAGAACTAAATTAAAGAATCTTGTGTCAGGAGCTGTTGTTGAAAAAACATTCAGACCTACGGAAAAAATGCCAAGAGCTCATATTGACAGAAAGGATATGACATATCTTTATGCTGACGGCGATCTCTATAACTTTATGGATGTTGAGACTTATGACCAGATAGCTCTCCCTGCAAGCGATGTAGGCGATACTCTTAAGTATGTTAAGGAAAACGAGGTCGTAAAGGTACTCAGTTATCAAGGCAAGGTATTCGGTATAGAGCCTCCTACGATCGTTGAGCTTGCTGTTGCCGCTACGGAACCCGGCGTTAAGGGAGACACTGCTACAGGCGCAACTAAGCCCGCTACTCTTGAGACAGGCGCCAATGTAAATGTACCTCTCTTTATCAATGAGGGCGAGATCATCAAGATCGATACAAGAACAGGCGAGTACTTGGGCAGAGTTAATAACTAAGCTAATAAGGAGCTGGGGACAGCTCCTTTTTTATTGGCGTTTATCAGGCGATCGAACACGCATTATTTATGAGGTTTTGCTAAAAAAATCCTTGACATAGCTTACTATCTATGTTATCATATTATTTGTTGATAACATCAATATTCCTCGATAGCTCAGCGGTAGAGCACTCGGCTGTTAACCGATAGGTCGTAGGTTCGAATCCTACTCGGGGAGCTTATGGCCCGTTGGTCAAGAGGCTAAGACGTGGCCCTCTCACGGCTAAAACAGGGGTTCGATTCCCCTACGGGTCATCTTTTGGCGACATAGCCAAGTGGCTAAGGCATAGGACTGCAACTCCTCGATCCCCGGTTCAAATCCGGGTGTCGCCTTAATTTAAGTATCAAAAAAGACACATTAATGTGTCTTTTTTTACTGCAATGGTTTATATTTATTATTAGAAAGGGCTGTCTTTACGAAAGCCCTTAAGACTGTCGAAAAAACAATATTTTGACAGTAAACATGAATTAAAATAAAGAACAGCTTGCAAAAAAAAGCGTCGCAGACTCTAATCCGCAAGGTGGGCTTTGCCCGCCTGAGGACAGGAACTTTTCTGTAATTTAGGCATTTATGCCTAAATTGCGGAAAACACGTCAGCACTTTCACTCTGTGAAAGCCAACCTTCGGTTGTCCGATAAGTCTTTCGGTGCAATGCTGGTTTTGCCCTTAATTAAACTGAAAAGGGCTGTCTTAACGACAGCCCTTTTTTGTGTATTAATTGCAGATTGTAAGCTCAGTAGCCTTATCAAAGATATGGATCCTGTTAACATCGAATGCAACCTTAATATTGTCGCCGATCTTAGCAGTACTTCTTGAGTCAACTCTTGCTGTAACATTCTGACCTGCGATGATAAGGAACAGGTTAGTCTCAGCGCCCAGAAGCTCAGTAACTTCTACGTCTGCGTCTACGATAGAATCCTTAGATGTGTTAAGGAAGATCTCCTCGTCATGTACATCCTCGGGTCTAACACCGAATATAACTTCCTTGCCAACATATCCGCCGTCAAGAACAGCCTTAGCCTTAGCCTCGGGAAGCTTTATTGAATAAGCGCCGAACTTAAGGCATACGTCTGCGCCGTCCTTAGCAACAGTAGCGTTGATGAAGTTCATCTGAGGAGAACCGATAAAGCCTGCTACGAATAAGTTCTGAGGCTTGTTGTAAAGGTTCTGAGGAGTATCTACCTGCTGAATAACGCCGTCCTTAAGAACTACGATACGAGTACCGAGAGTCATAGCCTCTGTCTGGTCATGTGTAACGTAGATGAAGGTTGTCTGTAATCTCTGATGAAGCTTGGAGATCTCAGATCTCATCTGAACTCTCAGCTTAGCATCCAGGTTAGAAAGAGGCTCATCCATAAGGAAAACCTTTGGAGAACGTACTATGGCACGACCCATAGCAACTCTCTGTCTCTGACCACCTGAAAGAGCCTTAGGCTTTCTGTCAAGTAAGTGATCGATATCAAGTATCTTAGCAGCTTCCTTAACCTTTTTGTCTATCTCAGCCTTGGGTACCTTTCTAAGCTTAAGAGCGAAAGCCATGTTATCATAAACTGTCATGTGAGGATAAAGAGCATAGTTCTGGAAAACCATTGCTATATCTCTGTTCTTAGGGTCAACAGTGTTGCAAAGCTTGTCGCCTATCCATAATTCGCCGCTTGAGATATCTTCAAGACCTGCTATCATTCTGAGTGTGGTAGACTTACCACAGCCTGAAGGACCTACAAAAATGATGAATTCCTTATCGGCAATGTCAAGAGAGAAATTCTTAACAGCTACAAAACCATTAGGATATTTCTTTACAATGTTTTTTAACTTAAGTTCTGCCATTTAAAATATTCCTCCTTATAATCGGGTTGGAATTTAAGCCGTCCAAAAACCGCATTAAACCCGTTAATCTTAATTAATATAATACTATTTTTGGATGTTTCAATCTATATCATATTTAAACAAATTAGAAAAAAATAATTTATGCAAAACGCTAACTCTTTTGAAAAAATGAATTTTTTGTAACAAAATTTATACACAATTACCACAAATTTTAAAGATTTTAATTAAAATAATAGGTACATTTTTACAAAATTTATATAAAATAGACAGCTTTAACAACAATAGCATTGAAAAACACTGATTTTTTTGTGCGTAACAACGGTAAAAAAGCAAATTTTCATTGTTTTTATTCATTTACGGCTGTTTTATTTTTCTTTTTATGCAGATTTACATATATCTGCTCCAATGCAGAATTGTGAAAGCGCTGGCAATGTCGCTTGCTCATTTCAAAGGGCATATGGGCAGGCATTACTTCCCAAGACATTTTTTCAACATATCTTGCCTTTAACACATATTGCTCTACGCAGGGCAGGGTATCGACTATGGCGTCTATTTCCTGCTTAAGGGTCATATTGTCTTTTATGAGCCTGTTCAGTCTTTCTATACGCCCTTCGCATAGGTTTATGGATCTGAGTATACCTTCTTCAACAGGCTTGCTTATTCCCGTTTGGGACATAGGATCGCAGGTTTTTTCTCTTATGTCCTTCATTGCTCTGGACATACTTTCTATGCTGGAAAGCTCACTTTTTTCAACGCTGAGTATGTATTTGTAATTACCCCAGATATGAAGCTTGCTTTTAAGCTCTTCTTTTTCTTTATCCGTCAATATATTCACCTCTTTTGTATGAAAGAATTATAAATTTGCAATTTTTGTTCGAATTTTATGCCCTTTTAAGGGTGTTTTTATTGTATCATTAGAACAAATGTTTGTCAAGACACATTACAAATAATTTATGGTATTATTTTTTTAATACTATAATATGATACCACAATATTTGTCGATTTGCAATACAATTATGTAAATTTTTGACGAACAATATATCAATACAGCCGGAGAGTGTCTTTGACATAAGTAAAAATCCGACGGACATATGCTTAAACTAAATAAAATGCTTGCATTTCTTTCAAGGGTGTAGATTTTATCGACACGCAAAAAAAGAAGCTGCCAAAAGGCAGCTCCTTATATAGTGAAAATTTAAAATTGATTATTCTGCGATCCTGGTTGCATTTACCTTTATACTTGGTCCCATAGTTGTGGTAAGAACTACAGACTTAAGGTAAGTACCCTTTGCAGCAGCAGGCTTAGCCTTGATGATAGCGCTCATGAGAGTTACGAAATTATCCTTGAGCTTATCGGCGCCAAATGAAACCTTACCTACAGGTACGTGAATGATGTTGGTTTTATCAAGACGGTATTCGATCTTACCTGCCTTAATCTCTTCAATGGCCTTGGCTACGTCCATAGTAACGGTGCCGGCCTTTGGGTTAGGCATCAAGCCCTTGGGACCCAGTACTCTACCTAAACGTCCCACAAGACCCATCATGTCGGGTGTAGCAACTACTACGTCAAAATCGAACCAGTTTTCCCCCTGGATCTTAGCCACCATGTCCTCTGCGCCTACGTAATCTGCGCCGGCAGCCTCAGCCTCATCAGCCTTGGCGCCCTTGGCGAATACAAGAACTCTCACAGTCTTACCTGTACCGTGAGGAAGTACGACAGCGCCTCTTACCTGCTGATCGGCATGGCGGCTGTCAACACCTAAACGGATATGAGCTTCTACGGTTTCGTCAAACTTAGCTGTGCTTACCTGTGGTATAAGAGCACATGCTTCAGCTACGTCATATAAATTTGCTCTGTTTATGAGCTTGCTTTTTTCGAGATATTTCTTTCCTCTTTTCACAATAGTTCCTCCTTATGTGGTAATATCGGGAGTATTCCCTCCCACTTTATTCAACAATTAGTCTTCAACAACGATACCCATGCTTCTGGCAGTACCTGCGATCATGCTTATAGCCGCATCTATATTTGCCGCAGTTAAGTCGGGCATCTTCATCTCGGCTATTTTCTGAACCTCAGCTCTGGAGATCTTAGCAACCTTAGTTTTGTTAGGAACACCTGAACCTGACTCTATCTTGCATGCCTTTTTTAAAAGAACGGCTGCAGGGGGAGTCTTTGTAATAAATGTAAAGCTCTTGTCCTGATATACTGTGATAACAACAGGGATAATAAGACCTGCGTCTTTAGCAGTTCTTTCATTGAACTCCTTACAGAAGCCCATGATGTTTACGCCGTGCTGACCTAATGCAGGACCAACAGGCGGAGCCGGTGTAGCCTTACCGGCAGCGATCTGTAACTTAATAAAACCTTCAACTTTTTTAGCCATTTAAAGGCACCTCCTATAATGTGGTAATTAGCGGGATCTTGGGGTTTTCCCTCCCACTGAGAGCGCAGGCTCTCAATTCATCAGTCTAATAGCTGAACCTGTGTAAAGTCCAGCTCCATAGGGGTCTCACGACCGAACATAGAGATCGCAACTGTAACAGTTTTCTTGTTGACATTGACCTCTTTAACAGTACCGACACTGTCTGCAAATGCGCCTGTGGTAACAGTAACGCTGTCGCCGGGCTTCAGATCTATGTCGGCAATATCGACGCTCTCCAGTCCCATTGCAAGCACTTCGCTCTCTGTAAGAGCTACAGGCTTTGAGCCGGGACCTACGAAGCTTGTAACACCTCTTGTGTTTCTTACAACGTACCATGTATCGTCATTCATTATCATTTTTACAAGAACGTAGCCGGGAAAAAGCTTTCTTTGCACTACCTTCTTTTT
The DNA here is from genome assembly GCA_947624015.1 of uncultured Clostridia bacterium. Taxonomy (GTDB): domain Bacteria; phylum Bacillota; class Clostridia; order Lachnospirales; family CAG-274; genus CANPXH01. The sequence continues at coordinate 7,667 of CANQIA010000027.1, forward strand.
ACCGTTTTTGATCTCTGTGACCTCTTCAACAGGTACGGACACCTCGGGGATGAGGTCGCCCATATTGCTGTTTTCGACCAGTTTCTCAATATTGGTTTTTACTTTGTTTTCATAGCCTGAATAGGTGTGTATTACATACCATTTAAGCTCGTTGTTAGTTTCTGTAGACATTTATATTACCTCATTTCATTATGCCAATAATGATGCCAAAGCATTGTATGCCAATGAAACGATCTGGTCAAAGCCAAATATAACAGCACCGAATACCAGTGAGATTATAATTACAGAAACCGTCTCTTTAACTATTTCATCTTTGCTGGGCCATATGATTCTCTTGAATTCGGCAATATGAACCTTCAGCCAGTTATTGAAATCAAATTTCTTCTTTGCCATATGCCTTCCCCTTTCATGAGGCTTTTACTTAGTTTCTCTGTGTAATGTATGAGTTTTGCAGAATCTACAGTACTTTTTGGTCTCCATTCTGTCCGGATGGACCTTCTTGTCCTTCATAGTGTCGTAGTTTCTCTGCTTACACTCTGTACAAGCTAATGTGATCCTTGTTCTCAAGACCTTCACCTCTCTTCGAATAATCATTTTAAATTTTCCGCATACAAAAAAAAGACGATACGCGTCTTTATCATAGTATCACAAAGATATGAGTATGTCAAGAAAAAAGTTGAAAAAATAAGGAAAAGAAAAGGGTGCTTATATACTGGCGCCCCTTCGGGCATACCGACAAAACCGATATGCCCGAAAAAAAGCGTTATTTTATATTGCCGATGATCATTTATCTGCCAGATACTTGTTGATAGTGTCTACGATATCGTCGGCGTCCATGCCATGTACCATAGCGGCTTCTTCAAGAGTTTCTCCCTGAGCGGAAGGACAGCCTATGCAATGCATACCTGCACTCATAAGTATAGGAATGATGCCGTTGTCTACCATAATAAGATCGCCGATTATCATGTTTTTGTTTATTGTTTTTGCCATTTGAACTACCTCCTTGGTTTATTGATTGAAATTATTTTTGATTATCCCCATCTTGGTAAAGGGGAAGTATCTGAATATTGCCTTGCCCTGAACATTGCTTTCCGGCACAAATTGATTTCTCCAGTAGCGGGAATCGGCAGAGTTGTTTCTGTTATCGCCCAGCATAAAGTAGCAATCCTCATCGAAAAGCCCGTCGTTGTCCTTGTCGTATATTGAGGGATCCTCTATATACTGTGAGAAGTCGGATATTTTATCTCCTTCTCTCGGAATTATATACAGCTCGTCTCTTGTTTCCATAGCTCCGTTTATAAAGCCGTCTTCAAGGGGTTCTGTACTGCCGTTGATATATATTTCGTTATCCTTTATATTTACCGTATCTCCCGGAAGACCGATCACTCTTTTGATATACAGCACCGAAGGATCGTCGGGAAATTCGAATACGGCAATGTCAAAGCGCCGGGGAGGACCCATATAATAGGATATCCTGTTGGCAATGAGCCTGTCTCCTGTCATTATGGTGGTTTCCATGGAGGCTGAGGGGATCTTGGCGTTTACTATTATAAAGTGGGTAATAAGATATGCCGCAACAACGGCTACGACGATAGTCTTTATCCAGCTTAATATTTCCTCATATATGCCGTTTTCCGCTTCGTCATACATATCCTCGGCGTCTATATCCTCGGAGTCCATCGGCTCGTCATATTCAATATTTTTTTCTAAATCCTCTGAATTATTCATATCTCTGCTCGACCTTTCTCTTGGTTTATTATAAATATACAACATATTTATCTCAAAGTCAATGATACCTTGACTATAAATTTACAGTATGTTAGAATAACTGTAATTTACAAAGGAGGCATATTAATATGAAAGGAATAGTGTTGGCAGGAGGAAGCGGAACAAGGCTTTATCCTCTTACCATGGTCACGAGCAAACAGCTTTTGCCCGTATATGACAAGCCCATGATATATTATCCCCTGTCAGTGCTTATGATGGCAGGCATAAAGGATATACTCATAATTTCCACCCCAACGGATCTGCCTAACTTTGAAAGGCTCTTAGGCGACGGCTCCAAATTCGGTATTAATTTAAGCTACAAGGCGCAGCCCAGTCCAGACGGATTGGCTCAGGCGTTTTTAATAGGAGAGGAATTTATAGACGGCGATAGCTGCGCCATGGTGCTTGGCGATAACATTTTTTACGGCAACAGTTTATCAAGACAGCTTAAAAACGCTGCGGCAAAGGAAAAGGGCGCAACCATATTCGGCTATTATGTAAACGATCCTCAGCGTTTCGGTATAGTGGAATTTGACGAAAACGGCAAGGTAATATCCATAGAGGAAAAGCCTGAGCATCCCAAGTCAAATTACTGTGTGACAGGGCTTTATTTCTATGACAATACCGTTGTGGAAAAGGCAAAGAAGGTCAAGCCCTCCAAAAGAGGAGAGCTGGAGATAACAGATATCAACAAAATGTATCTGGAGGAAGATTCTCTCGATGTCATTACCCTCGGCAGAGGCTATGCATGGCTGGACGCAGGTACGGTAGACGCTCTTAATGATGCAAGCGAGTTTGTAAAGGTAGTGGAAGGAAGACAAGGCATAATAATATCGGCTGTTGAGGAGATCGCTTACAGAAACGGCTGGATAACAAAGGAACAGCTTATCGAGGCGGCAACGGCTTATGGCAGCTCCGCCTATGGTCAGCATCTTAAAAATGTTGTGGACAATAAATATTTATATTGACGGAGGATATTATAATGAAAATACTCGTTACGGGTGGAGCAGGCTTTATAGGCGGAAATTTTATACACTATATGCTTAAAGAGCATGACGATCATGATATATTGTGTGTGGATAAGCTGACCTATGCAGGCAATATGGAGACTCTTGCTCCCGTTATGGACGATCCTCGTTTTAAGTTCATAAAGGCGGATATTGCCGACAGAGACAGTATATTTAAAATATTTGAAAGCGAAAAGCCCCATATTGTTGTAAATTTTGCAGCCGAAAGTCATGTGGATCGTTCCATAGAGGATCCGGGCATATTTTTAAAAACAAATATACTCGGCACTCAGGTAATGATGGACGCTTGCAGACAATACGGCATTATGAGATATCATCAGGTTTCCACAGATGAGGTCTACGGCGATCTGCCTCTTGACAGACCCGACCTTTTCTTTACGGAAAATACGCCGATACATGCTTCAAGTCCTTACAGCGCCTCAAAGGCGTCTGCGGATCTGCTGGTACAGGCATATTACAGAACCTTCGATCTGCCTGTGACCATATCCAGATGTTCAAACAATTACGGACCCTATCATTTTCCCGAAAAGCTTATACCCTTGATGATAGCAAATGCCCTTAACGACAAGCCTCTTCCCGTATACGGCAAAGGCGAAAACGTAAGGGATTGGCTCTATGTGGAGGATCATTGCAGGGCTATCGACCTTATTATACACAAGGGCAGAGTAGGAGAGGTCTACAATATAGGCGGTCACAATGAAATGGCAAATATAGACATAGTTAAAATGATATGCAAGGAGCTGGGAAAGCCCGAGAGCCTTATTACCTATGTAACGGACAGAAAGGGTCACGATATGCGCTATGCCATAGATCCCACGAAGATACACAATGAATTGGGCTGGCTTCCCGAGACCAAGTTTGCCGATGGCATAAAGAAGACCATACAGTGGTATCTTGACAACAGAGCGTGGTGGGAAAATATAATAAACGGCGAGTATCAATATTATTATAAAAGAATGTATGAGGGCAGATAAATGAAAATACTTGTAACGGGAGTAAAGGGACAACTGGGGTACGATGTTGTAAAGGAGCTTGAAAAAAGAGGTCATGAGGTATACGGCACAGATGTTGACAATATGGATATTACAGACGGCGCTGCCGTTGAAAAGACGATAAAGGCATATATGCCCGACGCAGTTATTCACTGCGCCGCCTACACAGCCGTGGACAATGCCGAGGACAATGTTGATATATGCCGAAAAATAAATAAGGACGGAACGGAAAATATTGCAAGAGCCTGCAAAAAGACAGGCGCTAAGATGATATATATTTCCACGGATTATGTCTTTGACGGACAGGGTACACGCCCTTGGGAGCCTGAGGATAAGGCGGCTCCTCTTAATGTATACGGGCTTACAAAGTACGAAGGCGAATTGGCGGTACAGAAGCATCTTGATAAATTCTTTATAGTCAGAATAGCTTGGGTGTTCGGCATAAACGGAAAAAATTTCATAAAGACAATGCTTAGGATAGGCAGAGAAAAGGGAGCCGTTTCTGTTGTGAAGGATCAGTTCGGTTCGCCTACATATACCTATGACCTGGCAAGGCTCTTGGCTGATATGGTACAAAGCGAAAGCTACGGCATATACCATGCCACAAACGAGGGGGACTTCTGCTCCTGGTATGAATTTGCCTGCTTTATATTTGAAGCTGCAGGCATGGATGTGGATGTAACTCCCGTGACAAGCGACGAATTTCCTGTCAAGGCAAAGCGCCCCGAAAACAGCAGGCTGAGTAAAGAAAAGCTTTCGCTAAATGGCTTTGAAAGGCTTCCCCTGTGGAAGGACGCCGTTAAGAGATATGTGGATATTTTAGAAAAAGACAAATAAAAGAGGCTGTAAAAGCCTCTTTTTTGTATATTTCGATTGTTAAATATCTATTTTGTTTTCAAGCTGAGCGATTATGTAGGGCAATGATTTGATATTGTCCATAACATAGTCTGCGCCGGCTTTCTCAAATTTTTCACGAACACGTTTTCTTTCGTTGTCCCTTTGCTCATCGGTAAGTTTTTGGAAATCGTCGTAGGACATACCCATTTCGGAAGAGCCGTCTACAATGCCTACCGTAATAACGCCGGCGTTGGTACCCTCCTTTATATCGCTTACGGTATCGCCTACTTTTATAACGGATTTTACCGATGTAATGCCAAGCTTTTCCATATTTTTGAATATCATGTAGGGCAAGGGTCTGCCATAGCCGTTTACATCCTCGGAATTTACCCACAGATCCACCTTGACGCCTTTGCTTGCTGCGATCTCCTCAAGCACATTCATCATTTCGTGAGTATAGCTTGTGGTAGAGCCTATCCATATGCCGGATTCTCTTATGGTATCCATTGTTCTTTTTACATATTCCTTGGGCTCAGAATATTTTTGGAACTTTTTTATTACTATCTGCTCAAAGCGTCTGCTCAGCTCCATAATATCCCCTTCGTTAGGTTCCATGCCCGTCTTTTTGTACCAGAGCTTTGTAATATCCGGGTGGCTTATCATTTTTCTGATATGATCCTGCTTGTCTATGCCCATGCTTCTTCTTGTAAGAGCCTCATCGATAGTAATGCCGTATTCTGCAAAGAGATCTATAAAGCCCTCTACGGTAGCCATACAGCCGTAATCTATGATAGTACCCGCCCAGTCCAGTATAACAGCTTCGATTTTTTTCATAGCGTTCTCCTTTTCAATAGTTGTACATCATCAATTTGATTATATCATAAATTTTGGTATTTTCAATTATATTTTTAAGAAATGTCCTCGCCTTGACAATAAAGTTGATAGGGGGTATACTTATATAAATCGGTCTCATATATTTGTTTTATGGGATATGGGAGGAATATTATGAAGAAAATAGTGCTGACAGGCGGAGGAACGGCAGGTCACGTTACTCCGAATATAGCCCTTATACCTTATTTGCGTGAAGCGGGCTATGAAGTATATTATATAGGAAGCAAAGGCGGTATGGAGGAGGAGCTTATTAAAAGCTGTGACGTACCCTATTACGGCGTAAGCTCGGGAAAGCTGAGAAGATATATGGATAAGAAGAACTTTTCCGATATATTTAAGGTAATAAAAGGCATAATGCAGTCCAAAAGGCTTATAAGGAAAATAAAGCCCGACGTTGTGTTTTCAAAGGGCGGCTTTGTGGCTGTGCCTGTGGTAATGGGCGCCGCAATGAACAGAGTACCCGTTGTGGCTCACGAGTCCGACATTACTCCCGGGCTTGCAAACAAGCTGGCAATGCCCTTTGCAAAGGCTGTATGCACCACGTTTCCCGAAGCCGTAAAGCATATAAAGGACAAAAAGGGCATACACACAGGCACGCCTATAAGAGATATGCTTTTTAAAGGCGACAAGGAAAAGGGCAAGGCGCTCTGCGGCTTTAAGGACAATAAGCCCGTTATACTCATAATGGGCGGTTCACAAGGCTCCGTTAGGGTCAATAACATAATAAGAGCCATAGCCCCCAAGCTGTTAAAGGATTTTAATATGGTACATCTTTGCGGAAAGGGAAATCTCAGCCCCAATTTTGACAATGTTGAGGGCTATGCTCAGTTTGAGTATATTTCGGAAGAGCTTCCGGATCTGTTTGCCCTTTGCGACATTATAGTTTCAAGAGCGGGCAGCAATGCCATATGTGAATTTCTGGCGCTCAATAAGCCTATGCTCCTTATCCCCCTTGGAAAGGACGCCAGCAGAGGCGATCAGATACTTAACGCTCAGAGCTTTGAAAAGCAGGGCTTTGCCCAAGTATGCCTTGAAGAAAAGATGACCAAGGAGAGCCTATACAGGCAGATAACGGAGCTTTACAGAAACAGGGACAAATATATTTCCGCTATGAAAAACGATGAGACAGCCAACGGCGTTGAAGAGGTGCTTGACGTTATAAAGGCTGCGACCAAATAAACCACAGAAGACATAAGGAGGAAAAAATCATGAAAAAAACAACGGCTGTATTGATAGCGGCAGTATTAATGAGTACAAGCGTGTTTGCCGCAGATGTAAACGTAACGGTAAACGGCAAACCTATCGAAAGCAAGGGCATTATTTCAAACGGCAGAACAATGATGCCTGTAAGAGGAGTTTTCGAGGAGCTGGGATTTGATGTAAGCTGGGACAATGCCACAAAGACAGCTACCCTTACCAAAAGCGCCGTTACGGTAAAGATGACAAACGGCGAAAGCGGATTTACGGTAAACGGTGCCAAGATCGTTCCCGATGTACCTCAGCAGATAATAGACGGCAGATTTATGCTGCCCTTAAGAGCGGTGGCAGAGGCGGTAGGCGCTAATGTGAACTGGAACGGCGAGACCTCCACGGCAAGCATTTCCACAGGACTTCGGGTAGGCGGCGTGCAGAAGATAGAGGAGGCTGTCCCGGATCTGTCAGAGGCGATAAAAATAGAGGTCATAAGCCCCGACGACCCTGTTTTTGACAAGGCTGATGCAAACGAAATAACACTTGACTGAAAAAGGGATATGATAAGGGAGCCTAATGCGGCGCCTTTATATATACCGTAGGAAACAGTCCCGTGAAAACATATAACTTAAATAAGGAACGGTAGTAATGAAGGAATTTGTGCAAGAATATTTAGGCAGGATAGGCATAAATATAGATGAAAAACAGGCGGAGCAGTTTGAAAAATACGGCAATATGCTCAGAGAGTGGAACACCGTAATGAATCTGACGGGGATAACGGACAAAAGGGAGATAGTTATAAAGCATTTTGCCGACAGTGCGGCTCCCTTGGTCTTTTGTGATTTTAAGAACAAGAAGGCAATAGACATAGGCACGGGAGCGGGATTTCCCGGTCTGCCCATTAAGATAGCCGAGCCGGAAACGGATATGACGCTTATGGATTCCCTTGCCAAGAGGATAAATTTTCTGGAAGCAGTATGCAAGGAGGGTAATATAGAGGCAAAATATATACATGGCAGAGCCGAAGAGCTTGGGCAGGATAAAAGCTTCCGAGAGCAATATGACATTGCGGTCTCAAGAGCCGTCGCCCCTCTTAATGTGCTTATGGAATACGCCATGCCCCTTGTAAAAGAAGGGGGAATGTTCATGGCTCTTAAAGGACCGAAGGCATACGACGAGATAGAGGGGGCTCGTCACGCATGCTATGAGCTTGGTGGAAGCATTTTTGATATAAAATTTGTGGAGCTTCCCGATACGGAGCTTAGGCACAGCATAATAATGATAGAAAAAACAAGGCGCACCCCCGAGTGTTATCCACGCAGGATAAAGAAAATAGAGAGGAGTCCCCTGTAATGGAATATAAATGGTATAAAAACCGGCTTCCCGAAAATGTGCGGCACATACGGGAGGAGGTATTTGTAAAAGAACAGGGAGTGCTTCCCGAAGAGGATTTTGACGGAAGCGACAGGCATTGCGAAAGCGTAGTGCTGACTGTTGAAAACAAGGGCGTTGCCACAGGCAGGATAACAATAGGCTCCAGAGGAGAAGCCCTTATAGGCAGGATAGCCTGCCTTAAGGAGGAGAGAGGCAAGGGCTATGGCGCTCTTGTTGTAAAGGAGCTTATAAGAAGGTGCAAAGAAAAGGGCTTCGACCGGGTGTATGTCCATTCCCAGACAAGAGCAAGGGGCTTTTATAAAAAGCTGGGCTTTGAGGAATACGGCGATGTGTATATGGAGGCGGGCATACCCCATATCAATATGAAGAAGGATATTTGATATACATAAGGCGGAGTCGGTGGCATAATATGCCAAGTTTTATATAAATAGAAAAATTAGACAAAGAGGGGTTTTGATTTTTGTACAAAACAGCTAAAAAAAGCTGTCAAGAATTATTTTTAGGTCAAGCTTACAAAAAAAATGCCATATATTTGTGCATTAATGAAACAAATATTTTGAAAAAACAAATTGACTTTTTGACAAAAACCCTTTATAATTCTAGTTGTACAATATTCTTAGGAGAAAGTATGCACATTTCTCCACCAAGAATATTCATAACAAATAAAAAAGGAGGAATTTTAACATGAAAAATGGTTCTACTAAAAGAACTATTAGCCGTGTGTTAGCTTTTGTTATGTTGGTTTCAGCTATGTTTACGAACATAATATCTGCTAATGCAGACGTTGACGGCGTCTTAGGCGTTGATGATGTTATCTCAGCCGCATCAGAGATATCTGAAGAAGCTCCGGCAGTTGAAGATGACGCAGTTGTTGAAGACGACGCGGCAACCGAAGACGACGCAGTTGTTGAAGACGATGCAGCAACCGAAGACGACGCAG
>CANQIA010000028.1 GCA_947624015.1 uncultured Clostridia bacterium
TTTGTACTGGATGCGTTTAAGCTGTTGTCCACTGTGGTCTTGGTATCCGGCGGCACAGCCCATGTTCCGTCGCCTCTCAGATATTTGCCTGTGTCTGCAGTCGTTGGCGCAGGTATTCTCTTTTCAATGGCGTCTACACTATTTGCAAGAGTATCAAAAGCCTCCGCTATCTTTGTCATAAGCTTTGCAAGAAATCTTTTCAGACCCTCCAAATTCAAATATTTCATATGACCGTCTCCTTACTCAAACAGCGCATCGACCTCTGCCGTAGTAATGGCAGTGATATTGTCAAGCTTAGTCTTATCTGCTGCGCTCATAAGTCCCATAGCGGACTGGGTTGCCGCTGTTGTAGGCGCATGCTCGGTCTTAGAGTGATCGTAAGCCGTCTTTGTCCAGTCGCCTCTGCCGGCAGTACTTGACGTAGTACCCAAAGCAAGGCTTGAGGATATTTCCGCATAAGCGCTGCCTGACCACCTGTATATCTTCTTTGAAGATATATCCACATATATCTTATCGCTTTCGCTTTTTATTTCGGTCGTGTGAGCGCTTTCCTTGTAGAACTTGCCTCCGCTGAAATAGCCCTCAATAACGTCGTCCACATAGCTTGGAAGCTGTGCCGCAGGCACCTTACCGTCTGCGCCCAGTTCGGCTACTCCTCCCGCAGATCCTTTTTGACTTATATTGAGCTTCTTATCAAGCTCCGCCTTTATAATTTTATTCTGCACAGGGTTTGTGCTGGACGGGCTTAAGCTGTTGTCTACGGTAGTCTTATTTGCCCCTTCTCCTATTCCTTCCAGCTTTGTTTTGTACTCGTTTGTAAAGTCATTTGTACTTAAGCTCTTACCGCTCTCCTTGTCCACCTTGGTCGCAAGCTCATTATCTATATTTTCAACTAACGCTGCTAGACCCGTTAGATCCAAAAATTTACTCATATATTATTCCTCCTTATTTATGCGATCCGAAAATATCTCGGATATTTCTTCTATGGTTATAGGTATCATTGACCTTAATTCCTCCTCTGTCTTTTCCACTCTCTCAACAAGCTGCTGATACAATCCGGGACTTGCCTGTGTTGGTATAAGTCCGCATTTTTTTCCGCAGCTATGTACTCTGACAGCCACCGTATTTGTGGTAATACATTTTTCCCCTGAGCAGTTCCCACACTGTAAGGACACCTCCATTATCCCTTCATCTGTAAGGACTTCCCAAGGTACGGGGCATATTTTGCCCTTAAGCACTATGCTGTAGCAGCAATTCTCCTTATCCGTTCTGTCAAATGTTGCAGTTATAACAGGAGCATGCCGCCATTCCTCGTCAATTAAATTAAATTCAGCCATTAAATAGTTTCTTGTATCGGACACGACCTTTGTGACATCAAGTCGCTTAAGCTCCTGTCCAACTATTCTGAATTTAAGCATATTAAGCACCTCCTTTGGGAGATATTTCCCCCAAAAAAATGCTATCATATAAAATGCGACAAAGTGTGACATTTTGAAAATTCCCATTAAAAAAAGCGCCTTAGGCGCTTAAGCTGCTCTTTTATTTTGCTCTGCAACAATTACACAAAAAAATAAGACTGCCGAAGCAGTCTTATTTTAAAAATTATCTTTCAACAGGCATCTTATAGTTGCTGTCAAGTACCTTCTGGAGTACCTCTGCAACGTCGGCTGAGTCGATAGCATTATCAGCATTAACGTCGAGCCAATGCATCCAGCCTGATTCTACAATGTTGCCGCTTGTAATAGTGCCGTTGTCCTGAGCGATAACGCCGTTCAGTACAAAGTTGAATAAGTCGGCTGCATCAACGATACCCAACTGAGCGCTGCCGTCTGCATCGCCGTAAACATCGCCAACAACAGGAGGCGCCTGAGTTGTACTGGTTGTTGAATCATTATCAACGTCATCGGTCGTAGGCTGAGATGTTACCTCAGTGGTAGTTGTCGGATCAGCAGGCTTATTCTTAAATGTAATGGATATTTTGTTAATATCTGCATCTTTAGTTACATTAATAGTGTATGTGCCTGCCGGAGCATCTTCCGCATAAGTAACCTCAGGATATTCGCTTGAAGCTACGGGAAGAGTAACAGTCTTACTTACAGGACCTGAAAGCGTAAGAGTCCTTGTGTTATCAGTATCATTTGCACCTGCTGCGCAGATCTTTATGGTAGCGCCTTCTGCTACCGTGAAGGATATAGAACCTGCCTTCTTAATTCTTATAGCATCACGGGTATCATGAGCATATACATTAGTTGAGCCGCCTGACTCTGTAAAGTACTTGCTGTTGCCAAAGTCAGCTTTTCCGTATGTCATGTCGGTTGAAATTATATTATCCTGACCCGTTGTTCCGCCGCCGGTAGCCTTGTTGCCTGTAGGATCGGTCTCCTTTGGAAGATCCTTGACTCTGTCCTCATAAACCTTTGCCTTTTCCTGATAAGCCGTATTGCCGTCTACGCCAAGAGTACTCTCGGGAGCCATGCTTGTATTCGGCTGAGTCTTTACTTCGCCGCCGAAATTGATAATAGTGTTACTAAGTGCGGCAAGCTTCTTCTCAAGTTCGGGATCGTTATTATAATCTTTATCTGTGGCATTGTCGTTTTTAAAGTCATATCTGAAATTGCTCATATCGATACGACCTGCTTCCATTACGACCTTTGAAGGAACATCCTTTGCATCCAATATACCAAGCTTTGAAATGCCTAAGCCAAGATCTACACTTGAGTTTGTATCAAAGTTATTGTATGGTGTTCCGCCTACAAGAGTAACAAGTGATGAAGGAAGAGTATCCGTTCTGTTCTTTACGGAATATCCGTCTGCATTCTGACTGTAAGTACCGTCTTCTTTTGCGCCTTCAATATACTTGTATTCCTGACCTACCATAATATTGCCGTACATCTTTATGATACCGCCGTCCTCGCTGAAGATACTATCGCCTTGAGCGTCTGTACCCTGCTTTGATATAAGTACAGGATATGTTGTATTTCTGAAATAGTTGCTGTCTACAAATACAGAGCTGCCTCTTGTAGCGCCAACGCCGTACTTTGAAACACCGTCATAGAAATTATTGTATACATGTACAGAATAACCTCTTACTCTTGGGTGTCTGGAGTCGGAATGGTCAAACCAGTTTCTGGAATATGTAATGTAGTGATCATGAGGTTCTTCGCCTAAACCGCAAAGATTGACCTTTCCTGAATCCCAGTAATGATTATCGGAAACGGTAATAAAGTTTGAAGCGTCCTTTAAATCAACAGAACCGTCGCCCTTTGCCTGATCCTTGTCGGAACCGTGTCCGCCGTAGAAGAAATCATTATGGTGTACCCATATGTTCTGACCACCCTTTATCGTAACGCCGTCCTCGTCTTTTGTAGTCATATCCTTGAAGCCCATGTTTCTGAACTCAATATTGGTTGAATCCACTACATTAAAGGCAAACTTAATAATAGTATCGGGTCCTACGCCCTCGAATGTAATAGGCGCAAGAGACTTCTTTATATCCAACTGATTAAGATTCTGCTCTGATTTGGGATCCGTTATATGACCTATGAATCTAACTATAAGGGGTCTTGTTTCATCTTGCTTCTCTAAGCCCTTTATAATAGCGCCGAGACCTACACACTCTACATCGTTTTTGCCTTGTTTTATAGAAAGAGTAACTGTATCTTTGTTTTCGTCTGTAATATACAGTATCCTTGCGCCTGACTTTGGAGTACCGTCATCGTTGTAGCCGCCTGAAGCAGACTTTGCAGGCGAATTCTTTGAAAAAGCAAAGCCTGAACGATCATAGTTGTCAACGGTAATAGCGCCTGACACATAGCTCGCTATTTCTGCGTCGCTGCTGTCCTTGGCTACTATCTTCATATTGTATGTGCCTGCGGCAAGACCAAGAGCATCTGCACGGCAATATGTATTATACTGACGTATAAGCATATCGTCAAGCTTTGTCCAATCGCTTGCTGAAGCAGTCTTTACATATGCTTCATATTTTGCTGCGCCTGAAACCGGTGTCCACTCGGTGTAAGCAACCTCATGCCAACCTGCACTCTGAGCCTTGATCTCAGCCGCACCTACAGCAACGCTGCCCGTTCCCACAAAAATAACGCAAGAAACCAACATCGTAACTGCCAATAATGAGCTTAAAATTCTTTTTAAACTTTTACTCATTGGTTTATTCCTCCTTAAATAATTTATAATAAAATTTTCGTCAAAAGACGATATATATTAAGTATACTACTTTTTAATCTCAAAAACAATTAATTTAATGTGAATATCTATCTGTATTTTTCACAATAATTTGCATTGATTTTTGTCTATTTTTTATAGCCGTCGGGATGAGAGCTGTGCCATTTCCAGGCAGTCTCTATTATCTGTGAAAGGGTATTGAAGCGAGGCTGCCAGCCTAATTCCTTTACAGCCTTTTCGCTTGACGCTATAAGTGTGGAGGGATCTCCCGGGCGTCTGCCCTCGGTAACGGCTTTTATATCATTGCCCGTTACCTTTCTCGCTTCTTCTATGACCTCCTTTACGCTAAAGCCCTTTCCGTTGCCAAGATTGTATACGGCGCTGGTATTGTCCGCAAAAAGCTTTTCAATGGCTTTTATATGGGCGTCTGCCAAGTCCGTAACATGGATATAATCCCTTACGCAAGTACCGTCGGGAGTAGGATAATCGTCGCCGAAAACGGCTATCTGCTTTCTCTTGCCCAAAGCCACCTGTAAAATAATGGGTATCAAATGGCTTTCGGGATCGTGATCCTCTCCTATCTCCCCTGAAATATGGGCGCCTGCCGCATTAAAGTATCTGAGCGCCACATATTTTATGCCATAGGCATTGTCGCTCCATTTAAGTATCTTTTCGACTGTCAGCTTGCTTTCTCCATAGGGATTTGTGGGAACCGTGCTGTCGCTTTCAACTATGGGTATGCTTTCGGGTTCTCCGTATGTAGCAGCCGTAGATGAAAATACTATTTTCTTTACGCCTGCTCTGTTCATAGCCTCAAGAAGCCTTATTGTGCCGTATACATTGTTGTCAAAATACTTCAAGGGTCGTGTAACGCTTTCTCCCACAAGTGAAAATGCCGCAAAATCTATGACTGCGTCTATTTTATTCTCTTTAAACACCTTGTCCAAAAACAGGGCGTCTCTCAGATCGCCTTCATAGAACTTGGCTGCGCTGTGAACAGCCTCTCTGTGTCCTTTAACAAGATTGTCTGCCACAACTACGTTATGTCCGCGCTCAATAAGCTCATACACAGTGTGAGAGCCTATATATCCTGCGCCTCCGCATACAAGTACGTTCATACTCTTTCCTCCTTTTGATCGTTGTATAATGCGCCGCTTTTTGGCTATTTAAGACTGTTTTTATTTCGGCAGCTCTATTATCGGCTTATTCTTTTTAGGTCTGTAAAGCACGAATTTTCTACCGATCACCTGTACGACCTCGGCTCTTGTCCTTTCTCCCGAGGTCTCTGCCACATATCTTACATCGTCAAGGCAGTTATCCAGTACATTTACCTTTATAAGCTCCCTTGCCTCAAGAGCTTCCCCAATGCTTTTTACCACCTCAGGCGTCACACTGCCCTTGCCTATTGAAACAACAGGTGTGAGCTTGCTTGCCATTTTTCTTAAAAATGCTCTCTGCTTGCTTGTCATAGTGTACCTCCTTAGTGGTAGAACTCAAATTCCAGATCGTATATCTTGACTGTGTCCCCTTCTTGTATGCCCTTTTCCTCAAGAGCGGCTATAATGCCCTTTTCTCTCAGATATTTCTGGAAAAAGGCAAAGCCCTTTTCTGTATCTATATTGGTATAACCCATCATTTTTTCAACGCCTGTACCCTCTACAACGAAGTAATGCTCGCTATACTGCTCTACGGTAAAAGGTGCGCTTTCTTCAACTATCTCATCGTATTCGTCATAGTCCTCCTCAAAGACTATATCCTCGGGATATTCCTTGAGAAGCCGGGCTACTGCCGAAAGCATATCGTCAAGACCCGTATTGGTGGCTGCCGACACGGGAAACACTTTAACAGTGTCGCTTTCGTATTTTGCCTTTATTTTATCATAGTTCTCACGGGCTTCGGGTATATCCATTTTGTTTACGGCTATTACGGTAGGGCGCTTTGAAAGTCCCTCCTTGTACTTTTCAAGCTCGTCGTTTATCTTTTCTATATTGTCTATTGGATCGGTACCCTCGATAGCGGCTCCGTCTACAACGTGTATAAACACCTTTGTCCTCTCAACATGGCGCAAAAATTCATGACCCAAGCCTACGCCCTGGCTGGCGCCCTCTATAAGCCCGGGAATATCCGCCATTACAAAATCCTCTCCCCAGCGGCTGCGCACTACCCCCAGATTGGGAGAAAGGGTAGTAAAGTGATAATTGGCTATCTTCGGATTGGCGTTTGTTACCATTGAAAGTATTGTGGACTTGCCTACATTGGGAAAGCCTATAAGCCCTACATCGGCTATAAGCTTCAGCTCCAGTATAACATCGTACTCCTTTGATATCCTGCCTCTTTCGGCATAGCGCGGCGCCTGTCTTGTAGGCGTGGCAAAGTGCTGATTGCCTTTTCCGCCTTTGCCGCCCTTAATGATAGTCTTTGACTGTCCGTTTACGGTAAGATCCGCCATTACCTTGTTGCTGTTTGCCTCTCTTATAACAGTGCCTACCGGCACCTTTATTATTATATCATCTCCGTCTGCACCTGTACAGTTCCTCTTGCCTCCGTCCTGTCCCGGAGCCGCCTTGAACAATCTCTTATATCGAAAGTCCATAAGCGTATTCATATCTTCGTCAGCTACAAATATTACATCGCCGCCTTTGCCTCCGTCTCCGCCGTCGGGTCCCCCATGGGTTATATACTTGGCTCTGTAAAAGCTTACGGCGCCGTTGCCTCCGTTGCCGCCCTTTATGTGGATCTTGGCTCTGTCTACAAACATATTATCACTTCCTTTTAAACCTTATTATTCCATACAAATTTTATTCTCTCAT
The DNA here is from genome assembly GCA_947624015.1 of uncultured Clostridia bacterium. Lineage (GTDB taxonomy): Bacteria > Bacillota > Clostridia > Lachnospirales > CAG-274 > CANPXH01. The sequence continues at coordinate 6,990 of CANQIA010000028.1, forward strand.
TTATATCGGTATCTTTAAGAGAAAAAAACTGACCTAATTTTAGGTCAGTTTCAATACAATATAATTACTCGGCTACGGGATAAACTGAAACCTGCTTCTTAGTCTTACCCAGTCTCTCGTACTTAACTCTGCCGTCTACAAGAGCAAAAAGCGTATCGTTGCCGCCCTTGCCAACATTGATACCGGGATGTATCTTAGTACCTCTTTGAGTGAAAAGGATATTGCCGGCTCTTACTACCTGACCATCCGCTCTCTTGGCGCCCAATCTCTTGGATTCTGAGTCACGACCGTTCTTAGTGGAACCAACACCCTTTTTATGAGCAAATAACTGAAGGTTTATTCTAAGCATCACTTGCACCTCCTAATCAATTACAACAATTTCATTTCCATAACTTTCCTCAATGGACTTATATCCCAAAACAAGGCTGTTCATAAGAAGCTCCGCCCTTCCGCAGTCATCATAGCGCACTATGGTAAGTACCGAAGCTCCGCCTTCCTCGGCTCCTTCATAGCTGAAAAGCGCATCCGTAAATACCTCTATACTGTTAAGAGTATTGAGCAGAAGTATGGATACTGCCGAACACACTATGGGATCGCCGTGGTTATTTACGCTGACTGAGGATATTCTGTCCTGAGGATCTCTTTTTATTCTTATTTCTATCATTTTTCAAGCATCAAGCATTGATCTTGTCGATCTTCAGCTTAGTGAAAGGCTGTCTGTGACCTTTCTTCTTGTGGAAGCCCTTCTTTGGCTTATACTTGTAAACGATGACCTTCTTAGCCTTACCGTCGCCAATTACAGTAGCTTCTACACTTGCGGAAGAAGCGTCGGTACCAAACTTATAGCTTTCGCCGTCGCATACGGCTACGACCTTGTCAAATGTAAACTTAGAGTCAGCCTCAACGCCTAACTTTTCTACAGTGATAACATCGCCTTCAGCTACCTTGTACTGCTTTCCGCCTGTTTCGATAATTGCGTACATTCGGGTACACCTCCTTAAACAAAACTCGCCGAGTTCGGTGTGGAATATCCAACTTATAAACCTATTCGTGCGGCATAACATATTGAGTATAACAAAGGCAGAAGATTTTGTCAAGTGCAAAATTAAAAAAGCCGTCGCATTTATACCTATATTGACATAGGTATAAGCGCAACAGCCTCTTTTTTAACATTAACCTATTACTCTTACCTTTATAACGCCCTCAACAGCGCTTATCTTGTCTGTATCCGCATCGGTAACGTCGGCTATTGTGTAGCCGTAGTCGCCTCTGGTCTTTGTAACGAGCTGGCTTGCCGTACCAACGGCAGCGGCAACCTCAGCCTCCGCTTTATGAAGCACGCATACTCTCTTGCAGCCTGCTGTCATAGGCGCCGCAACATTGGGATAGTTTACGGAATTGATTATATTGCCCTTTTCAAGGTATTCCATCATTTCATTTGCTGCCATAGCGGCGCAGTTGTCCTCAGCCTCTGCGGTAGATGCGCCTAAGTGAGGGATAGTTATTATACCCTTGACCCCTACTGTGCTTTCATTGGGGAAATCCGTAGCATAGAATTTTACCTTACCGCTTTCAAGAGCAGCCTTTACAGCCTCTGCGTCAACAAGCTCGTTTCTTGCAAAGTTAAGTATCCTTACGCCGTCTTTACACTTTGCGATACTGTCTGCGTTTATCATATTGGCAGTTTCCTTTGTAGCGGGAACATGTACGCTGATATAGTCAGCCGCCTCGTATATATCATTCAGATCGTCGGTGAACTTAACGCTGTTGTCAAGAGCAAGAGCGTTCTTGATAGTAAAGTAAGGATCGTATCCTATTACCTTCATGCCAAGAGCGGCAGCCCCATTGGCTACCAGCACTCCTATGGCGCCTAAGCCTACAACGCCAAGAGTCTTGCCCTTTATTTCCTGACCTGCAAAGGAGGACTTGCCCTTTTCCACCTTAGCGGCGATACCTTCTTCGCCCTTTAAGGACTGAGCCCATTCATAGCCTCCCATAATATCTCTTGAAGTAAGTAAAAGCGCTGTTATAACAAGCTCCTTAACGGCATTTGCATTGGCGCCGGGAGTATTGAATACCACAATGCCCTTTTCTGCGCACTTGTCGATAGGGATATTGTTTACGCCTGCGCCGCAGCGAGCAACAGCCTGTAAGCTGTCGGGAAGCTCCATATCGTGCATTTTAAAGCTTCTCAAAAGTATAGCGTCAGGATCCTTGACATCATCGGATACGGTATAGTTATCTGTAAGCTGACCTAAACCTACCTTAGATATTTTATTGAGTGTCAATATATTATACATTGAAAAAATCTCCTTATTTATTGTCTGTCTCAAACTTCTTCATAAATTCAACAAGCTTCTGTACGCCTTCAACAGGCATAGCGTTGTATATACTTGCTCTCATACCGCCTACTGTCCTGTGTCCCTTAAGGTTTACAAAGCCGGCGTTTGTGGCTTCCTTTATGAACTTAGCGTTCAGATCGTCGTCATCGGTAACGAAAGGAACATTCATAAGGGATCTGTCCTTAGGCACTACGGTACCTCTGAACATCATGGAGTTGTCAAGGAAATCATATAATATGGCAGCCTTTTCCTCATTTATCTTTTGCATGGCTGCTACGCCGCCCTTTTCCTTGAGCCACTTGAATACAAGACCTGCAATGTATACGGAATAACATGGAGGTGTATTGTAAAGTGAGCCTGCATCTGCATGGGTCTTGTAGTTAAGCATAGTAGGACAATCCTCCTTGGCATTACCTATAAGATCCTCTCTCATTATTACAACGGTAACGCCTGCGGGTCCTATATTCTTCTGAGCGCCTGCAAATATAAGACCGAACTTGCTTACATCCACTTCCTCAGACATTATCATACTGGACATATCCGCTACAAGAGGCACATTTCCCGTATCGGGAAGCTGAGTATATCTTGTACCGTATATTGTATTGTTATAGCAAATATAGAAATAGTCCGCATCGGGGCTGAATGAAGCCTTGTCAAGAGCAGGTATATAGTTGAATACCTTATCCTCTGAGCTGGCTACCACATTTACCGTACCGAACTTCTTAGCCTCTGCCATAGCCTTCTTTGACCACTGTCCCGTGTTTACAAGATCGCACTTGCCGCCGGTCATAAGGTTAAGAGGAATCATTGCAAACTGAGTTGAGCCGCCGCCCTGTAAGAACATTACCTTGTAATTGTCAGGCACGTTCATAAGCTCTCTCAGATCAGCTTCTGCGCTCTTTATAATATCGTCGAACCACTTTGAGCGGTGACTCATTTCCATAACGGACATACCTGAGCCGCCATAGTTGAGCATATCCTTTTGCGCTTGTTCTAAAACCTCAACAGGCAGCATTGAAGGACCTGCCGAAAAATTGTAAACTCTCTCCATTTTTGTTTCCTCCTAAAAAATTAATAGCTTTATTATAATACATTGTTAAATTGTAGTCAATATTAATATTCCATAATTTTGTCGAGAATTTCCATTGCTTTATCTATATGCTTTTTCTCAACGATAAGCGACGGCACGAATCTTATTACATTTTTCCCTGCGTTTATAAGCAGCAGCCCATTGTCTATGGCTCTTGATATATATTCGGCAACAGGTCTGTCAAGCTCTATGCCCTGCATAAGACCTACGCCTCTTCTTTCCTTTATAAAGTCGTATTTGCAGGCGATCTCATCAAGGCGTTTTTCAAGATATGCTCCCTGTTCCCTTACATTATCAAGCACACCGCCTAAAAGCTCGTCTATAACTACGTTTCCCGCCGCTGCCGCAAGGGGATTGCCGCCGAATGTAGAGGCATGGTCGCCGGGAGCAAAGCTTTCCGCAACACTTGCCTTTGCCATCATTATTCCGCAGGGGATACCTCCCGCAATGCCCTTTGCCGTAGACATTACATCGGGTACCACATTGTAATGCTGATATGCAAAGAGCGTACCGATACGACCAACGCCGCACTGTACCTCGTCAAACATAAGAAGTATATCCTTTTCGTCACACAGCTTCCTTACCTGATGCAAAAATTCTTTATCCGCAGGTATAATACCGCCCTCGCCCTGGACAGGCTCCATAAGTATGGCGACCGTATTTTCATTTACCGCAGCCTTTACAGAGTCTATATTGTTGAACTCTGCGTATTTTATATGGGGCAGCATATCGCCGAAGCCCTCATGATAATGGCTCTGACCCGTAGCGGTAACTGCGCCGAATGTTCTGCCGTGGAATGAATGTATCATCGTAACTATTTCTTGTCTTCCCGTCTTTGAGCCGTATTTTCTGGCAAGCTTAAGAGCCGCCTCTATGGACTCGGCGCCGCTGTTGCAAAAGAACACCTTGTCAAGATCTCCGTTCTCCGCAAGCTTCTTGGCAAGCAAGCACTGAGGCTCCGAATAGTATAGGTTGGATATGTGTATGAGCTTAGAAGCCTGCTCCGAAATGGCAGCTACAAGCCTTTTGTTATTGTGTCCCAATGAGTTTACGGCGATACCCGCAACAAAGTCAAGGTATTCCTTGCCCTCGTCGTCATAAACATACATTCCCTCGCCCCTTACAAAGGTAAGCGGAAAACGGTTATAAGTATGCATTACATATTTTTCGCCTATATCCGATATTTTCATATTCTCCTCCTATTTCTTCTCCACAAGTGTGCCTACGCCGTTTTTTGTAAATATTTCAAGTATAAGACAGTGAGCTATCCTGCCGTCAAGTATATGCACGTTGTTCACTCCTGCCTCGACTCCCGCTATACAGCACTCAACCTTGGGTATCATACCTCCCGATATGGTGCCGTCGGCTATCATTTCCCTTACCGAATCTACATCTATAAATGAAATAACGCTGTCGGGATCGTTCACATCCTTCATAATACCTGCCACATCGGTTATAAATACAAGCTTTTCCGCATTAAGAGCGCCTGCCACGGCAACGGCGGCATAATCGGCGTTCACATTATAGCTGGTACCCTTTTCGTCTACGCCTATGGATGAAATGACCGGCACAAAATCGTTGTCCAAAAGCGTATTTATAAGATCGGTATTTACCTCTGTGACTTCTCCCACAAGACCTATGTCCATACCCTTTGGCATAGCCTTTTTTACCTTCATAAAGCCTGCGTCCTTACCGCATATGCCTACTGCGTTTATTCCCTGCTGGCAAAGCTCTGTGGCAATATCCTTGTTGAGCTTGCCTGCAAGGACCTGCTGTACTATTTCCATTGTGGGCTCGTCGGTAACTCTTAAGCCGTCCTTGAAAACAGGCTCTATACCCACTCTTTCCAAGGCCTTGTTTATATCCTTGCCTCCGCCGTGTACCACAACGGGTCTGAAGCCTACAAACTTCATAAGGGCAATGTCCTTTATGACGGTTTCCTTTATCTTCTCATTTACAAGAGCTGCGCCGCCGTATTTTATTACGACGGTTATGCCTGAGAATTTCTTTATATAAGGCAGAGCCTCCGTAAGTATGCTTGCCTTATTTATAATGTTTTCCATTTTGATTCTCCTTTTTTAAATAAGTGTTTGCAATGGGAGCCGTTGTGGCTCCCCCCGTCAAACACCGATCTAACTCCTATAATCTCCGTTTATCTTAACATAATCATAAGTCAGATCGCAGCCCCAAGCTGTTGCGAAGCCGCTGCCCTCTTCCAGATACATATCTATGAATATATTGTGTTCGGACAATATATTTGCAGCCTTTTCCTCGTCGAAAACTATGGGCGTACCCTTGTCCATAAGTCTTATAATACCCTTAGCGCTTCGAAACTCAATAGTGACCGCCATAGGGTCAAAGTCGGCGCCGCTGTAACCCATGGCGCAAAGAACTCTTCCCCAGTTGGCGTCTTCGCCGAATATAGCCGCCTTAAGCAGTGAAGATGAAACTACGCTCAAAGCCATCTTTCTTGCCTCTTCTTCATTTGCGGCGCCCTTTACATTGGCTTCGATAAGCTTTGTTGCGCCTTCGCCGTCGTCTGCGCAGTCCATGGCAAGCTTCTTGTTTATATGGTAAAGAGCCTTTTTGAATTCTTCAAAATCGGCGTTTTCTTCGGTTATTTCGGTATTCTCCGCCATGCCGTTGGCAATACACAGCACCGTGTCGTTAGTGGACATATCTCCGTCTACGCATATCATGTTGAATGTATCGCGCACGCAATACTTTAACGCCTTGTCAAGCATAGGCTTTGATATGGCGCAGTCTGTGGTTATAAAGCAGAGCATGGTCGCCATATTGGGATTTATCATGCCGGAGCCCTTTGCCATACCGCCCAATGTAACGGTCTTTCCGCCTATCTCCAGGGTAACGGCAGCAGTTTTGCTTCTTGTATCCGTAGTCATTATGGCTTCGGCAGCGGACAGTCCTTTTTCATAGCTGTCGCCTGCAAGAGCATATGTACTCTTAACGCCCTTTAATATAATATCCATAGGCAGATTTACACCTATAACGCCTGTGGAACACACAAGCACATTTTCAGCCCGGGCGCCTATGAGAGCGGCAAGCTTTGCCGCCGTATCCTCCGTGTCCTTAAGCCCCTGCTGTCCCGTACAGGCATTTGCATTGCCGCTGTTGGCAACTATGCCTGTTATTTTGTTGTTTACAGTCTTCATATCCCACAGGACGGGGGCAGCCTTTACAACATTGGTGGTAAAGCAGCCCGATGCGGTACACGGTTTTTCGCTTACTATCACAGCCATATCCTTTTTGCTTTCAAAAGGACCCATGTTTTCATCGCTTTTTTGTTTTTTTATACCTACGGCATTTCCTGCCGCCTTAAAGCCCTTGGGCGAAGTAACATTTCCGTTTATAATATTCATATTTACCTCCTATGCCGGGAAAATAGGTATATAGTCAAGACCTGTCTTTTCCTCCAGACCAAATAAGATATTCATATTCTGCACCGCCTGACCTGCGGCGCCCTTAAAGAGATTGTCGATAGCTCCTATCACTATGACTCTGCCCGTTCTCTCGTCAATGGTAAAGCCTATATCCACAAAATTGGAACCCTTTACCCACTTTGTTTCAGGGAAAACTCCTTCCCTTGTAAGCCTTATAAAATATTCGTTATCATAATACTTCTCATATGCCCTTCTTATATCGGCATAAGAATAATTATTGTTAAGAAGCGCATAGCACGTGGCAAGTATACCTCTGTCCATAGGTATAAGATGCGGAGTAAAGCTCAATACCACCTTTTCTCCTGCCGCATAGCTCAGTTGCTCCTCTATTTCCGGGGTATGCCTGTGTGAGGCTATCTTATATGCCTTTACAGATTCGTTAAGCTCGCAATAATGATTGGGCAGCGAAAGACCTCTTCCCGCTCCCGTGGCGCCTGATTTTGCGTCTATTATTATAGAAGAAAGATCTATCATTTTTTCCTTTACAAGAGGATAGAGAGAGAGTATGGAGCAGGTAGTATAGCAGCCGGGATTTCCCACGATACGCTTGCCCTTTATCTTATCTCTGTTTATCTCGCAAAGACCGTACACGGCTTCGGGAAGTATATCCTTTGAGTAATGGGTGGTATACCATTTCTCATACACTTCTATATCCTGTAATCTGAAATCCGCTCCCAGATCGATTATCTTTACCTTGTTTAAAATGTCGTTGTTTACTTTCTTACTGGCAACGCCGTGGGGAAGCGCCAAAAAAATAACGTCGCATTCATCTGCCATTTTTTCAATATCTTCCTCTTCACATACATAGCTTTTATGGGCGTAGCCCGAATAGACCTTATCATAGCTTTCGCCTGCATAGGACTGAGATGTAAGTGTAACTGTTTCCGCTTTCGGATGCTGTTCTATAAGCCTTACAAGCTCCTGTCCGGCATATCCTGTTGCGCCTATTATACCAACCTTTATCATATTAGACCTCCGAATTAAAAAATCATTTCCTATTATAATACTTTTTATTTGAAATGTACAGTAAAAAATATACTAATAATTATACATTATTAATGAATATTATGCAACACCTTTTTGCTTAATTTTTTTTAAAATTTATATCTCAGCGGTTTATATGCAATATTTAATGCTTTATTTTTAAAGGAATAAACAAATATTATTCATATTTTGATCAATTTTGTGTGCATATGCTCAAAAAATATTTTTTTGAAAAAAAGACTTGCATATTTATTGCATACAGTGTATAATAATAACAATTTACTGAAACGGAGGTTATATTTATGAAAATCGTACTTGCTTATTCCGGCGGTCTTGATACATCTGTTATTATCCCATGGCTCAAGGAAAACTATGACGCAGAGGTCATAGCCGCCTGTATAAATGTGGGTCTTACAGACTACGAAACAGAGGGTCTTGAGGAAAAAGCCATAAAACAAGGTGCCTCAAAGATATATGTGGAGGATGTAAGAGAGGAGCTTATTACAGACTATATTTACCCTATGGTAAAGGCAGGCTGTGTATATGAGGACAAATATCTCTTGGGTACTTCTATTGCCAGACCCCTTATTGCCAAAAAGCTTGTTGACATTGCCATTAAGGAAGGCGCCGACGCTATATGCCACGGAGCAACAGGCAAGGGCAACGATCAGATAAGATTTGAACTTACAATTAAGGCTCTTGCTCCCCAAATAAAGATAATAGCCGCATGGAGAGATGACAAATGGACTCTTCAGTCCAGAGATGATGAGATACAGTACCTTATCGACAGAGGCATCGATGTTCCCATGAAGAAGGAGGATTCCTATTCAAGAGATTCAAACCTTTGGCACATAAGCCACGAGGGTCTTGACCTTGAGGATCCTTCAAATGAGCCTAAATATGACACTCTTTTAAAGCTTGGTGTTTCTCCCGAGCAGGCTCCCGATACTCCCACATATGTGGAGATAGGCTTTGAAAAGGGCATACCCGTTACTCTTGACGGCAAGCCTGTGCAGCCCCTTGAGCTTATGACTTATCTCAACAAGATAGGCGGAGAAAACGGTATCGGTATAACAGACCTTGTGGAAAACAGAGTAGTAGGCATGAAATCAAGAGGCGTATACGAAACTCCCGGCGGTTCAATATTATATGCCGCTCACAGAGATCTTGAATATCTCTGCCTTGACAGAGCTACCACAGACTATAAAGAGGTCGTAAGAGTAAAGTATGCCGACCTTATTTACAGAGGCGAGTGGTTCACTCCTTTAAGAGAGGCTCTTGGTGCATTTGTTGACGTAACTCAGCAGTACGTTACAGGCACCGCAAAGCTCAAGCTTTACAAGGGCAATATAATAAGCGCAGGCACAACTTCTCCTTACAGCCTTTACAACTCCGAGCTTGCAAGCTTTACAACAGGCGAGCTTTACTCACATAAGGATGCCGAAGGCTTTATCAACCTTATGGGACTTCCTTTAAAGGTAAGAGCCATGATGCTTAACAAGAATAAGTAAAAAATACTTTTTTTTAAAAAGTTTTGATTTTTATAGACATATTTTATATTTTGTACTATAATAGCTTTGTAGAACAGTATCCTTAAGG
>CANQIA010000029.1 GCA_947624015.1 uncultured Clostridia bacterium
TAGGCGATAGGAAGATAGGTAGTCACAGCAAAACCGATGATAAGGAAGAGTGGAGGTTTGATGAAGCTGCTAACATGCCTGCATCTGCCTCAGATAATGTATATTTAGGCGATGGCGATGATATAAATGGCATTAAGGTTGGTCTATATGCAGTAATAAGACATGCTCCGAGTACTGATGAAGTTTCACTTAGAATAAATTCAAGTGCTGCTAAAGATGAAGCCGATCCAATTCCTGATGTTCCAGAGGGTGAAAAGAGCATAAAAATACCCGCAGGCAGTAATGCTTCAAAGCTATCATTTAAGTCCATAAAGGGAATAGCAACCATAGGCTCTGAGACCTATGCAACAGGAGAGCATAAAGATATTGACATTACGTCATTAATATCCGGCGGTTATGTAACAATTTCAAATAAGGGTACAGGCGATTTAGACATAACCTATATCACAGTAACCTACTCCTCAACTCCAGGCGGAGATACCGATGCGGAGCAGGATCTGACGGATTACAGTAATAAGCGAGGTACTCATACAAAGAGCAGCAAGGCTGAGGTATGGGGCTTTACAGACAATATGCCTGATAGTGGCACAAGTATCTCAATAAGTGCCAGTTCATTAGATATTAATGGACTTACTTATACTAATACTAATAGTAGCAACAAAAATGGCGGACAGTTTAATAGTAAAGACGAAGCGACTTCCTATTTTAAGTTTAAAAGCGGTAATAAGCTTGATATTCCAATAAGACCGGGCGCAGATACTCTTATTATTACTCTTTATAATACTAGCAAAACAATATCTGTTAATGAAGGAAAAGGCACAATTACACAGAGCGATAATGAGTATAAAATTACTGCTGAAGATATAGCAAATGGGAAAATAACAATTTCGCCAAGCGGCGATACTCAAATTACCGAGATCAGAGTAACATACTCTGCGGCAGGCGCAGGACAATATGAAGAGCCTTCAAGTGACAACGCTTACACGGCTAAATGGATATTCGACGGCGAGGGCGTGCCGGCAGCCGATGTTACACTTGATGCTTCTACAAACCTTAACAATATTACCTACGAGGGTGAGGGTTCTTCCTCCTACAAGGCTGACGGTAATATTGAGCTTGCGGCAGGCGATAAGCTTAAGGTGCCTGTAGAAGCAGGTTACACAGGCGGTAAGGTCACAGTTACTGCAAGCGGTTCGGTCACTACCGACCTGACGGATGATATATTCTTCAACAAGGATAATATATCCTTTGTTACAATAACTGCAGATGAAACTGCTCAAATTACAGCTATAAGTATAGCTTACGATATACCCGACGGAGTAAACTATGGTACTTACGATGCCGAAAATGATACTTGGAATTTCAACACAGACGATATTCCCAAGAACGCAGGTAAGGCATATCTTTCCGACGGGGATCTTCTCGAAGGCAAAATGACCTTTAATGGCGGCAATGATTCTTACTTTGAATTTGTTGGCGCAAGCGCAGGTACTCTCTACCTTGCAAGTGGAGATACCCTTAATGTTCCCGTAGACAAGACTATGTCAGGCGGACAGATTTCTGTGTCATTTGACGGCGGTTCTCTGTCATCTACGGTAGGCGCTGTAACGAGCGATTTGGTTACAAGTAACCTTACATTCTCAACAAAGGGTACTATAACAAGCATACCTATTACAGCCAATGGCGAAGTTAAAATTAATACTATTACCATTAAATACGACAGCTATGACGAAGGTATCAATTACGGTAAATATAAGTCAACCTCTGACGGCGACAGTATTACAAGAACCTGGAGCTTCACAGAGGATATGCCGGAAATGGCAGAGGCTTATATATTGAACAACACAAAGCTTGAAGGTAATAATATTATTTATACAGGCGGCGGAGAAGCGTTTTTCGGCGTCAGCCCAAGCGATAATCAGCTTCATCTTAAGAGTGGCGATAAGCTTACCATCACATTGCCTAAGAATATTACCGGGGGTACTCTGACTATTACACCGAATGATGGTCTCAGTATATCTCCAAGTGAAATCAAAGCAGGTACGGAATCTGTTGTAATAACGGCAACAGGGGATGCTGCTATTACAAATATCAGTGTTACTTATACATTAGACAGCGCTTCAACAAACAAAGATATAGTTGACGCCAATGTATATCTTGTTTATCGTAATTCCACAAGTGCAAAGGAGATAAATACCTATATTCCTGCCGACGGTATGGATAGTATATTAAAAGTAGCATACTCCGATAAAACAAACAATGTATTTACACTTAAAAATTCAAGCGGAGTCGATGTTACAGACAAATTTGAAAGAAACGGCAATATTACAGGCAGCTATACTATTGAAGGTCTGGTTGACCTGACATTCCATGCAAGAGACAATGGCTCTAACCATAAGCTTACCGTTAAAGTGCCGGATAAAGGCGAGAGCGCAAAGCTTTATGTATTCGGTTCCGCAAGCGGAGGCAGCAGCACTACCTCCTTTGCATTGTCCGATACCGGCACAAATAAGGTATACACCAACAGCAGCGAGCTTCACAGCTTTAAGGGTACGGCTTTGCAGACCGATATTTTCAGCAATCTTGAGCCGAATCATACCTATGAGCTTTCTATCGGGGATTCAGCTTATATTGCGGGCTTTGCTCTTGTAAATTCCACAAATCCTGCGGATAAGAGCGTCTGGATGACGGATCCCAATACTCCTGCTACGGAAGGAACGGCAAGGATATATGTATATCTTCCTCAGATAGCTGCAGCCGCTGCAAATGTATATTCTGCTTCACTCCTTGACGGAGTTTATAACAATGAGGTACACACTCAGTATAAGGATGATCCAACAGGCGGTCTTAATATATTTGGTCAAATAATCCCAACTGAGACCGATACAAGCACAGGGCTTTCTTATTCGGGCAAGATAACCGATTATGCAAATATTGATATAAAGAAAACTCTTGAAAAGAGCGATTCAAGTATAACATTTACCGTTCCCACCGGTTATAATGCAAGGTTTACTGAGGCTAAGAGCGCAACGCTTTATATGATAACCTCTTCAACGGCAAAAAGTACCGAGACGACAGAATATAGACATATTAAGCTGACAGGCGGAACCACATACAGCGGCAAGAAGCAGGAATGGGATATATCAGGCTCCGACCAGGGAACACTGAGACCTCTTGTATACAAGAGCCTTGTTCCCGGAGAGAAATATACCATTACCATAGATGCTCCGGAACTTGTGCATACATCAGGTCAGGCGCCTAATAAAATTACGAATATGCGACACGGCGCATTCATACTTGTTCTTTCGCCCAATTATCCTGTTGCAACAGATTGGCAGGAGGATGCTGATCCTCCTAAGGAGTCCAAGGTTCCCATAAAGGGCGGCGAAACAAAGCACATTCCGTTCCTTTGGGATTACGATCCTAACTACCAGCCCGATGACAACGGCTCATGGGAGCGTAATCTTGACTGGGACGCAGACGGTTGGAGAACAAACTCCGCCAGAAATGCGGCTCCTTATAACAATGGTTGGGAGAACAGAAATGAAGCCGAGTTGCCTAACTATTCATATCCCGAGGTCGAAGTTACCGCTATATACGGTACAGAGGAATATGAAATACACTGGGGCGGCAAATGGTTCGTTCCCAAGACCGAAAATGGAATAAATTATTATACAACAAGCCCCTCCGCAGCTAAAAACGGAAACAATCCCGATGTAGCAGGCGTAAGCACATACCCTGTTACCGTAAACGAGTACGAATTTGACTTTGAGAATATGCATTTCCCAACCAACTTCGGCGGTCACTCAATGGGTTCAAAGGATTTCTCAAGCAAGGGCTTCGGTACCAGCAATGCGGCATATTCCGCAGGCTACTTTGAGGTAATAGTACCTTTCGATACCAATAAGTCCGATACGGTAACGGTAAGAGGCTTCGTAAGAGACTTCAAGGCTAAGTCTCTCGGCGGCACCGATGTTACTCAGGCAGGTATCGGAAACGGCACCACAAGTACCGATAACGAAAATTACGAAGTAGGCAACGGAGAGGATCAGGCTAAGGACAATATTACAGGCAGCGAAAGCGGCGATCTTAATATTATAAAGTACAACTCATTTATGGCTAAGGGCGCTACCAATATCAACGACAAGGATATTACGGAAGCTACCCGTAACGATCCAAGCAAGAGAGATTCTACCAATAATATTAAGGGTCAGTTCCTTGGCAATAGCTGGTCAACCAGCGGTCAGGACTGGGACGCTTCCGCCTCTAAGGGCGATAAGATAGATGTCTGGGGCGGCTATCAGCTTTCAGCCCCCAGCGATAATTTCGTTACGGCGTCCAATCTTACTCAGAAGTTCGATTCGGCAGTGCTGACCATAGACGAGACCGATCCTGCTTATTCAAGCTCAAGCGGCGATTTCAACGAACAACAGCTTATAGGCAGAACATGGAGCGAAATAATAAAGCCAAAGGCAGAAACTCTTGGACTTTCTCCTAAGGTCAACCTCCTTTGGGGCGTTTCAACCACGGAGTCAATAAAGACCGGCGGTTTCAACTCCACAGGTACCATAAGTACGGGTTCCTCAACTCCTTCAGGCGGCAATATGTCAGACCTTAAGACAGACTCCGAAAGCGACTTTACATGGTACGATACCTATAAAGCTGCAAAAGCAACCGGTAACAAAATTTCCGCCGTTATGGCTGAAATGCGAGACGGTTATATTGTAAACGGCTGTTACTTCGGCTTTAGGATACCTGTTGTTGTAAGCGATGATTGTATTACAGGCAGAGATTATGCTACTGCCAATATATTAGAGGCATGGTCATACGTAGAGGGCGCAAATATGCAGCCTATGCGTGATATATCCTGGCTCAATATAAACGCAGCGGATGAATACGGCAATACCTATAAAAAATTAAATAGCGCAAAGCTTGGTTATTTCAACACCGGCAGCGAGTATTACGACTCCGCTGATCAGGATCAGACCCAGATCACTCACACCAACCGCAAGGCTACCAATAATACCGACGGTAACGACAACAACTTTGTTGTTACAAAGTATTGGGAGTGTACTAAGCCTGGTCATATAGGCGATACGGAAAACAATATACTTAAGCAGAACAGAGGTAAATATAAGACCGAAGTCAAGACTGCTTATACGGCAGGTATGGGCTTACTTGTTACAGACTATAAGTCACAGGTAAAGATAGCCGTAGACAACGGCTCTAACCTTATAAACAATGTGCCTTATTACGACAAGTCCTCAGGCGCTTCGCCTAAATACAGGCTCTACGGCATAAGGACATTTACCAACAGCACGGCGGTACGGGGCAATAATACAAACCTTACAATGGATGTTGACCTTACCAAGCTTACGGGCAACCTTCTTAAGGATAAGGGCGGCGTCTATATAAGCAGCGATAAGCTTCCGAAGCTTGAGTTCAGAGATGCCGATGGTAATGTAGTCGGTTCTGTAGATATAACTGCTTATAATGAAAAGCAAACAATAAGAATACCCGACGGCGCAGTTGGCGCAGGCGAGACCTTCAATCTGACAGTTGAATTTGCTGCAGGCGATGAGGGCTATACAAAGGCAAGAACCATAACATTCAAATATGAGAATGCTCCTCACAACATAGATCTTGGCGAGGTTATTCTCAATACGGAAATGTCTGCCGTAGCCGAGGGCAATACTCTTGTTACAGCCAAGACCACTATCACGGGTACAGGCGATATGAGAAACTTTGCCGATTATAGCCTCAATCAGGACAGTGTGGATATAGGTATATCAGCCATAGGCGGTACCGATAACCATAAATATGCTCATATTATAGATAAGCCTTCGGATAATGTATATGGCGAAGCCCAGTACTTTAACGACATGAGCGAGCAGCTCCTCTATCCCGAACAAAATCAGGAGATAGTATATATGCTTGCATACAGCAACGTATCAGGCTCCAATGACGTGAATGTGGTATATGCATACGATATACTTTCAAATATTCTTAACGATAACGGTCATGTAAATGTCAAGAGCGTTAAGGTATTTACATCAAGCGCCGACGATAGAGGCGTTAGTGTAGAATATCCCAAGTATGATGTATACTTTACCGACGAAGCCGATGCGACAATAATAGCAAATGTATGGGGCAATAAGGATGATCCTGAGATACCGGGCGTTAAAACATCGACAGTTGCCGTAGGCACAAAGATCTCGGCAGGCGGAGATGAAAGCAAAGCTGTTCATACATTCTCGGGAGGAGACGGCGATAACCATACGGGTATTTACTTTGCTGTAAGTCCCGATGATCCCGATATTGCTGTAGGCGCAGGCAGAATGCTTTATATCCAGCTTGTGTGCGAGCCTGTGGCAGCAGAAGGTAAAACGCTTACCGATACAACTATTGGTCGTCAGTATACCAACACGGCATACTTTATTACAAAGGCTGCCGACGGTAGATATACAGATCCTTCCGCAGGCGCTACCGATGTTGCGAGAATAGCTCCTGTCGGCAGAAATATATCAGGCGTTGTATGGCTGGATGCCAACGGCGATGGTAGACGTCAGACGGCTGAAAGCGATCGTATAGAAAATGTCAAGGTTGCTCTTTTCGTCAAAGACACGGCAAATAATAAGTATATAAAGGTAACCGAGGATATTAACAAAAAGCCTTTGGGCAACGGTACTTCTAATGACGGTATCTATACCACAGGCGCAGACGGAACCTATGCTTTCAATAATTTGCCTGCAGGCGATTATGTAGTTGCATTCAGCTATGACGGAGTAGCATTTATATCTCCTCATCAGCCCGGTTCCGCAACAGCGACCCTTTCTCAGAGAAGGACCAACAATACCAATGATAGCGTGGCTACAGAGGATCTTACCGAATATAAGGCTGACTTTGAAGGCTACGACTTCATAACTAAGTATGAATATAACGCTAACGATAAAAATGCCATAGTTTCGGCTATCCCGCTTGAAAGTGCGGCTGACGTTGTTGCCCATAATAAGGCATCATATGTACAGAACGCAGCCTACTGGGATCTTGGTATAATGCAGGGCGGCGATCCTCTTCCAAGTACAGGCGGCATGGGTACCGACGGCATTAAGTACGCAGGTATTGCTATAGTATGCGGCGCAGCCCTCATGCTTATGTGGGATAATAAACGTAGACTTAGGAAGTAGGCGAGTTCTCAATCTCCCTTGCGTAAGGTTCAGCACTTTTGCTTTGCAAAAGCCAGCCTGTGGCTGTCCGATAATTCTTCGGTGCAATGGAGATGTCAGACGAAGTCTGACAGAGAGGTCGGTACTCCGAAGGTATGACAAAGAAGAAAAAATTAACCTCTCCACCACCTTGCGGTGGTTCCCCTCCCCTGATAGGGGAGGTAGGGAGAGTTGAATCTTCACAATAATCTCACTACCGTAGGAGGCAGTAGCCAAAGGACTTCAATACCCCAACCTCCCATATAATAGGTTCAGCACTTTTGCTTCGCAAAAGACAGCCTGCGGCTGTCCGATAATTCTTCGGTGCAATGGAGCTGTCAGCCGAAGGTTTTCAAAACCCTAACCTCCCATACAATAGGTTCAGCACTTTTGCTTCGCAAAAGACAGCCTGCGGCTGTCCGATAATTCTTCGGTGCAATGGAGGTGGCAGTCCGAAGGACTGACGGAGAGGTGACTATCCAACGTGTCGCCAGATAATTCTTCGGTGCAATGGAGATGTCAGACGAAGTCTGACAGAGGGGTCGAAACGAGGTCGAAACGAGGTCGAAGTGAGGTCAAACCCCACTCAAAACTCTCGCCGTACCTCTACAAAATCAAAAAGATGTTCACGGGGGCATTTGCCCCTTGACATAAAAAATGTAAACAAGTCCCATATTCCCATTTTTTATGAATATATCCTTGTAATTTTTACTAAAATATGGTATAATCAAAGGGAATAATTGAACGACTTTAACAAATTAAATTAAAACAATAGGGGGATGATGTGCAGTTATAAAAGGAAATGCAAATATCATTTAAATCTATGGCTTAGGGATATGCTTATGCGGACCGTAAGGCATAGTCATATCCACAGGCGATATGTTTAAAACTATTTTGTTCCAAAAATTGGCTTGATGAGGGAATTTGGTATGTAATAAATACCTCTCCACCATTTCAGCGCAATGCAAGCATTACTTGAAATGGTTCCCCTTTCAGCACTTTTGCTTTCAGCAAAAGCAAGCCTTTGGCTTGGCGGATATTCTTCCGCTGCAAACCCCTTGCAGGGGAGGTCATAAATGGGCGAAGTCTTTCAATACCCCAACCTCCCATACAATAGGTTCAGCACTTTTGCTTCGCAAAAGCCAGTCCCGCCCTCTCTTATAACCTCCCCTAGCCCGATAGGGCGTCGGAGGGGAGGGGGACCGTCGGCAGACGGTGGAAGGGTCGGGACTGTCCGATAATTCTTCGGTGCAATGGAGGTGGCAGTCCGAAGGACTGACGGAGAGGTGTTGCTCTCAACGGAAAATTCTCCTCAATAAGCCGAAAAATCAAAAAAAAGAGAGGATGAAAACGAACATGAAAAAAATTATGAAAGTTGTCAGTTTAATATTGACATTTGCGCTTATGGTAAGCATGGTTGTTGTGCCTAGTGTTACAACAAATGCTGGTGGAGCGGCAGGAGATTACTCAATTACAATTAAGCCAAATGCAAGTAGTCCTGATATTGCAAATAGAAACTTTGTAGCAATTAAGGTACTTGAGGCAACAGTATCCGGTGACCATGCACCATATAGTGTAGGTTATAGTATTTGTCCTGAGATCACAGGATATAAAGAGGTTCTTCTTAATGCACTTAAAGCTGTAAATCCCAGTTATGCAGGTTCATTATCAGGTGGTTCCTCTGATGCCGAAGTCCTTGATGCCATTCGTGAGTTAGAAGAAAATGAAACTGATGACTACACAATGGAAAAATTTGCAGAAGAATTACTTAAAGAAATAGAACAAAAAGTTGCAACTGAAAGCGGTACCGGTTCATTTACAACTGCATTTAAAGTTGCTACTAAAGCTGGTGGAGCTGTAGATGCTGAACAAAGTGGTAATCATATTTATGCCGGCGCAGCAGACAGTCTTAATTACAAATTTAGTAATTTAACAGGTGGTTATTATCTTATTAAAGATCTTACACAAGCAACTGCTGACGATGTTGTTGCAGCTCTTACTCTTACAACTACTACTCCTAATAAGGAAGTAATAGCTAAGGTTACAAAGCCATCAGTTGATAAGGTAATAACAGATGCTTCATATAATACAGCAAAAGATGCTGTTGGTACTGCTAATGTAGGAGATACTGTTCATTTTAGAATTGATGCCAATATTCCGGATGTTCGTGGTTATGATAAATACACATATAGTATTGTAGATACATTGGATACAGGACTTAAATATACAGCAAAAACTCTTCAAGTTGAAATAGTTGATCCTTCAGGTGATGAAGAAACACACAAAGACTACTTGTTAGAAAGAGGAGATGCAGCTGCTACAGCTAACGCAAGGGCAACTATAACTGTACCACTTGCTAGTGCAGAAAGTGGCGGTCAAATTAGTATTGCACTTTTATTAGATCAGCTTAAGGCTTTAGAACAATATCAAGGTATGAAGTTTATAATTACATACGATGCTACAATTACTTCTAAAGCTGCTATAGGTTTTGAAGATCCTACTTCTAATAATGTAGATCTTAATTATAATAATAATCCTGTTGTTGAAAGCGATGGTGTTAAGCAAGAGGATCGTACCGATACTTATTTATTTAATCTCGAATTAGATAAAATTGACAGCGGTGCAGAAAATGCTCCTCTTAAGGGCGCAAGCTTCAGAATTTATCAGATGGTTGGCGGAGTAAAGAAGTATGCCAAATTTACTACTGATGAAAGAGCTGAAGGTGCTGATCCTTCAGATGTATCAGATGTTGTTAAAAGAGTGGTTGCAAGTTGGGGAGAAACTCCAGGCAATAAGAACGATGGATTCTTTACATTTACAACCAAAAAAGATACAGGTAATGTAATTATTCAAGGACTTTCCGCTGATTGTGATTATTATCTTGAAGAGGTTATAGCTCCGGATGGTCACAAACTTATGACAAAAGATATTCAAATTAGCATTGATGGTAGTTGGGATAACCTATCTTCCGGTAAAACCAAATTAAATTCTGCTACATTAACCGAAGTGGCTGATGATGGAAATCATCTTGATTTAGAACATGTAGGTACTGTAGATACTGTTAAGCCCGCTCAAGATATGGATGCAGAAGTAAATACTTTTAAGATTTTCATTAAGAATGATAAAGGTGCTGCACTTCCAGAAACAGGTGGTATGGGTACTACATTGATCTATACACTTGGTGGCGCTCTTGTTGTGATAGCAGGCGTTCTGCTTATTAGTAAGAAGAGAATGTCTGCAACAAGATAAAACCTAGTTTTATTTGTTGCCATATAATTGACCGATAACGGGGAGGCTTCCCGCCTCCCCTGTATCGGTATCGTTATACAAGCTTATGACTTTGGTGGTGGGTTTGTGTAACGATGTTGGTGGGTTTACCTCTCCACCATTACTGCGCAATGCAAGCATTGCTTGAAATGGTCCCCCTTTCAGCACTTTTGCTTTCAGCAAAAGCAAGCCTTTGGCTTGGCGGATATTCTTCCGCTGCAAACCCCTTGCAGGGGAGGTCATAAATGGGCGAAGGCTTTTATTTCCCCAACCTCCCATACAATAGGTTCAGCACTTTTGCTTCGCAAAAAGACAGCCTGCGGTTGTCCGATACTTCTTCGGTGCAATGGAGATGTCAGACGAAGACTTTTAATACCACAATCTCCCCTTGCGAAGGGTTCAGCACTTTTGCTTCGCAAAAGCCAGTCCCGCCCTCACTTATAGCCTCCCCTAGCCCGATAGGGCGTCGGAGGGGAGGGGGACCGTCGGTAGACGGTGGAAGGGTCGGGACTGTCCGATACTTCTTCGGTGCAATGGAGATGTCAGACGAAGTCTGACAGAGAGGTCGGTACTCCGAAGGTATGACAAAGAAGAAAAAATTAACCTCTCCACCACCTTGCGGTGGTTCCCCTCCCCTGATAGGGGAGGTAGGGAGAGTTGAATCTTCACAATAATCTCACTACCGTAGGAGGCAGTAGCCAAAGGACTTCAATACCCCAACCTCCCATATAATAGGTTCAGCACTTTTGCTTCGCAAAAGACAGCCTGCGGCTGTCCGATAATTCTTCGGTGCAATGGAGCTGTCAGCCGAAGGTTTTCAAAACCCTAACCTCCCATACAATAGGTTCAGCACTTTTGCTTCGCAAAAGACAGCCTGCGGCTGTCCGATAATTCTTCGGTGCAATGGAGGTGGCAGTCCAAAGGACTGACGGAGAGGTGATTTCTCCGAAGTCTGCCAAAGAAGTAAAAAATTTAAAGCCTTGCAGAGAGGAAAAGACACAATGAAGCTTACAGACCCTAAAATACTTTCCAATGCAAGAGGCTTGAGAAAAAACATGACGCCACAGGAAAAGAAACTATGGTATCAATTTTTGAAAAATCATCCCTTACATTGGTACAGGCAGCGTCCCGTAGCCCACTACATCCTCGACTTCTACTGTCCGACACTTCGGCTTGCCATAGAGCTTGACGGTTCTCAGCATTATTCGGATGAAGGTCTTAAATATGATGAGAGAAGGTCGGAGATCCTCAATGAGAAGGGCATAAACATAGTCAGAATTTTAAACAAGGATGTAGACAATAATTTTATTAATGTATGTGAATATATAAATGCAATTATCAGTGAAAAAATGAATGCATAAAGGAGGGAAAGCTATATGTTCAAGAAAATACTTATAATACTTGCGGCAGTTTTTATGATGTGTTCGGTTGTATGCGGCTTTGAACTTTTAGATACAAGTGCGACTACCTCCCTTAATATCAAGTATATTTATGATGATATTGAGATAAGCGGAGCAGAGTTTAAGCTCTATAAGGTAGCCGATGTTTCAGCGGATGTGCAATATACCGCTACGGAGCAGTTTGCGCCTTATGCCGTTTCCTTTGATATGAGGGATGACGGCGGCAGATCCCTTGCTCAGACTCTTGCAGCCTATGTCAGCAGGGATGATATCGATCCTCTTTACAAGGGTACTACGGATATAAACGGTATTACGGAATTTAAGGAGCTTAACACAGGTCTTTATCTGGCGGTAAGCTTAAGCTATAAATACAGCGGTTTTGTTTATACGCCCGAACCTTTACTCGTATGTCTGCCTAACTATGAAGAGAAAAAATGGGTAAACGATGTAACGGCAACTCCAAAGGTTAGCAGGGAAAATGCTCCCGGCAGCGGCGGCGGTGGCGGAACCGTACCCGATCCAAGAATAGATATCGGCGTTCTTAAGGTATGGGAAGAGGACGATGATGAGAAAAGACCCGAGAGCGTTGAAGTACAGCTTCTGAGAAACGGCGATGTATATCATACTGCTATACTTAGTAAGCAAAACGGTTGGCATTATACATGGGATGATCTTCCCGAATATGGAGATTATTCCGTTACCGAGAAAACTGTTCCCGAAGGTTATACCGTAGGCGTTACAAGAGAGGGAAATGCCTTTGTTGTAACAAATACAGGTCCCGGAGTTCCCAAAGAGCCTGAGATCGAGGCTACTACGGAAGAAAAAGTAATAGAAGAAGAAACCAAACCCGGCGGAGAAATACAACCGCCGGAGCCTAACGGTGGCAAGCCGCCCGTTATAAATGAGCCGGTCATTCCCGAGAAATCCGAGGAGGTTACGGATGACCCTTACGGCACATCAAGCGGCAGAGGCGGCAGAGCAAATGCTTCTACAAGCAGAAACGGAAGCGGCGATGATGACGATACGCCTAATGTTCCTGGTCTCCCCGGCAGCACAGGCGGTTCAGGCAGTAGATATGGCTCTGCGTCAGGGGGCAACGGTCTTCCCCAGACAGGTCAGCTTCAATGGCCTGTGCCTATTATGGCTACATCAGGATGTATTCTTTTCCTCTTAGGCTTTATAAGACATAAGGAAGAGGAATTGAAGATAAGTAAGGATAATTGATAGTAAAAACAGGCATATACCTGAGGGTGTATGCCTGTTGAGGTTTTTGGGGGATGTGGGGTTTGGGTCGACCCCTCAGTCAGGCACGTTAAAAAACATTTATACTTAAGTTTTCTGACGTGCCTGACAGCTCCCCTTCTCTGAAGGGGAGCCTTAGGATTTCGCTTTTCAAATTTTTTATTGACTTTTTTACTAAATAAAAAACGGGCGAGTCGACCTCTCAGTCAGGCACGTTAAAAAACATTTATACTTAAGTTTTCTGACGTGCCTGACAGCTCCCCTTATCTGAAGGGGAGCCTTAGGATTTCGCTTTTTAAATTTTTTATTGACTTTTTTACTAAAAAAACGGAAGGGTCGACCTCTCAGTCAGGCACGTTAAAAAACATTTATACTTAAGTTTTCTGACGTGCCTGACAGCTCCCCTTATCTGAAGGGGAGCCTTAGGATTTTGATTTTCAGATTTTTTATTTGTATTTTTGACTAGCCAAAAAAATGTGTTGTAATTATACGAAAACCTCCCCTTAGAAAAGGCAGGGGTAGTGTAGGGCAGCTTAAGCAGACAATTACGATTTACTCATAAGATTGCATTCAAGATTATAATATGCTATAATCAATACATATACTAAGCAAAAAAATATAAATATAAATTGCCCAAGGGCGGGAGGTACATATATGACGGATAAGGAACTGAGGAAGCTCAAAAGGATAGAAATTCTGGAGCTGCTTTTGGAACAAAGCAAGGAAAACGAAAGGCTCCGTGCGGAAATAGCCGCTGTCAACAAGAAGCTTGAGGATAAGGAAATAGCCATTAAGGAATCCGGCTCTATTGCCGAGGCTGCGCTTAAGCTGAACGGCATATTTGAGGCGGCGCAAAAGGCTGCCGACCAATATCTTGAAAATTTGAAGTTACAAAATGAAAATTCCGATAAAGGTGATATAAATGGCTAAGGAAAAAGAAAAAAAGCAATATGAAATGCCCGGTACAGAGGCGGTGGAAAAGGAGCTTAACAGAGAAAAGTATTACAGAAGATACAGAGCCGTATTCAGAAGTACGGTTTATGTTCTTGTGATCGTTGCCGCTGTGGCAGTGCTTGTGGCGACACTGTGGCTGCCCGTTCTCCAGATATACGGCAGCTCTATGAATCCCACCCTTTACGACGGCGATATTATGATATCCGTAAAGGGCAGCAATTATGAAATAGGCGACGTTGTTGCTTTCTATTACAACAACAAGATACTTGTTAAGCGTGTTATTGCCAATTCAGGCGAATGGGTGGATATTGACAATACGGGTCAGGTATTTGTAAACGGCAAGCCTATAAATGAACCCTATGTAAGCGATCTGTCATTTGGCGAGTGCGACATCAAGCTGCCGTACCAGGTGCCGGATACAAGAATATTCGTTATGGGCGACCACAGAAACGTATCTGTGGATTCAAGAAGTAAGTCTGTCGGCTGTGTTGCAGACGAGCAGATAGTCGGTAAGCTTGTATACAGGATATGGCCTTTGAAGGACTTTGGTCCCGTCAAGAGCATACATTATGAAACCGCAGACGAATAGGTGATAATATGAAAACGGATATTTACACTAAAATTTTAATATTGGCTATGGTCATAGGCGTCTGCCTTATATCATATCCTACGGTCGCCAACTGGTGGAACTCTGTTCATCAGTCAAGAGTTATAAGCGACTATGTGTCTCAGGTCTCCAATATGGATAACAAGACCTATAACGACATTTTGAAAAGAGCGCAGGATTTTAATGCCAATCTGGCTGCAAAAAATTCCTATGTTTCGCTTACCGATTCCGAAAAACAGGAGTATAACAGCCTTCTTAACATTGGCGGCGACGGTATTATGGGTTATATAGATATTCCATCTATAAGAACTACTCTTGCCGTATTTCATGGCGTTGACGAAAGCGTTCTCCAGGTAGGCGCAGGACATATAGAGGGTACTTCTCTTCCAATAGGCGGTCCAAGTACTCATTGCGTTATTTCGGGACACAGAGGTCTTGTTTCCGCTAAGCTCTTTACCAATCTTAACAAATTGGTGGAGGGAGATACATTTATGCTGCATATTTTGGATCAGACTCTTACATATGAAGTTGACCAGATACTTACGGTGCTTCCGGAGGAGACCGAAGCTATCAATATAGTTCCAGGTAAGGATTACTGCACTCTTGTTACTTGTACGCCCTACGGCATTAATACTCACAGGCTGCTTATAAGAGGTCACAGAACGGACAATGAGGAGGAGCTGAGAATATCCGCAGACGCTCTCCAGATCGATCCTGTGCTTGTGGCGCCTGTTATAGCTATACCTATAATATTGCTGCTTGTTATATGGATCATTGTTAAATATAGGTAACAAAAAGGATGATTATCATGACAAATAAAAATAAAAAGGGCAATGCCCTTATGATATTGGGAGCGCTGCTTATTGTAGGCGCCTTGGCGCTTACTGCCTATAATGCTATCACGGAATATATTGCAGGAAGGCAGTCCCAAGAGACACTTATAAATATGCCGATAGATCCTGCCGATGAGGACGCTATCCGCTTTTATGAAATATATCCCGATATGCCTATGCCTGTCAAGATGATAGACGGCAGAGAATATATCGGCAGGCTTTATATTGAAAGGCTGGACAGAGAGCTGCCTATCCTTTCGGAATTTTCATATGACGGTCTGAAAGTGGCTCCCTGCCGCTATAAGGGCAGTATATATAAGAACGATATGATCATTGCCGGTCATAATTATAAAACTCATTTCGGCAATTTCCGAAGCATGACAATAGGCGATAGGATCACATTTACCGATATTGACGGAAATCTGTTTGAATATACCGTTGACGCAATAGAGTCCGTCAACGGCGACAATGTTGAGGGCATGGAGAAGGGCGATTGGGATCTCAGCATTTTTACCTGTAATTACAGGGGCGATGCCAGAGTGACCTTAAGATGCAAAAAAATTGATTGATAAAAGCTGCCGTATTTGATATAATCCCCTTAAAGTAGACAACGGAAATAACAAAAATTCCAAACTACATTAAGGGGATTTTTGTATGGGA
>CANQIA010000030.1 GCA_947624015.1 uncultured Clostridia bacterium
TTCCGTCATTCGCAGGTTCGAATCCTGCTAGCCTAGCTTTTAACAAAAATCGAGAGGAATTTACGATCCTCTCGATTTTTTTGCCTAAAAATAGCTTACCTTAATATGCTTTCCCATTTTCTTAAGGCATTCGGAAAGCTCTGATACCAGATTCATTTTAATATTGAATGTAATGGGCAGATCCGGGTTCTGATGAGCGGGATTAATAGCTCTGCCAACGTAAAAGTTAATGTCTGTGGCTTCCTCAAAAAGAAGCTTTGCTATAAGAGAAGCTCCGTCTCGGCTAAAGCCCCAGTTTTCGTATTCCTTGTTGTCGGAAAGGAAATCCCTGGCATATTCCAATACTCTGTTTATTGTAATGACTCCTTCGGTGACCAGATCGACGCCGTCGATCTCGGCTACGGGAGGTATGCCTTCGGCTTCAAAGTTAAGAGTAGGGCGGACTTCCTTGCCCAGATATTTGGCGGCAATGGATGAGGTGGTGCCTCCGCATATAATATGCTTGCCTGCCTTTGAGAAAAACAGCGCCATCATTTTGTTGCAGTCGTTTCTGTCGGAAGGCGGACCGAAAAGTATATTCATGGGATTTCTCTTTCTTATACGCACAACGCAGGCGGTAGCGTCATCCCCCGGTTCGCCGCCGTAAAGCTTATTGCATTGGTTTATGAGTATTGTGGCAAGCGTCTTTGCATTATAGCCGGCGCATTCCATTGTCTCCATAAATTCTATAATGTCCTCGGTCTTCCAGCCGAAGTTATAGGAAAGACCTATTCCCGCATGAGGACAGCCGTCGCTCATGGCAACGAACAGATCGCCTTCGCAGAGCTTTATTTTGGCTTTATATATCTTTTTGTTGTCAATATTCAGTTCCTCTCTTGCGTAGTCAAGGTTTTTGCCGTTGCGCAGCACAAAAACCCTCGGATTGTCGTACTGTATAATCTCGGCATATTCATTGTTGACGATATGTATTATTGTAAATGTAGAGTATGCAACTCCTCTTACAGAGCATACGGGCAATGTTGCCGCAACAGTTGCGACGCATTCCTCTATTGAAAGACCCGCTGCCATAAGAGTTGATATTATCTTGGATGTAAGAGTCGAGAGTATGCTTGCCTTGACGCCGCTGCCAAGTCCGTCTGCCAATACTATTATGGCAGAGTTTTCGTCATCGTTCACAACATCTATATGGTCGCCGCAAAGCTGTTCTCCAACGTGGTTTATACTTATATATCCTATGTCGGCGCACAGATCATTCATCGGAGATCATCTCCTTTAACTTAGTAAGTGCGATCTTTGTTTCGGCTGCAGTTTCCCCAAGCAGAGAAGCGATCTCCTGCACTATCCTCATCTGTTTGTCCACCACCTTGTCGGCAACCTCTATGGTATGAGAGCTTATCTTATCCTTTTTCTGCTGTCCCTGTTCTTCTGCGGTAACATCTCTGAGTATACAGAGTATTATATGAAACTCTTTGTCAGCAATAATGGTTTCCTCTACATATCTGCCGTATTCGGCAAGGTATATCCTTTTGTTTTCAATACGGCTGTTCGTGTTGTATACCGTTATAAAATCCGAAGGATCCATTATCCTTACAACAGGCTCTCCAAGTACGTCGGAGGCGTGCTTTAGATTGAATATTTTTCTTGCGGATTTATTTACAAGCTGCACCTCGAATTGCTCGTTTACGGCAATAATGCCGTTGGGAGTGTTGTTTACAATATTGGCGGTAAAGCTTTCCGCCTTTTCCTTAAGATAAGGCAGACACATGGATATCTCAGCTTTGCCCTGATATATGGCGACAGCCTTTTCACGGCAGGTATTATAGCCGCAGGAGCCGCAGTTCAGCTCGTCTTCGGGCTTAGTCTTGCCCATATTCTTAAGCACTATGCGTATCTCATCCTCTGTGGGAAGGGTATTCTTTCTGTCGATAGGTTCAAAATTCTTTTTGATATCCGTGTATAAGGGCTGCTTTACGTCAAAATCCTTTTCTCCCGCATATTCGGTAACAGCCTTGAATTCTCTTACGGGAGAAAGATTGAATTTCTCCATAACCGGTCCCGAAACACAGCTTCCGCTGCAGGCGGACATTTCTATAAAGCACTTATGTATATTTCCCTTTTCGATATCCTTAAGAGCCGAAATGCAGTTATGGGTACCGTCTATTGCCATATATGTATACCCGTCTACTTCATTGCCCATTGTTTTCAATATACCTCCCGTAGTCGGGAAGAGACGGGCTTTGCTCTCCTCGGTATCGTCTATATCCTTTTCAAGCTCTATGCCTTCTTCCTCAAGCCACTGCGAAAGCTCTTCAAAGGTCAGTACGGCGTCTACCGTATCTTTGCAGCGATCCGCTTCGTCCTTTTTGGCAAGGCAAGGACCTATAAATACGGTCTTTGCATGGGGCATCCTTCTTTTGATATCCATACAGTGCGCCTGCATGGGAGACGCCGTGTCAGCCAGATAGGGCAGCAGTGTGGGAAAATACTTTTGTATAAGCAGATTTACAGAATGGCAGCAGGAGGATATAAGTATATCTCTGTTTTCCTCCCTGAGCATCCTGTTGTATTCGTTCTTTACAATAGTTGCGCCTATGGCAGTTTCTTCAACGTCGTAAAAGCCAAGAGCCTTAAGAGCCTTTTTAATGGCGTTTATGCCTGTTCCCTCGTAGTTTGCAATAAACGATGGGGCGATACTTGCCACAACAGAGGCGCCCTCAGATATCATTACCTTTACCTTTTCGGTCTGGGCAATGGTCTCCTTGGCGTTCTGAGGACAGACTACGAAGCACTGACCGCAGAGTATACATTCGTTGTTTACAATATGCGCCTGCCCGGCTGAAAAACGTATTGACTTTACGGGGCAGTGTCTTATACATTTGTAGCAGTTTTTACAGTTTGATTTTTTTAGCTTGAGCCATTCAGACATATCGATCTCCTTATACGGCGCCTAGGCGCTTTAATATATAGTCTTTAAAAAATTCGTTAAAATTCTCTTTTGTAATGCCTGTGTATGTAATGCCGTCAACGTGTACGGTAACGCCGTAACGGTTGCACCTGCCTGCGCATAGGCTGCCCGAAAGCTCTACTTTGCCTTCTATATTGTTTTCTTTTATGGCGGTTTGGAACATTTCCACCAGCTCTTGGGCTCCCTTAAGATAACAGGAGCTTCCTACGCATATTTTTACAGCAAGCATACAATAGTCCTCCGTTTTGATATTAAACATATTAATTATAATGTATAAACAAGTTCAAGTCAACATATTTAGAGCTATTGACAATACTGCTTTACTGCTGTATCATAAATGCAGAAAGGATATGATAAAAATGAAGGAACACATTTCAAGAGAAAAGGCGTTTGAGCTATTAAAAAAGTACAACAAAGAAGCGTTCCATTTACAGCACGCTCTTACCGTAGAGGGCGTTATGAGGTGGTATGCAAAGGAACTGGGCTATGGCGAGGATGAGGAATATTGGGCAATAGTGGGACTCCTTCACGATATAGACTTTGAGCTCTATCCCCGGGAACACTGCATAAAGGCTCCTGAGCTTTTGAAAGAAGGGGGAGTCGGCGATGATATCATACACGGAGTTTGCTCTCACGGCTATGGCATCACAGTTGATATAAAGCCGGAGCATGAAATGGAAAAGGTACTCTATGCCACAGACGAATTGACCGGACTCATATGGGCAGCCGCTCTTATACGTCCTTCCAAAAGCGTACAGGATATGGAACTGAAATCGCTTAAAAAGAAGTATAAAAGCCCGACCTTTGCGGCAGGCTGTTCAAGAGATGTAATAGAAAAGGGCGCCGAAATGCTGGGCTGGGATCTGAACGATCTGCTTCAGAAGACGATATATGCCATGCGCTCATGTGAGGAAAGCGTAAATAAGGCTGTGGAGAATGGATTCGAGTAGAAGCCGTGTAAAAAACAGTTGTCAAATAGCTGAAAGAAATACAAGCATTTCTTTCAAAAGTGTCGATTTTATAAACACGCAAAAAAAGGACCCCTTAAAGGTCCTTTTAATATACAAAAATTATAAAGCTGCCTTAGCCTTGTCTACCAATGCTGCGAAAGCGGGCATATCGTTTACCGCAAGATCCGCAAGCATCTTTCTGTTAATATTTATATCAGCCTTCTTAAGACCGTTCATAAGTCTGCTGTAAGAAATATCGTTCATTCTTGCCGCTGCATTTATCCTGACTATCCAAAGTCTTCTGTAAGCTCTCTTTGTCTGCTTTCTGCCTGCAAAGGAATGAGCCATAGCCTTCATAACAGACTGCTTGGCTACTCTGTACTGCTTACTTCTTGCGCCAAAGTAACCCTTTGCCATTTTTAATACTTTCTTATGCTTTTTACGTGCATTAAGCGCACCCTTAACTCTAGCCATTTATATGTTCCTCCTTAGATATATGGTAATTCTTTCTTCATTACCTTAACATTAGTAGCGTCAACAGTAGTAGGCTTTCTGAGACCTCTCTTTCTCTTGGTACTCTTCTTTGTTAAGATATGCTGCTTGTTAGCCTTTGTTCTTTTGATCTTACCTGTACCTGTAACAGAAACACGCTTTGCTACAGCTCTTCTTGTTTTTAATTTAGGCATATTTTTTTCCTCCTGAATAATTAAGATTTTGGACCTAAGAACATTGCCATGGTTCTGGATTCCATTTTAGGCTCTTTTTCAATAGTGCCGTATTCCGAAACCTGCTCGGCAAAGTCCTTCATTATTTCCTTAGCAACATCCTGACGTGAAAGCTCACGACCTCTGAATCGGATACTTACCTTAACCTTGTTACCGGCCTTAAGGAATTTAACGGTATTCTTGACCTTTACCTGAACATCGTGAGTATCGATATTAGGCGAAAGACGGATCTCCTTGACCTCAATGGTCTTTTGCTTTTTGCGGGCTTCCTTTTCTTTCTTTGCAAGGTCAAATTTATACTTGCTGTAATCCATGATTTTGCAAACCGGCGGTTTAGCCTGGGGCGAAATCTTGACCATATCGAGATTACGTTCGTCTGCCAGCTTTTGTCCGTCTTTGGCTGACATTATACCAAGCTGCTCCCCTGTTTCGCTGATTAATCGTATTTCCTTATCCCTTATCTGTCCGTTGATCATTAACTCGGTAATAGTAGGCACCTCCCAGATATTGCTGCTCCTAAAAAAAGAGCAGACAAAGTCTGCTCATAAAATCTCTGCATCAAACACTGTATAAGTGAAAAATGTTGACCTTGAAGCACAAAAGCCGCAAGGTGAGAAGTGGAGCTTCTTCTTTGTAACAAATGAATTTTACCACATATACATATATTTGTCAAGAAAATTTTTTTGTGTCTGCATTATGTATAAAAGTGTTCGCTCTATTTAGAAATAATTAATAAATATCATTTCAAAAATAATTTTTGCAAGCCTTTTCCAACTCAATAAAATCGTTAGTTCGTTTAGACAGCGGTGTATTATTTTCATTTTTAATCTTATGTCTGTATACAATTCCGGCATTTTTAACTATAAGATTGCGTTTTTTCTTTATTTCACGATATTCGGCTTGCAATAATGTTTTATATTTTAGATCCTTTATTGTGCCTATATTCACACGTTCAAACAGTCCTTCGGGAACAGGAAGCATATTATTGATATTAAGAACGGCATAATCTTTGACTTTAATAAAGTCTATTGTTTCTTTCATAGCTTTATGCTTTGGTTTGAAAGAGGAAAGGGGCACAAAATATTTTAAATCATTTATCTCAAGAACGATCCCTATATATTTTCGGCTGTTTTGTTGCTCTTTACCTGCATTGTGAAAAAGGTGTTTTGCATATTGCCTTAAATAATCTATATAATAAGGATCCACCTCATATATTTGTAAATTCATATTAAATTCCCCCATGTAAATGAGGGCAGAAAATCTGCCCTCGTTAAACTCGCATTTAAGAGCAGCGAAACACTCGCTTATAACTTTCTCACATAAGGGTTGAGATACACCCGCTAAATAACTTTCTCATTTATGGGCTGAGATACACCCGCAACAGACATACATTTGTCTGTACCCTTATTATACTCTATAATAAGCAATTATGCAACCGATTTTTTGCTTTTGTATAAAAATTTAATGTTGGTCGCTGTCGATGACCTGCTTTGCCATGGCTATAAGCTCATCCTTGGGAACGTGAACGTCCATATCCAGTATACAATACTGTATATCTCCGTCTACCCATACTACGGAAGCGTTGTCCTTAAGCTCTATTTCCTGAGAGCCGTAGCTTACCTCAAGCTCCTTTTTATCCATAAGCTCTCTGTCCTCTGCCGTCAGCTTATAGTCGGGGGGAACGAACTTGTACTTGATGCTGTCGTAGTAGAGAGTCCTTCCCTTGTATTCTATTGGCTCTCCGTCCTTCTCCTCGGTATGGGTATCGGGCTTTGTTCCCAGAGTAAGTATGCCGTTATCGGTCTTGTACCAGAAGCTTATATCCCTGTATTTGTTTATAACGTTGCCTTCGGCGTCCTTTTCCTCGCTCTCGGCGGGATTGGCAAAGTCAAATTCATACTTGCCCAGCTTTTCAACATACTTAGGCGAATAGTCTATTATTTTGCTAAGCTCAGCCTGTGTCGGAAAGTGCTTTATATCATCGAGCCTTGAGGAGTGAGCCGTCATAGTCACTACCTTTCCTCCGCCTATTGCCGTTACTGCGCCTATTGCGCATATAGCTGCGCAAAGGGCTACCATCTTTTTTGCCGTAAAACCTTTTTTCATATAAATATTCTCCCTTTCAACTGATTTTTTGATGCTGTTGAGCATAGCATCCGTCGGAGAAATATTTACAGCCTTTTCATTAAGAACGTTTTTTATCTTTTCATCCATATTCATTCTAAAGCCTCCCTGCTGCCTATAAGACACTTAAGCTGTTTTCTTGCTCTGCTGAGTCTTGACTTTACCGTACCCTCGTTGCAGGACATTGCTCTTGCGATCTCCTTTATACTCATTTCGTCATAGTAAAAGAGAATAAGAGTCGTTTTGAGCTTAGGTTTGAGCTTGTCTATATATGTATATAGTCCGCTGTTTTCCCTGTCCTTGAAATATTCGTCGGACACAGCCGTATCACGAGTGTATACATCCTCCACAGGCACGAGCTTTTTTGCCTTTTTTATTTCTCTGAATGCCAGCCTTGTCAATATTTTGTAAAACCATGGCTTAAAGGCGGAGTTATCCTTAAGAGAGCCTATATTCCTACAACACTGTATGAATGTCTCCTGTAAAATATCCTCTGCCATATATCTGTCGAGGGTAATGAGATATGCCGTTTTGAGTGCAGGAGCGCCATATATTTCAAAAAGCTCGTCAAGAAATGATATATTGCCCTGCTTTAATTCCTCTATTATTCTTTCCTCGGTCATATTTACCCTCCTTGAAGCGCTTCTGTATATAAGAGCATTTCGGGAGAAAAAAGGTTCCGTTTTTTATAAAAAATATTTTATTTTCGTGAGTATTTTATTATTATAAGCTCTACACCAAGCCTTATGTCCATAAGACCCTGCCTGAAATCGCTGTCGCATTTTGCGCAGTCTTCAATGGCGGACATAAGCGTTTTTATACTGAAATTTTTAGCCTGAGAGGTGCATTTCATTGCCACGAATTCATTCATTCTCAGCTCGGAGGCTATCTGTCTGTAATTATATTTTTTTTGTATCTGGAGATATTTGCACTTGAGTATAAGACGGAATTGTCTGGATATCATGCCCATTATGGCAACAGGCTCATTTTTGGCAAAGAGCATATTGTTGTAAATATCCAAGGCTTTTTCCGTGTTTTTGCTGCCTATGGCATCTACCATATCGTATATGTTTATCTCGTCGGATCTGCTGCACGCAATGTCTATATATTCTCTTTTTATATCGTCGCTGCCCGTATAGGCTATAAGCTTGTCGTATTCTCCCGTGAGCTTTTCAAGACTTGAGCCTATGTTTCTTACAAAATATGCTGCGTTCCCGCCTTTGAGCTTTCCCTTGGAGTATTCCGTTATCCAATCGATGAGTTCTCTTTCCTTGAGCATATTTATCTCACAGCAATAGCCGTATTTCTTAACGGTCTTATATAGGGAGTTTTTCTTGTCCACTTTTTCGTTATAGAATAGGAACACACAGTCTTCGCCGGAATTTTTAACGGCTTCGGCAATAGCTGCGGTATCCTCTTTGCGCCCCTCCTTGAACAGTCCCGAATCGGATATCATTATAAGCCTGTGATCGCTGAAAAAGGGCGCCGTATCCGCCTGAGAGATAATATCCGCAACGGCTGTGCCGGGACCGTCGTAAATATTAAGGTTCATAAGCTCCGTGCTTTTATCGACTATGGCTGAACGAAGCTTATCCTTGTATGAATTTATAAGATACCTTTCTTCTCCGAAAAGCAGATAGGCTCTTTTAAACCTTCTTGATCTTATATCCTTATCAAGTTCTTTCAAGAAAACCACCTCTTACGTCTTTTCTGTTCATTAAATACAGATATATGACAACTGCCCCAATATAAATTACGACAACGCCCGGACTCTTAATACTTCCCTCCACATTTGAAAGAGGGAGCATAAGACCGACTTGACAAAGATACTCTGCACATTTCAGCCCTACATAGGGCAGACCTGCAATAAATATCCCTGCCTTAAGTGAGAATATACCTACTATGCCTGCCATACCGCCGAACAGTATTATAATTTCCATAAATGATACAACTATTATATTTACAATAATGTCCACAAAGTTTATATAACCGAAGTAATGGAGGGTTATTGGTTTTAAGCCGTAGCACACGGCAGCGGAAATAATAAGTGCTGACAGATATTTGTTCCCTATGCCGTACTTATGCAGTATATCCGATGTCATACCTATAAAATACACTGCCGCAAAGGAGTATTGAAAGCCTGCGTCATAGATATAGCAGGGGCTGTACAGCAAAAGAAGTATACAAGCCAGTGAGCAGGAGCTTATAAGGTCGTAATCACGTCCCAGCATATTTCCGATAGTGAGTATGTACATCATTATCACTGCTCTTACCACCGAAGGAGCGCCGCCTGTAAATATGGCATACAGCAGAAGGGCAGCCAGCACGAATATTCTTGCAAATGTCTTGTTTATTCTGCTGAGGGCAAGCATAAGTATAGATGCAAATATCGATATGTGAAGACCTGATATTGCTATTATGTGTACGATACCGGCGTTTCTGAAAAGGGTATAAACGCCGTCTTCTATGTCCAGTCTGTCCCCAAGTATTATGGCTTTTAAAAGTCCTGCCTCCTTGTGCGGAAGTATGCTGTCATATACTCTCTTGACACGCTCCCTTGCCCTGTACATATATGTATTAAAGCTTTCCTCATAGCCCGTTACAAAGGCGTAGCCTTTCATGGAGTATTCTATGTGTCTGCTAAGCATTCTGTAATTTTCGTTATACAAGCTGCCGCCGTGTTTAATCTCGGTCTTTATTTCTATTATATCTCCCGGCTCAATATCCGAATTTGTAATAAGCTTAAGCCTTATATCATCCGTATATGTCTTGTCTTTGTACTTCAATGTTCTGAGCTTTACGGTATATTCGCTGTAATGATCGTATCTGTTGTTTACCGAAAGTACAGTACAGCTCATAAGGGGCTTGGCGTCGGTATCTGCCAGAGCATTTATTTCCCTATTGCTGCATGTAACAGAGCCGAAGCCCAGCACAAAGCCTATAAAAGAAACGATAATAAGAAGCACTGCCCCTTCAAGGGAATATATCCTCCTTATTACAAGGGCTGCAGCCGTTCCTGCCGCCATAAAAAGGACAACACCCATAGCTCCGAGGTGCTGTCCTCCCATAATTCCGTATATAAGAAACAAAAGTATAAAAACTAAAGGTCTTTTCATAATTTTATCTTATTAAGGAGCTGTCCCTTTCAAAAGGTTTGCTGAAATCTATGTCTCCGCCGTATTCACTGAGCTTTTCGCCTTCTATGAGGAATTGTATCTTTTTTACGTTATCCAGTTCGGTAAGAGAATTTACTATTGAATATATTGTTATTTTTTCCGTAGAGGGCGAAGTATTTCTTATAAATGCCTGAGTAAGGTTTACATAACATATGCCGTCCTCTGTCTTTATATCCTTTATCTGAGTGGAGGAGGGTATTGTAGGAGAAAGAGAGCTTCTTTTGGGTCCTGCTATAAGCTGTTCCACTATTTGATTTTCGAGGGTAAGGCTTTGCTTTACCTCTATGCTTCTTTCCTCTGCCACAAGCTTGCCCGAATTGTCGGCAAAGTAAAGCTTTACTGTCTGCCTGTCTGTCTTTTCGGGATCTATGGACGGGTTGTTCCTTACATTTTCTCTGTTCATTACAAAGGTTTCGCCCTTGTTGTCCGTAACGGGAACGCCCTCAACGCTTATACATACGTTATTTATAAAGCTCAGATCCGTAAGTGTGTATACAAGAGCGCCTGTACACAGCACCTTAAGATTGGGAGCAAGTGAGTTATATCCCTCTCCCAGATCTATATATGCGGTACTGTCCATATATCGCTTATCGGCTATTTTTATCTCGGGAGGCAGTATAAGCCCTGAGTTGCTGTTTTTAGGTCCGCTTGCATACTCGTCTACAATGGAATTGAACATAAGAGTATTGTCGTTTACAAGATTTACAACACGTTTTTCCGCTTCAAGGGTATTGGTGTTGGCGTTTATATAGTACATATTGTATGTGCCTGTGCCTTCGGCAAGCTTAACATTTTTTGTGTGTACGAATATGAGTACCACCACCGTTATTATAATTACCGCAAGCACAGCGTACACAAGCACCTGTTTTATATTCTTCACAATAAACACTCTCCTTAGCTCCGATTCATCTTAAGGGGCATACGAACAATAAATGTTGCGCCCTCGCCCTCGCCGCTTATTATTTTAACAGAGCCGTTATGCAGCATTATGACCGAATGGGTAATGGCAAGACCCAAGCCCGTTCCCCCTGTTTCTCTGTCACGGGTCTTGTCTACTCTGTAAAACCTGTCGAATATCCTGCTCTGCTCCTGCTCGCTTATGCCTATGCCGGAGTCCTGAACCGTAATAAAGCAGTCCTGATTGTCAGCGTCCACAGAGACCTTTACCTTTCCGTCAACGGGAGTATATTTTATACCGTTGTCTACAAGATTTGATATGGCAAGGCTCAGCTTTACTTGATCTGCATCGACCTTTACCTCCTTCATGGCTTCAAAGGAAACGTCAATGTTCTTTGTCTCCGCAAGGGGCTGAAGTCTTTTTATAATATCCTTGAGCATCTTATTGACATCGACTTCGCTTATGTTAAGGCTGTTTTCATTGTTCTCCAGCCTTGCAAGAGCCAGAAGATCGTTTACTATTTCTGTCATCCTGTCTACTTCGGAATTTATATCGTGAAGAAATTCCTTGTAGGTCTCTTCGGGTACCTTATCCTGAAGGAGCATAGCCTCGCTCAGTACCTTTATGGAGCTTAAAGGAGTCTTAAGCTCATGAGATACATTGGATACAAATTCCTGTCTGGACTTGTCCACCTCTTCAAGACGCTGGGTCATTGTATTGACTGCCTCGCCAAGCTCGGTAAACTCATTTTTTCCCTTCAGCTCGATCCTTTGGTGGAACTGACCCGATGAAATTTTCTTTATGGTGGCAAGAATGTTTTTAAGAGGATCGAATATGACCTGGGACATAAATACCACAAGGGCTATAATTATAATTCCTATCACTATGGTCATAAAGATCCATTTGCGGTAAAGATCGGAAATAAGCTGATATACCTCGCTGAACGAGGATATCACAAGCACTGCGCCTATCTTATGAGAGGCGGCGTCCTCTATATAGGCGGAGGCGTATATTGCCTCTTCGTCCTTTCTGAGATTGGCTTCATCACGCCCGGTAAGGGCAACAAGTATCTCGGGTACCATATATATCTGACCTATCGCCATGTTGTTGGTATCGGCAACTACTACGGCGTCGCTGTTTACCACTATTATTCTGAAATTTTCTTCTGCGCTTTTTTCATTCAGCTCGTTCCAGAACATTTCCTGCTTATCCGGAGTTGTCAGATAAGCTGCCTTCTGTATGGAGCCTGCAATTTTATTTGCCTGATAAAGCACCTCTTTTTCGTTTGTATCCTCAAAGTAGTTCTGGAGCGTTTGACTTAAATTGAAGGAATAAAACAAAAGGGGTATTATGCCTATAACAAAGTAGCTTACAAGCATTTTGAACTTAATGCTTCTCAGGCTCTTAAGTTTACTGGAAATAGTAACCAACTCCCCACTTGGTATGGATATACTGAGGCTCGCTTGGGGTCATTTCTATTTTTTCTCTGAGCCTTCGTACATGCACATCGACTGCTCTGGCATCTCCGGGATAGCCATAGCCCCATATGGTATTGAGCAGATTTTCTCTGCTGTATACTTTGCCGGGATTTTTTACCAGAAGCTCCAAAAGGTCAAATTCCTTGGCGGTCAGATTCTTCTCTCTGCCGTTTATAAAGCAGCGCCTGCTTTCAAGGTCTATTTCCATATCCCGCGCTTTTATGATATTATTTTTTGGTTCCTGCTTTGCTGAGGGTCTTATGCTTCTTCTCAGTATTGCCTTTATCCTTGCTTTAAGCTCAAGTATATTAAAGGGCTTTGTTATATAGTCGTCGGCGCCGTATTCCAGTCCCATTATCTTGTCTATATCTTCGCCCTTTGCCGTTACCATTATAATAGGAACGTCTGAAAATTCCCTTATCATACGGCATACTTCAAGACCGTCTATTTTAGGCAGCATAACATCAAGGAGTATGAGAGAATATTCATTTGCTCTGGCAAGATTGTATGCCTCCTCGCCGTCGTATGCGGCGTCTATTTCCATTCCTTCCTTTTCAAGAGAGAATTTTATACCCTTTACTATTAATTTTTCATCGTCTACGACCAGTATTCTGTTAGCCATGTATTTCACCCCTATATAATAATATGATCCTTTATTTTGTTAAACGTACCTTCTCCTATACCGCTGATATTCATTATCTCTTCAACAGACGAGAAGGCTCCGTGAGTCTGCCTGTAGTTTATTATATCCTCCGCCCTTTGAGGTCCTATGCCCTCAAGAGAGGAAAGCTCCGCTTTGCCTGCGGTATTTATATTTATTTTGTCATCATAAATATCTTCACTATTATTTTCCACCGAAAACAGAGATTTGTCAATACTATCATTGCCATTATGCAAAATATTTTCGGGTTCCGTATCGGCATCGTTGCCGAGCATATATTTCCTGCCCGTTACGGAGCTGTAATTTATAAGATACCATGTGCCGAAGGCTACAAAAGCAATGAGTACGACAATATAATATATTTTTCTGCGCATAAATATCATTTTCCCCACATTATATGATTTTTTGCTTGAATATACGGCAAAGTTATGTTATCATTAAAATATCTTTTTTAGCTTAGGAGTGCCGTAAATGAAACGCAAAATAGTTTTATTTAATTTTACCATACTTTTGACCTGTTTCACAATATTTTTTTGCAATATTTTTGCAGAACCCGTAACGGAAGCCTCCACGGAAGCGGTGTCTGAGGCTCCCTCTGTTATAAATAACTATGCGGAAGCGTCAAAGCAACTGGAGATAGGCTCCGAAGCCTGCATATTGGTAGATGCGGAAACAGGCATTGTGATATATGAAAAAAATTCGAGAGAAAGGCTTTATCCTGCCAGTATCACAAAGATACTTACGGCATACATCGCCTGCGAGGAAGGGAATTTTGACGACACTCTTACAATATCCCAGACCGCCGTGGATACAATGGGCGAGGGCGGCAGCAGTATAGGTCTTGTGCCGGGAGAGGAAATATCCTTTGAGGATGGTCTTTACGGAGTTTTGCTGGAGTCTGCCAACGAGGTGTGCGGCGCTATTGCAGAGCATATTAGCGGAAGCATTCCCGCCTTTGTGGAGAAAATGAACGCAA
Source organism: uncultured Clostridia bacterium (assembly GCA_947624015.1). Classification (GTDB taxonomy): domain Bacteria; phylum Bacillota; class Clostridia; order Lachnospirales; family CAG-274; genus CANPXH01. Next base: position 13,954 of record CANQIA010000030.1, read on the forward strand.
AGGTAAAGGAGCTGGGATGTACGGACACTCACTTTGCCAATCCTCATGGCTTTCACGATCCCAATCATTATACCAACTGCTACGATATGTCCATAATAGCAAGGGCTGCCATAAAGAATCTTGATTTCAGTCAGATATGGGGAACGGTAAGCCATAATATACCGCCTACAAATAAAAATGTAGCCAGATATCTTCATCACAAGGATAAAATGCTCAGACCCACTTCGGACTTTTACTATGAGTATGCCAGAGGCGGAAAGACAGGCTTCCATGACGAAGCGGGACATACATTGGTCACATATGGCGAAAAGGACGGCATAGGGCTTATTGCCGTTACAATGAAGGATGACAGCGGCAATTTCTCATATTCCGATACAAAGACGCTTTTGGATTATGGCTTTACTCTTTACGAGGATAAGGAGATATTCAACGGAGAAAGCTATGCATCAAGTGTTCCCGTGGTACAGGAATACAATGGAAATGAATATACCGTAGGCAATGTAGAGCTTACGGCTGCAGACAACATAAATGTAAAACTGCCGAAGTTTGTAACAGCCGACAAAATAACTGTAAAGCCCGAAATGGCTGATAAGCTTACGGCTCCCGTTACGGCAGGCTCCGCAGTAGGCACCATAAACGTATATTATAACGAAAATCTCTTAGGCTCTACGGATATATTGGCGATAGGCGATGTAAGCGCCCTTTCCCAAAAGGAGCTTAGCCTTATGGAGCTTAAGGCAAACGCCAAGAGATTTATAGTATTCTCAGCCAGACTTTTCATATGCCTGTTCGGTCTGTTCATACTTGTGCTTCTCATAGACGCTGTCAGAAAGCTTTTCAGACGTGGGAAAAAGAAGAAAAAGCGCAGAAGGAAAAAGAAAAGGGCAGGGAAGCCATCATCAGGCGCGTCTCAAGGCAAAGGAGGCTCTTCTGCTCCAAAGAAAAGGAAGCCTTCTCCTAAAAGCGGCGCCAAAAAGAAAAGACCTCAGCCCCCGGACGAAGCGCAGACCAAAAAAAGCAGGACAAAAACAAACAGTGTGAAAACATACGAACGTGATATGTACGGCGTTCCCAAAAGACGCAGGGCGCAGCACAGGAAACGGTAATATATAATATTTCAATGAGTTCGACCGGTTGTCGGACTCATTTCTTTTTAATACAAGATATATATATTTGATTTATATATATTCAAATGGTATAATAAGATAAAAGGCGTACACAGTACAGTAAAAAGGAGATGTTTTTATGACAGGGAATATAAGCGCAAAGGCTGCGCTTGAAAAATTAAGAGAAGGAAACGCCGCATATATAGCCGCCGAAAAAAGCCTTGTGGATGTGGGGCATGAACGAAGAAGAGATACCCTTGAAAATGGTCAGAGACCCTATGCCGTTATAGTTTCCTGTTCCGATTCAAGAGTAATACCGGAAAGTATATTCAGCGCAGGTATAGGCGATCTGTTTGTTATCCGTGTTGCAGGAAATGTAATGGACGATCATCAGCTTGGATCCATAGAGTATGCGGCAGAGCATTTAGGCATAAAGCTTATAGTCGTATTGGGACATACTCACTGCGGAGCCGTAGGGGCTGCGCTTGAACACGATCCCCAAGGCTATGTAAAATTTATTACTGATGAGATATGCAGCGCCATAGGTAATGAAAAAGACGAATATAAGGCATGCTGCCTCAACGTGTGCAACAGTGTGAGGATAATAGAAAACAGCTTTGAGATACATAAGGAAGAAACGGAGCATGGACTGAAAGTCATAGGCGCCGTATATCATCTGGAGGACGGAAGAGTGGATTTTGA
>CANQIA010000031.1 GCA_947624015.1 uncultured Clostridia bacterium
AACCTATGAGAAAAGGTCATAATGGACAGCTTTATTTGATTTGTGGATGAATTTTTGTTCAGTTCTCTTTTTTTGCCGTCCCTTAGCCCTTTAGGGCGTAAGGGAAGGGGGACCATGCGTAGCATGGTGGAAGGGTTAGATCGACCCTTCAGTCAGCGCAGTTCAAAGTCTTATTACTTCAAAGCCTTTGACTGCGCTGCCAGCTCCCCTTATCTGAAGGGGAGCCTTAGGTGTATGTTCCTTTAACATCCTTATATTGTTGAAAAATTAGCTTTTTCAACTAGGTTTAAATATGAGAAGTTTATATACAAAAGCTTCCCTTTCAGAGAAAATTCAGCACTTTGCCTATGGCAAAGCCAGTCCCTCCCCACCTCAAGCCTCCCCTAGCCTTGTGATAAAACGCAACGTGTTTTATCACAGGCGTTGGAGGGGAGGGGGACCGCCGTTAGGCGGTGGAAGGGTCTATTCTACTTACCCAACCCCCACAAAAGTACAATACCGCCCTTAATCCTTTCTCAGCTTTACCACCCTTGCGGCATTTCGCCTATTGTCATCGCTCATCTGGGCATAGTGTTTCCTTGTGGTGTTTACGTCTTTATGTCCCAGCACATCGGCGACCAAGTAAATATCCCCGGTTTCCCTGTACAGGGCGGTGCCGTATGTACTCCTTAGCTTATGGGGAGATATTTTCTTAAGAGTGGTGACGCCTGCATATTTTTTAACAAGATTTTGCACGGCTCTTACGCCTATCCTCTTTCTCTGAGTAGAGAGGAAAAGGGCGTTTTCATTTCCCGGCAGAGGATTCATTTCATACCTTTCGGAAAGATAGGCTTTAAGAGCCTCCTCTACCTCGTCCCCGAAATATATTACCATTTCCTTGCCGCCCTTTCGTATTATCCTTACTCCGTTGGTATCGAAATCTATGTCGTTTATGTCTATGCCTACGCACTCGGACACTCTCATGCCTGTACCCAGCAAAAGGGTGACTATTGCCAGATCTCTTTTACCCGTTATATGAGTATATGCCTTTTGCTTTTCGGTAAGCTTGTCCCCTGTCTCAATTACATTGAGCAGGTCTACCGTTTCGTTGGGTTCAAGCCTGACTATGTTTTTTTCGTGTATCTTAGGAGTATTTACAAGAGCCGCAGGGTTGGAGCTTATCTTTTCAGTTCTGTAGAAGTATTTGAAAAGTCCTCTTACTGCCGCCAGCTTTCTGGATTTGCCGTTTTCCCCGTTTTCCTTTTCAAGTCCCTCGTCAGAAATATAGTAGCTTATATATTCCATAAACTCGTTCAGATCGGAAAGCTCTATTTTTTCCAAGTCGGAAAGCCCTATGCTCTTTACCGTTCTGCCCTCGAATTTAGGACTTTCTTCCGTAAGATAGTTAAAAAATACTCTCAGGTCATAGGCATATGCAAGGCGAGTCCTTGCTTGGGTAGTGTTGGCTATATCCATAAAATATTCTCTGCAAAAGTCGGGCAGATCCTTCATAACCTGTCTGAGCTTAAGTATATTCTTATTCTTTTCCTCGTTGTGATAATCTGCTTTCATCTACTCTCCACCCCTCTATATAAGACCGCTTTATGGCGTTGAATGTTCTGTCCTCAAAATGGTCGTATTTTTCACTGAGCTTTTTGACCATATTTTTAACTTCCTCTCTTGTAGTATTGCCGTCTGCTTTGCACTTATTCTTTACAACGGGCAGTTCCTCTCTCTTGGCAAAGCCCTTTACGTCTTTTTCGGGAACATATATGAGAGGACGTATAGACGCTATTTTTCTTCTGCTCAGATAGGTATAGGGACTGAAACAGTGTATCCTTCCTTCGTAAAGCAAAGCCATAAGGAAGGTCTCTATAACGTCGTCTTTGTTATGTCCCAATGCGATCTTGTTGCAGCCCAGCTCGTCTGCCTTGCCGTTGAGAGCGCCTTTACGCATTTTGGCGCATAGGGCGCAGGGATTTTTTTCCTTGCGTTCGTCAAATATTATCTGAGCTATGTCAGTTTCTACTATTGTATAGTCTACGCCTAACTCACGGCAGAATTTCTGCACAGGGGAGAAATCCATACCCTTAAGCCCCAGGCTGACGGTTATTGCCACCAACTCATATTTTTTAGGATAGAACCTTTGCATCGCCTTTAGAGCAGACAGGAGCGTAAGACTGTCCTTGCCTCCCGAAATGCCTACGGCGATCCTGTCGCCGTCCTCTATCATATCGTAATCCTGTACAGCTCGCCTTACAAGGCTCAATATCTGCTGCATCTTCATATAATCACCTCATAAGTATAATTATAAATATTTATAGGCAAAAAATCAACTGTTGACTATTTTATGAATTTGAAATATACTGTATTTAACAAGCTCTAAGGAGAAATGCTTATGAAAAATACCGTGATCCGTCGGGCGACATCAGAGGATGTGCCTGCAATAAACAATATATTGAACTATGCTATATTACATACAAACTATAACCTTAACGAAAATCCACGCTCCCTTGAGGAAGCCCGGATATGGTACAAGGAGCATGAGGAGGAGGGGTACCCCATAGTCGTTGCGGAAAAAGAGGGCGTAGTGGTAGGCTGGGCGTCTCTTTCCTGGTTCCGCCGCTTTTCAGGCTACAGGACGACAGCCGAGGTCTCCGTATATGTATCTCATCAGTACAGGCATAAGGGCATAGGCACCATGCTTGTGACAGAGCTTGAACGCCTTGCGGGTAAGTACCATATGCTTATAGCCGTGATAACGGACAACAATACGGCAAGTCTTTCTCTTCACAGTCGCTGCGGCTTTGTGCCTATGTGTACTTTCAGAGAGCTTGCCTATAAAAACGGCGAATATGTATCCGTTACATTTATGACCAAAAAGCTTAATTAAAAAAATCCCTGTTGGGATTTTTTTAGCGTGCAGATAAAGTCGATACCCTAAGCATTACTGGGTAATGGGGCGGGTGTTTATCGGGTCATACAATAGCCTTATTTTTCCACTTTCCGCTTTTATATCTGTAAACGAAGCAGATACTTCTTACGCACCAGTCCAGCACCATGGCTACCCATATGCCGAATACGCCAAGTCTCATGTATTTTCCTATTACGTAGCTTAATATTACTCTACATATCCACATGGACACAATAGATACCGTCATAGCATATTTAACATCTCCCGCAGCCCTAAACACAGAGGGTAGCGTAAATGACAAAGGCCATATGAGTATTGCGCAGGAGCCGTGGAAATAAAGTATCTGAGAGGTAACTTTTGCCGTAAGCTCGGAAAGGTTATAGGCTCTCATTATCTGAGGCATAATAAGGAATGTGGAGCCTACGGTCATAATTATGAACAAATATGAAAAAATGTGCAGCTTTTTGGTATAGTAGTTTACCTGCTCATAGTCCCCTGCGCCTACGCAGCGTGATATTACCGTTATTACAGCAAGTCCTGCCGCCTGTCCCGGAAGTATGTGAAAGGCTGCGATGGTGTTTGAAACGGCGTTTGCGGTAATGGCATAAGTGCCAAAGGTGGAAACAAGGCTCAGCACAAGAAGCTTGCCTAGCTGGAACATACTGTTCTCCATGCCGTTGGGTATACCTATGTATAGTATTTTACCTACCATATTCCTGTGGAATTTATATTTAAGAGTTCTTCTGATATGCAAAGGCAATTTTTCATTGCACAAAAGAGCGATAATAAGCACTGCTGCCACTATTCTTGATACAAGAGTGGGGATAGCTACGCCGGAGGTACCCATATGGGCGCCGTATACAAGTATTGCATTTCCTGCCACATTTATGATATTCATTATTATCGATACGATCATGGATATCCTGGAATTGCCCATGGCACGGAATATGGCTGCACCGCCGTTGTATACTGCTATAAAGGGTATGGACAGAGCCACTATTTTGTAATATATATCGGAATGATGAGCCACTTCTTGGCTTATGGAACCGAATACTGTGCGGAATATAATGCCTTGGAAAATATACATTATTATCATTATGACAAAGGCTATTATCATTATGAACCATACAAGCTGCTCGGAGGCTGTGCAAGCATTTTCACTGTCCTTCTGACCCAGGAACTGACCTGCCACAACAGCGCCGCCTGTTGCAAGAGCGGCAAATACATTTATAAGCAGTATCATGATGCTGTCCACAAGTGATACTCCCGATACTGCCGCTTCGCCTACGGATGAGATCATGACCGTATCGGCTATGCCCACAAGTATAGCCAGAAGCTGTTCCACTATAAGGGGCAGTATAAGCACTGCCAGATCTTTGTTTGAAAATAGATAATTGCTCCTGTCCTTTTTTGCCATAATTATTCCCCTTGCCCTAGGATATCCGCAAAAAGGGGATGTCTGCAAAACACCCCCTTCCATAGTCGTTTTATTCTTCAAGCTCTTCTATGTCGTATTCTTCGTCATCCACATCCTCGTCAAGCATAGCCATAAATGCCTCTTCTACAATATCGAATTCCTCATCCGTTTCAATATTGCAAAGCTCAAAGCCATCCTCGTTGTCTGTTTCGACATACTCGTATATATAAGCTTCCTCGCTGTTGTCGGGAACAAGAGCTATATATTCCTTGCCCTTTATCTCCTCGACTTCAAATATGCCTACAACGGCACATCTTACCTCTGTGTCATCCTCAAAACGCAGAGTCATGTACTGCACATGCTCGTGACCGCAGTCACAGTCATGACCATGCCCATGTTCATGGTCATGTTCATTGTTATTTGTATTACCCATAAAAACCCTCCTTTGAAATAATATATTATATATTGATTATAGCATATATCCTTTGTAAAAAACAACAGCATATATGTTTATAATTTTAGTTATCTTCCATATTTTTCCTTGTTTTCTTTGTCAACAGCTTAACTATCAAAAGTCCCAATGCTATCGTAGCTGCGGCAATAAGCAAAAAAGCCGCCCCCTGTCTTATATCTATGCCCATTGAATAAAGCCTGTATATATACAGCGCCGCCAGTACTCCACCGAGAACAAGGCAATAAAAGTACACTCTTTTCATAGCATCACCCTTTATATGATACCACAAATTTTGGAAATATGCAAAAAAATTGCATTTTGTTTTTATATGAGTTATAATGACAGTATAAAAATGAAAGGGAGGAATAATGTTGAGCATAAAGGAATTGAGGCGGGAGAGAAAAAGACTATTCGGCGAAACGGCGGCTCATCCCTATGTTACCGTAATAGTATTGTATCTGCTTATGTATGCGGCAAGCGTCGTTTTTCAGATAATATCCGTATACTTGCAGGTAGGATCGGGAAAGCTTTCCGCTGCGGCGATGCTTTTTGCGGCGGTACTGTACATAATCTATATTATGTTTTTAATATGGGCTTGCCTGAGTATGAACTGGTATTGCATGAGGATATCCAGAGGCAAAACACCGGGAGACGCTTTCAAAATGGCATTTAAAAACATTTTGGGCTATACGGTATATACTGTGCTGTATTCCCTTTTGTGCATAGCTGCCGTAATAGTGCCCTTTATTATTTTTATAGTGCTTACAGCGGTACACGGAAATACTTTTTTAATAATATTGTTTGCCCTTGCCATGCTCCTTGTGGCAGTATATATGAGCCTTGCATTTTCTCTCAATCCCTGCTGCTATTATGACAGAGGGGATAAGAGCATAAAGGAGACCGTCAAGAGTAATTTTAATGTTACCAAAGGTCATAAGCCTCGTATACTCAAAACAATGCTTGTTTACTATATACCCATGGTCGTTATATATGCCGTTGCCGTAGGCTGTTTTATATATCTTGCCTTTGCCATAAAGCAGCAAAGACCTGCCGGCGGTATAATGGTAGGGCTTGCCCTTATAATGGTGGCTGCGTTTATAGGCGCCGCAGTATATATTGTATGGATGCTGCCCAATGTGATCACGGATCTATGCCTTATATATAACCATATAACGGGATATGAGCCTGAAAGCATTACAGGCGAGAGTCGGGAAAGCATTGTATCGGAGGACGAAAAAGCGCCCGATACACAGGAGGACACAGAGGTATAAAAAATAATGGAGCATCTCCGCTCATATCTGCGGAGACGTTCCATTTTTTTGCATTCATCCGTCTATGCACACTCTTCCCAACACCTCCGCCAGCCTTTCCACCGAGTTGTTTATCTCTTCTACGGTATTTGTCTGAGCGCCCAGTTCGATAAGCATACTTTTATCCTTCATATGCAGAGAATAGCGGTAGGCGTTGAGATATATTTTTCTTGTTAGATTGGGATACAGCTCATTCATTGCCAACTGCATTTTAAGACTAAGGGCAACGTTTGTCTGCAGGTAGGGATTTTCAAGTCCGCTTATGCTTTTGAGGTTGCCGTTGTCCCACTTTGCGCAAAGCCCGTTAAAGAACATTACCTTGGCGCATTTTTCTCCCTTGTCTTCCGTTACCAGCCTGAGATTTTCGTTTACTCCGTCTCTGTGCAGGTCTATTACAAGTTCAATGGAAGGATTTTCCTTTATTATCTGAGTTATTACAGGCTCGGCTCTTTCGTATGCCCCGTCTCTTTGCACAACTCCGTCTACCACGTCAAAGCGATTTGTGACATGCAGACATTTTATGCCGTATTTATCTTCAATAATGCTTTTAAGATATTCTCCCGCTCCTATCACGCCTTCGTTTACATTTTTGCTGTCGGCAAACATTTCGCTGCCGTGGGTATGGAATATCAAAATTTTGGGAGCGTTTTCTTCCTTATTATGTATAGTCACATCTACCGCCATAAGCTTATCTATATCAAAGAGCTGAGGCATCATGCCCGTTTTCTTGTCCACGGCGTAATAATACTTTCTGAGATAGGACAGATCCTTCATTTTTTCTCTGTCAAAATCGGGTACATACTGCTCCGTAAGAGTATCCGAGACGGTAAGGGAAGCGTCTCCCATTTCGTAAAAGGTCACGTCGGAAACGACCCTGTCCGAATACTCCCTTGAGCATATGGATATCCCCTTTAAAAACACCGACAACACCACTAAAAACGCAAATAATTTTCTCAAGCTATCATCACTCCGACAAATAGTATCCCTACAGGAAAATCTATGCGTTAAGGCTGTCAATTAGTACAAATTGACAAAAAAACAATATAGAATTGCATAGAATAAACAAAAATTTTAAGGCGGGATAAAATTCATATTTTATTCATTTTTAGGGGAGATTTTTGTTGTAGAATAATATTACATTTATATTACAATGGTATGCTTTCGATTAGTTTTGGTGGGGAATCTTACAAAAAAAGCATACTGTTGACAAATTAAAAAAAGGAGGTCAAAAACCTATGAAAAAAGGCTTAAAAAGATTTTTAAGCTCAGTGCTGGCAGCGACAATGGCTGTTTCGGGCGTAATGCTTACCCAAATAGGCAGCGTTGCTGTAGGCGCAGCGGGAATAACCGCTGAGAGTGCAGGTTGGCACGAAGTGGCGTACACAGAGTGGCTTCCCGTTACGGGTGCGGCTTCATATGAAGCTTATGTAAAGGCTTCATCCGCAAGCCAGTGGACAAAGCTTGACGACCAGCTCATACGTCAGTACAATACATACTGCCGTGCCGACGCTCTCGGACTTGCCGCAGGCACCTACAATATGAAAATTGTAGCAAAGAACGGCGCAGGCGGCGAATTGGGAACTTATGAATCAGGCAGCATAACAGTCGATAATTACGACCGTTCAGGCTTTGCCTTTTCATCAAATTCCCCAAGCAAATCCGCTTCGGGCGGATATAATGACGACGGTACTCCCAAGTCAGGCGCAAGGATCGTATACGTGACAGACGCCAACAAGGATACCATTACCCTTGATATCGTAAAGGACAGCAAGGGTACAAAGGAAACAGCCACAGGTCTTGGAGCTATTATAAAGCTTCTTGACAACGGCTGCGAAACAAGACCCATTATATTCAGATTTATAGGTCAGGTAACGGCTCCCATAAGAGAGCAGAAGCTTAACCAGTTGGATATAAAGAGGTCGGTCACACCCCTTACCTTTGAGGGCGTAGGTCCCGACACCGTTATCAAGTACGGCTTCAATGTTGTTACATCCAACAATATAGAGTTCAGAAATATGGGCTTTAAGGATATGACCACTAAGGACGAGGACGGCGTTACAATAACGGAAGGCTGTACCAACATATGGGTACACCACAACGATTTCTTCTACGGCGGAAAGGGCTCCGACAAGGACCAGGCAAAGGGCGACGGTTCAGTTGACATTAAGGGTACCACAGATTATGTTACGGTATCCGATAACCACTACTGGGATTCGGGAAAGGTAAATCTCTGCGGATTAAAAGAGAGTACAGATTATCACATTACCTATTCCAGAAACTGGTTCGATCATTCCGACTCCAGACACCCAAGAGTAAGAAGAGGCTCTGTTCATGTATACAACAACTACTATGACGGCGTTTCAAAGTATGGTCCCGGCGCAACAAGCGGTTCATCACTTTTTGTAGACAGCAACTATTTCAGAGATACAAAGGATCCCGTTCTTTCCTCTAAGCAGGGTACGGATGCTCTTGGCAGCGGTACCTTCTCAGGCGAAACAGGCGGTATCATAAAGATGTACGGCAATATTATGACCGGCAACTATAATTACATAGAGGGTAACACGGCTTCAGGCTACAATCCCGATTCCGACGGCTACACCGTTCAGAACAGAAAGGACACGATACCCGACAGTGTAAAGACCGTTTCAGGCGGTACGTCTTACAACAACTTTGACACCACTATGGATTTAGGCTTAAGCAAGTCTAAGCTGGGCGTAGGCGGTATACTTGAAGCTAAGGATGTTCCCGCTTATGTTGTGGCTAACGCAGGTCGTATCAATATGGGTAATTTCAGATTTGATTTTTCAAATTCCGAGGATACCAATTACGACGTTATCCCCGAGCTTACAGAACAGCTTGGCAGCTACAATACAACAATAGTCAACTATGGCGGAAAGGTAACAAAGCAGCCTAACACCTCAGCGGCTAAGGAAAGTACCTTGGGCGTAGACGGCAACACGGCATATGAAGAAAAGCTTCAGCACTATCAGGATACAGTCAAGAATCTTCCTACTCAGACAGAGGCGCCTTCAGGCGGTTCAGGCGGCGAAGGCGGCGGCACAACCCCCGCTCCCGCAGGCTTCGATCTTGTACTCAACGGCAAGACCGACATTCCCGCAGGCACTTACTCAAGCAGTAAGAAGGCAGAGGCAGGCTATGGTACAAACGGCTTTGCAAAGCTCGTTACAAATACTGCCGACACAGTTGTCGTAAACTCCAACAAGGGTATACAGCTTGGCGGCGGCGGCGATTTTGCAATAGGCAAGAGACTTATATCCGTATATTCAGGCAAGGCAGGTACTATTTATGTAACAGGCTCCTCTACCTCTACGGATACGAGAACCATAAATATACTTAACTCAACGGGCAGAGTTATAGGCACGATAGCTACAGGCTCTTCTGCAGGCGTTAAGCTTCCCGAAGCAGGCACATATTATGTATGCTCTCTTACTAAGGGCATCAATATCTCAAGAGTAGCTATTGCTTATGACTCAGACGGCAAAGAGCCTTCCACTCAGCCTACAACGGCATCTCAGTCCACTCAGACTACAACTAAGGAGCCGACTCCACAGGGAACTACCAAAGAACCTGATACGGAGAACAGTACTTCAGCTCCTCCCGTGGATATGGGCGACTATGCGGCAGAGGGTACATATGTAATAGGCTCAAATGCTTCCGGCGGAGATTACAATATCACGCAGAAGGAAGAAATTCAGGGCAATGTAGACTTCGAGTTCAGAAATATGAAGGATACAGGCGGCAATGTAAGAAGCTTTGAAGAAGGCGGTTATGTCGGCTTTGAGCTTGGCGCAGCAGCCGATATTACAATAAAGGTCGGCAGCGGCAAGGATATAGTCATAAGAGAAAATAGCGAAACGAATATCGTAGCCACATTCAAGGCAGGCGCAGAAAATACCGCTATGATCCCTGCAGGCAGCTATGTTATAGAATCATCCGATTCGGGCAGCAATGCTGAAATGGATAAGTTGATTATAAAATATCTGGGCGAAGCCGATGTAAATGTAAAGGGCGACGCAGATAATGACAACAGCGTAACAAAGAACGATGTAGAGCATATATTGGACTATCTGACAGGCGCTGTAAAGGCAGTTGCCAACAAGATATCTGCCGATGTGAACGAAGACGGCGTCGTAAACGGCAAGGATGCTTACGAGATAGCCAAGAATTTGGTACAGTAGGAGGGTAAGAGCTATGAAAAGATCATATAAGAGAATATTAAGCTCAGTACTGGCTGCCGCAATGACAGTGGCGTCAGTTACATTCCTTCCCACAGGCACTTTTGCGGCAGAAGCCACTATCACAAGGATCGGCGGCTGGTACGAGACGATATATGCCGAATGGAAGGATACAAATCCTGACAGCACTGCTGTCAAGGTAGGTTATAAGCTGTCCTCAGCAGGCTCCTATGTATATCTTACAGATACTGAGAACAATGCTGAGTACACAAACCTTATAAGAAAAAAGGATAACTCAACAGGTCGTGTGGACATACCCGGTCTTAAGCCCGGCACATATGATGTCAGCATTACCGACTCAAGCGGAAATACAAAGATAACAAAGGGCATAGTTGTAAAGGCATATGACCGTTCAGGCTTTGCTCATCTTCAGGACAGCTACAGCCCCACTCCCGCTGAGAAAAATCCTGCTCAGTATACAAAATCTCATAAGGTAGAGCCTTATGTAGGCGGCGTCGGAGCATATAACGACGACGGTACCCTTAAGGCAAATGCAAAGGTAATATATGTTACCGAGGCAACAAAGAATACCGTAAGCGTGCAGGATCCCGTTACAGGCAAGACGGTTACGGGTATAGGCAATATACTTAACTCCCGTTCCGACAGCAATCAGACAGCATCAGAAACCGGTTTGCTCAAGAACTTTGCTTCTAAGGATATACCTCTTGTAATAAGATTTATAGGCAATGTTGAAGCAGGCGATTCCAATACCAGTGATAACCCTCCCGCAGTAAACGTAAATGGTCTTACGGATTATGACAGTACGGGCAACGGCGGTTCCAGGGGCGACGACGGTATGATGGCAAGAATGCGCGATCCCAAAAATATAACTATTGAGGGTATAGGCACAGACGCTCAGCTTACAGGCTGGGGCATACACGGTATCGCCTCAGGTCAAAGCGAACAAAAATACGGCAAGAGCATAGAGGTAAGGAACCTGGCATTCCTCCATTTCCCCGAGGACGCCTTAGGCTTTGAGGGCAATGATCAGACTTCTGCAAATAGAAAGCTTGACGATTATCAGTATGCCGAGTTCCCCGTTGAAAGAGTATGGGTACACAACTGTACATTCTATGCAGGCTATTGCGCCAATCCCACAGACAGCGATAAGTCTGAGGGCGACGGCTCCTGCGACTTCAAGAGAGGTACAAACTTCACTCTTTCATACTGCAGCTTCAGCGACAGCCATAAGACTAACCTTATAGGCTCATCAAGTGGCGTTATACAGACAAATATTTCAATGCACCATAACTACTACAGGAATGTAGGCGCCAGATTGCCTATGACAAGACAGAGCAATATTCACTTCTACAACAACTATGTGAATAATGCCAATCCGTCAGTTGAGCTTACGGCTACCATAGACGCAAGAAACGACGCTTATGTTTTCAGTCAGGCAAACTACTACAACACCTGTAAATATCCTCTTTATACAAAGCAGGAAGGCGGCAGCAGAGGTACTATAAAGTCCTTTGAGGATGTAATATACAATCCTACATATGAGGATTATACAAATGTCACATTTGCTACCGACAGGAACCAGAAGGTAGACGGAAAGAACCTTTATCAGAACTTTGATACGGCGGATTTCAACAATCCTACCAACAATATCTATATAACAGATGCTGTTACGGCAAAGAACGAGGCGATGGCTTATGCAGGCGCAATGCCTCTGGATCCGCCTGTTGTTAAGGAAGAATCCGTATTCCCGGATCTGCCTAACCTAGGCAATATAGCCGTTCCTCAGACCATTGACTATGCGGACAGCTCAAGCTCCGATTTCTTTGGTAACAAAATGACGGCGGCAGGACTTACCAAGCTTGGTTCAAATACTACTACAATAGTAGGCAATATTGCTTACAAGCCAACGTCTAATGTGTCTTCCACATCTGCAAACGGTATGAAGGGTAAGGACAACATTATAGTATTCAAGGTGGCTTCATCTACGGATGTTGAGATGACCGAGGGCAGCGGAACAGTCTCTCCTGCACTCTATGATGTAAACGGTAAGGCTTATATCATAGGCTCAGGTAAGGCTACTGTTCCTGCCGGCACATATGTAATACAGGCAGTCAACAGTCAGAAGCAAGCTATTATAAACAAGCTTGTATTTACCTCCAATAACGGCGAGATAGTCACTCAAGGTACTACGGAAAAGTCTACCGAATCCACTACGGCTAAGGTAGAAGGCGGCGACAAGGATACCGAGAGCACTACCGAGGACTTAGGCGGCGAGGTAGTACCTCCTCCTACAGGCGATAATGTTATCAACCGGGATATGCTTATTACAAAGAAGCTTAATACAGGCTATGTAACAATACAAGGCAGTGACGGAAGCAGCTCCGATGATTTTTGGAGAATTAACAAGGCTACCAAAGGTAATAATTACGCCAACTATATTATGATAAATCTTGGCAAGAAGGCTAAGGTAAGCATACGTTCGGGCAATAATAAGGATATTCTGTTCACAACGGATATGAGCAATACCTCCGACATTCTTATTAAGGTTCCTAACACTACAGGCACCAAGGAGGTTCCTGCAGGCACCTACTATATCTATAATACAGGCGGCAATATGAATATTTATTCTATTGACGTAAAAATTATAGAGGATTCTGAGTATGAGGAGGGCTATACCACTACCACCGAGGCAACTACGGAAGCTACTACCGAGGAGACCACCGAGGCAACTACGGCAGCTCCCGTAGAGGGCGCAGTAGTGCTGAGCCTTGGTTCTCCCACAGCAGCCGCAGGAGGCAATGTTACAGTTCCTCTTAAGGCATCGGGTATAGACGTAATAGGCGCTTATACAGTCACTCTTGACTATAAGACAGCCGATCTTACCTATGTAAGCGCTGAGGACGTAGCCTTTAAGTCAGGAGGCAAGTCAAGCTTCAAAGCAAACGATGACAGCGATAACGGACTTCTGAAAATATCCGCCGTCAACGGCGATGATATTACTATAAATAAAGAAGGCGCCGTTCTCTGCAATATTGTATTCAAGGCAAACAGCTCATCAGATATCAAGCTTAGCGTAGATGAGATCTATGGTAAGGATGCAGCCGAAATAGAGCATGTAACGGCTCAGTCGGGTTCTGTTACCGTAGACGATGTAGATACAGAGCTTCAGACAATGCAGGGCGATGCGGACAACAACGGCAAGGTAGAGCAGATAGACGCATATATTGTGCTTAAGCATATTTCCAATGTTGCAAAAATTACGGATCTCGTATGCTATGCAAATGCCGATGCAAACAAGGACAATAAGGTAGATATGGCTGACGTTATATGGATACTCAGTCATATAGCAGGAAGTACAAATCCGCCTACACCGGGAACTACGGAAACTAGCACAGAGACTACTACTGCTGAAGTAGAAAATCCCGTTGTAAATTCTTCAGTCTTTAAAACAGGCGATGTGTTCACTTATATGCCTGTAGGCGGTGTGCCTACTAAAACAAAGGTTTGCGAACAGGATGATGTTTTGATTGACGACGATAATATCAAGGTAGTTGCGGCTCAGCCCCTTATGTTTGTGGAAGGAAATGCCACAATAGAAGGCAAGACAACAAACAAAGGAGAGATCAAGCCTGCTAACACCACCAATACAAGTATAGGTGGTACAAACTATCGACTTATTATTGCTGTTACTGCCAAGAAGGCTTCCACAGTAGGTTTTGCCCTTAAGATAGGTGCAAATAATAAAACTGCCGTTATATTGGAGAAAGTAGATGTATCCGGTGGCACGGCAAATGTAAAGGTATCTGAGAACAACAGCACTTCATCATCAATTTTAAAGATCGTATCTACAAAGTTAAATGCAGGAGAGACCATATACCTTGCAGGTATTGGTACAGACCTTGATTTTTACGGTATTGATGTTAGTTCTGACGGCGGCGGCGTTGAGCCGCAGCCTCAGGTCACCGAAAAGCCTGCTGAGTCTACTACATTGAATATTGACGGCGCAACAGTGATCCCTGAAGGCGATGTTAGCTCATTAAGGAGCGCACTTAGCAGTGCCAAGGCAGGCGATACCATAGTTCTTGAAGAAGGTACATATGATATGGGCGACAGACTTAATATAGGAACCTCAGGTTCAGCCGATAAGCATATTACGCTCACAAGCGACGGTATGGCTGTACTGGATTTCAAGGGCGAAGCCTCAACCAATCCGGGAAAGCCCGGTCTTAATATACTTAAGGGCGTACAATATGTGGATATATCCAATATTACCTGTAAGAATGCTCCCGACAACGGCATGAATGTAAAAGGTCAGCATATTAATATTACAAATTGTGTATTTGAAGGCAACGGAGACACAGGCTGCCAGATTTCAGGCGAAAGTAATAAGCCTAGATCAGAATGGCCTTCGGATATAATTGTTAAGAACTGTACATCCTTTAACAATATTCAGCCCGAAAATGCCGACGGTTTTGCAGCTAAGCTTGCTGTTGGCGACGGTGTAGTATTTGACGGTTGTATAGCATACTGTAATTCAGATGACGGATGGGATCTGTTTGCTAAGCCGGAGTCAGAGGGCTATGGTGCTTTAGGCGCTATCACGATCAAAAATTGTGTTGCATTCAACAATGGTTTTCTTACAAATGGCGAACAAGAACCAAATGGCGACAGAAACGGCTTTAAGCTTGGCGGCAGTGGAATAGGTTCTCCTCATGTTGTTGAGAATTGTATAGCCTTTAACAATGGCGCAGGCGGATTTGTTGATAACAGCAATCCCGATTTGAAATCACTTACAAATTGTACGTCATATAAGAATGGACAGATAGAAACGAGCAAGTTGAATTATGCTGTATATAATGCAAGAGGAATTAGTTTGACAAATTGCATTTCCTATGGACATGATAAAGCCGACAATATGACATCAGCGGTTGTTAAAAATTCCGTATTTTATAACAGCGGTTATCGTCTTTGCAACGGTACGCTCAGCAGAGATAATGTTAAGAATCAGACGTCTTATTCAATATCTGATGCGGATTTTGAATCAGTGAAACTGCCCTATACGGATCTGTTAAAGGTACACGAGCAGATGAGAAATGCAGACGGTTCTATAAATATGAAGGGATTCCTTCAGCCTACGTCAAGCGGAAAGCTTAAAGGAATGGGCGCAAAGTTTTAAGGTTTTAAGGTTCTCCCAAACCTCCCCTGCAATTCAGCACTTTGCCTACGGCAAAGCCGACCTGACGGTCGTCCGATATTTCTTCGGTGCAAATTTCAGCACTTTGCCTATGGCAAAGCCGACCTAACGGTCGTCCGATATTCTTCGGTGCAATTTCAGCACTTTGCCTACGGCAAAGCCGACCTGACGGTCGTCCGATATTTCTTCGGTGCAATTTCAGCACTTTGCCTA
>CANQIA010000032.1 GCA_947624015.1 uncultured Clostridia bacterium
ATGTATACACAAACGCCCGTCTTGCATTTATCGACGGCTCGTTCAAGGCTCCCGATTTTGTGCTTTTCTGGGACAAGGACATAATGCTGGCAAAAAGGCTGGAAGCCATGGGCTTGAGGCTCTTTAACAACAGCAGGGCTATTGAGATATGCGACAACAAGGCTCTTACATACACCCTGCTTGAGGGAAATATCCCTATGCCCGAAACCATTGTGGCTCCCATGACCTACAGAAATATAGGCTACAAAAATACGGACTTTGTAAAAAAGGCGGGAGAGCGGCTTGGCTATCCTCTTATAATAAAGGAGTGCTTCGGCTCCTTCGGTCAGCAGGTGTATATGGCAAAGGATCTTCAGCAGGCAGAAAGTCTGGTAAAAAACACGGCGGAGCCTCTTATTTTCCAAAAATTCATAGCCGAAAGCAAGGGATGGGATATACGCATAAATGTAGTGGGAGGCAAAGCCGAAGCCTCTATGATACGCAGGAACAGCAGTGATTTCAGAGCAAATATCACAAACGGCGGAACTATGGAAAAGCATATACCCTCTTTTGAGGAGGAAAATATTGCAAAAAAGGTATGCCAAATGATAGGTCTGGATTTCGGCGGTGTGGATATTCTTATGAGCGAGAACGGTCCTCTACTTTGCGAGGTAAATTCCAATGCTCATTTTAAAAGCATATACCAATGCACAGGAGTAAATATTGCAGACAAAATAAGGGAGTATATAGAAAAATGCTTGGAGCCATAATATATGAAAGAACTGCCGCAGAGCAGAATATAAACTACATACAGCTTTATATCGACTACTTCGCAAGACACAATATAGAGCTTAGGCTTGAATATAAGGACGAGGTCTTTAAAATGGAAAGACCCGATTTTGCCATTGTGCGCCTGATAGCCCCCGAGATCACAAAAAAGCTGGAGGACGCAGGGGTGCGCTGCTTCAACAATTACAATGTGTCTTACATTACAAATGACAAGGCGCTTACATATAAATTTATGGCGGAAAAAGGCATTGAGATAATGGATACATATTATACCGCCAATGATGTAGACAAATTTCCCGTTGTGATAAAGCCCAAGAACAGTCACGGAGGCGACAGGGTATTTATAGTACGCTCCCGTGAAGAGCTTATGGACAGGCTCAGCCTCTATCCTAACGGCAACTACGTTATACAGCAGGTGGCTTCGGACAGGGGAAAGGATCTTAGGGTATATGTACTTGGCAAAAATATTCTTTGCGCAATGCTAAGGCAATCGGACAAGGATTTCAGGAGCAATTACTCTCTGGGAGGAAAGGCTTCCGTATACGAGCTGTCGGACAAGGAAAGAGCTGTTGTAAACTGCATTATACGGCTTTTTGATTTTGACCTTGTGGGTATAGACTTTGTTTTTCACAACGGCAAGATAGTATTTAACGAAATAGAAGACGTTGTGGGAAGCCGTATGGTCTATTCCTGTACGGACATCGATATTGCAAAAATATATTCAGACTATATTATCAAGGAGATGACAAAATGAAAATAGGTATGCTGACAAGCGGCGGCGACTGTCAAGGTCTTAACGCTACGATGAGAGGTGTGGCAAAGGCTCTGTATAACAAGCTGGGCAAGGACGTGGAAATATACGGTATACTTGACGGCTATAAGGGGCTTATAGAGGGTAATTACAAAAAACTGAAAAGCAGGGATTTCTCAGGTATACTTACAAGAGGCGGCACTATATTGGGTACGTCAAGAAAGCCCTTTAAAAAAATGACCGTCATTGAGGAAGACGGTATAGACAAAGTGAAGGCAATGAAGGATAACTACAAAAAAATGGATCTGGACTGCCTTGTAATACTGGGCGGAAACGGTACTCACAAAACAGCCAACCTTCTGAGCCAAGAGGGGCTTAATGTAATAACTCTGCCTAAGACAATAGACAACGACCTGTGGGGAACGGACATTACATTCGGCTTTACATCAGCCCTTGACGTTGCCACAGACGTTATAGACAGGATACATACTACGGCTACCTCTCACGGCAGGATATTCGTAATAGAGATAATGGGACACAAGGCAGGCTGGCTCACACTTTACGCAGGTGTGGCAGGCGGCGCAGATATTATACTTCTGCCTGAGATACCCTACGATATCAAAAAGATAACGGAAGAAATAGACGCCCGCACAAAGGAAGGAAAGGGATTTTCAATAATCGCCGTTGCAGAGGGCGCAATGTCCGTTGAGGAAAGCAAAATGACCAAGAAGGAATTTAAGGCGCACAGGGCTGTTATGCCTCAGCCTTCTATTGCATACAGGGTTGCCGATGAGATCGCTTCGGCTACAAATCACGAGGTAAGAGTAGTCGTTCCCGGGCATATACAAAGAGGCGGCGCTCCCAACGCCTATGACCGTGTGCTTACGACACGCTTTGGCGCAGGCGCAGCAGATCTTATACTCAACAAGCAGTACGGAAATATGGCAGGTATGCAAAACGGCAGCGTTGTCCCCGTTCCCCTTGAGGAGGTGGCAGGCAAGCTGAAAAATGTGCCTGCCGACGACGAAGTGATACTTACAGCAAGAAATATAGGCATATCCTTTGGCGACTGATAACCGCCGAAAAAATTGTTGAAAAAAAATGCCCTATATGTTATCATTAAGGGTAAGGAGGCGGTTTTATGGCTATTCAGGAATCAGGCGAGAATTATCTCGAAACTATTTTGATATTAAAGGAAAGAAACGGCTATGTGCGTTCCATTGACGTAGCCAATGAGTTGGGATTTTCAAAGCCAAGCGTAAGCCGCGCCATGTCCGTTCTTAAAAAGGAGGGGCATATTGAGACCGACGCTCTCAATCAGATACTCCTTACAAAAAGCGGGCGTAAAATTGCGGAAACTATCTACGAAAGACATCGGGTGCTTTCCAAGTTTCTTATGTCCCTTGGCGTCGATGAGAAAACCGCTGTGACCGACGCCTGCAGGATCGAACACGTTATAAGTCCCATATCCTTTGACAAAATAAAGGAAAATTTCTTTAAGGAATAATATCTGTACCATATGAAATACTAATTTAAAGAGAGGTGTTATGATGAGCGTTGTTACATTAACCAAAGATAATTTTGACGATGAGGTCATAAAGTGCAGCAAGCCTGTGCTTGTGGATTTCTGGGCTGCATGGTGCGGTCCTTGTCAGATGCTTTCTCCTGTGGTGGACAAGATTGCCGAAGAAACTACCGCCATAAAGGTGGGCAAGGTCAATATTGACGAACAGCCTTCGCTGGCGCAGGAGTTCGGTGTTATGTCTATCCCTACTCTTATGGTTTTCAGAGACGGTAAGCTCAGCAAAAAAAGTGTGGGGGTCATATCCAGAGATGAAATACTCAATCTCATTTGATCTGTATTATAATAATTTTTGAATATGCAAAAGGCTGTCACGTTATGACCTGTGAAAAAGGCATAATGGGACAGCTTTGTTTTATTTATGGGTAAATTTGTTTGGGTTGTCGACCCTTCCACCGCCTGACGGCACCTCTCCGTCAGTCCTGCGGACTGCCACCTCCCCTCGGTAGGGGAGGTTGGGGGTGGGGAAGTAGTGGAGACTTTTCAAAGTAAATAAGCGACTTTGGAAAGCGTATTTCTAAAGGCTCCCCTTACGAGAAGGTTCAGCACTTTTGCTCCTCAAAAGCGACACTGCGTGTCGGCGGATAACTTCTTCCGCTGCAATGGAGCTGGCAGCGCAGTCAAAGGCTTTGAAGTAATAAGACTTTGAGCTGCGCTGACTGAAGGGTCGAAAATTCAACGACAGCCCATTATTCTTTGAGGGACCTTCTACGGGGGAGGTTGGAGGGAGGTAGTGGTAGGGGAGGTTAGAGGTATTGGCGACAGCTCAAGTATCGTCTTTCAAAGTAAATAAGCAATTTTGAATAGCGTAAACTAAAAGCTCCCCTTACGAGAAGGGGAGCTGGCAGCGCAGTCAAAGGCTTTGAAGTAATAAGACTTTGATCTGCGCTGACTGAAGGGTCGAAAATTCAACGACAGCTCATTATTTTTTGAGGGATCTTCTACGGGGCAGGCTGGGCGGTCTTCTATGGCATATGCCGCTGCCGTTATACATATACTGTATAAAGGAGGGCGATAATATGTCTGCAATTACAAGATCCCCTTTAGCGGCAATGCTCAGGGGAGTACTTATAAGCTATATCTTGACAGGGGCGGTACTGATCACATACGCATTGCTTATGACCTACACAAATGTAGGCGAGGAACATATACCCTTGACCGCCGTTATCACTACGGCGGCAGCATGTATAGTATGCGGTTTTATAACGGCTCGTTCCGCTTTGAGCCGAGGACTTATATGGGGCATACTTTCAGGACTTATGTACGCAGCCACGCTTCTTGTATCAGCCTTTTTGCTTATTCCTGCCTTTGTTCCCTCAGCAAGCCTTGCAATAACGATAACGCTTGCTCTTGCCGGCGGCGGACTCGGCGGTATTCTTGGTATAAACCTAAAGCATTCCAAGTGAGCGGAAAAAAACTATGGTGGCAAACAGCGTAAATACGGAAACGATATTTGTCCATATTACAAGCTGCCTTGCAAGCTCTCCATGGCTGTGCATGGATTCAGCCATAATTGCGGAGCTTACTGCCGCAGGGGAGCCGAAAAAGGCAATAAGCGCAGGATATGCCCCCCTGTCCAGGGCAACCATACCCCTTGTGGCAAGGAGCATTGCGCCGCCAAGACCTATTATGGGAGCAGCAAAGAGCCTCCATATAACGCCTACCGTAATATCGGGGGCAAGCTCCCTTACGGAAGATATCTTAAATCGACCGCCCAATACTATAAGAGCCAAGGGCGATGCGATACGCCCTATGTTTTCAACGGCTCCGTAAAGGGCAGGCAGATCGTTTTTGAGCCTTATATCTGTATATCCTCTCATGCATACAAGCAGTACGCCCGCAAATACGCCTATTATAAGCGGATTTGTAACAATGGATCTGACTATGGATGTTAAGGATACTTTTTTGCCTTGGTTATCGTAGCTGAATACGGTAAGGGTTATAACGGCAAGAGCGTTAAAAAGAGGTATGCCCACAGCGGAAATAAGCGCCGCATCCGCAAGAGCCGACTCTCCGCCCATAGCCTTTGCAAGAGGCAGACCTATTATGGCGTAATTGGAGCGAAAGGCGATCTGTATAAGAGCGCCTCTTTTGCCGCTGTCCTTTGTATATATAAGTATCGTAGCAAGAGCAATAAAAAATATTATAAGTACAAGCAATACGGCAACCGCAAGGAGCCTGAAATTTATATCTTTTACATTCTCTATATTATAAACGCTGCAAAAAAGATACAAGGGCAATGATACCTTGAACACAAAGGTATTTGCCTGCTTTAAAAAATCATCTGTCACAATACCCATTCTTCGGATCCCATAGCCTGCCGCTATAACAAGTATTATGGGAAGTACGGCTTCAAGTGAAAAAATAAATGTATCCATTAAATATCCCTTTCCAATATAGTGTCTCCGTTTAGATCCTTTATTGTAAATCTGTTGTTTTCATATATCATATAGCTGTTTTTGTTGCCGTTTTTCGGTATAGCCACAGAGCCGGGATTGATATATATGTTGTTGTCCCCGAAATCCTCTATGGTCTGTATGTGAGTATGTCCGTGTATGAGGATATCTCCCGATCTGAGCATGGGCAGAGCGGATGTGTTGAATATATGACCATGGGTAATAAAAAGCATCCTGTTCCCCACATACATTATCATATATTCTGCCATAACGGGAAATTCCAGCACCATCTGATCCACCTCCGCCTCACAGTTTCCTCTGACTGCCAATATATCCCTTTTGATATTATTCAGCAGCGATATCACGCCGGCAGGGTCATAGCCCTTTGGCAGAGAATTTCTCGGTCCGTGATAGAGCAGATCTCCCAAGAGAATAAGCTTATCCGCCTTTTCATATGCATATCTGTCAGCCATTTTTTCTGCATAATACAGCGAACCGTGTATATCCGATGCAAACATTAATTTCATAATATACTCCCTCCCGTATTATAGATACATTAATTGTATCAGAAAACACAGAGCATTACAATCTGTTTTTATATCTTATCCCCTTCCATATCTCCATACATCCCATTATGCCCAAAAAGACCCCGAAGCATCTGCGGAGCATTGACGAGTCTATCCTCATGGCAATAAAAGAGCCTGCAACGGCTCCGAGCAAACCCATAAGCACTATTTTAAAAAGCACCTTTTTTTCTATCCTGCCCTTTCTGAAATGATCTATAAGAGCTATTGCCGCCGTGGGTATGAAATATATAAGGTTTATCGCCTGAGCCGTTTTCTGCTCTATGCCCATAAACACGGTAAGAACGGGAATAAGCACGGTGCCGCCGCCTATACCCATTCCGCTTATTATTCCCGAAACAAGACCCGTAAGTATAAATATCATAATATCATCCTCGCCGCTGCCGTTATCATAAAACCTCCGAATATGATATGGAGCCACTTTTTGGGTATCCTGCCCAGAAGCCTTGCGCCTATATATCCTCCGACTATTCCGCCCAGGGATACCATAAGCAGTGTTGAATAATTTGTTTTCACGTTTTCTCTGTACAAAAAAGCGCTTATTACAGAAAGAGGAAGTATAACGGCTATTGCGGTGGCGTGGGCTTTATGCTCCTCCACATCCATGAGCCTTTCCATTGCAGGCACAAGCACAGTGCCTCCGCCTGCGCCAAAAAAACCGTTTGCCGTTCCCGTAACAGCGCCTATTATATAGGGAATCATATTGTTTAACATATTGACCTCGCATATAATTATTTTTAACAATAATTTTCCCTCTTGGTCATATATTTATTCATTTTTCATATAACTGTCGCAGTCCCGAGCCAAAAAGCAGTTTTCACAGTCGGGTCTTCTTGCCTTGCATATGCTCCTGCCGTGGGCTATTATCTGCGTGTTGTATCTGCCCCAGTGATCCTCGGGGAATATTTTCATAAGCTCAAATTCTATCTTAACGGGGTCGTCGTTGTCTACAAATCCCAGTTTGTTGCTTATTCTCTTTACATGGGTATCCACCACTATGCTGGGTATGTGGAAAATATGGGTCCTTACCACATTGGCAGTCTTCCTGCCAACGCCTGCAAGAGATGTAAGCTTATCTATATCCGAGGGCAGCTCTCCTCCGTATTCGGATAAAAGCTGTTGGCAAGCCCCTATTATATTTCTCGCCTTGTTATGATAAAACCCTGTGGAACGTATATCCTCCTCCAGCTCATGGATATCTGCCGAAGCAAAGTCCTCTATGCTTTTGTATTTTTTGAAAAGATCCTTTGTAACAATATTGACTCTGTCGTCGGTACACTGAGCCGAGAGCATTGTGGCTATAAGCAGCTCATAGGGCTTTTCGTAGTGAAGATAGCACTTGTCCTCCTTGGGATAATGTTCATCCAGAAGCGCCAATACATTATTTACTTTTTCTTTTATATCCTTAGTCCATATTGCCATGATCCCACCTCATTTTTATTTTCTTTTAGTATAACTCTACTTGACAATTCCTGTCAATAACGCTAAAATTAAATATAACGATAATATCGAAAGGAGGAACAGGCAAATGGGTTCAATGGGTTTTGCCGATTGGTTTCTGTTAGTTGTAATAATCATTGCGCTTATAGGCGTTGCTCTTTATTTTCTGAACAAAAAGGCTTATCAGAAAATGGACGAGCAAAATGAAATGATAGAGCAGAACAAAATGCTCCAGACAGCCTACATCATAGATAAAAAAAGGGATAGGATAAGCAACATAGACTCTATGCCCAAGGCTGTGCTTACGCAGATGCCCAAATGGGGCAAATTCATAAAAATGAATTTCGTCAGAGCAAAAATAGGTCCTCAGATAGTTACGCTTATGGCTGACAAGACCGTATACAATGCGCTTCCTGTCAAGAAAACCGTTAAAATAGAAATGTCGGGCATGTACATTGTTAAAATGATAGGTATGAAGTCCGCCGAGGAAATGAAGGCCATAGAAAAGGCTAAAAAGCAAAAAGCGAAGGAAGAAAAAAAGGCGGCTAAAAAAGCGGCTAAAGAAAAAAAATAAATCATTTATGGACAAAACACCCATTTTACGGCATGAGAGAGCGCCGAAAATGGGTGTTTCAATTTATATATGGTATGTATTTGATTTTGGCAAAAATACAAAAATTAATTAAAATTTAATAAAATTTTATATAAAAATAAAGGATAATATGATACTATTATTTATATATGGAAATATTGATATAAACACAAGCTAAGGAGGAAGCCATGGAATACAAAATACTTGTTGCCGACGACGATAAGGAAATACTGCAGGCAATAGAAATATATCTTGAAAACGAACAGATGAAGGTATACACGGCATCAAACGGCGAGGAGGCTCTTAAGGTATTGCAGGAGCATCCCGACATACACCTTATAATAATGGATCTTATGATGCCTAAAATGGACGGGATACAGGCTATACTGAAAATAAGGAAGGACAAGGAGATACCCATTATAGTGCTCTCTGCCAAGTCCGAGGACAAGGATATAATACTGGGACTTAATATAGGCGCCGACGACTATATCACAAAGCCCTTTAATTTCCTTGAGCTTATAGCGAGAGTCAAGTCAAACCTCCGCAGATATACCAAGTTCACAAGCTTTCAGCAAACAAACGACGAGCTTGTGATAAGAGGACTTTATCTTAACAAAAAGACAAAGGAGGTAAAGCTTGACGACAAGCCTGTAAAGCTTACTCCCATAGAGTTTAAGATACTCCAGCTTTTAATGGAAAATCCCAATGTTATATTCTCAATAGAGGAAATATATGAAAAGGTATGGAACGAACCCTTTATCAACAGCGAAAACACCGTTGCGGTTCACATAAGGCGAATAAGGGAGAAAATAGAGGTCAATCCAAAAGAGCCTATGTATTTAAAGGTGGTGTGGGGAATTGGATACAAGATATCAAAATAAGATAACGGCAGCGCTGCTTCTTATACTCTCTGTTGCCCTTTTATGCTGCGCCATACTCACAAGCTTTGAAAAAAAGCTTCCCTATGACAACGAAAGCGTTTCTTACTTCAGAGACAGCCTTGAAATAAAGGATATGACTGTACGCTATGCCAAGAACCTGCAAAGGTACTATATATACTACAACAATTTCGATATAAAACAGGCAGAGCAAAAGCTCAGCGAAATAGACAATTATATATCCACAGGGGAAATAAAAAGCGCAAAGCGTTCAACAACGCCTGCCTTTGAATACGAAACTCATAACACAGGTCCCGAAAGAGACGGCAGCAGCTTCTATACTCTCGATCCGGAGGAGCTTTATGACATAGATATAAAAAATATGACCGTTGACAGCATACTGGAGCATCAAGCCATGCTCTCCGAAGCTGTGAACAATTACAATGCGGTAGAGGAATATCTCAGAACAAACGACGATTTTCATTTTTCTCTTTACAGCAAGCTGCTCAGCAGAGTTATCGCCAGCAACACAGAGGATTTCTATAAGGAGGATTTTTATGAGGTCATATCTCTGAGCGACGATATGTTCAACTTTAATTTCAACGGTTCAAAGCTCAATGACAGCTTTACGGGCAACGGTCTTATATGCAAGATATCCATACCCGAAACGACCTCCGCCTTTGTAAAGGAGCAGATGAATATAATACACAACAAAATAAAGTACAATCAGGTATTATCTTCCATATTCCTGCCCCTTTGTCTTATAAGCTGCGCCGCAGCCCTAATATCATTCCTATGGCTGTATAACAGGAAATATACTGTGAGAATAATGAAAAGGCTGTTCAAAGGCTTTATAAGACTTCCTCTTATTCTCATAATACCTTTTGTAATAATGCTCTTAAGACTGTCGTTTATATATGTAAAATATTCCGGGGCGGCTCTGACGGAGTGCTTTGTGGCAGGCAGATACCCTCTTATATTCCTTATGATATGCATAAGCGGTATAATATTGACATTCATATGCCTTACAGCCGCATATATATACAATATCATAAGGACACCAAGGCTTTTGCTTAATTCGCCGGATTTTAAATTCGGCTATGAGATGATAAGCGATATAAGGCTCGCTTTCAAAACTCAGAAATGGTCTTTTACGGCAATACTTCTGTTTGATAATATATGCATATTGTTTACACTGGGAGTAATGTTCGTAGCTCTTCTCGGAACGGGTATGTTCCGTACTCTGGGTATACTCCTGTTTTCATATATACTCATATTTTTCTTTATAATAGCCTTCAAGGCTATTGTGGCTCAGATAAAGCTGAGATATTATCTGCAGGAGCTTGCAGACGGTAAAATGGATACCATACCCGAACAGAAGGGACTTTTTACCACATCCCTCAACAATATAAACAATATAAACAGCGGTCTTAAAAAGACAATGGAAGAGAGCCTCAGAAGTGAAAGGCTCAAAACAGAGCTTATAACAAATGTATCTCATGACCTTAAAACTCCTCTTACATCCATAATAAGCTATGTTTCGCTCCTTAAGGAGCTTAATATACAGGATAAAAAGGCAAGGGAATATATCGATGTAATAGACAATAAGTCAAAACGTCTTAAAATACTTATAGACGATCTTTTTGAAGCGTCAAAGCTCTCAAGCGGTCAAATGGAGCTGGAGCTTATACATTCGGATATAATTGCCCTTCTCGATCAGACTATGGGAGAGCTTTCCTACAAGATCGAGGAATCGGGCATAGAATTTATCGTTACAAAACCGCCTGCGCCCCTGCTTGTAAACATTGACGGTCAGAAAATGTGGAGAGTATTCGACAATCTGCTCAACAATATATTGAAGTATTCTCCAAAAGGCTCCAGAGCCTATATAGATATTAAGGAGGGAGATTCCACCGTTACTATAATATTCAAAAATGTTGCCAACTACAATATGGATTTTGATGCAAACGAGCTTTTTGAAAGATTTAAAAGAGGGGATTCGTCCCGTACCACAGAAGGCTCAGGCTTAGGTCTTTCAATAGCCAAAAGCATTGTAGAGCTTCACGGAGGAACAATGAATATCGTAACAGACGGAGACCTTTTTAAAATAATAATTGTACTTAACAGATAGGGCTGCTTGGGGCAGCCCTCTGCGTGTCGATAAAATCGACACGCTTGAAAGAAATGCTTGCATTTCTTTCAGTTATCTAAAGAAGGAACCAGCCGTGTTTTCCGCAATTTAGGCATAAATGCCTAAATTACAGAAAAGTTCCTGTCCTCGGAGGAAGTGAATTCCTCCTGCGGATTAAAGTCTGCGACGCTTTTTTTGCAAGCTGTTCTTTATTTTAATTCATGTTTACTGTCAAAATATTGTTTTTTCGACAGTCTGAGGGCTGCTTAGGACAGCCCTATACTTTTAACAAATTTATCATAAAAATGAACAAAAAGTAAATATTTGATTTTGGTATTGACAAATGAGCAAAAAAGTTATAAAGTTGTATTGTTGAGTTAGTCATAGCTAATTGAGTTATTCTTGACTTACATAATAAGCATAGGCTAATCACATAGTGCATATATCATAACAGTAGGCATATGATACAAAGGGGGACATATAATGCCTTTGACAATGGCTTCCATAGGAGAAAAAAATTATATCAAGAAAATAAACGGCAAAGAGGAAATAAAGCATTTTCTTGAGAGCCTCGGCTTTGTAAGCGGCAGCGAAGTGACTGTTGTAAATCAGATGTCGGGCAATGTTATTGTAAATATAAAGAACACACGAGTTGCCTTGAGCCGTTCTATGGCAAACAGAATAATGGTATGAATATCGGTATTTTCCGATAAATATAAATATGAGGTGAATAACTATGAAAACACTTAGAAATGTCGACGTAGGCAGCAGGGTCAAGGTAGTCAGGCTTGACGGCGCAGGCGCCGTGAAAAGAAGGATAATGGATATGGGCATTACAAAAGGCGTAGATATATACCTGCGCAAGGTGGCGCCTTTGGGAGATCCCTTGGAGATAACCGTAAGGGGCTACGAGCTCAGTATACGCAAGGCTGACGCCGAAATGATAATAGTGGAATAATTTTTTTTGCACATAGGTTAGTCATAGCTAATTAAATAAGCTAAAACTAACCACAGAAAGGAGATATAAAATGGCTGTAACAATTGCCCTTGCCGGCAATCCCAACTCAGGCAAGACAACATTATTCAACGCATTGACAGGCTCCAATCAGTTTGTGGGAAACTGGCCCGGAGTTACCGTAGAAAAGAAGGAGGGTAAGCTGAAGGGACATAAGGACGTGATCATAATGGATCTGCCCGGTATATATTCCCTTTCTCCTTATACTCTTGAAGAGGTAGTGGCAAGAAATTATATAATTAAGGAAAAGCCCGACGCAATACTCAATATTATAGACGGTACCAACCTTGAGCGAAATCTTTATCTTACCACACAGCTTACGGAGCTTGGTATCCCCCTTGTTGTAGCCGTAAATATGAAGGACATACTT
Source organism: uncultured Clostridia bacterium (assembly GCA_947624015.1). GTDB lineage: Bacteria > Bacillota > Clostridia > Lachnospirales > CAG-274 > CANPXH01. The sequence continues at coordinate 12,508 of CANQIA010000032.1, forward strand.
GACAAGACCGGGGATAAGCTGAATATCAACGAGCTGAGCAAGGCTCTGGGCGTCAAAGTAATAGAAATATCCGCTCTTAAGGGTACGGGAGTAAAGGAGGCCGGGGAGCTGGCAATAAGCGTCATAGGCAGCCCTCAGAGAGCATTGCATAGGTTCAATGAGGATATAGAAGCCGCCCTTTCTAAAATAGAAGCAGATCTTACCGTCCCCGATACTCAAAAGCGTTTTTGCGCCATAAAGGTATTCGAGAGAGACGATAAGATAGGCGATGTCATAGGCTCCGTTCCCAATGAGGAAAATGTGATCGCAGCTATTGAAAAGAAAATTAACGATGACAGCGAAAGCATTATTACAAACGAAAGATATGAATATATCGGCAGCATAATAAAAAATTGCTATGTACATAAGAGCGCCAAAAAGCTCAGTATTTCAGACAGAATAGACAAAATAGTAACAAACCGATTTTTAGCACTTCCTATCTTTGCCATTGTTATGTTTATCGTCTATTATGTTTCAGTTACCACAGTAGGTACTATCGCCACAGACTGGGCTAATGATGGAGTATTTGGCGAGGGCTGGCATCTTTTCAGAACAGACATATGGATACCCGGTATTCCGACTATCATAGAGTCTGTTCTGGATGCCTTAAGCTGCGCAGACTGGCTCAAGAGCCTTATACTCGACGGCATAGTGGCAGGCGTAGGCGCAGTGCTGGGCTTTGTTCCTCAGATGCTCATTCTCTTTATATTCCTTGCCTTCCTTGAAGCCTGCGGATATATGGCGAGAGTTGCATTTATAATGGATAGGATATTCAGACGCTTCGGACTTTCGGGCAAATCCTTTATACCTATGCTCATAGGCACAGGCTGCGGAGTTCCCGGCATAATGGCGTCAAGAACAATAGAAAACGACAGAGACAGAAAAATGACCATTATGACCACCACATTTATACCCTGCGGCGCAAAGCTGCCTATTATAGCTCTTATAGCAGGCGCTCTTTTCGGCGGCGCATGGTGGGTAGCCCCAAGCGCATACTTTGTGGGAATAGCGGCAATAGTTATTTCAGGTATAATACTTAAGAAAACGAAAATGTTTGCAGGGGATCCTGCGCCCTTTGTTATGGAGCTTCCCTCCTATCATATACCCACAGCCTCAAACGTACTGAGAAGTATGTGGGAAAGAGGTTGGTCCTTCATTAAAAAAGCAGGTACCATAATACTTCTTTCAACTATATTCGTATGGTTTACATCAAACTTCGGCTTTACGGAAAACGGCTTCGGCATGGTGGAAGATCTCAGCGACGGTATACTTGCCTCAATAGGCAAAGCCTTTGCATGGATATTCGCTCCTCTGGGCTTCGGCGACTGGAAGGCTGCCGTTGCAGCCATTACGGGACTTGTGGCAAAAGAAAATGTTGTAGGTACCTTCGGCATACTCTACGGTTTTGCCGAGGTAGCGGAAGACGGCTCTGAAATATGGGGCGAGCTTGCGGGAGCATACACTCCTGCGGCAGCCTACGCCTTCCTTGTATTCAATCTTCTATGCGCTCCCTGTTTTGCCGCCATAGGCGCTATAAAAAGGGAAATGAACTCTGCCAAATGGACATGGTTCGCAATAGGCTATCAGACGGTATTTGCCTATGCGGTTGCCCTTTGCATATATCAATTCGGCACATTTATTTCCACAGGAGCCTTCGGTATAGGCACAGTAGCGGCGGGCATAGTATTATTGGGGATACTCTATCTCATATTCAGATCCGGCAAAGAAAAGATAGGCTTTAAAAGAACAGCTTTGGCTAAATAGGAGATGAGAGCATAGAATGGGAACATTTATAGTAGGTCTGATACTCTTTGCAGCAGTAGTATCGATCATAGCCAAAATGATAAAGGATAAAAGAAGCGGTAAAGGTAGCTGCGGCTGTGGCTGTGAAAACTGCTCGCATAAATGTCATTGACACTTTAAGGGACTTGTTCACATATGTGAAGGGTCCCTTATGCTTTTGTATTTTTATGGATATGTTGTGTATACGGCGTAAAATGTTAAATAAAGAGCGCAAATAACTTTAAAATATCATCCGAAATATGTTATACTTACTACAATAGGAAATGTAGACTATAACAACATGCATCAATATACGGAGGTGTACAAATTGACAAGAGAGTATGGTAATGCCCTTAATGCGGCTATAAGGGTAACAGAAAGCGACAACGATCTTGATTTTTTAAAAAGCGTTACCGATATGGACGACCTTAGCGGCGACAAGCTGCGTACTGCTTTGGACAGTATATATATAAACGGCAAAAATCTTACCGATACTTTGGGCGAAGAAAATCAAAACGATATTTCCGCCTATGCAAATGCCGTAAGGAACGCAATGAGCAAGGATAACAAGTCCTTCGTTACAATAATGAAGAGGAATTCTATTTTTGCTAATCCCAGAGCGGTAATACCCGAAAACGATCACAGCGACTCCGAAGCATGGACGGCAACGGATGAAAAAATATCCATTTCCGTCCACTATGCGGCAAATTACAGACAAAATATGCACGATTCGTTAATAGAGGCAGAAAAAAAGTTAGATGAAAAGCAAAGCAGAGATGCTCATCTTTTCTTTGACAGCCTTTTTTACAATGAGGACGGCACTCTTAAAAACGCCGCTGAAGATCCCAAAAATATGTCATACGGAGACCTTACGGCAAAGGCAGTAACAAAATTTGACCATATCATACCCAGATTTATAGTAACCAGATCTCCCGAAAATCTCATATATTCATATATGATGATTAAGGAATATCCCGAAGGCTCCGGCAAAAAGCTTACCTATGAACAGCTTTTTGAAGATGAATCCGAGGAAATGATCGAATTCAAGAA
>CANQIA010000033.1 GCA_947624015.1 uncultured Clostridia bacterium
GCCTATTATTTTCTTTGCAAATATTTTATTTACATTTTTTTGATTATAGTGTAAACTATATTTATTGTAATGAATTTCAGACTAGGAGATGAAAATTATGGCAGATTGCGATTCATGTCCTTCAAAGGGCAAGTGCGGAAACGACAGCGGACAGTGCGGCATAGAAAACAATCCGCTCAATAAGGTAAAAAATATAATTGGCGTTATGAGCGGAAAGGGCGGCGTAGGCAAATCTACCGTATCGGCTCTTCTTGCAAGGGAGCTTGCCGCCAAGGGCTTCAGCGTAGGTCTTATGGACGCCGATATTACAGGTCCAAGCGCCTGTCGGCTTATGGGACTTACGGGAAAAAGGGCATATGCCCAAGACGATCTTATAATACCGGTTGAAAACGAAAACGGTATCAAGGTATTGAGTCTTAACCTTATGCTGCCCGATGAAAATCAGCCTGTAATATGGCGTGGTTCACTTCTTTCAGGCTGCGTAAAGCAGTTCTGGTTAGAGGCGCTTTGGGGAGAGCTGGACTATCTTATTGTAGATATGCCTCCGGGAACAGGAGATATTTCTCTTACGGTAATGCAAAGCATTCCTCTTACGGGCATAGTTATGGTAAGCGTTCCTCAGGATATGGTAAATATGATAGTTTCAAAGTCTATCAATATGACTAAAATGCTGAATATCCCCATTCTTGGGCTTGTGGAAAATATGAGCTATATCATCTGTCCTCACTGCGGCGAGAAAATACGCATATTCTCGGGGGAAAATACCGATGATTTCCTTAAGGAGAACGGTATAGAGCTTTTGGGCGAGCTGCCTACCGACGTAACGGTATCGGGTATGGCGGACAACGGTTATTATAAAGTAAAAGAAGAGATTGCGCAGGAATTTGTAAGTATTACGGATAATGTTATCAAGGCAGTAGAAAAACTGGGATAAAAATATAAATAAGTATATCAGACTGTCGAAAAAGTAAAAATCCACTAAAAATATAAATTTCCAAGGTAAACGGCTTGTAAAAAAGCGCTGGTCGCATTACTTCGTAATGCTGCTCGCTATGCATCCGGGTCGCAGACTTTAATCCGCAAGGCGAGCTTTGCCCGCCTGAGGACAGGAACTTTTCTGTAATTTAGGCATTTATGCCTAAATTGCGGAAAACACGGCTGGTTCCTTCCTTAGCTAACTGAAAGAAATGTCTTTAGGCATTTCTTTCAAGCGTGTCGATTTTATCGACACGCTGATAAAGCTTTATATGATATCATTATACCGAGGCATACTGCAATTTAAAGTCTAATCCACCTCCCTTATTAATATATTGATATTAGTAAGGGAGGTTTTGTATATGGATAAAACATATAAAAATATTACGGCAGACAAGGCGATAGGCAGAGAAACGGCTCAGCTCATACAAGAGGGAGAGATCGTGGTGCCGGACAACAAGCCCGACATAGATATTATATTAAAAACAGACGCCTATGTTTATCCCGAAATGAAAAGACCCGAGGAAAACCGTTTGAGCTATAAGGGAAATATGGTCGTAGACGTGCTTTATATGGGTAAGGACAAGAACCTGCACAGCATGACGGGAGAAGCCCCCATAAGTGATTTTATAAATATTGAGGGGGCAGACGAGGATATGCTTTCAGAGATCAATATGCATATCGTCAATATGGAAAGCAGGAAGGTAAACGACAGGAAGGTAAGCTACAAGGCTATGCTTGAAACGGAAGGCAGTGTTACGGAGCAGATAAATATAGACACGGTTTCGGGCATAGAGGGGCTTGATGAGGAGCAGCAGAGAAAGATAGAAATAACAACGAACAGAACTGTACTGAATAAAACGGAGGATTTTTCCGTACAGGAGAGGATAACTCTGCCTGCCACAAAGCCGCCGATAGAGGAAATACTTTCCGTAGAAGCGGATATAGCCAATTACGAGGTAAGAGCGGGAGAGGACAACGTAAGCATAAGCGGAGATATGTCTGTGGCAATGTTGTACATAAGTACCGAGGGCAGCTTCCCGGAGGTATATGAATTCGATATTCCCTTTAACGGTACGCTGGAGGCTGAGGGTACCGAGCCGGATATGTATGTGGATGCGGCGCTTTTTATTAAGAATATTTTTTATGACCTTTCCGAAAACGATGAAGGGGAGAGGGGAATCGTAGATATAGACGCATCTGTAAATGCAGAGCTGACCGTAAGCAGATCCGAAACCGACAAGGTGCTGGAGGATGCCTATATACTTAACAATACGGTGGATATGGATTCCACCGAGCTTTGCTATACTGCCGTTATATGCAGAAACAGGAGCCAGTATCCCGTAAAGGAGGCGGTCACAATACCCGAAGGCTGCCCGGATATGCTCCAGATATTCAAGACGGGAGGTAAGGCGTATATAGACAATGTTCATATATACGATAACAGAGTCGTTATAGAGGGCGTTATAAATACGGACATAATGTATATCACAGGCAATGACGAAATGCCCGTGTACTGCTGTAATGAGTCGATACCCTTTTCCCAGAGCGTAGAGACGAGGGGAGCAAGGGAAGGCATGGAGGCAAGCGTACAGAGCAATATTGCCCATATAGGCTTTAATATGCTTTCGGACAGGGAGGTGGAGGTGCGCTGCGCATTGAATACCACTACCGTTGTAAAGGATATGCGCTGTGTGACTCTTGTTACGGATGTGGATATAAATCCTATGGACGAGGAGCTGCTGGATAAGATACCCGGCATAGTGATATATACCGTAAGAAAAGGAGATACACTGTGGAAGCTTGCAAAGAGATTTAATACTACGGTTTCGGATATAGTAAAGCTAAATGACAGTATAGAAGATCCGGATCTGATATATCCGGGACAGAAATTTGTTATCGTAAAGAAAAGAAGCTGAGCAAAGCTTAGTTATAAATAAGATAGGGCGTATTCTATTTCTCATACAAGGGAAAGGGATACGCCCTCAAGAGTTTGTTGTTATATCAGCTTTTCCATTTCATCCAACAAGCCTTCAAATACACTCATAGCCTTTTCGACAGGCGTACTTTTTGTCATATCCACTCCCGCATCCTTTAGCAGATCCGTTGAATACTTTGATGAGCCGCTCTTAAGGAAATTTATATATGCCTCGGCGCCGTTTTCGTTCAATATTTTTTCGGAAAGGGTTATTGCGGCGCTGTAGCCTGTGGCGTACTGGTATACATAAAAGGCGGTATAGAAATGAGGTATCCTTGCCCATTCCCAAGATATTTTTTTGTTGTTGACTATATCCTTGCCATAGTATTTGGCATTTAGCTCCGAATAGAGCTTACACATATTTTCAAATGTAAGGGTCTCTCCACGCTCTGCCATTTCATGGGTATTAAGTTCAAATTCCGCAAACATGGTCTGTCTGAAAAGAGTTCCTCTGAACTGCTCCATAAAGTAGTTGAGCAGATATTTTTTTTCGTTGATATCAGAGGTGGTTTTAAGAAGATACTGCATAAGCAGGGCTTCGTTTACGGTGGATGCGACCTCTGCCACAAATATGGTATAGTCCCCGTATATTATGGGCTGAGTACCCCAGGTATAGTGGGAATGCATGGCGTGTCCCATTTCATGCGCCAGTGTAAACATAGAGTTTACCGTATCATCGTAATTAAGGGAAACAAAGGGATGACAGCCGTATGCGCCCCAACTGTAAGCGCCGCTTCGCTTTCCCTTGTTTTCGTATATATCTACCCAGCCTTCTTCGTTTAGAGCCTTTTCAAGCTGAGTACAATATTCCTTGCCAAGAGGCTTAAGAGCCTTAAGAACGGTGGCTTTTGCCTCATCGTAGCTCTTTTTTGACATTGTATCGTCAACTATGGGAGTGTATATATCGTACATATCAAGATCATCCAAGCCAAGGGCTTTTTTCCTCAAGCTTATATATCTGTGCATGAGAGGAAGGTGCTTGTTTACCGTTTCAATAAGCCTGTGGTATACCTCTGTGGGGATATTGTCGGCAAAAAGCATTGCTTCAAGAGTGGAGCCGTAATTTCTTATCCTTGCGCCGAAAACGTCCTTTTTGACAGAAGAAGAATATATGGCGGCAAGGGTGTTTTTTTGGGCATAATAGCTGTCGTAAACATTGTTGAAGGCGGATCTTCGCAATACCCTGTCCTTGCTTTCCAGACAGGAGGAGTAAGTGCCGTGGGTAAGTATATGTTCCTCTCCCTTGGAGTCAACGGCGTTTTCAAACCTTATGTCAGCGTTGTTGAGCATATAGAATATATTTGAAGGACCTTGAGCGATCTCGTATACCTGAGCCAATATTTCCTCCTTGTCCGCTGTGAGTATATGCTCTGCGTTCCTTAAAATGTTTCGGATATAATGGGCATATTCTCCAAGCTCGGCATGGAGCCCTGCTTCAAGCTCATCCTTATCCATAGACGCTATGGCAGGCTCTATAAACGAAACAGCCTGTGAATACAGAGTTATAAGACGATCCGCCTTTCCGCTAAGCTCCTGATAAAATGTGTTTGTACTGTCCTCGTTAGCTCTGAGATTGGCATATACATAGAGCTGCTCCACATTAAGGGCAACGGAATCTCTCAGCTTAAGACAATCGTACAGATCCTTTGCCTTAAGATGGGTCTTGTATCTGTCCAGCTTTGAAAAGGATGCCTCCGTACTGTCATATGTGCTTTGCCAAAGTTTGTCGTTTTGGAAAAGGTCTTGGACACTCCACTTAAATTCTTTTTTTATTTCATCTCGTGACAATATTTTTTTCATTTTTTAAAAATTCTCCTTTTTTATATTGCTAAATTTTATAATTTATACTATAATAAATTTAGTATAAATTCATTATATATTATTTTCAGAAAAAATAAACAGAATTTTTTGATTTCTGTCTGTTTGAAACCAGAAGGAGGGAATTTTTATGGATCTAAAGGTGTTGATAGTGTCATCGGAGGTATCTCCCTACGCTAAGAGCGGCGGTCTGGGCGATGTGGCGGGTTCGCTGCCCAAGGCGCTTCGTAAGGCAGGAGTAGACGCAAGAGTGGTATTTCCCAAGTACAGAACTATTAACGATAAGTTCCTTACAGGCTGCGAGTATGTTTCATCATTTGATGTTACACTTGACTGGCGTAAGCAGAAGGCGGATATATTTACACTGAACGCAGATGTTCCTACCTATATGATAGGCAACGATTTTTATTTCGGCAGAGCAGGTTACTACGGCTACGGCGATGACAATGAAAGATTTGCATTTTTCTGCAAGGCTGCAATAGAGTTCCTTGATTACATCGACTTTGTTCCCGATGTTATACACTGCAACGACTGGCAGACGGGACCTATATGCCTTTATGTAAAGGACAGATATTCCAAGATAAAGTATTTCTCTAAGGTAAAGACCCTCTTTACGATCCATAATCTGCAGTATCAGGGTATGTTCCCGAGAGATACTCTCAGAATGATGGAGCTTGACGACAACTATTATTTCACAAACGACAAGCTGGAGTTTTTCAATGCGGTCAGCTTTATGAAAGCGGGTCTTCTTTACTCCGACGCCATTTCCACAGTGAGCAAGACCTATTCTTACGAAGTACAGACAGCCGAGTACGGCTATGGTCTTGACGGCGTTCTCAGATGCAGGAACCACGAGCTTTACGGTATTGTAAACGGCATCGATTATGATATCAACGATCCTGCCGACAGCACTAAGATATATGCCAACTTTTCCGCCGATAACATGAGCGGCAAGGCTGAAAACAAGAAAAAGCTCCAGGAGGAGCTTGGGCTTCCCCAAAGAGCTGATGTGCCTATGTTCAGCATAATATCAAGGCTTGTAGACCAGAAGGGTATCAACCTTATACTTCAGGCGGCTCATAAGCTTCTCTCAAAGGATGTGCAGTTGGTAGTATTGGGTACAGGCGATTATCACTATGAGAATATGTTCAGGGATCTGGCTTATCGCTATCCCGATAAGGTAAGCGCCAACATACTCTTTGACGATACTCTTGCTCAGAAGATATATGCGGGCAGCGACCTTTTCCTTATGCCGAGCTTATTTGAGCCTTGCGGTTTAGGTCAGCTTTTCTGTATGAGCTACGGCACTGTTCCAATTACAAGGACCACAGGCGGTCTTGTGGATACAGTCCATCATTTTGACCCTGAAACAGGCGAGGGCAACGGCTTCCAGTTCCAGGACTATGATGAGGGCGGTCTTACTTGGGCAATAGACAGGGCTTTGGAGGTATATGCCGATCCCAAATTATGGGCTAAGGTAGTACACAATGCCATTACCACCAGATTCTCTTGGGACACAAGCGCTCAGGAGTATATAGAGGTATACAAGAAGATATGCGGCTTGGCTGAGCCTGAGACAGAAGAAAACAAAATCGAAGAATAATATCATGAGAGGCTGTTTGGATGATAACAGCCTCTTTTATATACTACTTGAAATACTTTAAAATAAGTGATATAATAAACCGATATAATGAAAATAAGACAAAGAATTACGGAGGTTTTTACAGTATGAGCGGACATTCCAAATTTGCCAATATAAAGCATAAGAAGGAAAAGAACGATGCTGCAAAGGGCAAGATTTTTACGGTAATAGGAAGAGAGCTGGCAGTTGCGGTAAAGGCGGGAGGTCCCGACCCGGACAGCAATTCAAGACTGAGAGATGCCATAGCAAAGGCTAAGGCAAACAATATGCCAAATGATACCATTGACAGAAGTATAAAAAAAGCGGCGGGAAACCTTGACGCAGTCAATTATGAATCCATTACCTATGAGGGCTACGGTCCCAAAGGCGTTGCGGTGATAGTTGAGGTGCTTACGGACAATAAGAACAGATCCGCAGCCAATGTAAGAAGCGCTTTTACAAAGGGCGGCGGAAATATGGGTACCACAGGCTGCGTAAGCTTTATGTTTGACGAAAAGGGTCAGATAATAATAGAAAAGAACGACGACAACGAATTTGATCCCGAGGAGCTTGAAATGATAGCCATTGAGGCAGGCGCTGAGGATATCTCCCAGGAAGATGACGGCTTTGAGATAATAACTGCGCCGGAGGATTTTTCCGCAGTAAGAGAAGCTATCGAAAAGGCGGGTATTACCATGGCAGAGGCTGAAATATCAATGATACCTCAGACCTATACGGAGCTTACCGACGAGGACGATATTAAGAAAATGAACAGGCTTTTGGATATGCTTGACGACGATGACGACGTTAAAAACGTATACCACAATTGGGATGAATAAAAGGAGTTGGCAGTATGAAACTTTGGGGCGGACGCTTTACCGGATCCACCGACAGCTTTACAGACCATTTTCACAGTTCCATAAGCTTTGATTCCAGAATGTACAAGGAGGATATACTGGGCAGCGTTGCCCATGCGGCTATGCTGGGCAAGCAGGGCATTATTTCAAAGGCGGATTCCGAGCTTATACAAAAAACGCTTAAGGAGATCCTTGCGGATATAGAGGCAGGCAAAGTTACCTTTGACGAAAAGGCTGAGGATATCCATATGAATGTGGAGACTATACTCATTGAGAGAATAGGCGACACGGGCAAAAGGCTCCATACGGGCAGAAGCAGGAACGACCAAGTGGCTCTTGACATAAGAATGTATATCAAGGAGCAGATAACGGATATAAAGCATCTTATAAAGGAGCTTATGGCTGTACTCAACAATATTGCCGAAAAGAATATCTCTACCATAATCCCCGGCTATACCCATTTGCAAAATGCTCAGCCGGTCACTTTGGCACACCACATTTTGGCGTATGTGGAAATGTTCAAAAGGGATCACGACAGACTTAACGATACCTACAAGAGAACAAATGTAATGCCTCTCGGCTCAGGCGCCCTTGCCTCTACCACATATCCTCTTGACAGACGCTTTGTGGCAGAGCAGCTTGGCTTTGATTCCATTACGCTGGATTCCATGGACGGAGTAAGCGACAGAGATTTTGCAATAGAGCTTTTAAGCGCTCTTTCTATTATTATGATGCATCTGAGCCGCTTTTGCGAGGAGATCATAATATGGAACTCACAGCAGTACAGGTTTGTGGAAATGGACGACGCCTATTCTACGGGCTCTTCCATTATGCCCCAGAAAAAAAATCCCGATATGGCAGAGCTTATAAGGGGAAAGACAGGCAGAGTATATGGCGATCTTATGGCTATGCTTACCGTTATGAAGGGTATCCCCCTTGCCTATAACAAGGATATGCAGGAGGACAAGGAAAGCGTATTTGACGCAGTGGACACTCTTAAAATGTGTCTTCCCGTATTTACCAGAATGGTGGATACGATGAAGATAAACAAGGACAATATGTACAATGCCGCCAGAATGGGCTTTATGAATGCCACAGATGCGGCGGACTGGCTCGTAAAGCAGGGAGTTCCCTTCAGAGATGCCCATGCTATGGTGGGCAGGCTTGTGCTGTACTGCATAGACAATAACAAAAATCTTGACGAGCTTACACTTGATGAATATAAAAATGTAAGCGATGTTTTCACGGATGAGATCTATGATGCCATAAGACTTGAGACCTGCGTAAACACAAGGACCGTAGAGGGAGGTCCCTCGGAAGAATACATAAAAAAGCTTGTTGAGCAAAATAAGAAAATTATTTCTAAAATGAAATAATATGGTTGCAATAAAATTTTCTTTGTGTTATACTGATTTCAATATAAAGCAATTTAAGGAGGATATTATGAAGCACGTTAAAACTTTAAACACTAAATTACTTCAGAATACTGTAGCTAAAGGCGGATGCGGCGAATGCCAGACTTCATGTCAGTCAGCTTGCAAGACATCCTGCACAGTTGCTAATCAGGCTTGTGAGAATGTAAAATGATTTTACGAGGCTGTCGGATGACAGCCTTATTATTTTGATCAAGTATTTGACCGCTTATTATGCAGAGTACGAATATAATTGAGTGAGGTTTTGTTTAGGCGGAATATCGCCTCGCTCGGAACTATTCGCAGAATCAACTGTAGCCGAGGCTGACAGCTTCCCTTTTCTGAAGGGACGCCTTAGATTTACGTTTTTCAAAGGCTTTAATAATGTTATAGAGCTGACATTTTTAACTAACTTAAAGAATGAGCGGTATCTATATGAAAGCCTCCCCTTGCGAGAGCGCTTTTTTCCAACATTATGACCTCCCCTTGGTAAGGGGAGGGGGGACCGCTTGCGGTGGAAGGGTCGCTACTCCCCGCAAAAACTTACCGATAATTGAAAGGTGATACCATGATACATAAATACAGTATGAACGGCTATTTCATAGTGCTGGATGTAAACAGCGGCGCTGTGCATGTAGTCGATGAGGTAGTATATGACGTACTGGATCGGTACGAGGATACCGATGAAAATGAAATATACGATAAACTTAAGGACAAATATTCCTCCGAGCAAATAAAGGAAGCCCTTGAGGAAATAAAAGAGCTTAAGGAAAGAAAAATGCTCTTTACCGAGGATATATACGAGAATGTGATACCGCTTATAGACAAAAGAGAGCCTGTTGTTAAGGCGCTTTGTCTGCATATTGCCCACGATTGCAACTTAAAGTGCAAATACTGCTTTGCAGAGGAGGGGGAGTATCACGGCAAGAGAGAGCTTATGAGCCTTGAGGTAGGCAAAAAGGCAATAGACTTCCTTATTAAGGCGTCGGGCAAAAGAAAGAATCTGGAGGTGGATTTTTTCGGCGGCGAGCCTCTTATGAACTTTGATACGGTAAAGGGTATCGTGGAATATGCCCGCTCCGTGGAGAAGGAGCATAACAAGAATTTTCGCTTTACAATAACTACAAACGGCATACTTCTCAATGATGATATAATGGACTATATCAATAAAAATATGCACAATGTGGTACTGAGCATCGACGGCAGGAAAGAGGTCAACGACAGAATGAGGGTAAGAGCAGGAGGTCAGGGCTCTTATGAGAGCATTGTGCCTAAATTTCAGAAGCTGGCGGAAAGCAGGAACCAGACAGGCTATTATGTAAGAGGCACATTTACAAAGTACAATCTTGACTTCGGTAAGGATATAATGCACTTGGCGGATCTGGGATTCAAGCAGATATCCGTAGAGCCTGTGGTAGCGGCGCCCTCTGAGGACTACGCTATTTCAAAGGAGGATCTGCCTGTTATATTTGCTGAATATGAGGATCTGGCAAAGGAGATAATAGACAGGAGAAAAAAGGGTCAGTGGTTCAATTTCTTCCATTTTATGATAGATCTTACCGGCGGTCCCTGTGTTACCAAAAGACTCGTAGGCTGCGGCTCGGGTACGGAATACCTTGCGGTAACGCCTAACGGCGACCTTTATCCCTGTCATCAGTTTGCGGGAAGAGAAGAATTTAAAATGGGTACGGTGGATACAGGCGTTGTAAGAGGAGATATAAGGCACGACTTTGAGCAGTGCAATGTGTACAATAAGCCCCAATGTAAAAAGTGCTGGGCAAAGTTCTATTGCAGCGGCGGATGTACCGCCAATTCATTCAATACCCACGGCGACCTTATAACGCCCTATGAAATAGGCTGTGAAATGCAGAAAAAGAGAATAGAGTGCGCAATTATGATAAAAGCTGCCGAGGCTCAGCAGTAAAAAGTGCCAATTAATGTAAATAAATATTAAAAATGGTTGACATAAAAGGGCATTTAAAATATAATATTTTTATATGTTTATATATTTTACAAGGAGGAAACTGACAAATGAAAGGAAAGAGTTTTTTAATTCTTTTACTGGTGATAGTAGTTGCAGCTGCCTTGGTTGCAGTGGCATATTTAGGTATAGGTAATGTTCCGGCTGCTGCTGATCCATCATCAGAGCAACAGATGCAGGTTGAAATAGTTACAAATGAAAACGGCGAACCTGTAACTGATGCAGAGGGCAATCCTCAGTATAATCTTGTTCCCGTAGACGAAGCTGCAACAGAAGCAGTAACGGATTCAGAGCAGGCTACAAATGCTGACGGTACTCCCGTACAGGCAGCTACCACAGGGGAGGAAGAAAGCACGGAGACTACCACAGCCGCTCCCCGTATAGGCTACGGCAGCTACAAGAACATCAAGCAGGGTCTTGATCTTAAGGGCGGCGTATACATCGTATACGAGGCTGAAAAAGAAGGTACGCCTACTGCTTTGGAAATGGCTGCTGCCGTTTCAATGCTTCAGGGCAGAGTTGAGTACAAAGGCTATTATGATGCCGAGGTATCTCAGGAGGGCGAAAGAAGAATAAGAGTCGAGATCCCGGGTGTAGACGATGCGGCTGCCGCTGTTAATGAAATAGGCGAGGCTGCTCATCTTACATTCAGAGCAATGAACGACGACGGTACTCCCGGCGAGGTACTTGTAGACGGCGAAAATGTTGCAGATGCAGATAAGGCTACACAGAACGGACAGGTCGTAGTTACTCTTGCATTTGACGGCACAGGCGCTCAGAAGTTTGCAGACGCTACGGCGGCAAATGTAGGCAAGAGGATAGGTATATATATGGATGATATGCTTCTTAGCGCTCCTACGGTAAACACCGCTATAAATGACGGTAACGCTATTATAACAGGCGACTTTACAGTTGAAGAGGCAGAGGATCTTTCATCCAAGATAAGAGCAGGTTCCCTTCCGTTTAATTTAACGGCGCTTGAATACAACGCAGTCGGCGCAAGACTTGGAGCGGATTCACTTTCAACAAGTGTTAAGGCAGGTACGATAGGTATCATACTTGTGCTTATATTTATGATCTTAAGATACAGACTTTTAGGTGCTGCGGCAGATCTTGCCCTTGTTATTTACACAGCCCTTATGATAGTAATACTGAGCCTTTTCGGTATCACTCTTACACTTCCGGGCGTTGCAGGTATCATACTGGGTATAGGTATGGCTGTTGATGCCAATGTTATCATATTCGAGAGAATAAAAGAAGAACTCAATGCAGGCAAGGCGTTAAAGACTGCTGTAAGAAACGGCTTCTCAAAGGCTCTTTCAGCTATACTTGACGGTAATATCACTACACTTATTGCCTGTGCGGTCCTGTTGTGGCTTGGTACAGGTCCTATAAAGGGCTTTGCTCAGACTCTTATTCTCGGTATTATCGTATCAATGTTTACGGCGCTTTTTATTACGAGAGTTATCGTTGTCTGCCTTGGCAACGTAGGCGCTCAGAATAATAAGCTGTACGGCGCTAAGTAGGAGGTGGATGTTATGCATATTGTTAAGAATAGAGCTATTTATTTAGGTATTTCGATCGTTCTTATTGTATTGGGCATTGCCTCTATGATATTCAATGCGGCTACGGGCAAGGGCGCTTTCAATTATGATATCCAGTTTACAGGCGGTACCTCAATACAGGTCGATCTGGGTAAGCCTGCAACAGATGACGAGGTTGCGGCTATCGTTCAGGAAGTAACGGGAGAGGCTCCCGCTCAGATGCAGTCCTTGGAAGGCAATACAAAGCTTATCAAGACAAAATCTCTTGACGAGGAAACAAGAAATGCGGTACAGGACAAGCTTATGGAAGAGTACGGCGTAGATGCAAGCGCCTTTACCATTCAGGACGTAAGCGGTACCATAAGCAACGAAATGAAGAGAACGGCTGCTCTTTCAATAATTGTGGCATGTATAGCGATGCTTATATATGTAAGTATCAGATTCAAGGATTTCTCAACAGGCGCAAGCGCCGTTATAGCTCTTTGCCATGACGCACTTATAGTTTTAGGCAGCTACGCTCTTTTCAGGATCCCTATGAACAATAACTTTATCGCAGCTATACTTACCGTATTGGGTTATTCTATCAATGCTACGATAGTTATTTTCGACAGAGTAAGAGAAAACAGAAGAATAATAGGAAGAACAAATTACGAGGCTCTTATAGATACATCTGTTAAGCAGACTCTTACACGTTCTCTCTTTACTTCTTTAACTACATTCTTTACTGTGGCTTGCTTGTATATATTCGGCGTTGATTCCATCAAGCAGTTTGCTCTTCCCATTTCGGTAGGTATCATATGCGGTACTTACTCTTCAATATTTGTTGCGGGAAATATATGGTATATTCTTTCAACAGTTAAGCTGAACAAGAAGAAAACAGGTAAAAAATAGTATTGCATTATGGGGCTGTCCATGACAGCCCCATAGACTGTTAAAGAAGTAAAATTTGACTATAAATATAATTTTTTAAGGTAAACAGCTTATAAAAAAGCGTCGCAGACCCTAATCCGCAAGGCGAGCTTTGCCCGCCTGAGGACAGGAACTTTTCTGTAATTTAGGCATTTATGCCTAAATTGCGGAAAACACGGCTGGTTCCTACCTTAGCCATCTGAAAGAAATGTCTTTAGGCATTTCTTTCAACGTGTCGATTTTATCGACACGCAATGGGGCTGTCCATGACAGCCCCTGTTTTAAATTATGTAGATCCCGTTAGATCCTTAAAGGAATGATACTATGGCAAAATGGTTGTTAAAAAAATGCTCTGCCGACCCTGAAAAACTCAAGAGCTTTTACGGCTGCGGCAAGCCTCTTGCCTATGCTCTTTACCACAGGGGCATAAGGAACAGAGATAAGCTTAAGGAATATACGAATATTGACGATTTCCTATTCGAACCCTTCGTGGATTTCAAGGATTCCTTAAAGGCATTTGAAATTGTGAAAAAAGCGCTGGAGCAGGGGAAAAACATATGTATATATGGCGATTATGATGTAGACGGCGTTATGAGTACCACAATATTATATAAAGGACTTAAGGGGCTTGACGCCAAGGTCACATATGCTATACCCCATAGGATAGAAGAGGGCTACGGCATAAGCGAAGATGCCGTAAAAGGGCTTTACCGCAAGGGCGTACAGCTTATAATAGCCTGTGACAACGGCATTTCAGCCGCAAAAGCCGTGGATAGGGCAAAAGAGCTGGGAATGGAGATAATAATACTGGATCACCATGAGCCTGCCTTTGTTGAAAAAAACGGCAAAAGGGAAAGCATAATACCCTGCGCCGATGCGGTAATAGACGCCAAGATCGAGGACAGCGGCTATGTTTTTCCCCATATGTGCGCAGGCGCTCTTTGTTATCGATTTGTAAAAGCTCTGTATGAATATTTGGGTAAAAAGCTTCTCAATGAGGAAGAGCTTGTGATATTTGCCGCAATGGCGACCGTATGCGATGTTGTGGATCTTACGGGAGAAAACAGAGCCATTGCCAAAAGAGGAATAGAGCTTATAAACAGCAGAGTGTACAATATAGGACTTAAAAAGCTTATAGAGCTGAGAGAGCTTAATAGCATTTCCGCCTATCATATAGGCTTTATATTGGGCCCCTGCATAAATGCAGGCGGTCGTCTGGATACTGCCGAAAGAGCCGTAAGACTTTTTACGACGGAAGATAAAAAAGAGGCTGAAGCCCTTGCCCTTGAACTTATAGAGTATAATGAGGACAGAAAAACAATGACGGCAAAGGGCGTTGAGGAAATAACAGAGCTTATAGAAAGCACCGACCTTAAAAACGACAGTATAATAGTTGTTTTAAGCAAAACCGTACATGAAAGCATTGCGGGCATAATAGCCGGCAGGATAAAGGACAGATATTACAGACCCGTAATAGTGTTGACCAAGACCGAAAAAGCGGTAAAGGGTTCGGGGCGCTCCATAGAAGCCTATAATATGTTTGAAGGACTTTACAATGCAAAGGAGCTTATGCTTAAATTCGGCGGACATACTATGGCGGCAGGACTGAGCATGGAGGAGGAAAATGTGGATAAGCTAAGAAAAAGGCTCAATGAAAGCTGTACTCTTGAGGAAAAGGATATGGTTCCCGTAATACGCCTTGACGCCCAACTTCGGCTCGGCGACATTACCGAGAAAGCCATAGATGAGCTGGATATTTTAAATCCTTACGGCAAGGCAAACGAAAGACCTGTGTACGGAAGCAAAAACATTGGCTTCAGGTTTATCCGCTTTGTCGGTAAAGAAAAAAATATCGTAAGCCTTACCATTGAAGACGAAACAGGCAGAAGAATAAGGGCTGTGGACTTTGACAATTGCTCCGTGTGGCAGGAGAAATTAAATGAAATGGGATATTCAGTCGAAAATACCGACAGAGCAATGATCAAAGGCGATGCGGTCTATACCCTTGATATAAATGAATTCAACGGCACAAGAAATCCCCAGCTTATAATTAAAGATGTTAGATTCAGAATGCAGTGATAACAAAAACATCCCTTTGCAAAGGAAGAAAAAATAACAACAAAACAAGGAAAGGGAATAAGTAAAAAAACAATGAAAAAACATTGAAAAAACTTGTTGACAAGGGATGATAATTATGATAAAATAAATTTTGCTG
>CANQIA010000034.1 GCA_947624015.1 uncultured Clostridia bacterium
CTCATAACCCGAAGGTCGGTGGTTCAAATCCGCCATCCGCAACTCAAAAAGCCCTGTAATCAAGCCGGTTACAGGGCTTTTTTATTTTGTCAGATTTGCACAATTCAATCTGATTGCCGTTATATTCCCGTTATTTCCCGACTTTTAACGGTAATAAGCTATGGTAATATGTTTAATGCTATAAAAACTGTATAAATTAATAAGAATATAATCCGGTAATTGCTGTAAGAGAAATCATTTTTAACGCTCTTATACACAGGGATTACAGCATACACACGGATTTTGCGCCTAAAACTATCACTATGTATTCCGACAGGATCGAGGTTGAAAATCCCGGCGGACTTTACGGCAGAATGACTCTCGACCAGCTTGGCAAGGTATCTGCGGATACCAGAAATCCCTTTATTGCCAATGCCATGGAGGTAATGAAGCAGACGGAGAACCGTTACAGCGGTATTCCTACCATAATCAACTCTATGAAGGAATATGGCTTACCCAAACCGCTTTTTGAAAACGATAGGGGCGTATTTCGTGTAACTCTTTATAATGCGGAAGTTTCCGGGATAAATGTTTCCGATATGGAAATGCGCATACTCGAATTCTGCAAGACCCCGAAAAGTAGAAAGGAGCTTGAAGCACATTTTAAGGAATATATAACTATTCCTTACCTTATGAACAAATATGCACACCCTATGATAGAAAAGGGCATACTGGGTCTTTCTATACCCGACGCACCGAAAAGTAAAAATCAGAAGTATTATACTTTATAAAAAGCTAATGACAGGTGTTCTGCCTGTCATTTTTGCGCTTTTATATACAATTTTAACTCAATACTAATTTCAATACAGATATA
Source organism: uncultured Clostridia bacterium (assembly GCA_947624015.1). Classification (GTDB taxonomy): domain Bacteria; phylum Bacillota; class Clostridia; order Lachnospirales; family CAG-274; genus CANPXH01. Next base: position 854 of record CANQIA010000034.1, read on the forward strand.
AATATGTAAACTAATTATTAAAGTGTTGGTTGGCTTACAGTATAATTATTGCAATACAAGTTTTGTTTTGATATAATCGAAGTATGATCACTATTAAAAGCGTAGGTATACAAAAAGGCGCAGTGTGAGATGTTTAGTTTTTCGGAAAAGAATTTGTGAATGGTCGGTGATTTTTATGCAGAGACACTACAAAAGAACATTCAAGCTGATAATAGCTGCGGTCGATATTCTGATTTTGATTGCGGTTGTCTATCTCTTTTGCGGAGGTCATGACTATTCCGTTGGGCAAAAGGAAAACTGCCATAAAATAGGCGTCAGCTATATGACTATGAATAATGAATTCTATACCATACTGAATGAGGAAATCGCGGCAAGGGTGGAATCAGAGGGAGATACATTCATACTCTACGATCCCGCTCTTGATGAGGAAAAACAGCTTGAACAGATAAATTCAATGATAGACGATGGAATTGATGTACTCGTTGTTACTCCCGTAAGCTGGAAAACTCTGACACCTGCCCTTGAAAGAGCAAAGGCTGACGGAATAAAAATAATCGTTGTGGATTCCGAGGTATATGACGACTCTCTTGCGGACTGCACTATAAAGTCGGATAATTATGCTGCCGGAGAGATTATAGGAAAATATGTGGTGAGCAAGGGCGAAAAAAAGCGTTTCGTACTTCTTACCCACAATATTGCCAAATCGGGCATAGACAGGATACAGGGCTTCAAGGACGCTGTGGCAGGCAGTGAAAATATAGAAATTGCGGCAGAGCTTGACTGCGAGGGTCAGCTTGAACTGGCAGAGCCTGTTATGAATGAATTTATTAAAACGGGAGAGAGGTTTGATGCTGTATTTGCATTGAATGATCTGGCGGCGGTAGGCGCAGTGGCAGCCCTTGAGGAAAACGGAATATTGAAGGATACCGATGTATACGGTGTTGACGGCGCTCCCGACGCCAAGGGACTTATTAAGGAAAATATAATGAAGGGAACGGCTGCCCAGTTTCCCACTGAAATAGGTAAAAGGGCAGGAGACGTCATATATCGGCTTTTGGAAGGCAAGGAATGTGAAAGCCGTATACTGGTTCCCGTAGAGCTTATAAACAGCGAAAATATAGATAAGTATGGTGTTGAAAGATGGCAGTAGAAAACAAAAAAGTTATAACCGAAAAAAGTCTGCCCGAATTTGCTATGATACTTATGAAAAATATGAGTTTCATGGTCGTTCTTTTTGTTGCCTTTTTAATGTGTATGAGTACATACGGCATAATAGGAGAAGGCAGCGCAAAGGACTTTCTTTCTCAGCTTCCTCATATTCAAGGGGCGCCATGGAAAACACCTGTTCTGGCATTTCTAGGCTTGTGTACTCTTATGCTTATGATAAATATTGAAAAGAGAAATACAAGAACGGTGGTATACTGCTGTATAGCAGAGCTGCTGCTGGCAGGCTGGCTCACATATATTGTGAATTTCAGCTATACGGGACTTATACTTCTTATTTTTGCCGATTACATGAAATATATAAGGACTACAAAGTATACATATTTTATGCTTGCGACTGCCTTTATTATTTATATAATAGCAAATTCAGATATACTTGACGGCTCACTGGGACTTGTACCCCTTTCCGCCTATATCTCTTACTACAACACATATGTAAGATGGCTGATATCGGGAGTCATAAGTCTGTGCGCAAGCCTTAATTAACTGCTTTTTATAGTGTATATGATATTTATAATACACCGTCAGACTGTGGAAAACAGAAATATGCAGAATATGAACAAAAAGCTTAACGATCTGAACAAGCAGCTTAAAGCCGCTAACATACAGCTTGAGGAAAACGCAGAGAAAATTGCAAATATGACAAAGGTAGAGGAGAGGAACCGCCTTGCAAGGGAGATACACGATACACTGGGGCATGTTCTGACAGGTGTAGTTACAGGCATAGACGCCTGCAACGAGCTTATAACAGTGGCTCCCGAGGTTGCCCAAAAGCAGCTTGAGAATATAGCAAACGCAGCAAGACAGGGTATGACCGATGTAAGGCGTTCGGTAAAGGCGCTGCGTCCCGACGTGCTTGAAACCTTGCCATTTGCAGAGGCTCTTGAAAAGATGATATCCGAAATGGTGCTTTCCACAAGAGTGCATATCAACTATGAAAACTCTGCCGATATAGGAAATCTCAGCGATGATGAGGAGGACGTAATATACAGGATAATACAGGAAAGTATTACGAACTCCATGCGGCATGGACGAGCCACCGAAATTAATATTTCCATAGCCACCGAAAACGGAAATATTATAATAGATATATCCGACAACGGCATAGGCTGTAAGAAAATAAAAAACGGCTTTGGATTAAGCCACATGAAGGAAAGACTGGATATGCTGGGCGGCAGCCTCAGTGTTGACGGAAGAGAAGGCTTCAAGGTAAGGGCAGTACTGCCTGTAAGACTTAAATAAAGGAGAAAGGGCTTATGATAAAGATAACTATTGCAGACGACCAAGAGCTTATGAGGCAAAGTCTTGAAATATTAATAAGCTCTGTGGAGGATTTTGAGGTAACAGACAGCGTTGCCACAGGCAGAGACGTGATACGCTCCGTAAGGGAAAGACGCCCCGATATAATACTTATGGATATAAGAATGCCGGAAATAGACGGCGTTACCTGTACAAAGCTTATAAAGGAAAATTATCCCGATATAAAAATAATAATACTGACTACCTTTGATGATGATGAATATGTTTTCAACGCTCTCAAATACGGAGCCAGCGGATACCTTCTTAAGGGCGTTTCCACAAAGGAGCTTTTTGGCGCCATAAGAAAGGTATACAGCGGAACAGAGCTTCTCAATGAGGACATAGCCCTTAAGGTGCTTAAAATGTTCAGACATATGGCGCAGACCAATATTGCCCTTAATGTAGACAGAAAGGCTTATGATTCTCTGGGCAAGACGGAGCTCAGAGTTATAAAGCAGGTGGGAAAGGGTCTTTCCAATAAGGAAATAGCCTATGAACTTCATCTGTCCGAGGGCACCGTAAGAAATTATCTTAGCTCTATATTGAGCAAGCTCGATCTGAGGGACAGGACACAGCTTGCAATATGGGCTGTTCAGACAGGCATAATAAACGAGGCGGACGCAGAATAAATGAGGGATATATATGGATAAGAAAGCTAAAAAAAGAGTATTGCTTATAATCGTAATTATAAATATACTTGCAGTTATTTCAATATATACGGATCTTTACGGCATTGGCAGCAGAAATGTAATAACCGTAGGCGCTTTTACAGGCAGCTACTGGGACGTTCAGAACGGAAATTCATACAAAATACTGGACAGAGCCATAGAGAAATTCAATGAGAAATATCCCCATGTAAAGGTAGAGTATACAAGCGGTATAACAAAGGGGAATTATTCCTCATGGCTCTATGAAAGGCTTCTGGAGGGCAATGCTCCCGATGTGTTCTTTGTGTTTGACAAGGACTTCAATTCTCTTTCGGAGCTTGGAGCCATGAAGGATCTTTCCCGTATTATGGAAAAGGATAAGGACTTTGATACAGACAAGTTTTATTCCTCCGCCTTTTCCTGCGGCAGCTATAAGGACACACAGTATGCTCTGCCCTATGAAAGTGCAGTAAATCTTATGTTTGTAAATAAAAGCATACTTTCAAAGACAGGTATTTCTATGCCCTCGTCAGACTGGACATGGGAGGATTTTTACAACATATGCAGCAGTATTACCCAAGACAGCAACAATGACGGTATAAACGATACATTCGGCGTATGTAATTATACATGGGAGGACGCTATGGTATCAAACGGCGTCGATCTTTTTGGCAGTGACGGAACTGTTGTGAACCTGAGCAGCGAGGGTTCGGCAGAGGCTCTTTCATTTATTGAAAGGCTGAATAAGCTCAACGACGGCTATACCGTTACATCAAATGATTTCGATTTGGGGAACGCCGCTTTTCAGCCTCTTATGTTTTCACAGTACAGAGCCTATAAGCCCTATCCCCTTAGAGTAAAAAAGTTTTCAAGCTTTGAATGGGACTGTATAACGATGCCAAAGGGTCAGCGGGGAGAAAATACATCCTATATGGATACTCTTCTTATGGCTATGAACAATAATACCCACAATGAAAAATATGCCTGGGAGCTTATGAAAATACTTACCTATGATGAGGAAATACAATCCCTCATATTTGAATATTCGGAAGGCGCATCTCCCTTAAGGAATGTTACGAATTCTCCCGATATTATAAATATGCTTGAAAAAGAGGAAAACATAAAATCCTCACTTCTGGACTACGCCATGGAAAACGCTACGGTAACGCCGTCCTTCGGAAATTATGATTCTGCTGTGAGAATGATAGATTCTGCCGTAAATGAAATACTTTCGGGAGATTCCAATATAAGTATGTCCCTTATTAAAAAACAAAGGGATATAAATAACTATATATACAACGGCGCCTGACGCTCTATGACAAATGTCATATTGAATGTGACAAAAATAACTTAAAAGTAATGACACATGACAGATGTTCATGTGTCTTTTTTTTTATTATTATATAGCCATAAGAGGAAATGAATATTCCCCACCCTTGAGAAGCTCTGCCGTTTCTTTTTTGATCACTATACATAGCGGATATTCATTTCCTCCGTTAAAGTAAGAACGGAAAATATCCGAGAGGAGGAATTTTATGAAGTACATTATTATTGTAAGCCACGGCGATTTTGCCTATGGTATGGAAAGCGCTCTTAAAATGCTTGACGGCGGTCAGCGCAATGATATAATCGCCATGGGTCTTACTCCCGATATGGGTTCGGAGGTGTATACAAAGGAATTTAAAGAAAAGCTCAGCGGGATCACACCAGATGACGAGATATTGCTTTTCGGCGATATAGGAGGCGGCTCCCCTCTTACAATGGCAGCAAATGTATTGAGCGAAATGGGACTTATGGGGGCTGCGCTTATATACGGAGGGAGCAACCTGCCGCTGGTTCTCAATGCCTCACTTATGAAGGACGTTATGACGGCGGAGGAGCTTGACGCATATATACTGGAGGCAGCCAAAGACGAATTAAAGAAAATGGACTTCGGCTCAGAAGATACCGAAGACGAAATATAAAAAATCATTTAAAAGGAGGCAGAATTTTATGTCAATTTCATTTGTAAGAGTAGATGACCGTATGATACACGGTCAGACCTGCACAAGATGGGCGCTTGAGTATCCATGCGACGGACTTATTGCCGTAAACGATGCGGCGGCAAAAACTCCCGTATTAAAAGCAGCCTACAAGAACGCCAGCGGCAAGAAAACATTTGTCTGGACTATTGAGGAGTTCCTTGCAAAGTCACAGAAGGTCCTTGACAGCAAGGACAGATATTTCCTTATTACCAAAAATCCTGTGGATATGGCAAAGATACTTGTGGAGGCAGACTTTAAGCCAAGCGATGTTAAAACGGTAATAATAGGTCCCTGCAACGACAGACCCGGCACCGTAAAGCTTGGCAACAATCAGTCTATTACACAGGAGGAGGCAGAGGCTCTTGAAAGCATTATGCAGAAGGGTTACGAGGTAGAATTTGCCCTTACAAAGAGCGACGCCATAGGCAACTGGAAAAAGTTCAGAGGTCAGTTCGGATTCTGATAAATTAAATTTTATTCTGAAAGGAGTATGAAAAATGGAGATAAGTTTATTACAGGCGATAATATTTGGCTTATTTGCCTGTCTGTCAAGTATGCCCGGTATGGGCGGCACGACCATAGGCAACTATACCCTGGGCAGACCCCTTGTTGCAGGTCTTGTAGTAGGTCTTATAATGGGCGATGTTAAGACAGGCATTATAATAGGCGCAGCAATACAGGTGGTATACATAGCCCTTGTTACACCCGGCGGAACGGTATCGGCGGATGTCAGAGCTATAAGCTATATAGGTATTCCTCTTGCAATGGTAGCTATAAAGGGTCTTGGTCTTGACCCTGCATCCACAGAGGGTACGGGAATGGCAGTAGCCCTTGGCTCTGCGGTAGGTACATTAGGTACGGTCTTATTCTACGGCACAGCCACTATAAACCTTGTATGGCAGCACATAGGCTGGAGAGCGGTGGAAAAAGGCAAGTTTGATCAGCTCTATGCGGTAGATATGGTGCTTCCCTGGATATCACACTTTATATGCAGCTTCCTGCCCACAGTTATCATTACGATGATGGGTTCCGATATGGTGGATATCATAAAGAATTATCTTCCTATGGACGGCATAGCAATGAAAACCCTCTTTACCGTAGGCAGTCTGCTGCCGGCAGTGGGTGTCGGAATACTTTTAAAGCAGGTTGCATCAAAGCCCACAGACCTTCTTACATTTTTCTTCGGCTTTGTACTTGCAGCCCTTATGGGTGTGAACCTTATAGGCGCAGCCGTTATCGGCGGTTTCTTTGCAGTTATTCTTTATAATATAAGAATGCTTCAGTATAAGACTGCTCATGTTTCCGCATCAGACGGTACTGTGTATGATGACGATGATGAGGAGGATATTTAATATGGCAGAGAAAAAAATTTCCAAGAAAACATTGGCAAAATCATTCAGAAACTGGTATTACGGACATCTTACCTGCTTTTCACAGGAGCATATGCAGACCTTCGGCTATCTTTGCTCAATGCTACCTATTATAAGGGAATTGTACGATACACCCGAGGAGCAGCAGGAAGCCCTTCAGACTTATACGGCTTTCTTTAATACAGAGCCTCAGCTTGGTACAGTCATCGTAGGCGTTACGGCAGGACTTGAAGAGGCCAAGGCAAACGGCGAGGCTATTGACGGCGAAATGATAAACGGTATAAGAGCGGGACTTATGGGTCCCGTAGCAGGTATAGGCGATTCCCTTGTAGTCGGCACTCTTATCCCTATACTTTTAGGTATAGCTCTTGGCTTATCAGGCGGCGGTTCGCCTCTTGGCGCCATATTCTACATAGTCGTATGGAACCTTGTTGTAACATTGGGCATGAGATTTCTCTACTATAAGGGCTACGAGCTGGGCGGCAAAGCCGTCGAAATAATAGTCGGCGAAAAGGCAAATGCCATAAGAGAAGCAGTTGTTATGCTTGGAACTATCGTTATCGGCGCTGTTGCCGCAAGCTGGATAAATATTACCACATCCTTTAAGATGCTTAACGCAGACGGCGGCACTATCATAGACCTTCAGAGTACATTAGACGGAATATGTCCTAAGCTTTTGTCAGCGGCAACCGTTATTTTATGCTGGTGGCTCATGAGCAAGAAAAAAATATCGCCGACCATAGTAATGCTTATTCTGGTAGTAATAGCATTTGTAGGCGTACTTCTCGGCTTCTTTGATCCGGGTCTTTCATACTAAAATAAAAAAAAGGAGGATAATATCATGAAACAACTGAGCAAAAAGGAGCTTCTGGCAGAGGCAACAGCCCAGAGCAAGGCTCTTAAGACAATAAGAAAATGGCTTGCCGCTGCCATAGGCATCTCAACTGTAAGCGTAGCTCTTATAGTGTTTGGCTTTATGGGAGAGAGCGTACATATGCTGACAGGTATTATTGGTATTGTCCTCCTTGTTTTATCTGCCGCCGCAGCCTTACTTATAAACCTGGGACTTAAAAGAGGCGCAGAAAATGTAAAAAACATATTGGCGGCGGCGGAAGATATGTAAAGGTGTGAAAATATGAAAATATCGCTTATATGTATGGATATTGACGGAACACTTGTAAATGATCATAAGAGCATTCCCGATAAAAATATAGCCGCCCTTAAGAAGGCGTCGGATATGGGCATAAGGCTTGCCCTTGTATCGGGCAGATATCCTGCAGGAGTAAGACATGTGGAAGAACAGCTAGGCATAAGGTGTCTTAAAGCGGCTATTGCGGGAGCTTATATATTCGAGGGGGACAAATGCCTTTATTCCAAGCGCATAAGCAGAAAAACAGCCTATGGGGTATATGATATTGCAAAAGAGGCAGGCGGCGATTGTTGGTTCTTTTCGGGAGAAAACTGGTATGTTACAGGCATGAACAAGTGGGTTCGGGCTGAAATGCTATATGTGGCGGCAAGCCCTCACGTAGTTACGATAGACGAGCTTGACAATAAAAATGCTGTTATAAACAAGGCTCTTGTTACAGGCTCTCCCGATGCTGTCAAAAAAATATATAAAATTCTGAGCAGTATGGATATCAACGCCGTGTTGGGCTTTTCCTCCGACACATATCTGGAGGTAATACCAAAAGGCGTTGACAAGGGTACCGCCCTTGAAAAGCTTTGTGAAATATATGACATACCTGTTGAAAATACTGTTGCCTTCGGCGATGAAGAGCTTGATATACCGCTTATAGAAAAGGCGGGTATTGGTATCGCCATGGACAATGGGGTCAATAAGCTTAAAGAAAAAGCCGACTATATAACCATAAGCAATAATGAGGCAGGCATAGCACACGCCCTTTATGATCTGAAAATAATACAATAAGGAGGATAATTATGGTATCATTTGAATTTACAGTACAGGATCCCAACGGTCTTCACGCAAGACCTGCGGGTCAGCTTATAAAAGAAGCCATGAAATGCAAAAGCAAAGTCACTATCAAAAATGGCGACAAATCAGCAGATGCAAAAAGGCTTTTCAATGTAATGGCTCTTGGAGTCAAGGGCGGAGATGTCCTTACCGTTGAGGTAGAGGGAGAAACGGAGACCCAAGATGCCGAAAGCTTCAAGGCATTTGTTACGGAAAACATATAATGCTCTGTTTGTAAGGAGGAGATAATGTGTATGTTTTAAAAGGAAAAACCGTATTTGCGGGAATTGCTATCGGCAGAGTAAATGTTCTCAAAAAGGAAAGAAGCAACGTCAGAAGATACAGAGTTGAAAATACGGCGGAGGAGCTTGAAAGATTAAAGATCGCATTGGAAAGTACCGATAAGGAGCTTGAGGCTCTTTATGAAAAGGCTCTTAAAGAGGTGGGAGAGTCGGGAGCAATGATATTTGACGTACACCGTATGATGCTCCAGGATCAGGATTATACCGACTCCATAGAAAATATCATAAGGGGACAGGAGGTAAATTCGGAATTTGCCGTTGCCGTTACATCAGATAACTTTGCGGAAATGTTTTCTGCTATGGATGACGAATACATGAAAGCCAGAGCGGCGGATATAAAGGATATATCGGAAAGACTTATATCGGTGCTTAAGGGAGAAAGCGGCGCTGCGGAGGACTCTGAGGAGCCTGTTATACTGGCTGCGGAGGATCTTTCTCCCAGTGAAACGGTACAGCTTGACAAAAGCAGGATACTTGCCTTTGTAACAAAATATGGCTCATCAAATTCACATACTGCCATACTTGCAAGGACTATGAGCATACCCGCTCTTATAGGTGTGGACTTCAGTGAGGAGATAGACGGCGTTACGGCTATAGTAGACGGCATAAGGGGAGAAATAATAATAGAGCCTGACGCAGAGACCCTTGCAAAATACAGGACAATGCAGAAGGAAGAGGCTGAAAAGAAAAAGCTTCTTAAGGAAATGAAGGGCAAGGAAACCGTAACAAAGAGCGGCAGAAAAATAAGACTATACTCAAATATAGGCGGTACGGGAGATCTGCCTGCGGTGCTTGAAAATGACGCTGAGGGAATAGGACTTTTCAGAAGCGAATTTCTTTATCTTGAAAAGGAGGACTATCCCACAGAGGAGGAGCAATTTGCGGCATATAAGACAGTGGCTGAATCCATGGCAGGAAAGCTTGTTGTTATAAGAACGCTGGATATAGGCGCAGATAAGCAGATCGACTACTTTGGGCTGGATAAGGAGGATAATCCCGCTCTAGGTTACAGGGCAATAAGGATATGTCTTGACAGACCCGAAGTTTTCAGAACACAGCTTAGGGCATTGTTAAGGGCAAGCGCCTATGGCAATATAGGTATAATGTTCCCTATGATAATTTCTGTAGACGAGGTAAGGCGCTCCAAAAAATATATAGAGGAAATAAGCGCCGAGCTTAAGGCAAGCGGTATTGCCTGCGGAGACCCGGAAATAGGAGTTATGATAGAAACTCCTGCATCGGTAATGATAAGTGAGGAGCTTGCAAAAGAGGTGGATTTTTTCAGCATAGGCACCAATGACCTTACCCAGTACACTCTTGCCATAGACAGGCAGAACCTAAAGCTGGACAGCATAAACGACACTCATCATCCTGCTATATTAAGGATGATAAAAATGGTCGTTGAAAACGGTCATAAGCACAATACATGGGTAGGTATATGCGGCGAGCTTGGAGCAGACCCTGAGCTTACAAAAACCTTTGTGGAAATGGGTATTGACGAGCTTTCCGTATCGCCTAACTTTATTCTTCCTCTCCGTAAGGCAATAAGAAGCTTAGAATAAAATATACGAAAGAAAAGGTAATAATGGTAATATAACGGTTACTTAAGAATCTGTCGTGTTAAAGCTTTGGTTATGTTAGAAACTCGACCCTATCGACAGCCCAACGTAAATGTATTTTAAATTCAACGAAGTGGTTGGGCTGCCACTTCCCCTTGCGAAGGGGAAGTTTAGGTGGGTGCCTTTCAAAATAGCTTATTTACTTAGAAAAATTGACAACTAAGCTACTGCCACCGCCTTGCGGTAAACGACCTCCCCTTCGCAAGGGGAGGGGGACCAACCGAAGGTTGGTGGAAGGGTCGTTCTTCTACGTTAAACACAAGTTTACAAATCAAACAATGCTATCTCATTAAGATGCATTCATATCGCAGATCATAACGCGGCAGATTCAAAGGGACTGTAAAAATAATATAAACATTGGTCATGCTACGGCTGACCATAAATTTTTAAAAAAGTTTGTGAAAAAAATATCAAGCAATTCATTTGGATATGAGTACCCTGCAAAGGGAAGTACGAATATCTTTGACTGTATTCAGGGAATACTAAGAAACAAAAAAAGAAAGGTGACAAAAATGGAAAATACTATCATTGACAATGCAGACGCCCTCTATGCCAAAATAACTGAAATGAAAAAGGCTCAGAGCAAATTTGCGGAGTTTACCCAGGAGCAGGTTGACAAAATATTTTTCAAGGCTGCTATGGCAGCCAACAAGGCAAGGATACCTCTTGCAAAAATGGCTGTTGAGGAGACGGGAATGGGTATAGTAGAGGATAAAGTCATAAAAAATCACTATGCCTCCGAGTATATTTACAATGCCTACAAGAATGAAAAGACCTGCGGCATAATAGAGGAGGATAGGGCATACGGCATAAGAAAAATAGCCGAACCCATAGGTCTTATTGCGGCTGTTATCCCTACGACGAACCCTACATCAACGGCTATTTTCAAGACGCTTATCGCTCTTAAAACAAGGAACGCCATAATAATAAGCCCTCATCCAAGAGCAAAGCAAAGCACTATTGCAGCGGCTAAGGTGGTTTACGAGGCGGCTGTGGAAGCAGGAGCGCCGGAAAACATAATAGGCTGGATAGACGAGCCGTCATTGGAGCTTACGAATGAGGTAATGAAAAATGCCGATATAATTCTTGCCACAGGCGGTCCCGGCATGGTAAAGGCTGCCTATTCCTCCGGCAAACCTGCTCTCGGCGTAGGCGCAGGAAATACCCCCGTTATTATTGACGATACTGCGGACATTCGCCTTGCGGTAAATTCAATAATACATTCAAAGACATTTGACAACGGTATGATATGTGCCTCAGAGCAGTCAGTTACAGTCGTGGGAAATATATACGACGATGTTAAAAGGGAATTTGCCGACAGAGGCTGTTATTTTCTCAAAGGCGACGAGCTTGACAAGGTAAGAAAGACTATTATTATAAACGGCTCCTTAAATGCCCGTATCGTAGGACAGAGCGCTCATAAAATTGCGGAGCTTTCGGGAGTAAGCGTACCCGAAAGGACTAAGATACTTATAGGCGAGGTGGAGTCTACGGATATTTCCGAGGAATTTGCCCATGAAAAGCTTTCTCCAGTGCTTGCCATGTACAGGGCGAACAGCTTTGACGAGGCTATTGAAAAGGCTGACAGACTTGTAAAGGACGGAGGATTTGGTCATACCTCATCACTTTATATAAATGTAAAGGAAAAGGAGAAAATTGAAAAATTTTCACTTGCCATGAAGACCTGCCGTATACTTGTAAATACGCCTTCATCTCACGGCGGCATAGGCGACCTTTACAACTTTAAGCTGACTCCTTCCCTTACACTGGGCTGCGGCTCCTGGGGCGGCAATTCCGTATCCGAAAACGTAGGTATAAAGCAGCTTATAAATATAAAGACAGAGGCGGAGAGGAGAGAAAATATGCTTTGGTTCAGAACGCCCGAGAAGATATACTTCAAGAAAGGCTCAACTCCCGTTGCTCTCAGAGAGCTGGGGGAAATGGGCAAGAAAAGAGCATTTGTGGTCACAGACAGCTTTCTTTATAAGAACGGCTATACAAAGCCCATTACAGACGTGCTTGACGAAATGGGCATAACTCACACCTGCTTTTACGATGTAGCTCCAGACCCGAATCTGGCAAGCGCAAAGGAAGGCACAAAGCAGATGGTATCCTTTGAGCCCGATGTTATTATTGCCATAGGCGGCGGTTCAGCTATGGATGCAGCTAAAATAATGTGGGTACTCTATGAGCATCCCGAGGCAGATTTTCTGGATATGGCAATGAGATTTTCAGACATAAGAAAGAGGATATATAAATTCCCTCAAATGGGCAAAAAGGCATACTTTGTTGCTATCCCCACAAGCTCAGGCACAGGCTCCGAGGTAACACCTTTTGCAGTTATAACAGACGAAAGCACAGGCACAAAATATCCTCTTGCAGACTATGAGCTTTTGCCCGATATGGCAATATCCGATGTTGACAATATGCTGGATCAGCCAAAGGGTCTTACAAGCGCAGGAGGTATAGACGCTCTTACCCACGCTCTTGAAGCCTACGCCTCTGTTATGGCAACAGACTATACCGACGGTATTGCCCTTAAGGCTATGAAGCTTATATTTGAATATCTGCCCTCAGCCTATGAGAATGGCGCTGCCGATATAAGGGCAAGAGAAAAAATGTCAAATGCCGCCACCCTTGCAGGTATGGCGTTTGCAAATGCCTTTTTAGGACTTTGCCATTCCATGGCGCATAAGCTTGGCGCTTTTCATCATCTTCCCCACGGTGTTGCAAACGCTTTGCTCATAACTCACATAATGAGGTATAATGCAGATCCCGTTCCCACTAAAATGGGTACCTTCCCTCAGTATGAATATCCTCATACTCTCGAAAGATATGTAGAGTGCGCCAATTTCTGCGGAATAAAGGGCAAGGATAACAATGAAATTTTTGAAAACTTCATTAATGCCATTGAGGAATTAAAGGCTAAGGTAGGGATCAAAAAGACAATAAGGGATTACGGCATTGACGAAAAGGATTTCCTTGACAGGCTCGACGATATGACGGAGCAGGCATTTGACGACCAGTGTACGGGAGCAAATCCAAGATATCCTCTTATGAGCGAAATGAAGGAAATGTATTTAAAGGCGTACTACGGCGAGTAAGGAGGACAATTATGAAAGTCGATAAAATTTTAGCCGAAAGAAAAAACAAAAAAATATTCAGATCGGGGAACTATGTTGTAAAGGAATTTGACAAGGACTTTGCCAAGTCCGATATCCTCAACGAGGCTCTCAATCAGGCAAGAGTTGAGGAAACGGGACTGAGGATACCACAGCTTATAGAGGTCAGAAAGATAGACGGCAACTGGGCTATAGTCTTCGAGTATGTAGAGGGCAAAACCCTCGCATCTATGATGGATGAGGACAGAGGAAACCTTGAAAAGTATATGGAAAAGTTTGTTGAGATACAAATGGAGATACACTCCAAGCGCTCTCCTCTCCTCAATAAGCTCAAGGACAAAATGAACAGAAAGATAAGTCAGACAGATCTTGACGC
>CANQIA010000035.1 GCA_947624015.1 uncultured Clostridia bacterium
ATCCGTAGGAAATAAAACTACCGTAACCTTTAACGAAAACCGTATAATGGCTATGGATATAAGCAATGTCAACGGTTACATATGTTTTAAGCCCATACCGCCAAAGGAAAAATATAATAAGATAGTTATTGTAGATGCGGGTCACGGCGGCTCTCAGCCCGGAGCTATGGGAAATGATATTATTGAAAAGGATATAACCCTTGCTATGGCAAACAGCCTTAAGAGTAAATTGGATTCCGACGGCAGAGTAAAATGCTATATGACAAGACCCGATGACAGAGATGTGGGACTTGAGGAAAGGGCAGAAATGGCAAACGATATAGGCGGAGATATGTTTATATCCATACATATAAACTCAGTTGAAAACAATACGGAAGCAAACGGTACGGAAACATATTCACTTTATCCCAACGATCTTGGCAACGGACTTACAAGTTATGCTGTTGCAGAGGAAATGCTTGATCAGCTTATTGCAAAGCTTGGAACAAGCAACAGAAAGGTCAAGTCCAATACATATGTTGTGCTCAAGGTAAACAAGATACCGGCAGCTCTTTGCGAAATAGGTTTTCTTACCAACGAAAATGATGCAGAAATAATGAAAAACGGCGTTGACAAGGTAGGACAGGCTTTATACGATGGCATTATAAACTTATTTAACGAATATCCGTCTGTAAGATAGAAATAAAAAGGAGAATTCAGATTTTCCCGTAACCAGGTCATGGGAAAATTAGATATTACAGGGAAAATAGTTATTGAAAAAATTGATTACAATGATATACAGGTGGATTATATTAAAAAAACGATAACTATCCCAAAATTCGGCGAAGATATGGTATTATGCAGTAAATAGGATTAGGGATAATATTGTTGGAATTTTCCGTGACCTGGTCATGGAAAAATTTATTTTTCGGATATTTTGCTCAAAGGAAAAAATGATATTTTTCTTATGGGCGGTTTCAAAATGGATGGCAGCAAAAATTCAGAGTACGGATATGCTGAGCATACGGATCAAGGGTTGGTAGTCAGATATTATATTGGCGGTAAAATGTGTAATTTTATATTTGGCGGCATTGATTCCCCAAATAGATAATTAGACAAAGGCTTAAAGCAATGGCAGGACAAAATGTCCTGCCATTGTTTAAATCATATTTTTTTTATAGACTATTTAACCCTTATCGACCTTTTTCCTCCAGCCCTCTTTGTTTTCCTGTCTGTTTCTGGCAATTGCAAGGCTATCTTCGGGAACATTTTTAGTAATAGTGGAACCGGCAGCCGTATAGGCTCTGTCTCCTACCTCTACAGGCGCAACAAGGTTTGTATTACAGCCTATAAATACGCCGTCGCCTATTTTACATCTGTTCTTTGTCTTTCCGTCATAGTTTACAGTAACGGTACCGCAGCCGAAATTAACGCACTTGCCTACGTCGGAGTCTCCAACATATGTAAGGTGGCTTACCTTGGTGCCGTCATCTATATTGGAATTCTTGATCTCAACAAAGTCGCCTATTCTAACATGCTCGCCTATTGAGCTGTTTGGTCTGAGATATGCAAAAGGTCCCACAGTTGTAAAGCTTTTGACCTTTGAATCTATAAGCACGCTCATCTGTATTGTAACACAGTCGTCTATCTTAGAAGACGTTATCCTTGAATTTGGACCTATTATGCAGCTCTTGCCGATAACGGTCTTGCCCTCCAGCATACATCCGGGGTAGACGATAGTATCCTTATCTATCTTAACATCTTTGCCTATGTATGTATTGGCAGGATCGGTTATGGTAACGCCGTTTAACATATGCTCCGTGTTTATTCTTTCCTTCATAACGGCTGACGCCTGAGCAAGGTGGAGCTTTGAGTTGACGCCCATAAACTCCTTGTCATCCTTTGCTACCATTATGCCTACCTTACCCCCTGCATTTTTAATTATCTCAAGAGTATCGGTAAGATAATACTCTCCTTGGGAATTGTTGTTGCCAAGCTTTGCAAAGGCGCTGTTCAGAGCCTCTGCCTTAAAGATGTAAACGCCTGTATTTACTTCCTTTACCTCCTGCTCCTTGGCATTGGCGTCCTTTTGCTCAACTATTTTGCTAAAGGCATCGCTTTCCCTTATAATTCTGCCGTAGCCTGTGGGATCTTCAACTATCATTGAAACGACGGTCACGTCATTACCCTCATTGCTGTGCGTATTACAAAGCTCCTTTATGGTATCCGCCGTAATAAGCGGAGTATCTCCGCAAAGTATAAGTATATTGCCCTCTTTTATAAAGTCACCCGCCTGCATTACGGCATGACCTGTGCCAAGCTGCTCCTTTTGAACTGCAAATGTAATATTGTCATACATATCCTTTACGGTATTTTTGACCATAGCTGACTGATGACCTACCACAACGCATATTTCATCGGCTCCTGCCTCTTGGGAAGCTTCTATAACATAGCCTACCATCGTTTTATCCAATACTCTGTGAAGCACCTTAGGTACTTCGGATTTCATTCTTTTGCCTTGACCGGCAGCCAGTATTACGACCTTTAAATTGTCCATATTTTCACCTCTGAGTTTCATTTTTCTTTGCTAAGTCAATAATACCGCAAAAACACTGAAATTGCAATAAAAAATAAAAATAATATACAAAAGCGCCGCCGCAAAAAATTATTTCTTTTGCAACGGCACTTTTTTTAACAATTATAAAAAACTGGTGCTGCGGAGATTACTCCTGATTTGCCATTCTCTTTTCCTGCTCTTCGATCATCTTCTTGACCATATAGCCGCCTACATAGCCGTTCTGCGCTGATGTTAAATCGCCATTGTAGCCCTTCTTTAAAGGTACGCCGATCTCGCTTGCGACCTCATACTTAAACTTATCCATAGCTTCTCTTGCTTCAGGAATGTTTACCTTATTACTGCTTGAACTAGATGACATTTTATTTACCTCCTTATTTGTATTAGTAACTTTGTTACAATATTATTTTGTCATATAAGGTGTTTTTTAATCTGAAAAAATTTAGCAGATACGCCGATTGTATTTGTGTAGGAATATATACATAAAAAATCGTCATCCGTTTACAAACATATATCGATCAAAAACATTCACGGCAGTAATATTTATATGCCGATATTCTCTTTTTTTATATCAACGGTCTTTTCGGAATCGTTGTAAATTTCTAACAAAATTCATTTCTTTTTTCGGTTTGTGTTGACAACGCCAAATATAAATTTTATAATAAAAATGTATGCACATGATATTTTTTGTTTTTTCAGTGAGGTGTATTGCATGAATAAAAAAAGAGATCACTTATTTTATCTGAACGAAAAAGAAGGAAAGGCAATGAAGGTATTATGGTCTGCCGACAAGCCCTTGTCTGCTTCAGAAATTGCTCAGATAATCGATGAAGAGTGGGCGAAAAAGTCCATTCAGAACATTATCAGAACTCTTGAGGCAAAGAAGGCCATAGAGGTTGCCAAGATCACTAAAATTGGCAAAACCTACGGTCGCTTGTTTCGTCCTACCGTTTCCAGCGAGGAATATGCGGTAGGTCAGTTCAAGAAATTCTATAACAAGGAAAATGACGTTCCTTGTATCTTATCTGCTCTTGTGGGCAATATCAAGAAAGACAATGAGCTTTCTGACAAATTAAAGGAGTTGCTGGAAAACTATAAGGAGGATTGATAAATGGGTGCGACCTATTTTACAGCTTTATCAGCCTTCCTTTGGATATGTATTTTCATACTGATAATTTCTTTATTTAAGTATTATACTTTGTTTGGAAAGCATTTTTCGATAAGTATACTTATTTTCATGGTGCTTGCATGTATCATAAGGATAACGATACCTCTTGAATTTCCCTTTACTCATACTATTGAATTAAGCGGGATATATTCTGTGTTGTTTCATTGTCTTTATATGAAGCTTTTCAGCTTCAGCATAGGCGTCTTAAAAATAAGTGTTACACCGCTTTTGCTGTTTCTTGCCATGTCTTTGTGCGTTTCGCTGTGCATTGCTTTGGATGAGATACACAAGAGCAGGGGCTTATACAACTTTTTAAGTATTCTTCCGCAGACAGAGGATGAATATATACTTTCCGTGTTTGAAGATGCTTGCGTAAAAGTAGGTGTCAGTAAGAAGATCAAAGTCGTGGTTCACGACGAGGTAACATCTCCTATTATAATTGGCAGAGTAAAACCTATAATTGCAATGCCTGATATTAATTTCAGTAACACCGAGTTAAAAGGAATATTTGCTCATGAACTAATACATTATAAACATAATCATATAGCGTTAAAACTCACAGCATATATCATAAAGGTTTTGCTTTGGTGGAATCCCCTTGCTTATTTATTGAGCAATGATATTGATGACATACTGGAGTTTCATGCTGACAGTAAAATATGCTATCTGGTCAATAAAAATGAACAGTTGTCATATCTTAACGGTATAGTAAAGGTATTAGATTCATGCAAGGAATCTCAGCGCCTGCCGGGTACGGCAATAGGTCTTGCTGAGAAAAATGGCAGCTCTGTTATGGAGCAACGGTTCAAAATGATACTGGAGGATTCTTATAAAAAGAAAAATGGCAAAAAGAATGCCATAGCTGTTGGTATAATATGTTTTCTTTTTATATGCTCTTATTCCTTCCTGGTTCAGCCTCATCTGGAGCCTAATTATGCGGATTACAATGATGATGCTCCGATAATTCCGCCGGACGCATATATCATTGAAAGTGATGATACCTACACTATATATGATTCCAAGGGTAACGCTATAATAGTTTGCGGTATGCCTATCAAGGAAATTGACAGGCATTTGGAGATCAGAAAAAATGGAGGTAAGTATGAAGCTGAATAAAAAATCAACTGCAATATTTATTTTGACGGCTGCCATGTTCACATCCATAGCAGCAACAAGCATATCAGCTAAGGAAGCTGCCGTAGATGTTGGCATACAGACAATGGCGGCAGGAGGCGGCAATGTAGCGCAGCCTATGAAAGAAGTGACCGGCTACAAGTATAAATGGGTAGACGGAATACAGTACAGAAGACTTTGGTCTTATACATATGAAAGATGGGTAGACGATCATTGGTCACCTGTTCCGTGATAAATAAATATTGAATAAAGACACACCTGTTTGATACGCATTCTTTGGATACGCATATTGATATTGTGTGGTTTACTTAAAAAATGTTGGGGCAAAAGCCCCAACATTTTTTTGTGCTGATAGCAGTGGATTTTAGTGTTGAAAATGCGGTTAAAGCTTTACACATAAGTATACAACATTAACATACAGTTAACACGATCGCGCTTTCAGAATTAACATTACTTATGTTAATATCAAATTGTATCAATAATACAATATTTTTTGGAAAGGTGATTTTAATGAAAAAATTTATGACAATGCTGATTGCCCTAGGAATGTCGGCTGCGCTTGCAGGCTGCGGAGAAACGGCGAGTACTGCAGACAGCACAATGCAAACGGTTTCAACAGACGGTTCCACATCAATGGAGAAGGTCATCGGGTATCTCAGCGAAGCGTATATGTCGGAGAACAGCGGTACAAAAATTACATACAATCCGACAGGTTCGGGCGCAGGCATACAGGCGGTAAGTGAGGGACGTTGCGATATTGGGCTTTCGAGCCGTGATCTGAAGCCGGAGGAAGCAGAGACCCTTGACGCAGAGGTAATTGCCATTGACGGTATCGCAATGATCGTAAATCCGCAAAATACCGTGTCGGATCTGACAATAGAGCAGATCGGAAAATTGTATAAGGGCGAAATCACAAATTGGAGCGAGTTAGGCGGGGCAGATGCACCGGTAGTTTTGATAGGACGTGAGGCAGCTTCCGGTACCCGCGACGGATTTGAGTCTATAACGGGAACGGAGGATATGTGTAAATACACTCAGGAATTGACTTCGACAGGGGATGTTGTTCAGACAGTTTCGACGAACCCCAACGCCATAGGCTATGCATCGCTTGCATCAGTCAAGGACAGCGTAAAGCTGCTGTCAGTTGAGGGAGTGACTCCGACAACAGATACGATACAGAACGGAACATATAAAATTCAGCGTGATTTTGTGTTCGTAACTCCAAAGGGAAAGGAACTTTCAAGCGCAGCGCAGTCGTTTATGGATTATGCGGCGAGTACATCGGCAGATGAAATGATCGAAAAAGCCGGTGTTGTTCCCGTAAAGAGATAGGTGATATGTTGTGAAAAAATTAAAAAAGACAACCGATGCAATTGAAAAAGCCATGAATGCTTTGTTTACATTCTGTGGATTTCTGGCGGTCGCATTTGTGCTTATGATAACAGTGTTCCTTGTGATAAGCGGTATCCCTGCAATAAGCAAGATAGGAATAACTGATTTTCTTTTTGGAACGACTTGGGCTTCAACTGCCGCCGAACCTCGGTACGGTATATTACCGTTTATATTTACCTCCGTCTATGGTACGGCAGGCGCTATTGTAATAGGTGTGCCGATAGGACTTATGTGCGCAGTGTATCTAGCGAAAATGTCGGGCAAAAAAAGCGCGGGGATCGTGCGGACGGCAGTGGATCTGCTCTCCGGCATACCCTCTGTGGTATATGGCTTGTTGGGAATGATAATCATAGTCCCGCTTGTTCGCAAGGCGTTTGATCTGCCCGATGGCGCAAATCTGTTTTCTGCCATCATCGTGCTTGCGGTAATGATATTGCCATCGGTAATTTCCGTATCGGAAACGGCGATCAAAGCCGTACCCAAGGAGTACGAGGAAGCGTCATTGGCGCTTGGAGCGACGAAAACAGAAACGGTTTTTAAGGTGGTCGTACCTGCTGCGAAAAGCGGAATACTTACCGCTGTGGTACTTGGAATAGGCAGGGCGATAGGCGAAGCAATGGCGGTCATGATGGTTGCGGGAAACGTGGCAAATATGCCCGGACTTTTTAAAAGCGTGCGATTTCTTACAACAGCAGTGGCGAGCGAGATGTCCTATTCATCGGGACTGCAGAGGCAGGCGCTGTTTTCAATAGCACTTGTGCTGTTTGTGTTCATTATGATAATAAATATTATGGTGAATTTTGTCGTGAAGCGAGGCGAGAGTAATGAATAGCGGAATATCGAAAAGGCGCTATATAGAAATTGCGGTGTTAAACGTACTTGTGTATATCTCGGCAGGACTGATGTGCCTTATGCTTTTGGGTATCATCGGTTATATCCTTGTCCGCGGCATACCTCATATGACCCTTACTTTACTTACATCAAAGCCGAGTCTTATAAACGATACGATAGGAATTTTGCCTAATATTTTAAACACGCTCTATATAATAATGGCAACGCTTGTGCTCGTGTTGCCGATAGGTGTAGGCGCGGCGGTTTACCTTAACGAATATGCGAGGAATAAGCGGATCGTACACATGATCGAGCTTGCGACAGAAACCCTGTCAGGTATTCCGTCGATCATATACGGACTTGTGGGAATGCTGATATTCGTACAGTTTTTATCGCTGGGTACAAGCCTTATTGCCGGCGCGCTGACGCTTGTGATAATGACGCTGCCCACGATTATAAAAACTACCCAGGAGAGCCTTAAAACCGTGCCTAAGGGCTACCGCGAGGGCGCCCTCGGCTTGGGCGCAGGCAAGTGGCATATGATACGCACAACGGTGCTGCCGTCGGCAATTGACGGAATTGTTACGGGCTGCATTTTGTCAATAGGAAGGATCGTCGGAGAGAGTGCGGCACTGCTGTTTACGGCAGGCATGGCAAATGAAATACTCGGTATCCGGGAAAGTGTAATGCCCGGCAAGGCAGGCTCGACGCTTACGGTCGCGCTGTATATGTATGCGAAGGAGCGAGGCGAGTTTGATATAGCGTTTTCAATTGGAGCAATACTTTTGATACTGACGTTTATCATAAATCTTGCGGCAAAGCTTGCAGCAAAAAAACTCAGGAGGAAGGAAAACTGAAATGGCTGATATCTTAAAGGCGCACGATCTCAATTTGTGGTATAACACCCATCAGGCGCTCAAAAACATAAATATGGATATTCCGGAAAAAAGGATCACAGCTTTGATCGGACCGTCGGGCTGCGGTAAATCGACGTTTTTAAAGACATTGAACCGCATGAACGATCTTGTGGAGGGCTGTCGTATAAGGGGAGAGGTCACTCTTGACGGCACGGATATTTACAGCGATATGAATGTAAATGTGCTGCGCAAGCGCGTGGGCATGGTATTCCAAAAACCCAATCCGTTTCCTATGAGCATTTACGACAATATTGCCTACGGACCGAGAATACACGGTATAAGATCACGCGTAAAATTGGATGAAATTGTGGAACGCTCTCTAAAGCAGGCGGCAATATGGGACGAGTGTAAGGATAGGCTCAAAAAAAGCGCGCTGGGCATGAGCGGCGGTCAGCAGCAACGACTATGTATCGCCCGTGCGCTTGCTGTAGAGCCGGAGATACTTTTAATGGACGAACCGACAAGTGCGCTGGATCCTATCTCGACATCAAAAATAGAGGACTTGGCAACAGAGTTGCGCGAAAAATATACTATAGTGATCGTTACCCACAATATGCAGCAGGCAGCAAGAATAGCGGATAAAACGGCGTTTTTTCTGCTTGGCGAGATCGTGGAGTACGACGATACGGAAAAGATGTTCTCCATGCCTGCCGACAAGAGAACGGAGGACTATATAACGGGGAGGTTCGGATAATGCGGAACAGATTTGACGAACAGTTGGCACATCTTAATGATGAGCTTACGACTATGGGTGCGCTGTGCGAGGAAGCGATAAACGGCTGTGTGGAGTATCTTACGCAGGGGGATGCCGCTATGCGCGATGCTGCTCTTGAAGCGGACAGACAGATAGATCAAAAAGAGCGCGACATAGAGCAGCTTTGCATGAGGCTTCTTTTGCAGCAGCAGCCGGTGGCAACGGATCTAAGAGTAATATCCTCTGCGCTTAAAATGATTTCGGATATGGAGCGTATCGGCGATCAGGCAACGGATATCACGGAGATCGTAAAGCATATTAAAAATAGTGTTTCAGATGGCAAAACTCATATAACGGAAATGGCACGTGCAACCATAAAAATGGTAACAGACAGTGTGGAATCGTTTGTGAAAAAAGACATTTCGCTTGCAAGATCCGTTATCGGTCAGGATGATGCAGTTGATAACTTATTTGATAAAGTCAAAAGCGAGCTGATTGAAGCTGTGCGCGGAGAGAGCGACAGCGCAGAGGTGCTGATTGATTTGCTGATGATAGCGAAATATTTCGAACGCATAGGCGACCATGCGGAAAATATTGCGGAATGGGTAATTTATTCGATAACGAATAAACGTCCCGGTTGAAAATTCTATACAGCAGGTGTATAATATGTGCTGGAGGAATGCCAAATGATATACATTCTTGAGGACGATGACAATATCAGAAAACTTGTGAGCTATGCATTGGGGCGCGAGGGCTATGACGTACACGGTTTTGACTCATCACGTTTACTTTGGGATGCGCTC
Source organism: uncultured Clostridia bacterium (assembly GCA_947624015.1). Classification (GTDB taxonomy): domain Bacteria; phylum Bacillota; class Clostridia; order Lachnospirales; family CAG-274; genus CANPXH01. Next base: position 9,494 of record CANQIA010000035.1, read on the forward strand.
AAAGAAGCTGTACCGGAATTATTCTTGCTTGACATTATGCTTCCCGATGAGGACGGATTGTCGATTTTAAAAAGGCTTAGAGAAAACCACGGCACAGCCGATATACCGGTTATTATGCTTACTGCAAAGGGCAGCGAATTTGACAAGGTAACAGGTCTTGACATGGGTGCGGATGATTATATTGCAAAGCCGTTCGGCATGACCGAACTTATAGCGCGGGTAGGTGCCGTACTGCGCCGATACAGGAAAACTATGCCGTGCGAAAAGGTATATCAAATCGGCGATTTATATGTAGATCCTGCAAAGCATATTATTGAGGTCAAAGGCAGGAGCGTAGAGCTTTCATATAAGGAATACTCTCTGCTGACGGCGCTTTTGGAAGCTAACGGAAATGTTGTGGAGCGCGAAATGCTGCTTGCAAAGGTGTGGGGCGAGTATTATACGGAATCACGAACACTTGACGTGCATATACGCAAGTTGCGCGTAAAGCTCGGCGAGGCAGGCGGACTTATAAGGACTGTAAAAAATATCGGCTACAAGATAGGCGGTGAAGGCAGTGAATAAAAAAATATTTCATTTCACATTTTTGACAACACTGTTTGCGCTTGCCGCTGCCGCAGTATGTATAATAGGGATTTTATTCGACACGTTTGAAAATCAAATTCGGGCTGAAGTTGAAAGCGAAGCGGGCTATATTGCACAGGCTGTTGAAAACGAAGGCATATCATTTCTTGAGAGCCTTGAGGACACAGACAGAAGAATAACGCTTATAAATTCTGACGGAACGGTAATTTTTGACAATCAGGCGGATACAACGGCACTTGATAATCATGCGGAACGCGAGGAAATTAAGGAAGCGATGGAAAAGGGCAAAGGCATGAGTGTCAGATATTCGAAAACTCTGACTGAGAAAACACTGTATTATGCCGTAAAGCTGTCTGATAGCAGCATTTTGCGTGTCTCAACCAACCAATATACCGTTTTCACGATCGTTATGGGACTTTTGCAGCCTATTCTGTTCATTCTCGCAGCCGTTCTGATAATTACGGCGATACTGTCGTCGAGAGTGTCAAAGTCAATTGTAAAGCCAATAAACGATCTTGACTTGGATGATCCCGAAAACAACGAAACATACGAGGAATTAACACCTCTTTTGAAAAAAATATCCGATCAGAAGCGCATGATCTCAAAACAGATAGAAGAGCTTTCAAAGCGCGATGAAATGCGCCGCGAGTTTACGGCAAACGTATCCCACGAGTTAAAAACTCCGCTTACTTCAATTTCCGGCTTTGCAGAGCTTATGAAAAACGGTAATGTTCCGCATGATGTGGCAACGGACTTTTCAAAGTCGATCTATGAGGAAACACAGCGGCTTATTTCGCTTGTGAACGATATTATAGGACTTTCGGAGCTTGAGGAAAAAAATATTTCGCTCAAAAAGGAAGCAGTTGATCTGTATGAATTGTCCCGTGAGATCATCGACCGCCTTAAAAGTGCGGCGGCAAAGAAAAACGTAAGCATGAATTTGATGGGCGGCAGCGCAGAAGTGTACGGCGTTCGGAAAATTCTTGACGAGATGATTTACAATCTTTGCGACAATGGGATAAAGTACAACAGGGAAAACGGGACGGTTGATATTATAGTGAATGATGCGGATAAAAAGGCGTACCTTACCGTTCGCGACACCGGCATAGGCATTAGCGCCGAGCATCAGCCACGGGTTTTTGAGCGTTTTTACCGTGTCGACAAAAGCCGTTCAAAACAAGTAGGCGGCACAGGATTGGGGCTTGCGATCGTAAAGCATGGTGCGATTTACCATGGCGCCGAAATAACTTTAGAAAGTGTTGAGGGAAAAGGCACTGCCGTTACAGTGACATTTGATAAGGATCAGTACAATATATAAAACGCTCCGAGAGTTGTTGTTCACTCGGAGCGTTTTTGATGGTTTTAACTGTTATGTTGCTGAATTTCCATTTCAACCGACATCTATACGCTGAGATTGATTTAAACCCTTAGCTGTGACAGTAAGGACTTTCTAATTTGAGCTTTAAAATCATTTACATACGACCTAGATAACTTGAGCCGGATGGATTATTTTTTAGCGGTTTTATTATCCATATTCTTCAAAAAATCGTTCTTGCATTTGTTCCGGTTATATTTTTAGAGCCATAATAATGCTATTATAATTCATCAAGTATTGTTGCTACCTTTTTCTTCCTGCCAATATTTGTATCATCATATTTTTCAATGATCTGTATAGCAAATTCTACTTGTTTTTTAAACCAATCTAAAAAATAGAGTAATTCGTCTTCAGATATTACTTTTAACACCTGATCAAATGACATAAAAAAATTATTCACATTTTCTTCATGAGAAATAGACAAATATGCTTTTTTCAACTTATAATAGACACTTTTATTCTCCTCTTTGTTATAATTTTCATAAGGAAATTCATTTAATTTACTATTTAGCATTATACCATTACACAAATATTGATTTTTAATAGTTAAAGAGCTTCCATAATGTTCTTTATTATTCTGTATTCTCTGCTTTCCTAATCGTATCCCTTCAAAAAGAGTCCGCAAAAATTCCAAGGAAAATCCCAATTGGTTATATAGTTTCTGCACTTCCTTCAATATAGGACATATAACAATTTTATTAACTTTTTCACTTTGCAAATCAAATAGCATAGTAAAATATGAATCTGAACAGACAGAATCAGACTCCTTAATCCAATTTAATAACAGTTTACTTTGTACATCATCTACCAGCTTACAGGTATACCATGCAGCAAAATATTCTTGAAATGATCGATGTGAAAAACGATATATCAATCCTTCTTTGATAAGCATACATACTGATTGTGTCAAATCCTCTTGAAAATCTTCTATAGTAAAATTTAATCTATCGAATTTTGTTTTTGCTTTTTGAATATGGGTTCTTAAACGTGCTTCTGAAAATTCAAATTCGCCATTAAAATATGATTTAAAACAAATATAAGAAAAAATCAATTTGAAATCTTCACATCCCAATCCACTTCTTATATCTCTAACATAAGAGTCTTTAGTTGCATCATGCACGTTAAACAATGTTACAAATGCCTCTTCATAAAAATCATTTAACCTTTCAGGAATAGATGCATGCTTTTGAAATGTCAATAACATAATATTAAGCAATAGTGGGTTTGATGCAAAAGATTCGTATTTTTCATATAAAGAATTATTTAATTCATTATAAAATGTATTTTTAACTACTTCATCAAATTCTATTTTCTTAACCAAGCTAAGTGCCTGTTCTTTGCTTAACTTTAAAGTTTCCACTTCGCAAAAGTCATTCCACCCAATAAATTCTTCTGATGGTCTTGAAGATAAAAAATATTTATTTTCACTATACTTTTCAGAAAGAGCTTTTATCTCACTGGTAATCTTCTCCGCTTTATCTCTATTAACTTCATCATATCCATCAAAAAAGATTATATAACCCCCTTCCTTCATACTATATTCAAAATATTCTTCGCTTAAATCAAATCCATTATCGCATAATGATTTATATATACTTTGATATATTGATATTTCTCGCGCTTCATAAATATTTAAACCTCTTAATTCAATCAAAACAGGGATAAATGAAGTAGTTTCAATAGTGTTGAGAAATAGATGTTTAAATAAAATAGATTTTCCCACTCCGCCTGTACCAGTCACTATAATCTTGTTACCCAATCCATACATATTTTCAATATTTTCTGTATTAATAACTTTCCCATTATATAGCAATCCTATACATACATAAAAAGAATATAAATCTTTAGGCGCTCGTCTGTATATGATAGTCTTTATCTTACTATTCTTTTGCTTAGTATTTAACAAATATTTTTCATATGCTGTTTTATATCTTATTGAATCCTTTGTATCCAGATCCTTAAAAAATTTTTTAACTTTATTCCATGCCCCTTTTATTGAATCCTCTACAACACTAATTGCAACATTGGTTATAAATTCCTGATTATCAATCATACTAATTGGTTCTATCCTTTCGTGATTTTTTATTTTATCTATGTTTCAAATTATATCAAAGTTAATGCAAAGTAACACATTACCTCTGCCCCTATGCTTTTTCTTTTCTTACTGCTTTTTAATTTTATACCGCATTTTCTTTGGACTGATTTTAGCAGTTGCCACAGTCGGGCTGAACTGCAAGCTA
>CANQIA010000036.1 GCA_947624015.1 uncultured Clostridia bacterium
TGTAAGCGCAAGCATATTGGCAGGAGTATTGAGCTTGCTTACAAGCACGGCAGGATTGCCCGAGGTGGAGGAGTGAGAGCATGAGCAGAGATATTAGTATGTGCCATCCTCGCTTACAGGAGCTTGCGGCAAGGCTTGTAAAGGAATGCGAAAAGCAGGGGCTTATTGTAAAGCTTGGGGAATGCTTTCGCTCCGCTGCTGAGCAGGATGCTCTTTACGCTCAGGGCAGGACAAAGCCCGGCAATATAGTTACGAACGCAAGGGGCAGTTCATACAGTTCAATGCATCAGTGGGGCGTTGCCTTTGATGTAATAAGGAATGACGGCAAGGGAGCCTACAACACAAGCGGAAACTGGTTCCAAAGGGTAGGAAAAATAGGAAAGAGCTTGGGTCTCGAATGGGGCGGAGATTGGACAAGCCCTGTGGATATGCCTCATTTTCAGCTACCCGACTGGGGCAGTACCCCTACGAAGCTTAAAAGACTTTACGGCAATGTAGATAATTTTAAAAAGACTTGGAGGAATGAAGATATGACAGAAGCGCAGGTAAGAGAAATAGCGAAAAAGGAAGCCAACGACATGGTTTACAGGTATAGGGATAAGGTGTACAACAAGATAAGCGAGATCCCGGACTGGGGCAAGGCTACGGTACAGAAGCTCTATGACAAGGGTATCCTTAAGGGTACCGAAAAGGGTCTTGAGATAAGCGAGACGCTTCTCAGAGTGCTTGTTATAAACGATAGAGCGGGAGTGTATAATTGATATTTTGAGGTGGAGGGGATTGCCCCTCCACCTTGCTATGCATTCAGCACTTTTGCCTTGGGCAAAAGCGACACTATGTGTCGGCGGATATTTCTTCCGCTGCAATGTCCCCCTCCCCTTGCAGGGGAGGTTTGAGGAGAAGAAGTGGCAAAAGCGCTATTATTCTTTACACATTAAATCTGAAAAGAATAACATCTCCGTCCTTTACCACATAATCCTTTCCTTCGCTTCTGTACAAGCCTGCTTCTTTGGCTGCGGCAACAGAGCCGAGGCGCACAAGATCATCGTATGTAACGACCTCGGCACGTATAAAGCCTCTTTCAAAATCGGAATGTATCTTGCCTGCAGCCTGAGGCGCTTTGGTTCCCTTCTTTATTGTCCATGCTCTGACCTCAGTAACGCCTGCCGTAAGATAGCTGAGAAGTCCCAAAAGAGAATAGCTTGCTTTTATCAATCTGTCCAGTCCGCTTGTCTTACATCCAAGATCTGCAAGAAATTCCAGCTTTTCATCGGGTTCCAATTCCGCTATTTCTTCTTCTATCTTGGCGCATATTACAAACACGCCTGAGCCCTCCTCCTTGGCTAGTTCACGGACTGCCTTTACATAGTCGTTGCTCTCTCCGTCGTCAGACAGATCCTCCTCGGCTACGTTGGCGGCATAGAGTACAGGCTTTCTGCTGAGCAGCGTAAGGCTGTCGGCAAAGGCTGTATCCTCATCGCTTGAAAATTCCAGAGATCTTGCGTTTTTGCCTTCCTCAAGAGCCGTTTTTATTTCCTTTAATACTGCAAGCTCCTTTGCCAGAGATTTGTCGCTCATAGCCTGCTTTTGGGTCTTGGCTATCCTTTTTTCAACGACTTCAAGGTCAGCAAGTATAAGCTCCAGATTTATCGTTTCAATATCTCTTACAGGATCCACATTGGCGTCTACATGGACTATGTTGCTGTCCTCAAAGCAGCGCACAACGTGTACAATGGCATCTACCTCTCTGATATGGGAGAGGAACTTATTGCCCAAGCCTTCGCCCTTGCTTGCGCCCTTTACAAGACCTGCTATATCCACAAACTCAATAACGGCAGGGGTCACCTTACGGGTGGTATACATATCTGCCAGCACGTCAAGTCTTTTGTCGGGAACAGGCACGATACCTACATTGGGATCTATCGTGCAGAAGGGATAGTTGGCGGATTCTGCGCCGCCTCCTGCCAACGAATTGAAAAGTGTACTTTTGCCTACATTGGGCAGACCTACGATTCCTAGTTTCATAAATATATCTCCTTACATTAAAAGAGGCGGAAGCTCCGCCTCTATTATAGTTTTAATCTCTGCCTGCAACAGCGCCTATAAGTAAGCCTAAAAGGAATACTAAAAGAGAAAGAGCTGCGGCGCATACAGCCAGCTTCGGTTTTTCTTCGTCGGGTACAAACACACCGTTAAGAGAATGTGCTCTTGCTTCCTGCTCTGCTGCACGATAATGCTTTGTTGGTCTTGCGTATCTCATTATAAATCCTCCTTTATATAGTTTTTTCGTCTGTTATTATAAATAGTATATCACATTTGTACAGAATATAAAAGAGTAAATTTAATAAATTTTGGATTGAACAAAAAAACAAAAGGCATTATAATTATAATAAATAAACTTAATAAAAGGTAGGATAAAATGAAGAGCAAAACAGATAATTACAAGGTGTTAAAAAGTGAGAAGGTATACGAGGGCAAGGTTTTTACAATAGAAAAAGATCTGATAAGTATGCCCGATGGTTCCACAGCCGAAAGAGAGACGGTACGCCATGGAGGCGCCGCTGCGATGATACCCGTTGACAGCAACGGAAATATTATATTTGTAAAGCAGTACAGACACTCTGCCGGCAGGATAACTCTCGAAATACCCGCAGGCACTCTCGAAAAGGGCGAAGACCCCTTGGAATGTGCCGTAAGAGAGCTGGAGGAAGAGACCTCCTATAAAGCGGAAAGGATGACATTTTTGTTTAAAATGTATTCTGCCATAGGCTTTTGCAGTGAGATACTTTATATTTACGTTGCGGAAGGACTCAGCCAAGGGCATTTTAATATGGATGACGATGAGTTTATTACCTTGGAACGCCATAGCGTCGATGAAGCCGTCGCTATGATATTCAATGGAGAAATATGTGACAGCAAGACCATAGGGGCAGTTTTAGGTTACAGGGAATGGTCGGGTGCAAAAAAATAATGGATAGGTATCGGCGCTTTGCCGTGATACAAAAGGCTATATAAAATAATTAAGGGACATCCCATTTGATGGATGCCCCTTATTTTTTTAGAATATAGGAACTACGGCGCCTTCGTATTTGGTCTCCATAAATTCCTTTATCTCATCGCTTTGCAAAGCCTCGGCAAGAGCCTTTACAGCCTCGTTATTTTCGTTGCCTTCCTTTACTACAAGTACATTTGCATAGGTCTTAGCTGCCTCGGATTCCTTATCCTCTACCGCTACGGCGTCGCTTACCTTAAGACCTGCTTCTATGGCGTAGTTGCCGTTTATTACTGCCATATCCACATCCGCAAGAGCTCTGGCTATCTGAGCGGCTTCCATTTCCTGTATGTTTATATTCTTAGGATTGTCAACTATATCAAGCTTAGTTGCCGTAAAGCCTGCGTCATCCTTAAGAGTTATAAGACCCTGAGCCTCAAGGAGCATCAACGCTCTTGCCTCGTTGGTACCGTCGTTGGGAACAGCTATTGTAGCACCGTCCGCAAGTTCATCAAGAGATGATACCTTGCCTGCGTATAAGCCAAAGGGTTCATAGTGAATAGCGGCTACTGATACAAGGTGTGTGCCGTTTTCATTGTTGAAGTCCTCAAGATAAGGACCGTGCTGGAAGTAGTTGGCATCGATCTCTCCGCTTTCCGTTGCGGTATTGGGAAGGATGTAGTCATTGAACTCCTTTATCTGAAGGTCAATGTTCTTCTCGGCAAGTATAGGCTTTACCGCTTCAAGTATCTCTGCGTGAGGTGCGGGAGATGCGCCTACGGTAATGACTGTCGCTTCGCCGTCAGCCTGCGCCGTGTCGGTTCCGCCATTTCCGCCGCAGCCTGCAAGAAGTACCGCTGAAAGCGCTACTGTGCCTAAAAGTGTTAAAAATCTTTTCATTGTTATCGTCTCCTTTAAAAAATAGTTTTTAGTTGATACGTTTATCTGTTTTTCTTGTGATCCTCATACCTATCTCTTGGAAGAGCTGTACAACGACCACAAGAAGCACAACGGTCACCATCATGATATCCGTCTGGTACCTGTAATATCCATAATTAATGGCTATGGAGCCAAGACCGCCGCCGCCGACAAAACCTGCCATTGTAGAATAGCCGAGTATTGTGGTAATGGCTATGGTGCTTCCCACTATAAGGGAAGGCTTTGCCTCGGGTATAAGCACCTTGAATATTATTTGCAAGGGGGAAGCGCCCATGGACTGAGCGGCTTCTATTACTCCTGCGTCAACCTCCTTTATGGAGGACTCTACCATTCTTGCCACAAAGGGTCCTGCTGCTGCCGTAAGTGGGACTATGGTGGCAGTAGAGCCTATTGAGGTTCCCACTATGAACCTTGTAACAGGTATTATGGCAACAAGAAGTATTATAAAGGGTATTGACCTTATGATATTGACGATCACACCCAGCACGGTATTTATGCCTCTGTTGGGACATATGCCGTCCTTGTCGGTAATGTTTAGTATGATACCTACCGGCAAACCTATGACATATGCCAGAAATGTAGATAAAAGCGTCATATAAAGAGTTTCGCCTGTTCCCCTTAAGAGCAGATCCGCAAGCTTTGCGATTTCCATTACATCTCCTCCTTATACTTTATGCCTATCCTGTCAAAATAAGCGTTTACCTTGTTTATTGCAGTATCAGGCACCTGTATTATCATTTCTCCCGCTGCCGTACCGTTTACATCCTTTGTGTTTGCATACATTATATTGACAGGAACATTACATTCCATAATAAGGTTCGCTATTACAGGCTCGTAGGATGAAAGCCCGTCAAACACGATCCTTACGGCTTTGTAATCGTCAAGAGAATGGATAGCATTTTTAGGCAGTATAAGCTGCTTTGCCATATCGGACTGAGGATTGGCAAATATATCCTTTACATTGCCTTCCTCTACTATACGGCTTTTGTCTATAACGGCAACTCTGTTGCATATCTGCTCTATAACGCTCATCTCGTGGGTAATTATGATAACGGTCACGCCCATTGTCCTGTTTATTTCCTTTAAAAGAGCAAGTATGCTCCTTGTGGTATTGGGATCGAGAGCCGATGTTGCCTCATCGCACAACAGCACCTTGGGGTTTGTTGCCAATGCTCTTGCTATGGCGACTCTCTGCTTCTGTCCTCCCGAAAGCTGCGAAGGATAGGATCTTTCCCTGTCACGAAGCCCTACTATATCAAGAAGCTCTCTTGCGCGCTTTTCAGCGCTTTTTTTATCGACTCCCGATATCTCAAGAGGGAAGCAAATGTTTTTGATAGCTGTCCTCTGCTCCAAAAGATTGAAGCCCTGGAATATCATACCCATAGATTGCCTTGCCCTTAAAAGCTCCTTGTGAGTAAGGCTCTTAAGATCGTTGTTTTCAAAATATACGGTACCCTCCGTAGGTATCTCCAGAAAATTTATACATCTTACAAGAGTGGACTTGCCTGCGCCGCTTAAGCCTATGATACCGAATATATCCCCTTCTTCTATGCTCAGGTCGATATTCCTGAGAGCCTGTACATCCCCGTTGGCAGTATGGAAGGTCTTACTCAAATTTTCAATTCTGACAACAGACATAAACACCCCTCCTAACGAAAACAACTTTTCATATCGGATTACTATGATTAAATCATATTTAACATATTTTGTCAAGTACTATATTAAAAAATTTATTCCATAGAAGCCTTTATTGCGTCTTTGAAGGCTTCAAGCTCCTCTGCCTGGGACGTCTTTAAGGCTGATTTTACGGAAAAACGCTTGTCAAGGATACTTATATTCTTCATTGCTTCAAGGGCAGCAGCCATTTTTCCTGAGGCAGTAGCAGCCCATGTGCCGTTGTCCATAAGAGCAACTGTCCTGTTCTGAAGATTAAGCGCCTTCATATCCCCTATAAAGCTTTCCATAACGGGGTACATATTTCCGTTGTAAGTAGGACAAGCCAGTACAATATGGCTTACTCTGAAGGCTTCAGAAATAAGAGTTGAAACATCCGTGCCTGATATATCGTATATTCTTATATTGTTGATACCGTCTTCCGCCAGCATACAGGCAAGAGCGTTTACCATATTTTCCGTATTGCCGTACATGGAAGCGTAGGCGATCATAATAGCCTTATCCTCAGGCTCGTAGGTACTCCACTTATTGTATTTGTCCAGTATATATTCAATATCCTTGCGCCATACAGGACCGTGGAGAGGCGCAAGCATTTTAATATTGAGAGCAGAAGCCTTTTTAAGAAGAGCCTGTACCTGCACGCCGTACTTACCTACGATATTGGTATAATATCTTCTGGCATCGTCAAGCCAATCTCTGTCAAAATCCACCTCATCGGCAAATATGATACCGTCAAGAGCACCGAAGGTACCAAAGGCGTCAGCAGAGAAAAGAATGCCTGAGCTTTCCTCAAAGGTCACCATAGTTTCGGGCCAATGTACCATAGGCGCCATTATAAAGCGAAGACTGTGCTTTCCTATGCTTATAGTATCTCCCTCCGCAACGGTCATTTTTTTATACTGCATATTCTCGTAGAACTGATCTATCATATTAAAAGTCTTTGCGTTGCCTATAACAGTTGCTTGGGGATATCTCATAAGAATATCTCCTATTACGGCGCAGTGATCAGGCTCCATATGATTTATTACAATGTAATCCAGTGTCCTTCCCTTAAGAGTATGCTCCAGATTTTTTATGAACTGTCTGCTTACGGAATAGTCTACCGTGTCCAAAAGCACCGTTTTCTCATCCAGTATAACATATGAATTATATGAAACGCCTCTTGGTATGGGGAAAATATTTTCAAAACGTGAAAGACGTCTGTCGCTTCCGCCTATCCAGTATATATCCTCAGTTAATTTTCTTGTGCAATACATTTTCAGCTCTCCTTTGTTTCCATAATTATACATATTTATTTTAGTTAATTAATATGGATTTGTCAACATACTTTTTACTTTGCAAGTATTTTAAAAGCGTGAATATATTGGCAAAAAGATACGGCAAAAGACAGGGGCGCTCAACATCATATAGGGAAAGCTTTGCTTTGCTCGGCAGGCAAGCTTTAATTTGCAAAGGGCGGCTTATTATTATTGAAATTATTGCCGAAATGTGTTAAAATTACTGTAAAAATAAAGTGGGAGGTATTTATATGGTCGATTTTATACAGCAGACGATAGATTCATATATGACGGCTCAGCATCAGACAGTTATGGTGTCTGTTATAATTGCCGTTGTTTCGGGACTGCTCATATGCTTTTTCGGATATAAGCTTTTAAGATTGTGGTGCGCTATCATAGGCTTTGTTGCGGGAGCCCTTGTTTCGGGCTTAGTGGCATATGCAATGGGAGCGGATGTGGTGCTTCTTGTAGCGTGTATAGTAGGTATCGTTACGGCAATATTGTCATTTGCTTTTTATAGGGCAGGCGTATTTGTAATAGGCTTCGGAGCGGCTCTTAATGTTATAGGACATTTTATAAGCGCATATGCTGTCAACACACAGTGGTGGATGATAGTGCTTACCATTGCCGCCGCCGTTATCATAGGCTCATTGGCTGTGCGTTTTGTAAAGACGGTGGTGGTAATAAGCACATCCCTTAGCGGCGCCGTATCCGTAGTTACAAATATACTTGGCATATTCAATGTGACAAACTGGAAGGTAATATCCATACTTACCGCTATACTTGCCGTGCTGGGTATGGCGTATCAGTTTACCCATTCAAGGAGGAAACGCAGAGGAGCAGCGGAAGAGAGCATACAGCCTGCTTCGGAGGATACTGACGAGATACTGCCGTCTGATGAAACGACACCCGAGGAAACGACCGATGTTACAGACGAGGATATAAATATCCGGGAAACGCCTGTTCCTGCTATTGACGCTCCACAAGAGGAGGACACATCGGATACAGCCCCTATGGAACCATATGAAAATAAGGAGGAAACTCTAAATTGAAAAAGCTATTAATATTACTTGCTGCGGCTGCTATGCTTATGGCAGCCTGCGGAAAAGAGCAGGAAGCAAAGGAGGATACAGGCATGGCAAAGCTTTTATATCAAGGTCACGGCAGCTTCAGACTTACAACGGAGAATGGAAAAATAATATATATAGATCCTTATGCGGGAGAGGGCTATGAGGAACCGGCAGACCTTATACTTGTTACTCATCAGCATCCCGATCACAATCAGATAAATCTGCCTCTTAAGAAGGATGACTGCGTGATATATCAAAATACCGACGCTCTCAAGAATGGAGAATATCAGACAACGGATATAGCAGGAGTACACATTGAAGCGGTACAGGCTTATAATGAGAACCACCCTGTGGATCAATGCGTGGGATATCTTGTCAGCGTAAACGGAAAGCTTCTTTACTTTGCGGGAGATACGTCAAAGACCTCCCAAATGGCAGAGCTTGCCGACAGAAATATAGACTATGCATTCCTGCCCACAGACGGAAAGTTTAATATGGATATGCCCGAAGCCATAGAATGCGCAGAGATAATAAAGGCAAAGCATACGGTACCCGTGCATATGTCTCCGGGTAAACTCTTCGATAAGCAAAGAGCTGAACTTTTTGACACTCCCGGCGCTTATATTATGGCAGACGGAGACGAGCTGGAGCTTTGATATGTTGCAAAAAGACATTTTTCAGTATTATTCATATTTTGTTTACAAATTAATTTCTTAAATTTTCTTTACATTTTTCTTAAATTATTGTATAATATCCAATATAAGATAGAAATGTTAATAATAAAACAGTAATTTACATTTATTTGCCAAACTCTATTATTCATATACAACTCTCCACGAAAAAAGACAGCTCTCTCCACGCTGTCTTTTTTCATTGTGTATATCCTTCGTCAACTATGAGGTTTTCGCTTTCTATGGCTTGTCTTGCCAAAAAATCACATCTTTCGTTTTCGGGATCGTCTGCATGCCCCTTTACCCATACGAACTCTACATTATGCTTATCAAGAAGTGTAAGCAATCTTTCCCATAGGTCTGTGTTAAGAGCCTTTTTCTTGTCGGATTTGATCCAGTTTTTCTTTTTCCAAGAATATACCCAGCCCTTTGTTACAGAATCCACAACGTACTTGGAATCACTGTAAAGAGTTACGTTGCAAGGCTCCTTTAAAGCCTCCAGCCCCTTTATTACCGCAAGTATCTCCATTCTGTTGTTTGTGGTTTGGCAGTAGCCGCAGCTAAGCTCCTTTCTTACGCCCTTATATAAAAGCACGACTCCGTAGCCGCCGGCTCCGGGATTTCCCGAACAGGCGCCGTCGGTATATATTTCCAGATTTTTCATAGTGTTCTCCTTTATCAATGTCCGTGAGGTGTAGACTCGATATATTCATGTTCCGTCTTAAGGTCGGCATACAGCAGATCTATAAATACTATGCCAAGGGGAACAAGAGCTCCCCATATTGCTTTTCCTCCAAAAAGAGCGCAAAGGAAAGTTGATATGACGGCGCCTATTACAAATACGCTTATCATTTTAAAATGCTCGAAGGCTCTTTGCATATGAGCGCCGTTACTGTTTGTGAGAGCCTTTGCAATGGCAACGCCTATCTGTCTTAAATGGTTTGTGCAGAAGGTAGTCGCCATAGGTACTCCTTCCTTTTGTCTGAATGTGTTGTACTGCATTGAGCATATGAAGTTGACAGCTATCTGAGAGATCTGAAAGGGGGCGCTGTCAGGTATAAGTCCCAAAAGCACCACTGCCCCTATCTCAATAAGTATAAGAAGGGTATCCCACCTTATAATATGGGATCTCTTAATGGGCTTAGGCAGTATCTCGGAAACTATTGCTCCCATAAGATAGGCGCTCATGGGTATGAGATAGTATATGCCCATAGTTATTTTTCCTCTGCCGAGAGCCATGGCAAACAATACGAAATTGGCTGTCTGGGCATTGCAGAACACACCACCTCTTACAGAATATGTATAAGCGCCGTAAAAGCCTGCCACAAGCATAAGCAGCATAAATACTCTGCTGCTCTCACACTCCAGAAAGCTTTTGTCATCAGGTAATTTCTGCGACATTTTTTCACCTCGTTTACAGTATTACCATACCCTCTCTGTATTCCATGCCTTTAGGTATGCCCAAGGGTATGTTGTATATATCCGTTGCCCTTATTTCATTTGCAAGGAGCTTTTCACTGTCCTTTACATTTGTGATAACGGGAAGGGCTGCTTTTTCGGTAAGCTCGCTTAAAAGCTGTATCTTATCCTTGCGCACTCCAAGCACTCTTATGTATGACGGAGGAGTAGCCTGCTGCTCCTTTGTTATGCCGAGTATTATGTGGAGAAGTCCTCTTTGTATCTTGGAATGAGTATATCTTTTTGTCTTTACCTTTTCCGCAATAATGCTGAGCTTGTCCCCTGCAGCCTCTGATATTATCCTGTTCTCTATACCCTCTGTGATATCGGCTGTCTCGGAAAGCCTTTTTGCCGATACGGTTCTTATTATATAGTGAAATATATCTGAGTAATCGTCAAGGGAAGGCAGCCTTGTAATGCTGCTTATGATATCTTTGCAGTTATCGGGTACGGAGCTTATGGCTTCGGACAAGTTTCCTTTTTCTATGGCGTGCTTGATAGCGGTAGATGAAGATATCTCCCCTGTCAGCATTGTGCTGTTGTACTGGGAGGTCTTTCTCTCTACGGTAAAGGGAACTATATCGCTGCCCCTGAGCGCAAGCATATACTCAAGCGCCAGTATATTGTTGGGCAAGCTTAAAAAGTCCAGATTTTCAAAGGGTATTGCCAGGAATGCAGACAGGGCATGCTGCCTTGCCAGAGGGTATGAAAGCCCCTGATCCAGATAATACTTAAGCTCGTATTTGTAGCCCTTGGGTTCCTCATGAAGTATATCCATAAGTTTTGCAAATACTTCCGTATTTCCCGCTTCGCTTCCGAAGGAAATGCTGTGGGCTATACCCATAGCCTTTATTATATCCACTGCGCCTTGGGCAAATATGTCGGCTGAGCTTGTGGCATACTCCACAGGCAGCTCCACCACCATATCCACGCCGTTTAAAAGAGCGCAGCGAGTCCTTGTCATTTTATCGGTAAAGGCAGGCTCGCCTCTTTGCACAAAGTTTCCCGACATGACCGCTATTATATTGTCGCAGCCTGTTACCTTGCGGGTCTGTCCTATGTGATATTTGTGTCCTTTGTGAAAAGGATTATATTCTGCGATTATTGCCGTATTCATTTTATCCCCTCCCGTTTATCTATGATTACAGTATAATACAAAATGAAAAAATTTACCATAAATTTTAAAAAATTGTTGTGAAATCGTAATATAAGGTTTATAATAAAATTAGCTGTGGGCGTAATGCCCAATATTAAATATGAAAGGAGAAAATTTTTATGAGTATTTTAGACAGCCTTAAGGCTAAAGCTAAAGCTGACAAGAAAACTATCGTGCTGCCGGAATCCATGGATAAGAGAACATATGAGGCGGCTGAAAAGATACTGAAGGAGGGCATTGCAAACCTTGTTATCATCGGTACTCCCGAAGAGATAGCAGAAAACGGCAAGGGCTATGACATTTCAGGAGCAACTATCGTGGATCCCTTTAACGATCCCAACAAGCAAAAATATATCGATAAATTTGTGGAGCTCAGAAGCAAAAAGGGCGTTACACCCGAAATGGCTCAGAAGATGATGGAAGAGGACTATATGTACTACGCATGCCTTATGTGTAAGTGCGGCGATGCCGACGGCGCAGTATCAGGCGCATGCCATTCTACCGGCAACACTATCCGTCCCGCTCTCCAGCTTCTTAAGACAAAGCCGGGCATAAGCTCAGTTTCAGGCTTCTTCCTTATGGAAGTACCCGATTGTGAGTTTGGCGACAATGGTATTTTCGTATTTGCCGATTGCGCTGTAAATCCCGAGATAGACGCTCCCAAGCTTGCGGAGATAGCAGGTCTTTCTGCCGAGTCATTCAAGGCGTTTACAGGCGGCGAGCCTATTGTGGCTATGCTTTCCTTCTCATCAAAGGGCAGCGCCAAGAGCGATAGCGTAACTATGGTCGCAGATGCGGTCAAGCTTGCTCAGGAGAGATTCCCTCAGTACAACATCGACGGAGAATTACAGCTTGATGCGGCTATCGTTCCCAATGTAGGCGCTTCAAAGGCTCCCGGCAGTCCTGTTGCGGGCAAAGCCAATACACTTGTATTCCCAAGCCTTGAGGCAGGAAATATAGGCTATAAGCTTGTTCAAAGACTTGCTAAGGCAGAGGCGTACGGTCCTGTATTACAGGGTCTTTCAATGCCTGTCAACGACCTTTCAAGAGGCTGCTTTGCAGACGATATAGTAGGCGTTGTAACAATGACTGCGGTACAGGCTCAGTTGTCAAAATAAAGGGCAACCGCTATCGGAAGCAGTGATATTGAAGTAATATTAGTATAAAGATAGGAGAAAATAAATGAAGATTTTAGTTATAAACTGCGGCAGCTCATCATTAAAGTATCAGTTGTTCGATATGGATACAAATGAAGTTCTTGCAAAGGGCTTATGTGAGAGAATAGGTATAGAAGGTTCTAACCTTCAGCACACGGCAGCAGGCAAGGAAAAGGTCACATTCAATCAGCCTATGCCTACTCATAACGAGGCTATCAGGCTTGTTATGGATACGCTGGTATCCCCTGAATACGGCGTTATAAAGAGCGTTGACGAGATCGGCGGCGTAGGTCACAGAGTTGTACACGGCGGCGATAAGTTTGCAAGCTCTGTAATAGTTGACGACAGCGTAAAAGACGCTATAAAGAGTATATTTGACTTGGCTCCTCTTCACAATCCGCCGAACCTTATGGGTATAGAGGCTTGTGAGAAGATAATGCCGGGTACACCAAATGTAGTGGTATTCGATACAGCCTTTCATCAGACTATGCCTGCCGAGGCTTATATGTACGCTCTTCCCTATGAGTACTATGAGAAGTATGGCGTAAGAAGATACGGCTTCCACGGTACAAGCCACAAGTATGTTACTCAAAGAGCCATAGCTATGTTAGGCGGCAAGGCTGAGGGTACAAAGATAATCACATGCCATTTGGGCAACGGCTCATCTATTGCTGCCGTTAAGGATGGCAAGGTAATAGACACTACAATGGGTCTTACTCCTCTTGCAGGCTTTGAGATGGGTACACGCTGCGGCGACATTGACCCTGCCATAGTTCCCTTCCTTATGAAGAAGGAAAACCTTACTCCCGATGAGATCGACAATGTAATGAACAAGAAGTCAGGTCTGCTTGGCGTATCAGGTCGTTCAAGCGATTTCAGAGATGCGGAAGAGGCTGCCGACAATGGGGATGAAAGATGTAAGCTTGCTCTTGAGATGTTCAGATATCAGATAGCTAAGTTCATAGGCGCATACTATGTGGCTCTGGGCGGCTGTGACGCCATTGTATTTACTGCAGGTATCGGAGAGAACAACTCAGGACACAGAGCGGCTATCTGTGAGTACTGCAAGTGCCTTGGCGTAGAGATAGATCCTGAGCTTAATGCTCAAAGAGGCAAGGAGCTTGACTTTGCCACTAAGGATTCCAAGGTAAGAGCGTTCCTTATCCCCACTAACGAGGAGCTTATGATAGCTCAGGATACAAAGGAATTACTTGAGAAATA
>CANQIA010000037.1 GCA_947624015.1 uncultured Clostridia bacterium
ATTTTTAAGAGAAAGAGAAATAGTACACTTCCAGAGATTTGGCGAAGCTTTGCAAAATGTAAAGGCTTATATGGACAGTAAAAGACAATTCGTAATAGAAAAGCCTGAATTTATGAACAGCGGCAAAAAATGTATGAAGTGCAGATAACACTTTAAAAGGCATACGGCATAGCTGCCCTTCCCCTTAAAGCAAACGATAATATCGTAAAATACTTTAAGGGGATATATCATTTGCCCTTCTTTTTTCTCATGACCTATCCTATCTCAAATATCATATTAATATCAAAAAGTCAATTAAAACATTTCCCGTATAAAATCCAAATAATTGCAGACAATAACAGCAACTAAGCAAGGAGGGAGTTTATGAAAAAAATACTTGTATTATTGATTTCAGCTTTATTATTAACGGGCTGCTCAGTAACGGGAGGCAAAAAAATAGTCAGGATCTCCCACGGACAAAGCGAGACACATCCCGACCACATAGGTCTGCTTGCCTTTGAAAAACACATAGAGGACAAGCTTGGCGACAAATACGATGTACAGATATTTCCGAACGAGCTTTTAGGCGCTGCGGTAAAGGCAATAGAGCTTACTCAGACAGGAGCAATAGACTTTGTAGTGTGCAGCACAAGTAATCTTGAAACATTTGACAATATATACGAGATCTTTTCAATGCCCTATCTCTTCGACAGTGTTGAAGCATATCATGCCACCATGGAAAACGACGATATAACAAATGCTATATATAAGTCCACGGAAAGCTCAGGCTTCGAGGCTGTAACATGGTTTGAAGCGGGAACGAGAAACTTTTATGCAACAAAGCCCATTAAGTCTCCCGATGATCTGAAGGGTATGAAAATAAGAGTACAGCAAAGCCCTGCCAACGTAAAAATGATGAGCGCTTTCGGAGCGGCAGCCGCTCCCATGTCATTCGGAGAGGTTTATACTGCAATACAGCAACATGTTATAGACGGAGCGGAGAACAACGAATTGGCTCTTACCAACAACAAGCATGGAGAGGTTGCAAAATACTATGTATATGACAGGCATCAAATGGTACCCGATATGCTTGTAGGCAATCTTAATTTCCTTAACAGCCTTACTCCCGAGGAAAGACAAATATTTGACGAGGCTGCAGAAATATGCACACAAGTTGAAAGGGAAGCCTGGGACAAGGAAATAGAAAATGCAAAGAAGCTGGCAACGGATATGGGCGTTACTTTCAGCGAAACAGATACCAACGCCTTTAAAGAAAAGGTAATTGGCGTTCAGGAGGAGCTTATGTCGGGCAATGAAAAGCTCAGACCTATTTTTGAAAAAATACAAGAGATAAACAAGGCAACAGGAGGTGTTCAGAATGGATAAGGCAATAAATATACTCAACAAAATACTGGAATTTATTTGTGTTTTCATATTTGCTTTTATAACCGTTATAGGCACCTATCAAATAATAACAAGATATGTGTTCAATTCTCCCAGCACGGTCTCCGAGGAGCTTTTGACTTACAGCTTTACATGGCTTGCCCTTTTGAGCGCTGCTCTAGTGTTCGGCAAAAGAGAGCATCTGGCAATGACATTTTTATCAAGCAAATTCAAGGGAAGCACTGCCGTTATATTCGGCGTTATAACAGAGCTTTTGACGCTTGTGTTTGCAGTAATAGTTCTCATATACGGCGGTATATCCATTACAGGTCTTACAAGGACTCAGGTGACCGCCTCTCTCGGTATCAAAATGTCGCTTGTGTACATGATAGTGCCAATATGCGGCTTTATAATCGTTTTTTACAATATTGCAAACATATATAGGATCATTAAGAACAAGGAGGTAAAATAGATGAATATAGCTCTAGTATGCGGTCTTATAATAGCGATAGTGCTGCTTGTGCTTTTGCTTATAGGCACGCCTATCTCAACAGCCATAGGTATATCCTCAATACTGGCGATACTTCCCGTTCTGGATACAAACGCCGCCTTCCTCACAGGCGCCCAAAGGACATTTTCGGGTATATCGGTTTTCACGCTTATAGCGATACCCTTTTTTATACTGGCAGGTAATATAATGAACCGAGGAGGCATTGCAACAAGACTTATCAACTTTGCAAAGGTCATAACAGGCACTATCCCCGGCGCTCTGGCTCATACCAATGTGCTGGCAAATATGCTTTTCGGCGCCATTTCAGGCTCAGGCGTGGCTTCTGCCTCAGCAATGGGTACCATAATAGGACCCATAGAAGAAAAGGAAGGCTATGACAAAGACTATTCGGCTGCGGTCAATATTGCCTCTGCGCCTACGGGACTGCTTATCCCTCCCAGCAATGTGCTTATTACATTCTCTCTTGTAAGCGGCGGTACGTCTGTGGCAGCGCTTTTTATGGCAGGCTATGTTCCGGGCATACTTTGGGGACTTGCCTGTATGGCGGTAGCTTTTATAATAGCAAGCAAAAGAGGATATAAAACTACCGAGAGAATAAAGGGTTCAAAGGCTGTCAAAACTCTTCTTGACGCAATACCCTCTCTTCTGCTTATAGTAATAGTTATCGGAGGTATCATAAAAGGTATATTTACGGCGACGGAAGGCTCTGTTGTGGCAGTGGTATACAGTCTTATACTTTCTCTTTTCTTTTACAAGACGATAAAGTTCAGCGAGCTCTATGAAATATTCAGATCCAGCGCTGAGACCACCGGGATAATCGTATTCCTCATAGGCGTATCCAGTATCATGGCTTGGGTAATGGCATTTACAGGTATCCCTTCGGCAATTTCCGCAGGACTTCTGGGTATAAGCAGTAATCCCGTTATAATTCTTCTTATAATAAATATAGTGCTTCTTTTTGTGGGAACATTTATGGATATAACCCCTGCTATACTTATTTTTACGCCTATATTCATGCCCGTTTGCACAGAGCTTGGTATGAGTCCGGTACAGTTCGGAATAATGCTCGTTCTCAATCTTTGCATAGGCACTATCACTCCTCCTGTCGGAAATATACTTTTTGTAGGCGTAAGAGTAGCAAAAACAAGGATCGAAGAGGTCATAAAGCCTCTTTTGCTGTACTACGCAGTAATAATCGGTGTACTCCTCCTTGTAACATTTGTACCTGCAATATCTACTTTCCTGCCGAATTTAATGGGTTATTAGAGGTGATTATATGAAGCTGAACAAACAGGAACTTAGCAAAATAAAAAAATGGCAAAAGGCAGGCTTTAAGCTGCCCGGGTATAACATTGACCAAGTAAGACAAAGAACACTTGAAGCTCCTCAGTGGCTCCATATGGGCGCAGGCAATATATTCAGAGCATTTCCTGCCCGAGTATGTCAAGAGCTTCTGAACAAAGGGCTTATGGATACAGGCATAATCGCCGCAGAGGGCTATGACTATGAAATATGCGACAAGGTACTGCGACCCTATGATGATCTGACGGCAGCCATTACTCTTAGATCCGACGGCACTATCGATAAGGAGATAGTGGCGAGCATATGCTGTTCCTTAAGAGCGGACAAGCACTTCAAGAAGGACTGGGAATTGTTGGAGAACGTCTTTAAAGCCCCTTCTCTTAAAATGGTATCTCTTACCATTACCGAAAAGGGATACAGTGTTGCGGAAAATGTAGATATTGACAGCAGACCTGCCGAAGCAAAAAGCTATATAGGCAAGCTTGCATATCTATGTTGGCTTAGATCCATGGAGGGATATCCTCTTACCCTTGTAAGTATGGACAACTGCTCTCACAACGGAGATGTTCTTAAATCCGCTCTTATGGTATATGTAAATAGCTGGTGTGAAAAAGCATATACGGACAATAGTTTTAAAACCTATATGGAGGAAAGCGTAAGCTATCCACGCACAATGATAGATAAGATAACGCCGAGACCTTCTGAGGGTGTGCAGGAGCTTTTGGAGGAATCGGGCTTTGAGGATACCGATACTATAATAACCTCAAGAAACACCTATGCGGCGCCCTTTGTAAATGCCGAGGAAACGGAATATCTTATAATAGAGGATAATTTTAAAAACGGCAAACTGCCTCTGGATAAGGCAGGAATTATATACACAGACAGAGAAACAGTTGATAAAGTTGAAAAAATGAAAGTATGCACTTGTCTTAATCCCCTCCACACTGCGCTGGCAGTGTTCGGCTGTATACTGGGCTATGACAGTATATCCGAGGAAATGGAGGATACGGATCTTGTAAGACTTATAAAGGGCGTAGGCTACAGAGAAGGACTTCCCGTTGTAACGGATCCCAAAATAATTTCGCCAAAGGAATTTATAGATGAGGTAATAAATGTAAGACTTCCCAATCCCTTTATAGAGGATAAGCCTCAGAGGATAGCCTGCGATACCTCCCAGAAGGTGGGAGTTCGTTTCGGCGAAACAATAAAAGCATATACGTCGTCAAAGGGACTCGACGTAAAGAGCCTTGAATATATACCTCTTGTAATAGCAGGCTGGTGCCGCTACCTTATGGCAGTTGACGATCTGGGCAACAGCTTTGAGTTAAGTCCCGATCCCCTTTTGAAAGAGCTTACGGATATTATGAAAAATGTTAAGCTGGGAGATAACAGCACCGCAGTAAATGCAATAAGCAAAATAATATCGAGAGGAGATATTTTCGGAGTAGATCTTTACAGCATAGGTCTGGGAGAAAAGATAGAAAAATATTTCTGTGATATGAATAAGGGTATTGGCGCCGTAAGGGATGTACTGGAAAAAATAAGCTAAAGTATTTTTTATTTTTATAATGTTACAGTTAAACACTATTATATAGCTATTTGATTATAGAAAACATTAACGCATCGGTTCTATATCTTAAAACACCTCCATGACATATATATTGTTTTTGGAGGTATTTTAATTGAGAAGTAAAGTTTGAATATCCTTAATTTTTGTTACAATTCACTCCAAAAATAATAGTCTAAAACACACTTTATATTTATAATTTTCGCTTTATTTATATTAATTGTTTTATTCGCATAAAAAAAGTTTATACTTGACATTTCCTACAAGGAAGTTTATTATATAAATGTAAATAATAAATTCTTACCTTTTAGGTAAGAAAACAAAAATAATATTATTTTCTGAAAGGGGATAATGCGATATGGCTGAATTGGAAATTATAAAACATCCCGGCAAAATATTGCTATCTGAAGCGAAAAAATCAGGAATGTCACAGAAAGAAATTGCTATTCGCACAGGCGTATCGGAAAAACATATAAGTACAATAATTAACGGAACAAAGGATATTTCTGTTTCGTTTGCCAGAAAATTAGATCTTGCTTTTGGCGCTGAAAGTGGCACATGGGCTTCATATCAAGAAAAATATGACCAATACATGCTTCGTTTGGAGGAGGAAAACGGAATTACTGAAGAAGAACTCTTCATATTAAAACCAATGAAAAACATTATTGATTATTTTTTAAAACTCGGCATAATGTATAATCATTGCGGAAACTCAGAAAAAGTTCTTCAATTGCGAAAGATCCTAAGAGTCAGTAATCTTTTATCGATCCCTCAAATTACATATAATGCCGCTTATAGAGCGCAAGTAAAGAAAAGTACAAATATTGATGTTTATATCCTTTTTGCTTGGCAACGGTTATGTGAGATTTTAACAGAAAAAACCGAACTTAGTATTCCTTTTAATAAAGACAAACTTATAGCTTCAATCCCCAAAATAAAACAGCTTATGTTTGAAGATGATCCTAATATTATGATTCAAAAATTGAAACGTATTTTTTTTGATTGTGGCATTGCTTTTGAAGTTGTTCATCATTTCAGGGGAGCGCCTGTTCAGGGATTTATAAAACAAACCGACAATAATAAAGTTATTTTATGTTTGACAATAAGAGGAAAACAAGCCGATAAATTTTGGTTCAGTCTTTTCCATGAAATCGGACATTTAATAAATGGCGATCTGAATACTCGTTTTGTAGATTTTGATTCGGTTAAAAGCGATATCGAAGAAAGAGCTGACAGTTTTGCCCGCAATACACTTATACCTCCCGATCTTTACAAAAAATTTATTTTATCCGGAGAATATCAATCATTATTCAGTATTAAGCAATTTTCTAAGGGCATAGATATTCCCCATTGGATAACGATCGGAAGATTACATAATGACGAATGGCTTGATTGGAGCTACTTCGCACATGAAGCCCCACATTATGTATGGGCTGAATAATATGAAATTTTATAAAGGTGGTGATGTTTATTGAATGTATTGTCAAGACAAGGAAAACGCACCGTTAAGTTGCCGGTAACAACAAAGCAGTGCGCCTTCAAATATGCTATAAACATATGCATACATTTATATGGTAGCATATTATGTTTTTCCTTGTCAATCAGCAAAATTAACAAAATATTGAATATCCATGTTTACAAAGGAGGTAACATAATATGTTAAAAACAAATTTAAGAAAATATGATAACTTTAAACTATACTATTGGCATAATGCAACTCTTGTGGGGAAATACAAGCTTCCGCAACTTGAACCCACACAAGAAATTCCTTGTAATGTTGTATGCTTCAATGAAAGAAATAGCATTTCCGATCCTGAAAAACACTGGCTCGATTTTTTTATCGATGATAATTTATTTGAAACCTTTTGGAATTGTCCTGAAAGGTATTTTGCAAGACTGCATAAATTTAAAGGTCTTATTACAACAGATTATTCAATGCTACCTGAAATGCTGCCCGGACAAAACATCTGGAATTGCACAAGAAATCGTGTAATTGCATATTATCTCCAACAAAATGGATTTAATGTTATACCTGTTGCCTCATGGTGTTTTCCCGAAGATTTTGAATGGTGCTTTGACGGACTTCCCGAAAATAGTTCTATTGCCATTTCTACAAATGGTTGTATGTCAAATCCTTATAGCAAAAGAATCTTTATACTTGGTGTAGAGGAATTACAAAGGCAAAAACAGCCCTCCCATTTAATTGTATGCGGACGTAAGTTTGACGAATTGGAAAAATATCCAAATGTTATTTATTATCCATGCTTTTCGCAGAGAATAAAGGAGCGTGTTGGCTAATGGGTAGCAGAGGTTCTTTTTTAGAAAGCGGCGGTTTCCGTGTACCGGCAAAATGGCATACTGTGGATTATGTTGAGGGAATAAAGGTATTGGCACCTAAAGACAGCAAGGCGAGCAAAAGTCTTCCTGACAGATCCAATACACCCGGAACGTCTTACTTAAAACTAAATACAGATAACGTGTTTAGCCAATTACGGGTTTTTGGCGATAATCGATTGCCAATTTATGATATTGATTATGGCATGCATCAAGGTAAAAAAACGCTTCATGTCCATTATTATCTTAACGGAAACAGAAATGGAAAGACTATTGTTTTACATAAAGAAGATGAATTATATAAAAAATATAAATCATTGTTTAAAGGAGTTAAAATATGACAGGAATTACATATAATGAATTAATTGAATTAATATCACAAAACAGAGAGATTGTATTTACATGCAATGGTCATCGTTATGTTATTCAACCCGAAGTATCGGATAACAAATGTTGGCTTGTTATTTGGACAGCAGAAGATATAAAAGAAAATACCTGTATTGCACGTGAAAAAGTAAAATCCGGATCATACATTGATAATGATAGTATCAAAAGAATCCTTAGCGTAAAATCTTTTGAAGGCAAGTCTTTTTTAGAACTTAAAGACCAAATCCATGTAGAAGAAATTTTTTAAAAAATGTTAATGGTTTTCTTTAGTCAAAAAAATAAGACTTATTTGAAAATGTATAAATCCATATACTCTTAATGCAACGCAAAAAAATCCCCATGACTACTTATCAAGGGGATTTTTGAATTTGAAGTTATTTTCTTTTCATCAGGGGCTTTTCAAGCCCCTTTAATGATATCAATAATTTTGCTTTACAAATTTTTCTATTCTGTTTGTACCCTCTACAATATCTCTCATAGATGTAGCATATGATATCCTGATGTAATTGTCTACGCCAAATGCGTCCGAAGGTACAACGGCAACGCCGTAGGAATCCAAAAGTACATTGGCAACATCTCTGCTGTCCTTTAAAAGCGTTCCTCTTACTGTGGCGCCCAGCAGCTTGGATACATCCACAAACATATAAAATGCGCCCTTTGGCAGTATCGAGCTTAAAAGAGGGATATCGGATATCCTCTGAGCTATGAAATCTCTCCTGTGCTGAAATTCCTTGAGCATGGCTGTTACCTCGCTCTTATCTCCTCTGAGAGCCTCAAGAGCAGCCGCCTGAGCTATAGAGTTTATATTGGATGTGGAGTTAGACTGTATATTTGCTATAACATCGGCAATTTTTCTGTCAGAGGCAGTATATCCCACTCTCCAGCCTGTCATAGAATAGCTCTTTGACAAACCGTCGATAACAATGGTCCTTTTCTTTATTTCCTCTCCAAGAGACGCAATACTGGTATGCTTAAGATGTCTGCTGTATATAAGTCTTTTATATATCTCATCAGATATTACAAATATATCCTTTTCAACGGCAAATGCGGCTATTTCCTTAAGCTCCGCTTCAGAATATACCATACCCGTAGGATTGTTGGGACTGTTTATTATAACAGCCTTGACCTTGGGATCATAGGTGCTTTCAAGCTGCGCTGCCGTAACTTTAAAAAGGTTTTGCTTTCTTGTCTGCACGACCTCGGGAACACCGTATACCATATTTATAATATCTATGTAGCTGTTCCAATAAGGGGCAGGAACTATTACCTTGTCTCCGGGATCTATTATGGCAGAAAGAGCATTTTTTAAAGCGTGCTTGCTTCCGTTGGATATAACTATATCCTCCGGCGCATATTCGAGACCGTCTGTCTTAAGCTCCTCGGCAACGGCAGTCCTGAGCTCATATATGCCTTCATATGGCGTATATTTTGTAAAATTGTTATTTATAGCCCTTATAGCCGCTTGCTTAATATTTTCCGGTGTATTGAAATCAGGCTCTCCTGCGCTGAAATTGATTATATCGATGCCCTCCGCCTTTCTCCTGTTGGCTTCTGCCGATATTGACAGCGTAGATGAAGGTCTTATTCCCAACGCCATATCCGATAGCTTCATATAAACACCCCTTTCCAATACGTTTTATATATCTATATTACACTAAACTACAATTTATTTCAAGTAAAAAGAAAAAATAAGTTTTTACCATTTGTGGAAGGCGGCTATATTATCATAGAATATCTTATCGGCAATACTTGTTCCCCACACATACTTTATTTTGTCATAAAGTATGTGGAGCTTGCTGACTTCGTTTATATCTTCGGGGCATATCCCTATACCGTCAAAATCACAGCCCAATGCAATATTGTTTTCTCCCATAATGTTCATTATGTGATCTATATGTCTTAATATATTGTCCGTACTGCCCTTTTCCCCGTCTATAAATGGCGGATATATATTTACGCCTACGATACATTTTCTCTCGCTCATAGCCTTAAGCTGGTCGTCGCTGAGATTTCTGGGATGATCGCATATGCTCTTGGCATTGGAATGTGTTGCAATAAAGGGCTTTTGCGATATATCGTACACGTTCCAAAAGCCCTTTTCATTCAGATGAGAAACGTCTATGAGCATATCCATGCTGTCCATTTCCCTTACCACAGCCTTGCCGAAATCCTTAAGCCCTTTGTCTATGCCTGTCATTGCTCCGTATCCTATTTCATTTTCATTGTTCCATGTAAGTGTCATAAGCCTTACGCCTTTGTCAATAAAATAATACAGCTTATCCATATCTCCCTCTATGGATTCGCCGCCTTCTATTGAAAGTATTGCCCTTACCTTATTTTCATTATTAATATCATCTGTTATAAAATCCTTATACTTTTCTATTTGAGCCTTAAAAAAATCTATGGCTTTTACAGTATTTTCAAAAGCATTGTCTATATAAGCCTCGTCAAGCCATATGGCAAATATCTGTACAGCCTTTTTGTATTTGCCGAGTCTGGCAATATCTATATGCAGATCATTTTTATAAAGCTCCTTGTTTTTCGCCATTGCTCTTGTAAGGGTATCGCAATGACAGTCAAAATAATTGATCATAAAAACACCTTTCTTTCCGTATAAATTAATAAATTGCCGAGCAAAATAAATTTGGGAGGTGATTATATATGTCAGCAAATCATTCAATAAAGTGCAGAGTAAATTCATGTAAGTATCACGACCGCAGCGCAGAATACTGTACTCTTACAGATATAGTTGTAGGCAAGGACTGCGACTGCGCAAAGGACTGCTGCGAAACAGAATGCTTATCCTTTGAATATATGTAATATTCGCCAAGAGTTATATTGCCAACGCAATATAACCTCTACATATAAGTATACTCTTGCAAGATCCAAACATCAATGGTAAAATCATTGTAAGAGGTGGTAAAAATGAAAAATTCCGTTATAATAGCCGCATCAGGCACAGGCAAGAGGATGAAAAGCGCCGTTGCGAAGCAATACTTGGAGCTTAAAGGAAGGACTGTGCTTAGTTATACCGTTGAAGTCTTTGAAAAAAGCGAAAGTATAAACGAGATAGTGATAGTGTGCGGAGAAAACGATATAGCATTTGTAAAAAAAGAGATAGTTGAAAAATACGATCTCGGAAAGGTAAAAGCCGTTGTAGCAGGCGGCAAGGAAAGGCAGGATTCCGTATACAACGGTCTTAAGGCTGTTTCCCCCGACTGCGATATAGTACTTATACATGACGGAGTACGTCCTTTTGTAGAAAATAAGCATATAAAGCCCCTTATAAATGCCGCATACGAATACGGCGGATGCGTATTGGGCGTAAGAGTAAAGGACACTATCAAGGTCTGCGATGAAAACGGAATCGTTACGGATACTCCAAGCAGAGATGCTCTGTGGGCGGCGCAGACCCCTCAGTGCTTTAAGTATGATGTAATAATGAAGGCTTATGAAAAGGCATTTGAGGATAACTATTACGGCACAGACGATTCTATGCTTGCGGAAAGAACAGGGGTCAAAATAAAAATGGTAGAGGGCAGCTATAATAATATAAAGCTGACTACTCCCGAGGATATTGACCTAGGCGAAAAAATACTGGAGAAAAGATAATATGGCATTCAAATTAAATTTCAGCGAATATATTGAAGATATAAATTCAACAGCATATTTATACGAGCATTCAAGCGGAGGAAAGCTTATTTTCATAGAAAACAACGATGAAGAAAGAGTCTTTTCGATAGCCTTCGGGACCTTGCCTTGTGACAGCAAGGGAACGGCTCATATTGTGGAACACAGTGTTCTCTGCGGCTCAGAACACTATAAGCTTAAGGATCCTTTTAATATACTGGACAAGGGCTCAATACACACATATCTAAATGCCATGACCTATTCGGACAGAACGATATATCCTGTGGCAAGCACCAATGAAAAGGATCTCAAAGCAATGATGAGAGTGTACTGCGATGCCGTTTTCGATCCGCTTATGTATAAAAACAAGGGTATCTTTTTACAGGAAGGGTGGCACAGCGACGGCAGTAAATTAAACGGCGTTGTTTTAAACGAAATGAAAGGCGTTTATTCAGACAGTCAGGTAGTTCTCGATGAGGCTGTTGCATCGCAGGTATATAGGAACACTCCCTATCGCTATGATTCGGGAGGAGATCCCGATCATATAACCGAACTGACCTATGAAGAATTTCTGGATTTCCACAGTAAAAACTATCATCCGTCCAACGCTGTCATGTATTTGTACGGCAAGCTGGATATAAATGAATATCTGGATATTCTGGACAAGGAATTCTTATATAAGTACGAATATTGTGAAAGGAGCTTTGACCGTAATATAAAAGCAAAGGATAGCTCCGATGTAAAGGTACGATGTAAATCTCCTTCGGGAAATATAATGACTGTTCTTTTCGACACAGGTACAGTAAGCGAATTTTCAAAATGTCTTATGCTGGATATTCTCTGCGATTTTTTGTTTAACAGCGAGGGAGCCTTTATAAAAGAGAAGCTTAGACCTCTGGGCAAAAGAATAAGCGCAGATTTTAACGACAGCTCATATCTGACGAACCTGAGCGTGACCGTAGAAGGCGCCGAAGGAACAGACCTGAACAGATTTAAAAAAACTCTTAATAATGCCTTTAAAAATGTTGAGATAGATGAATATAAGCTAAAGGGAATAATCAACAGCTATAAATTTTACTTTAAGGAGGAGGATTTCGGCTATAAACCAAAGGGACTTTTCTACTGTACTTTGCTTATGCGAGGCTTTATGTATGGAAATTATTCCTTTGAGCCTATAAGGATAAACAAGCTTTTCAAGGCAGTAGAAAGCATTGATATAAAAGAGCTTATACGCAGATATTTTATCGACAAGGGAACTTACGGCATACTTATCGATACGGATGTAAAGAAAAAAATTGCTGATGTTCCACCTGCAAACAACAGCGAGCTTATAAAATATCAGGCGCAGAAGGACGCCGACAGCGAAATTGCCAAAATAAATGTTTCAAAAGTCAACGAAATAAGCAAAGAACCCTTTGACTTTAAATATGAGGCGGATAAGAACATATATGTCAACTGTGAAAACAGCGATGTAATATATATCGATCTTCTTTTTGATACATCGATGCTAAAAAAAGCGGAGCTTCCT
>CANQIA010000038.1 GCA_947624015.1 uncultured Clostridia bacterium
CCTATAATATATCACTTCTTTTTGCTGTTTGCAATAGAAAAGCTGCACAAATTTTGTCTTTTTTTTGTGCAGCTTTTATGCAACATTTCCATTATCTGTATTTATACGCCTCATTACACAGCTTTAAGGCGTTTATACCGCTGCTTCCGTCGGCTATAAGGGGAACGCCCTTTTCTATATGCTCCACATAATTTTCAAACATGGCAACATAGGGATCCTGATCGTCCTTGATATTTACTCTTTCCTCGGTACATACAAGCTTTTCTCCCGTATTTACATTGGCTGTATTTATATATTCCAGACAATCATCATATTTAATATATGTGATCTGTTCTCCCTCAAGAGTTATCCTGCCCTTTGTCCCCGTTATTTCAAAACGGTTCCTGCCAAAGGGTTCTCCCGTGCTTATAAAGAAAATACCTGTCATATGAGGATAGCGCATAAACAAGGTGGCTTCGTCTTCTACGTCAAAGTCATTGTATTTGCCTGTCTGTATGTCGGCATAAATACTATCGGGCATACCGAAAAACCACTGCCACAGATCCAGAAGGTGCTGCCCTTGATTAATAAGAGCGCCGCCGCCTTCCCCTTCTATGGTACTCCTCCAAGAAGAGGAATCGTGATAGTGCTTTGTTCTGAAATATACCGTGCTTTCAAACATAGCCCTCTTTATTTCTCCAAGCTCTCCCTTGTTGATCTTTTCCTTTATCCATTTGTAAATACCCACAGACCTTAAATGGAACATGACCGCAAAATTATGTCCCTTTGCTCCTCTTATCATTTCCTCAGCCTCGGCTATATCTGTGGAAAGAGGCTTTTCGCAAAACACGTCTTTGCCCTTTTCAAAGGCTGTCATTACAGTTTTATGGTGCGCCTTATGGGGAGTGGTTATAATAAGTGTATCAAAGTCGCCGCTGTGGGAGAACATTTCTTCCTCCCCTTTATATATGATGATACCCTTAAGGTTTTCGTTTGCCCATTGTAGGGCAGCGTCACTCCTTACGCACACGGCGCTAAGGCTCATTCCCTTTACCTTATTGTTGTAAAGCATATTCGCATACTTTTTCCCCTGCACTCCAAGACCTATTATTGCCGCTCTTATCATAGCCTTTCCTCCTTTTTTCGAAAAATCATAAATAAAATGAAGAGAACCGCCGAGAGTG
The DNA here is from genome assembly GCA_947624015.1 of uncultured Clostridia bacterium. Classification (GTDB taxonomy): domain Bacteria; phylum Bacillota; class Clostridia; order Lachnospirales; family CAG-274; genus CANPXH01. The sequence continues at coordinate 1,164 of CANQIA010000038.1, forward strand.
CCGCAAACTCTCTGTAATTCCAGCTTCTTACTCCCAGCTCATAAACTTGAACAGGCGCTTTATCGATCTGCTGCACATCGCCCAAAGGTCTGTATTTTTCAAATACCGATACAAAGCTCTTGTAGGGCTGTGTATACATACCTTCCGACGCCATAAGCCTTAACGTATTGGTATAATTGTAAGTTTTTCCAACACAGGGCTTGTATTTATCCCTGTCCCATATATGATCCTCTGCCATTTTTGTATCGTCTGTATTGTAGTAGTCATAAATGAGCATATCTACACCGTCGTAAGTAAGGGGATCGTCCCAGGTTATGTCAATATGATAGTAGTCCTCTCCAAGCTTTACCGCATTCCATGTATGGGCATCGTCGTGGCTTTTGCCCGATATCGTAAAATTATCTATACCGCACAGATCAAAGAGTATCCGTGCAGCCTGAGTATAGCCCTGACATACAGCCCTGCCCTTTACAAGGGCGCCGTAAGCGGTGTAGTAGTCCGGGTCTTTGTTGGTATCATAATCCTTGGCATATTTACAGTTGTTGATGATATAATCGTGTATTGTCTTTACCTTCATATAATCGGGCATATCATAGGCTATATTTGAGCCTACAACGGTAAACGCCTTGGCTTCCGTTTCCCTTTTTTCCTTCATAAGCTCGTCTGTGGCATATCTGTACTTAACGGCAATATGATATGTGCTGTCCCCTGTCAAGGAATTGTCGGAGGTGCTTGTGTTATAGCTTTCCACACCCATTATACCATAGGGACATTCCGCCTCTATCCTATCATAAAGCTCGTTCATATCTATACTTTTATAGCTTCTGTCCTTAAGCACTATATTTATGCTCTCGTTACAGTACAAAAGCCCTCTTGTTACAAGCTCCCGAAGCTCATCTTCATTTTCTGCCACATATATTTGGGATAAGGGGATATTGCTGTTTATATATTTCATATTTATGATACTGTAGCTGCCGTAGGATGTGCCGTTATATCCGCCGAAGTACATTTCAAGCCGTGGATCGTATTCGTACACCTGTTTCAATATCTCATCGGGAGAGGCGCTGTCAAGCCTTATTTCGGGGGAAAGGCTTTCAAGACGAGCCGCCGTATCGTGTATGCTTTCGGCATATACTCTGCCCGTAAAAAGACAAAGAGCTGTTATAATAAGAAATAACATTCTTTTCATACTCTCTCCTCCCTTTTGAAGCATTGTGTCTTACCTTATAAAAACAAGGGGCGCTGCATCCTATTAAATGCGGCGCCCCTTGGGGTCTATTTTCTTTCATTTGCAATGACCGAACAGCCGAAGGCAGGAACTCTTACATTTATACAGCCGTTTTCAACTACATATATTGCCTTATCATCGTTCCATTCATCGCCGCCCGATTCCGCAAGTCTAACAAGCTTCGTGCCGTTTTCCGTCTCAAGACGCCATACGGGTACTACGATCTCGTACTCACGATCGTTGTTGTTAAGTATCACAACAGCCTTGTCGTCGTCATCCCACCTGCCGAAGCATATTATACCATAGCTCATATAGAGATAGTCTAATGAACCTGTTGCAAATACATCCCGTGATTTGTGTATCTCAACCATTTTTTTATAGAATGTATATATTTCATTATCTTCCTTTCCCCAAGGAAAAGGACGTCTGTTGTCGGGATCGGTCCAGCCTGTAAGCCCTGCTTCGTCTCCATAATATATGGTAGGAGCGCCTACCCATGTCATCTGGAAGGCTATTGCCTCCTTCATTATGCCCCTGTTCACTCCGGTATCCGCCTCTGTGGAGCCGGATGTGTGGAGCCTGCCTATTTTTCTGTTTGTCCTTGTAAGAAATCTGGAGTGATCGTGGTTTGAAAGCTGATTCATGGCAACAGAAAGACTTTCGTTTGAAAAGCGTGCCATAAAATACCGCATACTGCCTTCAAAATCCGCAGAATTATTATATCTGCTTGGGTTTGACTGTTCGCTGTGCTTTTCCATACCCGTCAAAAACCATGTAAGCGGCTCCATAAAGGCGTCATAGTTCATAACAGTGTCCCACTGATCTCCTCCCAGCCAGTCCTCGGGATTGCCATAGTGTTCGGCAAGTATTATGGCGTTGGGATTGGCGGATTTAACGGCTTTTCTGAAATCTCTCCAGAAATTCATATTAAATTCCTTGCTAAAGCCCAGATCCGCCGCTACGTCAAGGCGCCAGCCGTCTGCATTATAGGGCGGAGACACCCACTTTTTGCCTATTTCCAATATATAATTATAAAGCTCCTCCGAACCCTCGTAATTTAATTTGGGATGATTGGAATGAGCCCACCAGCCGTCATAGTTATCGTTGCCGGGCCAATGTCCGCCATGCCATTTGAAGAAGTTATGATACTTGCTGTTTTCGGCAGCATAGGCGCCGCTGGGATAACCGTTTCTTCCGTAAAAGCCCTCTCTGTCCAGCCATTTGTTAAAAGCTCCGCAGTGATTGAAAACGCCGTCGAGTATTACCTTGATACCTCTGTCATGAGCCAGCTTTACAAGCTTTGCAAACAGCTTGTTGCTTGCCTCAAGGTTCTCCTTATCGGTAGTCCTTACCATATACATGGTGGCTTCCGTATTGTCCTTGCAGTCCTCGGAAAGAACATTCCCTTGGGTATTTATTATCACGCCGATATGGGGATCTACGGAATCGTAGTCCTGTATGTCATATTTATGATTGCTGGGAGAAACAAATATGGGATTGAAGTATATGGCGTCAACGCCCAGATCCTTAAGATAATCCAGCTTATCTATAACGCCCTGCAGATCACCGCCGTAGAAATTGCATACGTCAAGATTATCCACGGGAGAATCCCAGTCCTTCACAGCCTTTGCCGTAACTCCAAGATAGGCGTACTCGTTATCCTTTACATCGTTTGTCTTATCCCCATTGTAAAATCGATCCACATATATCTGATATATTACTGCGCCCTTAGCCCAATCGGGAGTCCTAAAGCCGGGAATGACCGTAAAATCATAATCGTTTATTATATTCTTGACCAATCCCTGCTTATTATAAAAATATTCTCTGCCGTCTTTTTCTATTCTGAAATAATACTTTATCTTTTCTGTACCGCAGGGCACAGTACCGCTATAATAATCAAAGCGTCCTGCCGTTGCGGTCCTTATCATGGGTATCATATTTCCGTTTGCAACTATATAGGCATTGTCTATATCGTTCTTGCCTACCCTCAGCTTTATAACTACCTTGTCGTTTACGCCGGGGACAGCAGGGAACCTGTAATTCTTGCTTTCATCGGAAAAAATGGCATCTATATTAAGATATCTGAACTGCATTCTGGAAAGAAGCAGTATGCGCTCTATATAATCATAGCTGTTCAAAAAATCACCTCATTATCGTATAATCTAATAATACAATGACTGATAAAAAAAGTCAACGAAATTATTAAAAATGTGATATACTGTAATAAAGGAGGTTATCTTATGAAAATAGGAATATGCCAAACAAAAATAATATTTGAAAACAAAAGGGAAAATATAGAAAAAGCAAAGGACTTTATACATAAAGCAGCCGAAAAAGGCGCCGATATGGTGCTTTTTCCCGAAATGAGCTTTACGGGCTTTTCCATGAATACCGCCCTTACGGGAGAAAAGGACAACAACACAGTCAATTCCATGAGACGGCAGGCAAAGGAAAACGGTATAGCCATAGGCTTCGGCAGGACAGCCCTTACCGATTCCAAAGCCGAAAACCGCTATACTGTCCTAAACAAAAACGGCGATATTATAAGTGAGTATTCCAAGATACACCCTTTCAGCTACAGTAATGAGGATAAGTATTTCCAAGGGGGTAATAATATAACGCTGTTTGAATACGGCGGATTTAAGATATCTCCTTTTATTTGTTATGATCTGCGATTTCCGGAGATCTTTCAGTCCGCCTCAAAGGAAGCCGAGCTTATAATAGTGCCTGCAAACTGGCCTGCTATAAGAAGCGAACACTGGAAAGCCCTTCTTAAGGCAAGAGCCATAGAAAATATATGCTATGTTATAGGCATAAATTGCACGGGTACCTCCGGGGGCATTGAATATATAGGAGAAAGCTGCGCCTATTCTCCCGACGGCAAGCTTTTGTATAACATGGGAAATGATGAGGGCATTGGTATCATAGATATAGAGAACAATGTTGCCGCCTTTAGGAAAGCCTTCCCTACCAAAAAAGACAGGCGAACAGAATTATACAAAAAGCTTATATAAATGCATTGACTTTTTATAAAAATTATACTAAAATTGAATTAAGAATATACAGTGAATAATGAAGGGATGTGTAAATATGAATTATTATGAACTGGCAACCAAAAGAAAGTCCACAAGAGATTTTAAGGACAAGGAGGTTTCAGAAAGCAATATTGCTAAAATAAAGGAATACTTTATAGACTGCAAGAGACTTATACCTTCCATTAATGTAGAATTCAAGATAATAGATCCCAAGCTTTCTCCTATGATGAACGGCTGTGTAGGTTATAAGGATTATCTTATAGAAGCGCCTCATTATCTTCTTATTCTTTCCGAAAAGGCTGACCACTATATTGAAAATGCCGGTTTTATAGGCGAAGATATTGTGCTTAAGCTGACAGATATGGACATTGACACCTGTTGGATAACTATAAGCGACAGCGAAAAGCTTAAGGAAAGACTAAACATCAATACGGATAAGGAGCCTGTTGCACTTATAGCCTTCGGCTATGAAAAGTCAGTGCTTTCAATAAAGCGTCTTGACATTAAGAATCTGTCAAACGTAACGATGAAAAAGCGTTCAGGATATGAAGCGCCCAAGCTTTACATAGAAGACGCCATATATGCCGAGGATATGGGTATAAAGGATGAAGCGTCTACTCTTGACCATTACACGGATCTTTATCAGGCTCTCGTAGCGGCATGCTGTTCTCCGTCTTTCCTTAATCTCCAGCCCTATCGCTTCATTATAGACGACGGACTTTTCGTTTTGGTAAGCTTAGAACACGATCAGACCTCAGAAGAGGATCAGGCTCTTAATTTAGGCATACTTATGCTTAACTTTTATGCCGTGCTTTCTCAGAGGAGCGGTATTTACGGCAAATGGGAGCTTAAGGCGCCCGAAAAGGCTCTTGAACTGCCTGATGGCGGAGAAATAGTCGGTTATTTCAAGATTTGACATACATATATAAAAAGACTGCCTCGGCAGTCTTTTTTTTGCGTGTCGATAAAATCGACACGCTTGAAAGAAATGCTTACATTTCTTTCGGTTATCTAAAAAATCTCCCTTTTCCGTATTTTCCGTCTTGAGGATCCATGAAAAGGGAGATAAACTTGCTTAATATAAAATTTTAATATTTACTGATATTGTTCCTCGGCGTCAACAAGCTGTTCCTCATCGGAAGACTTATCTCTTTCGCCGTATGCCTTATAAAAGCTGGTTGAAAAATCTATACAATACAGCGCCAGCACCGCAAGGGCTATAAGCTTGCCATAATGGGCATAGTAGGTATTCACAAGCTTTTCCACAAAGGGCTGGAAGCATACAAATGTAAGAGTGGTCATAACGCCCCAGCAAACCGTACTTTCAAGACATATAACTCCCTTGTAGTTAAAGGGTTTATTGTTATAGTCCCACCAAAAATAGCCGAAAAGCTTTGTCATAAGCCACGCCACAAGCATTTCGAATACAGTGGCAAGCACAGCGCCTACAAAAAACAAAAGCACCTTGTGTTCCGCTATGGGCTGGAGGAGAAAATACACACCTAAGGCGCCTGCGCCGTATATGGTACACAAGGGTCCTTTTATAAAGCCTCTGTTCACAGGTCTTTTTTCCTCGTAGCTCATTACCAAGCATTCAAATATCCAGCCAAAAAAACTGTATATAAAGAAGCAGTTCAAAAAGAAATATATATCCATACCAAATGTTTTATAGAAAAACACTGACATAATTTCCACCTCTGTATATATGATGTAACAGAAACCCTATTTTCACATAAATAATATTTTACTCCTTTATTATTTACATTTCAATACCTTTTTTATTACAAGTTTGTTTCAATTCTTCCATAACCTGCGGTATATTATCCCCAATATCCGATGCAAGTACGCCATATGTTCCTATTTTGGCAGCCGCTCTTTCCCCTGCCAGACCGTTTATATAAGCTCCCAGACAGGCTGCCTCAAACACATCTGCGCCCTGAGCGATAAGCCCTGCAACAAGTCCCGTAAGGCAATCCCCCGAACCGCCTTTACTCATAGCCGAAGTACCTGTTGTGTTTATGCAGACACGACCTTCGGGAGAAGCGATCACGCTGTGAGCGTCCTTTAGCAGCACCACAACATTATATTTCTTAGCGGTATCCACAGCCGTATCTATAAGGTTATTTTTGATATATTCGGCGTCAAGCCCCGTAAGTCTGCTCATTTCCTTAATATGTGGAGTGATAACGCCCTTAAAGGCAATAAGGCTTTTATCCTCAGCCATAATATTAAGCGCATCTGCGTCTGCAACTATCGTATGCTCTGTATTTTTAACAACATTTCTCACAAGTCTTCGGCTTCTGTCCGTAATTCCTATGCCCGATCCTATGGCTGTAACATTGCCGTAGCCGTAGTCTATTTCTTCTTCCTTTGATGTGACCGCCTCGGGAAGCAGAGACTGAACTACATTTATGACATGATCCGTTGAGCAAATGTTCACAAGACCTGCTCCCGATCTGTATGCCGCCCTGCAATTTATGACAGCGGCACCTGTCATTTTGTCGCATCCGGATACGAAAAGGACTTTGCCATAGCTTCCCTTGTGGGAATCTGCCCTTCTGACAGGCAGTAGCGATGCAGCCTCGCTTTTTGTCAATGTAAAGCATTCATATTGGGCAGCATCGGGTATACCTATGTGTTTTACTTTGAGCCTTCCGCAGCGATATGCTGCCGGGTACAGCAAAAGTCCTCTCTTGGCTCTGTGGAATGTAACGGTTATATCCGCATTTACCGCTGCTCCGTGATCCTCTCCCGTATCGCAGTTTACACCCGTAGGGCAATCTATGCTTAGTACAAGCCTTGCTTTTTCATTTATAATGTTTACTATCTCAATATATTTATCGGAAAGCCTGCTCTTAAGCCCCGTACCTACGAGTGCATCTATTACAATATCATAGCGGCATATATCCACATTTATATCGTTATATACTATGTCTGCGCCGTAGCTTTCCAATATTTCAAGATTTTTGAGGCAGTCCTTTGACGCCCTATCTCTTTCTCCTATAAATATTACCTTTACGATCATGCCTTCTGTCATGAGCAGTCTTGCAACGGCAAGACCGTCTCCGCCATTATTGCCTTTACCTGCAAATATAAGAGCAGATCTTGCGCCAAGCTTAAGTATCTCCTCTGCGGCTCCCCTTGCGGCATTTTCCATAAGGAGCATTGACAAAACGCCTTTTTCCTCTATGGCTATACGCTCTGCTTCCCTCATCTGAGCAGTTGATAATACATACATAACTACACCCCTATTCAATGATAGCAAACGCCACTGCATTTTCCTTACTGTGGGATATGGTAACAGCTATATTGCAGCACTGCATATTATCATATATCTCTTTTGCGTTGCCATATAATACAATATACGGCTTTCCGTTATCTCCTCTTAATATTTCTATTTCCACAGGAGCGCACCTTGAAAAGCCTGTGCCCAAGGCCTTGGCAACAGCCTCCTTTGCCGCAAAATTCCCTGCCAGAGTATTAAAATTGTTTCCGTGAAAAAGACACTGCTCCCTCTTTGTAAATATTCTGTCCAAAAAGCTTTGTTTTTTTGCCGAGTTAGCTATTCTTTCTATCTCTATTATGTCGGCGCCTATTCCTTTTATCACAATATCACGCTCCTTTTATTCCAACATACAATATTACTTTATTATAACATGACTATATGCATATGTCTACATTTTCTGCAAATTGGCAGAGAAAAAGGCAGCCGTTAAAGGCTACCCTCTCATGGAATGGAATTTTACATGGATTATACATGATTTACAAGAATTATTTCATTGATCTCAGTCTTTATCCTTGGCACTTTTCATATACTTTAATCTAAAATCTTCTATACCCATACATTTATTCCAATATTTTTCATAATTTTTTATTATTTTTTCGCCAAGAGTATTATATAGGATAAAATTATTGTAGTAAATGTCTTTAATACAGAACGCTTTACGTACCTGGGTACAGTTGATAGGAAGCTCCTTCTCCTCAACATTAAATAACTTAACTAACATCAGTCTTGCAAGCAGTGAATAATATTGAGCATTGCTTAAGGTCACCGTTTTTTCTTCACGATTTTCTTCCTCCCTAACAAAGAATATTTTATTGTCTGCTACATCATATAAAAAGTTGATTATACTTCCGTCGGATGCTTTGAAATTTTCATAAGTATTTACGGCTTCATTTGAAAGGTATCCTTTAATATATCGTATTGTTTTATCACTGTATAAAACACCGTATATACTGTTATGAACCTTTTCATAATGATAGTCCGAAACTACAACCGCACCAGAGGTATCCCAATCAATATTTATATATTCACATATTATTCCACTTTGCGGAAAATCTAAAACATTTGTAACGGTTTGCAGATATTCATTATATTCCTCAAGAGAAGGAAAATCTTCTCTGCTCTTATGATTTCTGTAAGGTGTGGCTTCATCAGGTATACTAATATATTCATAGAAGTCCTCGTCAGAATGAAATTTGTAACAACTATAGCCACTAAGACTTTCATCTACAATAGTGTAGGTACAGTCATCATATGTAACAAAATAATTTTTTAAATTCAAGTATATACAGAATAATGTCAAAACAATTAATATAACTTTAAAAGCCTTTTCAAATTCAAAAATCATTAATACCACCCCCTTATAGGCAATCCCAACTGACGTCTTAGGTCATTTTCGGTTATAATTTTCCCGGTACCGGGTCGCAGGAAAATTTATTCAATATATATTTCTGTGAAAATAAGCTTACCGAATATATTTCTTTTAATAACAAGTTTTGTTTTATACCCGCCATCATATTTTTTATTTTCACTCTCGGAATGAATATACAATGGAAAAGCATTTTCATATTCTATTTTAAATAGCCCATATTTTAGAATGAATATACAATGGAAAAGCATTTTCATATTCTATTTTAAATAGCCCATATTTTACACTGTTATTTGAAGTGTTTGTTAAAGAAAAACCTATGCTCAGTTTATTGTCATTAATAAATTTCTCTATTTCGGTTGATATGTATTTATATTTGTTGTTTATAACTGTTCCGTCTTTTAAATTAATGGAGAGATCGGCATTTTTATCAATATAGTTATCTGCTTTATTTACATCATACACCTGCGTATATTCGCCGCACAAAACATTATTATTAAATTCCTCTAAGAATAAGTATGATCTATTATAGAAGGAAAATAGCTGAAACATTATAATAAATATAATAATTATTGCTGCAAGAAAAATTAAAGTCCTCTTTAAAGCCTTTTTTATCATAATGCCCTCCTCACGGCTATTGGTAATGCTATTGTACCAAATTTGTTTGTGTTTTCCCGTATGCTATTTCGGGAGTTCCTGCATATCCATGAGAATAAAAAGATAAAGCATCAATTTCATCATTGATATTTTATTTCTGACCAAGTTCATATGTAACCTCCATTTTAAAGGTTCCGAATACTTTTCCAAAGGATATAGTTCACTATATATGTATTGGGAATAGCTTTTTGTTGTCAATAAACCCATTTACATGACAGGCTTAAGCTTAATCAAAGGTTGAATAACCCCATAAATCTTCCATATTCTTATTTCTTTTCTTAAGATATTTCTTAATATATTCAATAAAGTAATACTCCTGTATAGGCTTTCCTGTCCATTCCCAGTGAGGATCTAATGTATCTTCAAAAATATACTTTACCTCGCCCGTATCCTTATCGAGAGCAATAAACGGTGTGGAGGATCCCGAACCGCCATATCCGCCATATTTCATATCACATTCTTGTGAGATTACCCATGTATTGTTCACTGCACGATATCTGACATCCAGATAATAAGTACCATAGTTTCCTTCATATTCTAATGACCTTCCAACCTTGTTTTCCAACAGTATTTTGCCAACAGAATAGGCAACTTTGGCATTTGGAATTATACAACTGGGCGTTAAATCTAATTCATCAGACGCATTTTTATCTGCCTCTTCTGCTCCAAAAGTCCCTACAACCGATGTAGAAATTATAATTGATGCTAAAATAATTAATAAAATTTTTTTCATGTTTTTTCTCCTTAATTTTTAACATATTGACCATTTAATACCTTGTATAACCATTTAGATGGATTATGATTTGATTCGGAAATTTCTGAATATGGAGCATGCAATACCGCTTTCGAATTTGAGAGCCCTTGGCGAACCGAAAATGCATATGTTTTATCATTTCCCATATTTTCGTTAAATTCTAAATTCTATTTCATTATAGCATAGCTGTTTACATATGTCTACAAATTTTGTAAATATATAGACGAAAAGGGCAGCCGTTAAGACTGCCCTTTCATAAAAAGAAATTTGGCATGAACTATGCTTATATAAAAAATTACATAAACCGTTTATTGTAAATGATTTATACGAACAATTAAAATGAGAATAGCCCTAATGAAGCCTGTTTAATTATCTTGATTTTTTCAATGTTTTCTAACCGTCTTTTTGTCGCTTCCTTATTCTTTTATAATGCCTTTGGCGCTCAAATATTCATAAATATCTTTACTATTTTTTGCAAGCTTCAGAAAAGACGAATAGTCATTGGCACTAAAACACTTTGCAGTTGCTCCATTTTCCACCAAAAGCTGCACAATATCATAATAACCGTCACGGACAGCAGAAAATAACGGAGAGTATTCCACAACCGGGGATTCTTCATATTTGTATTTACCATCAACATCGGCGCCCATATCAATTAAATACTGCAGTACTTCTGTGTTTCCAGTATATACGGCTTGAAAAACTGCATCAAGGATATTATCATTATTTATTACACCTCCATGCTGCTGCATAAATTTTATCATATCAAGGTCACAGTATCCACAAGCATTAATTATATGGGAATCCACTTCCACAGAGTCATATGCATTAACATCAAAACCATTATTAATAAAAAATTTTAATATTTCTGCTTGATAACCAAATAAAGCTGTTTCAAAA
>CANQIA010000039.1 GCA_947624015.1 uncultured Clostridia bacterium
GGAAAGCCCGGAAATACGGGCTATACCGACATATAAGAACTTCTAAAGAGATAATCTAAATTCACCATAAATTTTAAGACAAAAACATATCATTTTTATTCTACGGATATTATTTATAAAAATCATCGAAAATCCTTTGTTTTTATTAAAAGAGCTGCCTGTATAAGGCAGCTCAGTGTATCATTTTAATATTTCAGCCAATTTTTCATTGAGTATCTTATTTACGGTCTGTGGATTTGCCTTGCCCTTAAGCGCCTTCATGGTCTGACCTACAAGGAAGCCCTTAGCCTTGTCCTTGCCTGCCTTTAGATCCTCTATGCTCTTGGGATTGTTCTTTATAACATCAATTATTGTATCTTCTACAAGAGAATCGTCATCAAGCATCATAAGACCCTTTTCCTCAACGTATTTAAGGGGATCCGCATTATTTCTGAACACAGCTTCAAATACTTCTTTACCTACATTTCTGTTTATTTTTCCGCTGTCTATAAGTTCTATTATCTCTGCTATCTTATGAGGATCGATCTCAAGCTCCTCGGCAAGGGTACTCGTATCGCTCATAAGACGCATAAGCTCGCCCATTATAAGGTTGCAGACCTCCTTAGGCTTGCCGCATATGGCTGTGGCGTCTTCAAAGAGATATGCTATTTGCCTTTCGGCTGTGATAACGGACGCATCGTATTCTGAAAGCCCGAATTCCTTTATATATCTTGCCCTTTTTGCTTCGGGAAGCTCAGGCATAGTTTTTCTGGCATTGTCTATCCATTCCTCGCTTATTTCGATAGGCAAAAGATCGGGCTCGGGGAAATATCTGTAATCCTGAGCGTTTTCTTTGCTTCTCATGGCAAAGCTGGCGTCCTTGTTGTCATCCCATCTTCTTGTTTCCTGAGTGACAACGCCGCCTGCTTCAAGAACCTCTATCTGTCTCTTTGACTCGTATTTTATCGCCCTGTATATGGCCTTGAAAGAGTTCATATTTTTCATTTCCGTTCTTGTTCCGAACTTGGTTGAACCCATAGGCATTACAGAGATATTTACATCGGCTCTCATGGAACCTTCCTGCATTTTACAGTCGGAAACGCCCAGATACATCATAGTTTCTCTAAGCTTTGTAAGGTATGCTATGACCTCCTCTGCGCTTCTGAAATCAGGCTCGGATACTATCTCAAGCAGAGGAACGCCGCATCTGTTGTAGTCAACGAGAGTACAGTCGTCCCATGGGTCATGGACAAGCTTACCCGCATCCTCTTCCATATGGATCTCGTGTATGCCGATATATTTCTTTTCTCCGTCAACCTCTATTTCAACCTTACCGTTCCTGCATATGGGCAAATAAAGCTGGCTGACCTGATACGCTTTGGGAAGGTCGGGATAGAAATAATTTTTTCTGTCAAATTTATTGTATCTTGTGATCTCGCAGTTAGTTGCCAAGCCTGCTCTTACGGCAAATTCCACAACCTTTTTGTTAAGCACGGGAAGTACGCCTGGCATACCTGAGCATACGGGGCAAACATGTGTATTTGGTTCGCCGCCGAACTCGGTGGTACAGCCACAGAATATTTTAGACTTGGTGGATAACTCAACATGGACCTCAAGACCTACAACTATCTGATAATTCATTACTTGTTCCCTCCTTCCTGTGCAATCTCAGGCATTTTGGTATGGAAATCCGTTGTTTTCTGGAAGGCATATGCCGCCTTCACAAGCTTAGGCTCGTCAAACACATTGCCTATAAGCTGCAGACCCACAGGCATTCCGTTTTTGCCAAAGCCACAGGGTACCGATACGGCAGGTATGCCTGCAAGGTTTACAGATACCGTATAAATGTCGCCTAAATACATTTTAAGAGGATCTGAAGAATTTTCGCCTATCTTGTATGCCGTTGTGGGAGCAACAGGCGACAATATCATATCATAATTTTTAAAGGCCTCGTCAAAGCTCTTCTTAATAAGACCTCTTATCTGCAAGCCCTTTTTGTAATATGCGTCATAATAACCTGAACTGAGAACAAATGAGCCAAGCATTATTCTTCTTTTAACCTCCATGCCAAAGCCCTCGTTACGGGAGGTATAGTATACGTCCATAAGATCTTCGCAATCCTTACGTCTGTATCCGTATTTTATACCGTCGTATCTTGAAAGGTTTGAACTGGCTTCTGCGCAAGCAAGCACATAATATGTGGGTATGGCATAGTCAACTATGTCCATATTAAATTCCTTGATCTCGGCGCCTAATTTTTTAAGAACATCCGCTGCCTCAAGCACAGGCTTTTTAACATCCTCATCAAGACCTTTGCCAAAGTAATTTGTGGGTATGCCGATCCTAATACCCTTTAAATTACCGTCAAAGCAATCGGAAAAATCAAATGCAGGTCGCTTTATGGATGTGGAATCCTTAGGATCGTGGCCCGATATCATTGACAGTACCTCGGCGCAGTCTTTAATATCTCTGCCTATGGGACCTATCTGGTCAAGAGATGAAGCAAAGGCAACAAGACCATATCTTGAAACGGCGCCGTAAGTAGGCTTTATACCGCTTACACCGCAGAATGAACAAGGCTGTCTTATAGAACCGCCTGTGTCTGAACCCAATGCATAGGTACATTCTCTTGCGGCAACTGCCGCAGCGCTTCCGCCCGAGGAACCGCCGGGAACTCGGGAAACATCCCATGGATTGTCTGTTGGTTTAAAGTAAGAGGTCTCGGTGGAGCCGCCCATAGCAAATTCATCCATATTCAATTTACCCAGCACAACGGCGCCGCTTTCGGCAAGTCTGTCGCTTACCGTTGCGTTATAAGGAGGCTTAAAATTATACAGCATCCTTGAACCGCAGGTAGTAAGCACATCCTTTGTGCATATATTGTCCTTAATAGCCATAGGAACACCTGCAAGAGGAGCCGTAAGCTCGCCTTTATCGATCCCTATCTGTACATCCTCCGCACGGGCGATCGCCTCATCCTCAAGCACAGTAATATAAGCGTTTATATTTTTGTCCTTGGCTTTTATATTATCAAGCATATCCCTTGTTGCTTCTACGGAGGATATCTCTCTGTTTTTTATCATCTGACCTATTTCAAGGGCGGTTTTTGTATTTAAACTCATATTTATGCCCCCTTTACTCTACTGTTGTAGGCACCTTGAAGCAGCCGTCCTTCTGCTGCGGTGCATTTTTAAGTATAAGCTCTCTGTCTGTGGAAGGTCTGACCTCATCGTCTCTGAAATTATTTGTATATGGGAAGGGATGGCTCATATCTTCCACATCTGTGGTATCTATTTCGTTGAGCATATCAATATAGCCAAGTATCTTTGTAAGGTCTTCCTTTGCCCTTTCCTCTTCCTCGGGAGTAAGACTTAGTCTTGAAAGCTCTTCGAGATATTTTATAAGATCGTCGTCAATACCCGTTTGCGCAATATTGACTGTCTTTTTGCCCTCTGCTGCGGTGTCGGCTGTATTTTCGCTGTAACCTATAAGATCAAGTATCATATCAAGTCTTAATCTGACATCTTCAGCCAATGCCTCGGTAAGTTCAATACCTGTATTTTCTTCAAGATAAGTTATAAGTTTTTCTTGAATGGTCATAATTTACCCTCCTTTTAAGGATTTAATCTGGTGGTATCTCTCGGGAACATAGATGTTGCTCTTATGTTCTTTTCGTCTATAAGCTTCATAACAAGTCTTTCAAGACCCATGCCAAGTCCTCCGTGGGGCGGACATCCGTATTTATGAAGCATAAGATAGCTTTCGAAATCTTCGGGATACAAGCCCTTGAAAATCATCTTTTTGACCTGAGTTTCATAATCATGTATTCTCTGACCTCCCGTAGTGATCTCCATACCTCTGAAAAGAAGGTCAAAGCTCAGGGTATACTTAGTATCCTCAGGATCGTCCATAGCATAGAAAGGACGCTTCTTTACGGGATAGTGGGTAACAAATACAAAATCGCTGTTATAGTCCTCCTTGAAAAGCTCTCCTATAAGTCTTTCCTCTTCCGGCTCCAGATCGTAGGGATCCTTTATTTTTCTGTTGTACTTAGCTGCCACCATTTCCTTGGCTTCTCTGAACTTGACACAGGGTATGGTGTCAAATTTCGGCAGCTCTATACCGAGCTTTTTAAGTAAAAGAGAATAATTTTTATTAAGGAAATCAAATGTATACTTAAGCATACCCGTTTCCATATTTATAACATCGTAAAAGCTGTTTATATATCCCATTTCAAAGTCAACGGAAACATATTCGTTAAGGTGTCTTGCCGTATCATGCTTTTCGGCTCTGAAAACAGGCGCTATCTCATACACTCTCTCATAAACAGGTATAAGAGTCTGCTTGTAGAACTGAGGGCTTTGGGCAAGAAAGGCTTTTTTGCCGAAGTAGTCCAGCTTAAATATATTGGCTCCGCCTTCTGCGCCGGCAGCCACGATCTTTGGAGTAAATATCTCTGTAAAGCCATTATTTTCAAGATATTCTCTAAAGCCCTTAACAATGGCTGCCTGAAGCTTAAATACGCTTCTCTTATACTCGTTTCTCAGTGTAACGGGTCTTATCTCTATTTCGTTTTCAAGGGAGATATTGAGCTTTCTCTTGCTTATGCTAAAGGGCAGCTCCTCGGCAGGCGTAGAAAGTACTTCTATATTGTCTACCACGATCTCTATACCGTTGACCGCTCTTTCTTCCTCCCGCACATCTCCTGTGACCCTTATACAGTTTTCTTCCCTGAGCATTATCTTTTCTTCCTCGGAGTTGTTCTTAGTGTATACGCACTGTACAAGTCCGTTTATTTTTCTTAGGATGATAAAAGCAAAATCGCCCATATCACGAACATTATAAATAGTTCCGTGAGTAGTGACGCCTTTTTTTTCATCGCCTTTAAGAGCCTTAAGCTCCTCAATGGACAGATCCATTATTGTTCTCTCGCCGGTAGCTTTAACCATTGTCCTCACCTTTCTTATGAATTAAAAAACGCCCCGAAGCATATGCCTCAGGACGGATATTACCGCGGTACCACCTAAATTGACAGCTAAGCTGCCCTCTCAAAGATATTTAACGCATATCAGACGTATCCTGCTAATAATATACATAACTTTCACAGAATAAGCTCCGAAGTGTTCTTCGTTAAGGAGTGTCATAGCGGCGCTCTCAGTCCACGGCGTCGGATCCCTGTAGGTCTTCACTTAACTACTTTTCTTCATCATCGCAATTATCCCTATAATAATATCATATATTATTGCCGATTTCAAGTTAATTTTACACCAATTTCATTATTTCTTTTCTGAGCCTTGATATTATTTTCTTTTCAAGGCGTGATATATATGACTGGCTTATACCCATAAGATCCGCAACCTCTTTTTGTGTCATTTCCTCGCCGTCTCTGTCAATGCCGAACCTAAGTTCTATAATTTTCTTTTCTCTGCAATTAAGCTTTTTGATAGCGGATCTCAGCAGTTGTCTGTCCACCTCTTCTTCAATACCTCTGTATATTATATCCACGTCTGTACCCAGTATATCCGAAAGCAGAAGCTCGTTGCCCTCCCAGTCTACATTAAGAGGCTCATCGATGGATACTTCGGTTTTTATTTTGGTAGTACGCCTTAAATACATAAGTATTTCGTTTTCTATGCACCTTGACGCATATGTGGCAAGCTTTATATTTCTGTCGGGCTTAAATGTGTTTATAGCTTTTATAAGACCTATGGTACCGATAGAAATAAGGTCTTCCACATTTATCCCCGTATTCTCAAATTTTCGGGCTATGTACACAACAAGCCTCAGATTTCTTTCAATAAGTATATCCTTTGCGCCTTCATCCCCCTCGTTGCAAAGCTTATTTATAAGTCGAGCTTCATCCTCGGCATTCAAAGGCTCAGGGAGTACATCATTTCCGCCAATATAGTAAATGTACCCTTTCCCCATAATATTGCGCAGGAAGCTTTCCCAATAATCCTTAACCGCCATTTCAAACACCTCCTATATGTCTGGGGCTAAGCAAAGTATTGTACAGACCATTTTTGCAAAGATCATTTTTATATATGGCAACGATCGGTTTTTTTATGGAATTGCCATCTATATCGACCTTATCGGCAACAAATCCAAGCATTACACCGTTTTCGTTTCCAATACTGTTAAAGGGAATAATTCTTATACTTTTTCTGAATTGCTCATCGTTTATGGACGCCACCGCATCCATAAGCGAGCATTTGCCTTCGGATGTATAAAGCATGGCAAAATCCTTGGGCAGCAGCTCCTTTATCGCTCTTAATTCAGCAATGATAACGGGCTTTCGGCTAATGGGTTCTATAAGAGAATTGCCTGTATCCACAAGTCCTACAGTATTTACCGACTTGTTGCTGCGCATTATGTTTACACTGTGATAATATGTATTGCTTTTTATTATATACCTTAGCAATATTACGGATAAATATGAAAGACCTGCTCCGCAAACAAGAATTATCATATTGCCTATGCCGAAATAGTGACGCAAAAGGAGATAAGCTTCATTTATAAACAGGGAGCTTATTTTTACCACAGCGGTATATTTTATAAATTCCGACACATTTTTCGGCTTAAACAATATCAGTACCATTATTATATCGGGTATGGCAACTAACAAAAAATTTATGTGATCTCTTAAAGGAGAAATTATTACAAAAAAAGAAAAAACAGAAAACATCGCCGCCAAAAGCATATCCTTAATGATATGAGTTGCTTTATTCAGCATTTTTTTGCCTGTAAGTATAATGGCTGTATTGACGGCAAAATTTATAAACAGCATTTCATCCGCATATATATTTACATTCATGTTCTCATCACCTCTGAGTTAATTATAATTCAGAGGTATGTTATATTTTGTAAAAGATAAAATAATGACAACAAAAAAATTGCGACAAATTTTTTTGTCGCAATTTGTGTTATAATTATGTTCTTACAACCTCGGGCGCATCCTTGACTATGCTTACAAATCTGCCCTCGGCGCCTTCTTCGTTAAAGTCGTCATAAAGCTTGCCAAAAATAAATATAAGGGTCTCAGCCTTCTTGTATGAAATATCGCCGCTGTTATATGCCTCAAGAGCTTCAGCCATTTTTTCAAGCATAGAATCGGCATAATATATTATCTCGGCTCTTTTTTCAAAGCCCTCCGGGATAACTATGGCGGAAAATGCGGCATTTCTCTTTTTTGCGTCATTTCTAAGCTTTAGCGCATACTCGGTAGGTTCTTTGAGAATATCTTTCACATCTATATCAAGCCTTGTTATCTCAGGTATATTGGCTTGTCCCGCTTCCGCAAGCCTTGTGATATAATTTTCAAGAGCCACCTTTTGAGAGCTGTCAAGAGAATTGATATCAAAATTATCCTGTACAAACTTTTCTATCCTGTAGTGATAGCTGCTCACAGCCTCTTCAAACAACGTTTCAAGCTCACGATACTCCAGTTCCAGAGCCTCATACTGACTTATCTTGTTTTCGGGCGGATCCTTTTCGGCGACCTCGGATTCGTAAAGCTCTATAAATCGCATTTCATTGTCTATGTATCTTAGCGTAATAGCCTTAAGCCCTTCTTCGTTCTTATCCGTAGGAATAAAGTCATATATAATATCCCTGTAATCCTGAAGCTCAGAGTATATATCATCAAAAATAAGCTTTATTTCCTCATAATTTTCTCCCGCATATATATCTTTGAGCTTTGACAGATAGAGCGTATCCGCATAATCCGTAATGCTGAGGCATTTATAAAGAAATTCGTATGCCCTTCCATATGACATAGTCTCGTTTGAAATATATACATCGGGCTGAGATCTGAGCAATATCGTTCTGCTAACATGATCCCATTCCATATCTATGCCTGCGGCAGTTCCCACCGCTCTGAGAGGTATCAGCATAGAGCCGTCTATTATCCGGGGCGGCAGATCCAGAGCCACAGCCGTATTATTATCTATTGTAAGATGATTTTTATAGGCAGATATTTTTATAGTTTTTTCATTGCTTACAAGGGTCGCTGTTTTATCGGCATTGTCCCAGCTTACATTATATCCGAGCATCTCAAAAACTTCCCTTATGGGTATGAAGGCTCTGCCGTCTGTAATAAATGGCTGTTGTCCTGTAAACTCAACATTTTCCCCGTTGATGGTTACGGAAATATCGGCGGCATAAACACTTGTTACTGTAAAAAGCAGCGCCAACGCAGCGGCAACGCATTTTTTCATATTTTCCGCCCCCTTTCTTTATATTTTCCTATTGTAATTATACACTATACTATAATTAAATACCAGATATTTTTTTATACCAGTCAACAAAATATTTATCGGCAATTTCAACGCCGCTGTGATTAAGATGCGCATCATCTCTGAAATTATCATGGGTAAACAGCTTCTCCTTGCTGTTGACTATATTCATATCCAGATACGGTACATTATTTTCATCGGCAATTTTCTGTATCTCATTGTGTATTCTGTCGTAATTTTTAATATAATCCATAGAAACATTGGCAATGGGCGCAGTCACAAATATAACTTCAATATTATTGTCTGCGCACAATTTGACTATCTTGTTGAGATATTTTACCTGTGTGGCGTTTATTGTCCATTCCCTGCCGTCAACATTTTTAAACTGATTTGTTTTGTCAAATTCATCGGGCAGCATATGATAATTACAGTATGTGTATCCCTTTGAACGGTATTTTTCAATGCCCTGCTGCTTTTGAGCGGCAGGCAGAGAAACTCCGTAATTGTTCTCTATCTTCTCCTTTAGCTTTGAATTTCTGTATGCAAAATAGTCCTTTTGATACCTGAATATATTTATGCTGTACATTATTTTTTCGCTAAGGGGAAAAACCTCCTTGATATAACTCTTTTCAAGCTCTGAATTTTTCATTACCTGGAAAAGATAGCCTGCCTGAGTCAGCTCAAATTCATCGTCAAGCATATCCCAGTACACCTCTACAACAACGGTTTTGGGATGCTGATAGTTCAGTATTTCCCTTAGTGTATAATATGCTGAATCCATATGCTGCAAGGGCATACCCATCTGAAAGCTGTTTGTTCCCAGTCCCTTGTCTATTATCTCCGGATCAAATGTGCAATAGGAATGAGATGAGCCTATAAACACCATATCGAGGCTGTTTTTGGGCTGAGCGTAAAATTCATTCCACCGACTTTCGTTGTAGTTGTTTATTAAATTTTCGGTAGTGGCGGCAGCATATTTAACGCCTACATATTCTGCAAGATAATACAGGCATATAACAAAAAGCGCAAGCTTTAAAACAAATACCGACCATTTTTTAAAATTGGAAATAAATAAATTCTCCTCCACCTGAGAACACCCCCGTACAGAGAATAACAGCCAAAAGCCCATAATAGTATATAAATCTCACAGGGAAAGGAAATTTGTCCATAAGGTCATGTATATCCCTGTTTCTGCCTATCATATCCGAGAATATCAATATCAGTATGGCGCCTATGAGCAGCAATATTTCAAAGAGCTGCAATCCCATATTATTTACAAGCGTATACATATACTGCGCATCCGTTATAGAGTATATATCGTTGAACAGGTTCTTGAAAATATATATACAATCGCCTATTGTATTTGCCCTGAATATTATCCACGCAAGTACAACAAGCGTAAATGTTATTATTATTCTGAATATATCCATAACAAAAAGGTTGATCTTAGGCAGTATTTTGTTCTTTATATCCCCTATTATCTGATACAGTCCATGTATTCCGCCCCACAGCACAAATGTCCAGTTGGCGCCATGCCAAAGACCGCTTACAAGGAATGTGATCATAATGTTTCTGTATTTTTTAAGAGTAGAACAGCGGCTGCCGCCTAAGGGTATATACACATAATCTCTGAACCAGGAGGAAAGAGATATGTGCCACCTTCTCCAGAAATCTTTTATGCTTGTGGCAAGATACGGTCTGTCGAAGTTATACATAAGGTCTATGCCCAATATTTTGCCGCAGCCCCTTGCAATATCCGTGTATCCGCTGAAATCCCCGTATATCTGGAAGGTAAAGAAAAGCGCAGCGATAATATATGCTATACCCGTATGCTCCGTCACATTGTTAAACACAGTGTCAACAAGAACGGCGGCTCTGTCCGCTATTACAATTTTTTTGAAATATCCCATTATCATAAGCTTAACGCCCAAGGACAGGTTGTCAAGACTAAACTTCTTTTTAGTAAACAACTGAGAAAGAAGCCTGTCCGCCCTTTCTATGGGACCTGCCACGAGCTGAGGGAAAAATGTAACAAATAATGTCAGTTTAAAATAATTTTTTTCGGGCTTGTACTCCTTTTTGTATACATCAATGGTATAACCTGCCGCCTGAAAGGTATAAAATGAAATGCCCATAGGCAGTATAATGTCAAAATCGCCTATGGGATATGCCATACCAAGGCGTTCATATATAAACATAAACGTATGGTTAATAAACATCATATACTTGAATACAAACAGCAGACCAAAGTTTATTAACAAGCTGAGAATAAGCAGTTTTTTGCTCCTATCTCTGTATTTATCTATGCATAAGGCAAGTATATAGTTTGATAAGGTGGAAAAAAGTATCAGTAAAATAAGCTCCCATCTCCAGCACATATAAAAAATGCAACTGGCAATAAGAAGCATTATCCATCTTAGCTTATGGGGCAATGTATAGTACAAAAAAACAACAATTATAAAAAAAATAATAAAAGTAAGAGAATTAAAAAGCATCCGATCACCTCATATATGCCTATTATATTAAATTTTGCCTTTTATTTCAACCAAAAGTCTTGAAATAAAAGGTATTTTAATATAAAATAAAAATAATACATATACAAAGGAGATCATTATGAAGAATTTTAACATTGTATTTTTATTGGTTCTTATATCGGGACTTATACTTGGGAGCTTTATGGGTACTCTTGCAGATAAAATTCCTTATTTATATTGGCTGAACTATGGTAAAACAATTGGCTTTACTCAGCCATTCGTACTTGATCTGGGATTTTTTACATTTAATTTCGGATTTACCGTAAGCTTTACCATCGCAGGCATAATAGGTATGCTTTTGGCAGGAATAGTTTATAACAAATGTTTCAGAGGTATAAAATAAATGGATATAATACTGGCATCGGGTTCGCCGAGAAGATATGATTTATTAAAGCAGATAGGTTTTGATTTTAAAGTAATTACAAGTGAGGCAGATGAAAGCTACGACAGCTCTCGATCTCCCGGAGATATAGTAATGGAGCTATCCTTGAGAAAAGCAGAGGCAGTATTTTTAAATGAACTGCCAAAAAAGGATACCGTTGTTATAGGCTCCGACACTATTGTCGTTCATAATGATAAAATACTGGGTAAGCCCTCCGGCAGAGATGAAGCCGTCAGTATGCTTAAGGAGCTTTCCGGCAAGGTGCATCATGTGTACACAGGCGTTGCAATGTATTATTTTATAAATAATAGATTGTTTATAGAAAACTTTGCGGACCGTGCCGATGTGCATTTCAGAAGGCTTACCGATGCGGAAATAAGCGCCTATGTTGACAGCGGCGAACCTATGGATAAGGCAGGCGCATATGGTATACAAGGAAAGGGCGCCGTGCTTGTGGATAGAATTGAAGGCGATTTTTATACTATTGTGGGATTGCCTGTTGTGCGGGTATATGAGTCTTTGATGAGGAATGGGTGTTTTTGACCTCTC
>CANQIA010000040.1 GCA_947624015.1 uncultured Clostridia bacterium
GCTGCCATCAGCATATCCCCTGCCGCACCCATATTGCATTCCAAATAAAGAGTTTTCATACTATTTTCCTCCTATGTGATTTATCATGCTTGCCATATAGCCTGCGCCGAAGCCGTTGTCTATATTCACAACACTTACTCCGCTTGCGCAGGAATTCAGCATAGATAAAAGGGCTGACAGTCCTCCGAAGGAGGCTCCGTAGCCTACGCTTGTAGGCACTGCTATAACGGG
Source organism: uncultured Clostridia bacterium (assembly GCA_947624015.1). Classification (GTDB taxonomy): domain Bacteria; phylum Bacillota; class Clostridia; order Lachnospirales; family CAG-274; genus CANPXH01. Next base: position 232 of record CANQIA010000040.1, read on the forward strand.
ACAATCCGCAAGTCCTCCCACAACGCTTGCAAGAGCGCCCTCCATACCTGCTATGGCTATTATCACTTTTGCCCTCATAATATCTTCCGAATGGGCAAGCAATCTGTGTATACCTGCAACGCCTAGGTCATAAAGACATTTTACATTGTTGCCAAGCGCCTTGCATGTGATCGCCGCTTCCTCCGCAACGGGAATATCGCTTGTGCCTCCCGTTACAATAAGGATAGTACCCTCCGTATCGGGCTTTGGCATTTCTCCGATTATGCCGATATTTCCCATTTCATAATAATCAAGCTTAATATATTCCATAATATTTTTTGCTTTTTCTTCCGAAAGCCTTGTTACAAGTATCGTCTTTTGTCCCTTATCGATCAAGGCACGGGATATCTCCACTATTTGCTCCCAGGTCTTGCCTTCGCCGTATATGACCTCGGAGACACCCTGTCTCAGTCCTCTGTGATGATCTACGCTTGCAAAGCCCAGTTCACGGAACGGTTCAAGCTTAAGCTTTATCTCAGCTTCTTGGGGAGATATCTTCCCGACTGCCACATCATTCAGTATTCTTCTTATCTCTGCTCTATCCATTTTTATTCCTGCCCTTCATATCCAGAACAATATCCTCAAAATACAAAGAAAGCTCTGCAACTATATTATCCCTTAAATCAAATGCCTTTTTTATTTCCTCATCCGTAAATTCCAGTTTAGCAATGTCATGGTACATCCTTACTCTGAAGTCCTTAAAACCCATCTTAAATAATATATTTTCCGAACACTCTATTTTTTTCAGCTTTTCTGCCGTTATTTTGTTTCCCGCAAGTATTCTTGTGGCAAGGCAGGCGTAGGCAGGCTTATCCCATGTAAAAAGCCCCGCTTCCTTTGAAAGTCTGCGAACATCCGACTTTGTTATACCACATTCTCTTAAAGGAGATATTACTCTCAGTTCACTCAATGCTCTCATTCCGGGTCTGTCAGAGGCATCGTCGGAAGCGTTTGTTCCGTCTATTACCGTGCTGTATCCCTCTTTAAGCGCTTTTTTACAAATGGCGGAAAAAATTTTCGTCTTACAGTGATAACATCTGTCACAGGGATTTGACGTAATTTTATTATCGGCAAGTATATCATAGTCAATAACAGTAAGCTCTGCGCCTACATACCTTGCAAGCTTCAATGCATCCCTGTATTCAAACACAGGCTGAAACTGTGTCCTTACATAATAAGCTTTTACATCGGCTCCGTATTTTTTAGCTGCATACAGCAGATAGGATGAATCCACGCCGCCTGAAAAACCCAACGCTATTTTGTTGTTTTCTCTGAAAAAATCCTCAAGTTTCATATTTCCTCCATTACATAAAAGGCGGTTTATTTACCGCCTTTACTGCGTGTCGATAAAATCGACACTTTTGAAAGAAATGCTTTTTGGCATTTCTTTCAGTTAGCTAAGGTAGGAACCAGCCGTGTTTTCCGCAATTTAGGCATAAATGCCTAAATTACAGAAAAGTTCCTGTCCTCAGGCGGGCAAAGCTCGCCTTGCGGATTAAAGTCTGCGACCCGGATGCATGGCGAGCAGCATTGCGAAGTAATGCGACCAGTGCTTTTTTTGCAAACCGTTCTTCACTAAAGATTTATATTCTCTGTTGAAATATTGTTTTTCGACAGTCTGAAAGGCGGTTTATTTACCGCCTTTTTTAGAAAGTCTTTTTCTTACATAGCCCTGAGGATCCTTTACAAACAGTATGATGAGCCATATTACAAGCCCCAGAGCGACTACCGACAAGCCTAAATATGTATCGTTGAGCATATCCGCTGCCGACGGTCGGAAATAATCTGCCTTAAGCTCGGCATATTCAAACAGGGCGTCTACGAACCACATAAGGGATGCGCCCCAGTACATAAGTGAAAGCACGCCCAATTTTTTACTCTCATCAAGCCCCGTAAAATACCACACCGTTGTTGAAACGACTGCCGCAAATACGGTAATAAGCAATGTCATACTATGCTTCCTCCTCGGAAGCGCAAGCTTTCCTTTCAACAGATACTGATACGGCAACGGCGCAAGCCCATACTCCCGTTACAACTAACGCCATAGCGCTGCCTGTGGTCGCCATTTCATGCAGCATTTCCGCCCTTGTTCCGGGCGCCACCGCATTTGTAAGGAAGGGGAACCACGGTACTACCTCTCCGTGCCATACATGCTCAAAAGCCAAAAGAGCAGAACCGCCCCAAAGCATATTATTGAGCCATTTTAACTTTTCGGAAAACCTTGTTCTGACCTCAACGCTTTCGCCTTCCTTTTTCTCAACTACCTTTTTTGCAACGGTTGTTACAACTGCTTCAACTGCAGGTACTACAAAACATGCCATAAAATTTCCTCCTTATATTTTTATTATAAATGAGCTTAACGCTCATAATGATCCTCCCTGTCATATTTACGGAACAGGGCTTGATCCGAACCATTGTCCTTTTTATTGATTATAACAGCATTTACATTTTTTGTAAAGCAAAAGCGGAGACAGCAGCCATAATCTTAGAAAGGGGAGATCCCCCGTTTTTACTTTACACAATTAAAGTTTAAGACCTGAAGCTTACTTTAAGTCAATAGCAATTTTCCAAAAATTTGTTAAGATTTTATTAAGCCTGTACATATTTGTTTCTTAACGCGCATATAAAAACACTCCTCGCTCTGATTATAGCAAAGGAGTGTTTTTTTGTACTATGCTCGCAGCATAAAGCATTGTTTTTATTATAAACAGGGCTGCGCCTTGCCCAAAAACGATGTGCAGAGCCTGCGTAGGGTTTGCGCCTGCCATAATATTCGATACTTCCTCATTTATTCAGAATATATACGCCAAAATTAAGGTAAGCGGCAAATATACACCATATAATATAGGGAATATTCATATATGCCGCAGCAGGCTTTATCTCATAGAATTTAAAGATCATTATACCTATGGCTATAATAAGCAAAACAAGCCATATAAAAGCAGGCAGGAAAAGCATAAATCTGAAAAATATTATGCTCCAGAAGAAATTAAGAGTCAACTGTATGCCATACCATTTAAGGGCATTGTCCTTTTTGCCGCTGTCCGATGTGTATATCATGTATGATGATATGCCCATAAGTATATACAATATTGTCCATACTATGGGAAAGACTGTATCAGGCGGACTTAAGGGCGGCTGCCTTAGAGCGGCGTATGAATCCATACCCTGTCTGCTCAGATAAGCCGAAACAGCGCCTACGGCAAGAGGTATCAATATGGCGATTATCAGGTTTGTTTTACTTTTCATAATATGCTTCTCCGTTTTTTATTACATTATATTCAAGACCTGTCTTTATTATGACTATCTGAAGCTTGGCGGCGTAGTATTTACGCCACTGTTCAAGCTGCCCTTGGGAGAAGGAGTGGAAAGGTCAAAATACAGTCTGGAATCCTCCGTTACGCCAAAGTCCTTATTTGAGCCTGTATCCTGCACTCTGTTGAACGCCTCTCTGAACATGGCATTGTGGGCTTCCTCTCTGTTAAGAAGAAAGTCTATGGTTGCCCTTACCTTTTTGTCCGCTATCTGTCTGTACAGATATTCGTATACTACCTTTGCCCTCTGCTCCGAAGCAATATTCGAAAGCAGATCTGCGCAGAGGTCTCCCGTTACGCTTACATAATCCCCTGTCCATGAATAGCCTGATGAATTCATAAGTCCCGGATTAAGACCCAAAAGCACATGAGTTTCTATTTCGCCTACATCGGTAGACATATAGTTTACATCGTGACCGTTCAAAAGGTTTATGGTCTCAGCCACCATTTCCATATGGCTCAGCTCTTCGGCGGCAATATCCATAAACATATCCTTTATTTCTTTGTCCTTGATCCTAAAGCTCTGAGCCATATACTGCATAGCCGCCTTAAGCTCGCCGTTGGCGCCTCCAAGCTGCTCCTGCATAAGAGCGGCATATTGGGGATTGGGTCTTTCCACCTCAACAGGGTGGAACAATCTTTTTTCATGTCTGAACATAGCTTTCTCTCCTTTACTGTTTATTTGCATTTATTTTGCCCCGAGAGAAAATATTTATTCATTTTTAGCATAGAAAAAGCACAGGTGGTTCAAGCCTGTGCCCGGTTAAAAGGAATATAGTCATAAACTAACTACATTACAATTATATTATAGATTTTACGTATAATCGTGTCAATAATCACACTTCGACAAATACCGCCTCCGGCAAAGTCCTATTATAAGCTTTACCGTTTTGTATGTATCCGTGGTCAATTTGCAGCGTTGATTAAAATTATATGAATTTTTTATATTTTGTATGGATTTTTTGCTTATTTGTGATAAAATTAGGGAAGTATATAATGAAAGGAAGGAATATCCGTTGAAAGATAAATCATTTCAAAAAGCAGTTTACTGCATAGTGATCATATTAAGCGCCATATTTATATATCTGGGGCATAAAATTGCCGTAAGCGGCACAGACTATAAACTCCTTGCAGGGGAAAAAAGCGATGTTATGAACGTAGAAGCGGAAATACTGGCAATACGTGAGGAAAAACACAATGAACTGACAGGAGATCGTGAGATATATTTTTCCGCCAAGGTCAAAAATACGGGAGATGAGGTCATAGGCGTGCAGATAGTAAATGAAAATGATCCTACCGTTGCGGTAAAGCCTGTGGAGGAAGGCGACAAGATACTTATGGACTGCTCTATTGAAAATCAGTGGCAGTTTACAAACTATATAAGAACAAACATACTTATGTGGCTTGGCGCCGTATTTGTGGCTCTGCTTCTTTTCTTCGGCAGAGGCAAGGGCGTAAATACTCTTGTATCCCTGTTTTTTACCTGTCTTGCAGTCTTTGCGGTATTTGTTCCCGCAGTTATCGCAGGCAGGAACATATACATATGGGCAATAGTCATTTGCATATACACTATACTTATGACGCTTCTTATTGTAAACGGTCTTAATATAAAATCCGTTATGGCAATTACAGGCTGTACCGGCGGCGTGATAATATCAGGCATAATTACCGTTATTATGAACAAGCTTCTTAACTGGAACGGTCTTATGGACGCAGACACTCAAAGGCTTATACTGGAGCTGCCGAATATAGATCTGCTGGGTATCATATTCGCCTCCGTTACAATAGGCGCCATGGGCGCAGTTATGGACGTTGCAATGAGTATGAGTTCCGCCCTCCACGAGCTTAAGCTCAAGGTGGGCAGGATCAGTCCTTCCGAGCTTTACAAAAGCGGCATGGTAATAGGACGTGACATGATGGGAACAATGGCTAATACTCTTGTGCTTGCATATATCGGAAGCGCTATGGCTACCACTGTACTGCAAATATTATATAACAGCTCATTATCCGAACTGCTCAACAAGGAAAAAATCATTATGGAAATAATGCAGGCTCTTGTGGGAAGCTTGGGAATACTCCTTACGATCCCCTTTACGGCGCTTATATGCGGTATATGGTATCAGAAAATAGGAGTTAATAAAAGAAAGCGTAAACCTGCTGTCGAATAAGAAAAATTATTTTATGTTGAATTATATGTGATTTTATGTTATCATTATAAAATATGAATACATAAGGGGAAGCCTTTATTAAGGAGGTTAAATTTTGAAAAACAGTTTTGTAAGAAGCATAGTAATGTATATTGTGATTTTTGCAGTTATAATTACAGTTGTTGCTTTTGCTAAAAATATGAACAATATAACAGGCGATGCTCAACGCCCTTCCTACAATGACATGATATCTCAGATAGTAAACGATCAGGTAGATGCAATAGAGATACAGCGTTCTTCCGACGTAAACAATTCAGGCATTGCCTATGTGCATCCCAAGGAGGGACAGCCATACAGTATAAGCGTTCCCAACATGGACAGCTTTGTGGATATACTTAACAATGCCGCAGTTTCAAATCAGGTCGATATCGTTACCGTAGAGCCGTCAAGAGCAGGCAATACAATGTCTATAATACTGACTGTGATCACCATCATTATTATTGGCGCTCTTATATTTATGATGTTCCAGCAGTTCAGAGGCGGAGCAGGCGGCGGCAAGGTAATGAATTTCGGCAGAGCAAGAGCCAGACTGCTCAATGAAAACGACAAAAAGGTAACATTTAAGGATGTTGCGGGTCTTGAAGAGGAAAAGGCTGAGGTCGAGGAGATAGTAGAATTTCTCAAGCAGCCTCGCAAGTTCATTGACCTAGGCGCAAGAATACCCAAGGGTATGCTTATGGTGGGTCCTCCCGGTACAGGTAAAACTCTTCTTGCCAAGGCTATTGCAGGAGAAGCGGGTGTCCCCTTCTTCTCTATATCAGGCTCCGACTTTGTGGAAATGTTCGTAGGCGTAGGCGCTTCAAGGGTAAGAGATCTTTTCGATCAAGCTAAGAAAAATACGCCTTGCCTTGTGTTTATAGATGAGATAGACGCCGTAGGACGTAAAAGAGGCGCAGGTCTCGGAGGCGGTCATGACGAAAGAGAGCAGACTCTTAATCAGCTCCTTGTGGAAATGGACGGCTTTGGCGTAAACGAGGGTATAATCATAATAGCGGCTACTAACCGCCCCGATATACTGGATCCCGCTCTTTTGAGACCGGGACGCTTTGACAGACAGATATTTGTAGGCACTCCCGATGTAAAGGGCAGAGAGGAGATACTTAAGGTACACTCCAAGGGCAAGAAAATGGGACCTGATGTGGATCTTAACGAAATTGCAAAGACCACTCAGGGCTTTACGGGCGCCGATCTTGAGAATCTTTTAAACGAAGCTGCCCTTCTGGCTGCAAGGCACAATCAGAGAATAATAACTCAGAAGGATATCAAGGATTCCTTTATTAAGGTTGCTCTGGGTACCGAAAAGAAATCAAGGGTAATAACGGAAAAAGAAAGAAAGATAACCGCATACCATGAGGCGGGACACGCAATATTGTTCGAAAAGCTTCCCGACTTAAGCCCGGTACACACTGTTTCAACCATTCCCGTAGGACGTGCAGGAGGATATACCATGCCTATGCCTGAGGAAAAGGGCTTTGAGTTCAGAAAGGAAATGGAGCAGACCATAGTTGCCACCTTTGGCGGCAGAGTTGCGGAAAAGCTTGTGTTCGATGACATTACGCAAGGCGCAAGCGGAGATATTGAGCAGGCTACAAAGCTTGCCCGCATTATGGTAACAAAATACGGTATGAGCGATAAGCTCGGTCCCATACTTTACGGCGATGAGAACCACGATGTATTCTTAGGCAAGGATATCGGTCACGGCAGAAATTACGGCGAAGAGATAGCTTCCGAAATAGACGCCGAAATAAAGAGGATAATAACAACCTCTTATGACAAGGCAATGGAGATACTTTCCTCAGATATGGACGCTCTCCACAGAACCGCTCAACTCCTTATAGACAAGGAAAAGGTAACAGGCGATGAATTCAGAGATTGCCTTAATAAAACAGGCGCTTATGCGGAAAAGCCTGCCGAAGAGCAAAAAGAGGAAAGCGCCGAGGAATAAAAAAATATACCTTGACATAATACACTAAAAAATATATAATGATAATTGATTTAAGGCGATGATGAGGACAGTAGCCTTGCAGAGCATTTCAGAGAGAGATAAATTGCTGAGATTATCTTATGCCCGCATTTGTGAAAACCACCTCGGAGCCTGCTCTAATAAAGCACGGCTGACACCGTTATATGTCATAAAAGAGGCAGAAATGCAATTAGGGTGGAACCACGGTAACTCGTCCCTTACAGGGGAGAGTTGCCGTTTTTTATTTATTTGAAAAGGAGTGTAAAAAATGGTAAATATTACTTTAAAAGATGGCAGCAGCAAAGCCTATGAAAGCGGTATCACAATACTTGATATCGCCAAGGATCTGAGCGAAGGACTTGCCAGAAACGCATGCTGCGGCATAGCTGACGGCAATGTAGTGGATCTGAGGACAGAGATCACAAAAGACTGTGAAGTCGAAATATGCACATTCGATTCTCCCGAAGGCAAGAGAGCATTCAGGCACACTGCTTCTCACATACTGGCTCAGGCAGTAAAGAGATTATATCCGCAGGCTAAGCTTGCTATCGGTCCTTCTACCGAAGACGGTTTCTACTATGATTTTGACGATATTACATTTAACCCCGAAGACTTTGAAAAGATCGAAGCCGAAATGAAAAAAATCGTAAAAGAGAACCTGCCGATAGAAAAATTCGAGCTTCCCAGAGCAGACGCCATAAAGTTTATGGAAGAAAAGAACGAACCCTACAAGGTAGAGCTTATAAACGACCTGCCGGAGGACGCAGTTATTTCATTTTACAGACAGGGGGAATTTACCGACCTTTGCGCAGGACCTCATCTTATGAGTACCAAACCATGCAAAGCCATTAAGATAATGAGTGTTGCAGGCGCATACTGGAGAGGCAGCGAAAAGAACAAAATGCTCGTTCGTCTTTATGCCACAGCCTATACAAAGGCGTCTGACCTTGAAGCATATATCAATATGCTTGAAGAGGCTAAGAAGAGAGACCACAGAAAGCTCGGCAAGGAGCTTGGTCTTTTCTGTCTTCTTGACGAAGGTCCCGGCTTCCCCTTCTTCCTTCCGAAGGGCATGGTTTTAAAGAATACTCTTCTCGATTACTGGAGAGAAATACACAAGAAGGCAGGCTATGTTGAGATACAGACACCTATGATGCTTAACAGACAGCTTTGGGAACGTTCAGGACACTGGGATCATTACAAGGAAAATATGTATACCACAAAAATAGACGATGTGGACTTTGCCATAAAGCCAATGAACTGTCCCGGCGGTATGCTTGTATATATGCAGGAGCCTCATTCCTACAGAGATCTGCCTATAAGAGCCGGCGAGATCGGTCTGGTGCACCGTCATGAAAAGAGCGGCGCCCTTCACGGACTTATGAGAGTACGCTGCTTCTCTCAGGATGACGCCCATATATTTATGACGCCTGACCAGATAAAGGATGAAATAAAAGGCGTTGTAGCCCTTATAGATCAGGTATATACTCTCTTCGGCTTTAACTATCACATTGAGCTTTCCACAAGACCCGAGAACTCTATGGGTTCAGACGAGGATTGGGAAAGAGCTACCAACGGCTTAAAAGGCGCTCTTGATGACCTGGGCAGAGATTATGTTATAAACGAAGGCGACGGCGCATTCTACGGTCCTAAGATAGATTTCCACCTTGAGGACTCTTTAGGCAGGACTTGGCAGTGCGGTACTATCCAGTTGGATATGCAGTTGCCTGAAAGATTTGAGCTTGAATACACAGATAAGGACGGCGAAAAGAAACGCCCCGTTATGATCCACAGAGTTTGCTTCGGTTCTATTGAAAGATTTATAGGTATCCTTATAGAACACTTTGCGGGACACTTCCCAACATGGCTTGCTCCCGTACAGGTAAAGATACTTCCCATATCCGATAAATATGCGGAATATGCTTCACAAGTACAGGATAGATTTGAGGCGGAAGGCATAAGAGTCGAAACGGATCACAGAGCCGAAAAGATAGGCTATAAAATAAGAGAAGCAAGGAATGAAAGAGTGCCTTATATCGTAGTCGTAGGCGAAAAGGAAGCCGCAGACGGTACGCTTTCCGTAAGATGTAAGGGCGATGACCTGGGCGCATATGCCGTTGATGATTTTATCAATGAGATCAAGGAAGAGATCAAGAATAAGAGCAAAAGATGGTAATGAAAACGGATTAAGGCGATAAGAATAAAAAAACAATATTTCAATAGAGAATATACTCTTAAGTAAAGAACAGTTTGCAAAAAAGCGTCGCAGACTTTAATCCGCAAGGCGAGCTTTGCCCGCCTGAGGACAGGAACTTTTCTGTAATTTAGGCATTTATGCCTAAATTGCGGAAAACACGTCAGCACTTTCACTCTGTGAAAGCCAGCCTTCGGCTGTCCGATAAATCTTTCGGTGCAATGCTGGTTCCTACCATTGAATCGGAAAGATTAATCCGACAGGGCGTAAGCCCTGCTTTTACCGAAGGTAAAAGTTCTGACAGCTAACTGAAAGAAATGCAAGCATTTCTTTCAAGCGTGTCGATTTTATCGACACGCCGAAACCTCCCCTGATAGGGGAGGTTTTTTACCTAAACTTACAGGGTGGGGTTTGGGGGCGATATTAAATATGCCTATCTTCCCTGTAAGAAATGGGCGGAATAATAACTTCTGTGTTGATTTTTGTTTAGGTTAAAAAGTTCGACCTCTCAGTCAGCGCAGTTCAAAGGCTTATTACTTCAAATCCTTTGACTGCGCTGCCAGCTCCCCTTCTCCTAAGGGGAGCTTTAGGAATACGCTATTCAACTTCCCTTATTATTTCGAAAAAACAGCATTTCTCACTATCTCAAAAAATGTGAAGAACCTATACGAAAGCTTCCCCTTTAGAGAAGATTCAGCACTTTGCCTACGGCAAAGCCAGCCCCTCCCCACCTCCAGCCTCCCCCTAGCCTTGCGATAAAACGCAATGTGTTTTATTGCAGGCGTCGGAGGTTTGCATCGGAAAGCTATCCGACAAACCGTAGGTTTGCTTTTGCGAAGCAAAAGTGCTGGGGAGGGGAACCGCCGTTAGGCGGTGGAAGGGTCGGGGCTGTCAGATATATCTTCTGTGCAATGGAAGTGGCAGCCCAACCATTTCTGTGAGTTAAAAACACCTTTGCTTTGGGCTGCCGATAGGGTCGATATAATAAACAATAAATCAACCCAACAGCCTATTTTTGTTACATCACCTTGTCACTTCTAGCCTCCCCTGCAAAGGGGAGGGGAACCATTTCAAGTAATGCTTGCATTACGCAGAAATGGTGGAGAGGTACTCCCCTTACTCATTAATTTTATCAATAAGCATCTTAGCCGTTCGGGTCATACGTTTTATCTGAGCATTATTCATTTCCTCTATGGTTTTATCAATAATTCTCTGCCTCTCGCTCAGCGTCTTAGGATCTATAGGCTTCTTTGTACTCGGATCACGCCTTAAAAGCCTGTCCATGATCATACCCTTTTGTTTTCTTTTCAGTCGTATTTTTTTACCTATTTCACTCATAAACATATTCCTTTTAACCTTAAATACAATGTCTTACAAAAGTATCTTGTTGAATACATTATCCTTATCCTCTTGAACTATGCCCAGATACCTTTTAGTGATGCTGTAGGAGCTATGATTATATATCTCCATAAGCAGAGCAGGCGGCACACCGTTTTTCCACGCATGGTAACCGAATGTCTTTCTAAGAGAATGACAGCTTATGCTGCCTATACCCGAAGCGCATCCTGCGGAATGAATTATCCTGTGAGCCTGAACCCTTGA
>CANQIA010000041.1 GCA_947624015.1 uncultured Clostridia bacterium
AAATTGCGGAAAACACGGCTGGTTCCGACCTTAATTAAACTGAAAGAAATGCAAGCATTTCTTTCAAGCGTGTCGATAAAATCGACACGCAAAAAAGGATGCAGAGCATTCTTTTGAGTATATATTATATATATTACATGAAAAAGCCGCCTATAATATTGACAGCAAAAGCGCATATCCAAGCTATGGCGCACTGCTCAAGCACTATTGCGGCAGCCCATTTACCGCCAAGCTCTCTTTTTATTGAGGCAACGGCTGCAATACAGGGAGTGTAAAGCAGGCAGAAAACCAGAAGGGCAAAGGCGGAAACAGGAGATATAAGCGCCAAAAGTCCTTCCGTAGAACCAAGGAGTACGGAAAGTGTTGAAACAACGCTTTCCTTTGCGATAAATCCTGCAATAAGAGAGGTGGAGATCCTCCAGTCGCCAAAACCCAGGGGCTTGAATATAGGAGCGATAATGCCTGAAATGACTGCAAGTATGCTGTCCTGTGAGCTGCCTACAACATTCAATCGGAAATCAAATGTCTGAAGGAACCACACGACTATCGTGGCTATGAATATGACCGTGAATGCCTTCTGAAGAAAGTCTTTTGCCTTGTCCCACAGAAGATGCGCAACATTTTTGATACCGGGCATACGGTAGTTTGGCAGTTCCATAACAAAGGGGACTGCTTCGCCCTTGAATACCGTACACTTAAGCGTAAGGGCTGTAAGTATGCTCACAAATATGCCTATGAAATACAGACACACCATTACAAGCCCGCTGTATTTTGGGAAAAATGCCGCCGCAAAGAAGCCGTATATAGGCAGCTTTGCCGTACAGCTCATAAAAGGCGTAAGCATTATAGTCATTTTTCTGTCTCGTTCCGAGGGAAGAGTACGGCTTGCCATAACTCCGGGTACGGTACAGCCAAAGCCTATGAGCATAGGCACTATGCTTCTGCCGGAAAGACCGATCTTTCTAAGGAGCTTGTCCATTACAAAGGCAACTCTTGCCATATATCCGCTGTCCTCCAGAAGAGACAGGAAGAAAAACAAAGTGACTATTATGGGTATGAAGCTTAAAACGCTTCCCACCCCGTTGAATATACCATCTATAACAAGTGAACGGAGAGTATCGTTTACACTTGCCGATACAAGAAGGGTATTTACAAGATCGGAAGCAATGCCAATGATACTTTCAAGAAGTCCTTGGAGCCATGCGCCGATAACATTGAAGGTCAGCCAGAAAACGATACCCATTATACACGCAAAGGCAGGAATAGCCGTATATTTGCCCGTAAGTATCCTGTCCGCCTTGCGGCTCCTTTCGTGTTCCTTGCTTTCCCTTGGCTTTATTACGGTGCCGTCGCATATTTTCTTTATAAACGAAAAACGCATATCAGCAATGGCAGCGGCTCTGTCAAGTCCTCTTTCCTCTTCCATTTGAGATATTATATCCTCTACGAACTGCTTTTCCTTATCCGAGAGCTTAAGCTCCTCAAGCACCTTTTCATCGCCTTCTATAAGCTTGTTGGCAGCAAATCTTATAGGGATATCGGCAGCTTTGGCATGATCTTCTATAAGGTGCATTATACCGTGTATGCACCTATGTACAGCTCCGCCGTTGTCATCCTTATCGCAGAAGTCTTTTATTACAGAGCATTCCTGATACTTTGCAACATGGAGAGCGTGCTTTATAAGCTCGTCTACGCCTTCGTTTCTGTTGGCGGCAATGGGTATGACGGGAATACCGAGCATAGCCTCCATATCGTTTATTCTTACAGAGCCTCCGTTTCCTCTTACTTCATCCATCATATTAAGAGCCAGCACCATAGGTATGTCAAGCTCCATAAGCTGCATGGTAAGATAGAGATTTCTTTCTATATTGGTAGCGTCTACAATGTTTATAATGCCCTTGGGCTTTTCATCCAGTATGAACCTGCGGGATACTATCTCTTCGCTGCTGTAAGGGGAAAGAGAATATATTCCGGGCAGGTCTGTCACAAGGGTGTTGGAATGTCCCTTTATCGTGCCGCTTTTTCTGTCAACGGTAACTCCGGGGAAATTTCCCACATGCTGATTGGATCCCGTAAGCTGATTGAATAATGTAGTCTTTCCGCAGTTTTGATTGCCTGCAAGGGCAAATGTCAGCATAGTGCCTTCGGGCAAAGGACGTTCGGTCTCCTTGATATGATATTTACCGCTTTCGCCTAAGCCGGGATGAGGTATTTTTATACTGGAGTCTCTTTTTTTCTTTTTATCGTTCTCAGGCTTTACAAGAGAAGTATCTATCTCTATTTTTTGAGCGTCGTCAAGACGAAGAGTAAGCTCGTAGCCGTGTATCATAAGCTCCATGGGATCGCCCATAGGCGCATATTTTATCAAAGTAACCTCTGCGCCGGGTATAACGCCCATATCCAGAAAGTGCTGCCTGAGAGAGCCTTCTCCGCCTACAGACGTGATAACAGCCGTTTTTCCTGTTTCCAGTTCTTTAAGTGTCATAATATTTTACCTTTCCGTATTTTTATAGGATAATTGTATTCCACCGAAAGGGCTTTGTCAATATTTCAGGACAAAATTCGCCATAAACTGTACATAAATACATACTTAAAGGAATATATAGCCTTATTTTTATGAAAAACTTAATAAAAATTTAAAAAAATTCTAATTAAAGGTTGACTAGAGCCAAAAAATTGTGTATAATTTTGTAGTGTTTGAAAATAGCTTTGCTATGTTCGGCGCAGCATAGAGTAACCGGAGGGAGGGAAGTAACATGTCTGAGGTTAGAGTAAAAGAAAACGAATCATTGGATAGCGCTCTTCGTCGTTTTAAGAGAAACTGTGCAAAGGCAGGTATCATGGGCGAGGTAAGAAAGAGAGAGCACTATGACAAGCCTAGTGTAAAGCGTAAGAAGAAGTCTGAGGCTGCAAGAAAGCGTAAGTACAACTAATTAATTTACACAAAGGACAGTGATGGTTATGTCATTAAAGGAGCAGCTTTTTAATGACCTCAAGCAGGCAATGAAGGAAAAGGACACTGCCAAGAAAGAAATTGTCCAGATAGTTCGTGCCGGTGTGCTGCAAATAGAAAAGGACAACCATATAGACGATCTTGACGATGACGGAGTGTTAGGCGTTATTTCCAAGGAAATAAAAAAGCTTAACGATGTTATGCCTGATTTTATAAAGGCTGAGCGTCAGGATATGATAGATGTTGCCAATAAGAAATTAGAGATCCTCAAGGCTTACCTTCCCGAGCAGTTATCCGAGGAGTCTATAAAGGAAATGGTTCATGAGACCATTGAAAAGGTCGGCGCCAAGTCCGTAAGAGATATGGGCAAGGTCATGGGCGCTGTTTCAGCCCGTACAAAGGGTCGTGCCGACAACAAGCTTGTAAGCGAAATAGTAAGAAAAGCGCTTATGCAGCTTTAAAATTTGTGTACCTAAGGATGGGTATGTTGCCCATCCTTTGTGTTTGCCCGTCTTCGGATAGGGCGAAAATATTATATAAATTGGAGGAAACAAAAATGAGAAAAAAGTTATGTATGGTACTTGCTTTGGCTATGGCTATGGCAACTGTAATGGTTCCCGTTCATGCAGCAGGGGACAACGCAGATAAGCCTATGCTCGTTACCGATCCTGTGGTATCAGGCTCAGCCGTTACCGTTATAGTATCAGGCTCAGTTGTAGAGAGCGACCAGCCCGCAGTTATATTAAACGACAGAACTATGGTGCCTTTCAGAGTAATAGCAGAGGCACTTGGCTGTGATGTTGACTGGGTAGCCGACACAAAGACAGTCGTTATGACTAAGGACGGTCTTACAGCCTCTATGACAATAGGCGCAAACAAGCTTGTTATAAGCGACGGCGAGATCGACGCAGAGGTAGACATTGACACTCCCGCAACTATTATAAACAGCAGAACTATGGTACCCGTAAGATTCCTTTCAGAGTACTTCGGTTTTGACGTAGAGTGGGACGCAGCTACAAGGACTGTTACAGTAAACGACGCTAAGGCAGAGGAAACTACTGTTGAAGCAACTACGGAAGAAACTACCGAAGCTGCAAAAGCCGATGAAGAAACTACCGAAGCTGCAGAAGCAGACGAGGAAACTACCGAGGCTGTCGATGAGGCGACTACCGAGGATACCACAGTTGAAGAAACTACTGCCGAGGATACCACAGTTGAAGAAACTACAAATGAGGCAACTACCGAAGCAGAGTAATAATATCTGTAAATTCTAAAGGAGCTGTTGCGTTATGACTTATGGGTAAAAAGGTCATAATGCAACAGCTTTATTTGAATTATGGATGAATTTTTGGTTGGGTAAGTAGAGTTTTCGACCCTATCGGCAGCCCAAAGCAAAGGTATTTTTAACTCACAGAAATGGTTGGGCTGCCACTTCCTTGGCTGCTTAGGCGAGCAGTAACACGAAGTGTTACGACCAGCCCCTTATCTGAAGGGGAAGCTTAGTATTACGCTTTTCTCATTTCTTAGTTAGTGATAAGTTCAGTTTTATAACATTATTAAAGCCTTTGTAAAGCATAAACCAAAGGCTCCCCTTCAGATAAGGGGAGCTGTCAGCCCAATCAAAAATTTTAAACCGTAAACGGATTTGCGTGGGCTGACTGAAGGGTCGATACACATATAAACAAAAAAACCTCCCCAAGTCCTTCCCCCCCCCTGCAAAAACTTTAAATTTTCCCATAAAATGTGTTGACTTTACATAAATTAGGTGTTAAAATAACATTTGTGTGCGTAATCAATGGGATAACTATGCCCGCTGCTTATGTGCAGAACAGATCATATCATTATTTAAGGAGGTGCAGTTAATGCCAACATTTAATCAGTTAGTAAGAAAGGGCAGACAGACAAAGGTATCCAAGTCTACTGCTCCGGCTTTACAGAAGGGTCTTAATACTCTTAAGAAGAGACAGACAGACGTAAGCTCACCACAGAAGCGTGGCGTATGTACGTCAGTTAAGACTGCAACACCTAAGAAGCCTAACTCAGCTCTTAGAAAAATTGCCAGAGTTCGTCTTTCTAACGGTATCGAAGTAACAGCATATATCCCCGGCGAAGGTCACAACCTTCAGGAGCATAGCGTTGTTCTTTTAAGAGGTGGTAGAGTAAAGGACGTACCCGGTGTACGTTACCACATCATCAGAGGTACACTTGATACAGCAGGTGTAGCCGACAGAAAGCAGGCTCGTTCAAAGTACGGCGCAAAGCGTCCCAAGAAATAACAGTATTATTTCTTGATGCCTCGTATATTAATGATATAATCTGTTGTGCAGATCGGATCATTGGTAGTACAGGCATGTATAGCAGACAATAGTTGTATTGATCTGCAAGTACCGTTGAATTAATAAGATTATGATTAAGGAGGGAAGAATCGTGCCAAGAAAAGGTCATGTTTCAAAAAGAGAGGTACTGCCTGATCCAATGTATAAGAGTAAATTGGTTACAAAGCTTATTAACTCTGTTATGTTAGACGGTAAGAAGGGCATTGCACAGAAGATAGTTTACGGTGCATTTGCCACAGTTGAGGAAAAAACAGGAAAGCCGGCTCTTGAGGCTTTTGAGGAAGCCTTGGGAAATATTATGCCCGTGCTTGAGGTAAAGGCTCGCCGTGTTGGTGGCGCTACTTACCAGGTGCCTATGGAGATAAAGCCTGACAGAAGACAGGCTCTTGCTCTCAGATGGCTTACTTTATTTAGCAGAAAGCGTGGCGAGAAGACAATGGATGCTCGTCTTGCTGCTGAGATCATGGATGCTCTTAACAATAGCGGCGGCGCAGTTAAGAGAAAGGATGAAATGCATAGAATGGCAGAAGCTAATAAGGCTTTCTCACATTACAAGTGGTAATTATAAGGAGGATATATTAATATGTCTACGAGAGAATTCCCATTGGAGAGGACTCGTAATATCGGTATTATGGCGCATATCGATGCAGGTAAGACCACTCTTACAGAGAGGATCTTATTCTACACAGGCCGTACTTACAAGATAGGAGATACTCACGAGGGTACAGCCGTTATGGACTGGATGGATCAGGAGCAGGAGAGAGGTATTACCATCACATCTGCTGCAACTACTACTCAGTGGCATATTGGCGATGCTCCTATGCACAGAATAAATATAATCGACACTCCCGGTCACGTTGACTTTACAGTTGAAGTTGAGCGTTCTTTAAGAGTACTTGACGGTTCTGTAGCTGTTTTCTGTGCTAAGGGCGGAGTTGAGCCTCAGTCCGAGACGGTTTGGCGTCAGGCTGACAGATATAACGTACCCAGAATGGCTTTTGTAAATAAGATGGATATTATGGGTGCGAATTTCTACAATGTTGTAGATATGATAAAGACAAGATTAAATGCCAACCCTATCCCCGTTCAGTTGCCCATAGGCGCAGAGGATGATTTTAAAGGCATTATAGATCTTATGGAAATGAAAGCGTACTTCTATAACGACAAGCAGGGTACCGATATTTCAATAGAAGATATTCCTGCCGATATGGCTGACAAGGCTCAGGAATACAGAGAAGCTATGGTAGAGGCAATAGCCGCTACCGACGAAGCCCTTATGGACAAGTACTTTGAAGAGGGAGATCTTGAGATAGCCGAAATGAAGAAGGCGCTCAGAAAGGCTTGTATAGCCTGCGAGGCAGTTCCCGTATTCTGCGGCTCAGCATACAGAAACAAGGGCGTTCAGAAAATGCTTGACGGCGTTATAGAATATATGCCTGCTCCAACGGATATCCCCGCTATCAAGGGTCATCTTCCCGGCGACGAGGAGCATATTATCGAAAAGCATTCTTCAGACGAAGAACCCTTTGCGGCGCTTGCTTTCAAGATCATGAACGATCCCTTCGTAGGAAAGCTTGCATTCTTCAGAGTTTATTCAGGTGTGCTTGAATCAGGCTCTTATGTATACAATTCGGTAAAGGGCAAGAAGGAAAGGATAGGACGTATCCTTCAGATGCATGCCAACGATCGTAAGGAAATAGATAAGGTATATGCAGGCGATATAGCGGCGGCGGTAGGTCTTAAGCTTACCACCACAGGCGATACGCTCTGCGATGAAAATCACGAGGTAATACTTGAATCCATGAACTTCCCCGATCCCGTTATATCAGTTGCCATTGAGCCTAAGACAAAGGCAGGCAGAGATAAGATGGGCATAGCTCTTGCAAAGCTTGCCGAGGAAGATCCTACCTTTAAGACTTATACAAATGCGGAAACAGGCGATACTATAATCGCAGGTATGGGCGAGCTTCATCTTGAGATAATAGTTGACCGTCTTTTACGGGAGTTTAAGGTAGAGGCAAACGTAGGTGCGCCCCAGGTAGCGTACAGAGAGGCGTTCGGTCATAATGTGGATCAGGAACACAAGTATTCCAGACAGTCAGGCGGTCGTGGTCAGTACGGTCACTGTAAGGTAAGATTTGAAGTGATAGATGCCGATGCCGATAAGGAATATGAATTTGTAAATGAGGTTGTCGGCGGCGCTATCCCCAAGGAATACATTCCTGCAGTAGACGCAGGTATCAGAGAAGCCATGCAGGCAGGCGTTATAGGCGGATATCCCGTAGTGGGCTTAAGGGCAGTATGTTACGACGGCTCATATCACGAGGTCGATTCATCAGAAATGGCATTTAAGATCGCCGGTTCTATGGCGTTCAAGGAAGCGATGAGAAAGTCAGATCCTAAGCTTCTTGAGCCTATAATGAAGGTAGAGATCACTATTCCCGAAGAATACCTTGGAGATGTAATGGGCGATATAAGCTCAAGAAGAGGTAGGATAGAAGGTATGGACGATCAGAACGGCGCAAAGATAGTACACGCATATGTACCTCTTGCGGAAATGTTCGGATATTCCACATCACTTCGTTCATCCACACAGGGCAGAGGTACCTACAACATGGAAGTACATCACTATGAGGCAGTTCCCAAGTCAATTCAGGATAAGGTTGCGGAAGGCAGAGCTTCAGAGAGATAAAATTATTAATTTGTGGGTATAATTAAAAATAACACTTGCAAATTTTTATAAAATTTACTATAATAAGGTATAGTGTTAAAATCAGTATAGTTTATTGATGCAACAAAAAGAAAAATCTATTTATTTTAAGGAGGAACTTTAAAATGGCTAAGGCAAAATTTGAAAGAACCAAACCTCACGTTAATATCGGTACTATCGGTCATGTTGACCATGGTAAGACTACATTAACTGCTGCTATCACTAAGACATTACACGACAGATATCAGTTAGGCGAAGAGGTTGCTTTTGATAATATCGATAAGGCACCTGAGGAAAGAGAAAGAGGTATCACTATTTCTACAGCGCACGTTGAGTACGAGACTCCTAAGCGTCACTACGCTCACGTTGACTGCCCGGGTCATGCCGACTATGTTAAGAACATGATCACAGGTGCTGCTCAGATGGACGGCGCTATCCTCGTTGTTGCTGCAACTGACGGTCCTATGGCTCAGACAAGAGAGCATATCCTTCTTTCAAGACAGGTTGGCGTTCCTTATATCGTAGTATTCATGAACAAGTGCGATATGGTAGACGATGAGGAATTGTTAGACTTAGTTGAAATGGAGATCACAGAGCTTCTTGAAGAATACGGCTTCGAAGGTTGTCCTATCGTAAGAGGTTCAGCATATCAGGCACTTCAGGACACAAGCGGCAAGTGGGGCGATGCTATCGTTGAGTTACTTGACGTAGTTGACGATTATATCCCCAATCCCGAGAGAGATACAGATAAGCCTTTCCTTATGCCCGTAGAGGACGTATTCTCTATCACAGGTAGAGGTACTGTTGCAACAGGTAGAGTTGAAAGAGGCGTACTTCACGTTTCTGAAGAAGTTGAGATCGTTGGTCTTGTTGACAAGGCAAGAAAGGTCGTTGTTACAGGTATCGAGATGTTCAGAAAGCTTCTTGACGAGGCACAGCCCGGCGATAACATCGGCGCTCTTTTAAGAGGTGTAGCAAGAGATGAGATCGAAAGAGGTCAGGTTCTTGCAGCTCCCGGTACTATCACTCCTCATACTAAGTTTACTGCTCAGGTTTACGTTCTTAAGCAGGATGAGGGTGGTCGTCATAAGCCATTCTTCAACAACTATCGTCCTCAGTTCTATTTCAGAACAACTGACGTTACAGGCGTTATCACTCTTCCCGAAGGTACAGAGATGTGTATGCCCGGCGACAACGTAGAAATGACTATTGAGCTTATCAGCCCTATCGCTATGGAAGTAGGTCTTAGATTTGCTATCCGTGAGGGCGGCAGAACAGTAGGTTCAGGCGCTGTTGTTAAGATCTTAGAATAATCAATATATTTGATTTTTATGACCGCAAGGCGAAAGCCTTGCGGTTTTTTTGCTTTCATTTTGCTCCGCACTTTGCGGAGTACCTCCATTTTGCTTCGCTGCATGTCGGTCGGGGCGCAACTGCGCCCCTTTAAGCCAAACATATACCGAATTTTAGGTATGCAAGCAT
>CANQIA010000042.1 GCA_947624015.1 uncultured Clostridia bacterium
TCTGAAATAAACTACATATAGTGGTTAAAGTTGGGTTTTGTGAAAATTGTGCAAAATTCATACGCAAAAGTCATTGATATTACCACAAATTTTCAGTAGAATTTGAAAATTTATCATAGTTTAATATTGATTTTTCATAAAAAATTAGCTATAATAAAGATAACTATAAATGCGTTGTTCTGAATGACGGGTGTGCTATGTGGCGCTTGGGAACAAACGAAGGCAGACATACGGGTCATTTCAAGGGTTGTATTTGTAGAGTACAGTTCAACTGTAAAAAATTAAAAAGGAGGAATTTTTCTATGAAAAAGCGTTTATTGGCTTTTGCATTAGCTTCTACGATGTTATTTACATCATTTAACGTAGCTTATGCGGAAGACGCTGCTGTAGCGGAAGACGATACTGTTATAGCAGAAGAAGTAGCTGCCGATGACTCTGTGGAATCTGACGCGGCTGTTGAAGAGCCAAGCGTTGAGGATTCAGAAGAAGCTATTTCCGGTGGCGGCGGCGGAGCAGTTGCAACCGAAAAGGTCGAGGAAGATATTCCCGAGCTTATGGAAGACGCATCAGAACCCGAAACATCATTGGTTGGCGACGGAACTTCAGTTAAGCTTATGTATCCCCACACTGCTGTAGGCGATTGGAAGGCAGCAGTTTCAGGTAACATAGGCAACTGGACTACCATGGGCGACCAGGTGGACGCACAGGGCAATGTTACAAAATCTATGGAAATGGGCAAGGGTCCCGACGGCACTAATGTACCTTTCTATGATATAAAGGGTACAGAAGAAAGCGTTTATATGAGAGCAGGTACAGGCACCGACGCTCAGGACGACTTTAAGGGCAAGCTTGCAGGTTCTGAGGAAGGTTATGCTTACTACTATCAGCAGCTTGACAAGGATCAGGATTTCAGACTGACTGCAACAGCTAATGTTAAGTACATAAATGGAGATCAGAATCAGGCAGGTTTCGGTCTTGTTGTAAGAGATAATATATATCCCAACGTAGACTATAAGAATGCTAAGCCTACAGCCTTCCCTATGGAGGATTCTATCGGCGTTGGTAGAGTCAAGAATAAGGCAAGCGACGCTCAGGGCGGCAAGATGGCATTTGCATGGGCAAGAGTAACTCATGAAGGTTCTCATCCCCTTATTCTTTCAAGTGGCGAATCAAACGGTTATGAGGGCTTCGGTTCAAAGAAAACTACTATAATGACCGCAGGATCTTCAATCGATCTTACTCTTATCAAGTCAGGTTCTGTCTATACATTAAAGGCAGGCGACGAGTCTGTAAAGATAAATGCAGACGATTTCAAGTGTAAGTTAAGCGGCAGCGTTGCCGATGCTCCTATCGATCTTAAAGCTGTAGATCCCGACCATATCTATGCAGGTCTTATGGTTGCAAGAGCAGCCGAGGTAGAGTGGACAGACGTTAAGCTTGAAAAGATAGGCAAGTGCGAGAGAATAGAGGTAACACCTCCCGAAAAGACTCTTTACAACGTAGGCGAAGCTTTTGATACGACAGGTATGTCAATCAAGGCTTACTACGAGGGCGCATCAGAGCCTATTGATATCGATATGGCAGATAAGGACTCTTATTCAATAATGGGCTTTGATGATGAAACAGCTCAGACATTCTCAAGCATTGGCGAAAAGACTCTTACTGTCAGCGTAGGTGCTGCAACGGCTACGATCAATGTTACCGTACAGAGCCTTAAGATAGAGAAAATAGCTATCACAGACGTTCCCGCAAAGGCTGAATACTATGCAGATAGTTATTTCAATCCTCTTGGTATTGCAGCTACAGGTTATGTAAACGATGGTTCAACTGTTGATTTCAATAAGGTAAGCAGCGGTGCCGATACTTATTCAAACTACAGATTTATAATGGATGGTAAGCAGATAGACCAGAATACCAAGTTTACAGCAGCCGACGCAGGCGTTAAGACTATACAGGTATATTACAGAGACGACGATATCAACTTAGATGACAATGACGTATATGCAGAATTCCAGATCACTATCAACGAGGCTGCACCTATAGGTCTTAAGGTAATGGTCAACCCCACTATCTCAACATACTATATCGGTCAGGAATTCAACCCCGGTGGTCTTATTGTTTCTGCCGTATATCCCAACGGAGTAGATGCAAGCGGTAATCAGAGAACTACAAGCCACATCATTGCTCCCGACGAGTATGAGATAAGCGGATTTGATTCATCAAAGGCTGTTGACGATCTTGTTATGACTGTTACATTTAAGGCTAACAGAGAATTAACTACTACATTTACAGTAGATATTCTTGTTGCTGTTCCTTCAATGACAGTTGTAAATACATATCCTAGAACTACTTACAATATCAATGAGCCGTTCTCAGCTCAGAACTTCGATATGTATATCTTATACAGCGACAGCTCAAGAGTAAGCTTGACTTCAAGCGGAGTTATATACTATAAAGACGCTAACGGATACTATACAATAACAAATAATGACTTAGCTACAAAGACAGCCGTTACAGAGGACGAGGCTCTTGCTCAGGGCTTCTACTTCGATGTAACCAAGTTTGACAGCTCTGTGGAAGCAGCTCCCGAATTCAATGAAAGGGGCGAGGTCGTTACTCCTTCTCCCGTAAGAGTATCTGCTATCGTAAACGATGGCTTATATCCAAAGTGTAAGAGCGTAGACTTTGATATTACCATTATGGATAATGCAGAGTATATATGGAGAAGCAACATGCTCGGCGCTCTTGACCAGGGCGGTAACGACGGCGCTTCAATCACTGTAAAGAAATCTGACGGCACAAGCCAGACTTCATATAAGGAATCTGTTGCTGTTGATCCTCAGGTAATGGTAAACGGCGTTCTGCCGGATGTTCAAAGCGTAAATATCAAGACTGTCAGAAAGTCAGGTAAGATCGCTACTGACCACGACGGTATGCCTTACTACTTTACTACTGTAGACGCAAGCAAGAACTTTGAATTATCAGCAGATATATATGTTGATTCTTACTTATGTCCATATGAGGAAATGGACGATACTCAGAAGCCTAAGTACGACAAGGCTATTAAGGAAGGCTACAGCGAAGAAGTAGCTAAGGATATGGCTAGAGACGGTCAGGAAGGCTTTGGTATAATTGCCAAGGATACTATCCAGTATGCCGGCGGTGTTGTTGATGACAAATATGTAGGTAATACTGCTAAGGACGCTACTGTTCCCGAAAATGCAGCTAAGTTATACCTTGTATTCGACGGCAACAATAAATTTGTAAGCTATGCTTACGATAAGGAAACCGCTGAGGCTACAAGAGTAAATGCAGGCAACGGCGCATGGGTAGAGGAAGCAGCAGCTTCAATTTACGAAGCCTATGCTTTGAAAATGCCTATCAGAACAAGCAACGGCGACATATACGACATTACATCAGCCGACCTTAACAAGGCATTTGCTACCAATATGGTAATTGCCGGCGGTATTACAGACGGTACATTCCCGACAGATCCTAACTCTTCATCTTACTACAAGAAGTATAACATGGATAGGATCAACCTTATGGTTCGTACAGGCGTTAAGGATACCAGCGGTACCGGTTCTAACGGTAAGGAATTTGTAGAGTCAACTACAGATCATCTTCCGATGCCCGGCGATAAGTATAAAATCACACTTAGAAAGTTCAAGACAGGCTATCAGATATCTACTGCAGAATATATCAAGGATGCAGAAGGTAACTTTACAGGCGAGTTAGGTCCTGTCAACACCAAGTTCGGTTATGACAACCTTCTTAACTCAAGCGGTATGCTCCAGAGTATGGATCGTAACCACTACTGTGTAGGTTTCTTCTCTTCAAGACGTGCAGAGATAACTGTAAGCAATATTAAGATGAGCGAGAGCAACCCCAACACCGATCCAAACGTAAACGGTATAGAGGTTGAAACTACGACTCCAAGAATCACAGTTCAGTCAAGCCCAAGCTCACCTATTACAAACTATACATTAAGATTTAAGTCTAATGCTTCAAACAATATTAACGGTACAGGTACCGTAACATACGAAGGAAAGCAGATATGGGATGGTCCTATAGGCAGCAGTTCATCAAGTGTTCTTGTAAACCTTAAGCCTAACGATATCAACAAGTTCGTTATCACTTACTATCCGAATACTGCAGATACTAAGTTTGTAAACTACAATACTGTAGTTAAGAAGTTCTATGTAACTCACAACGACTTCCTCGGCAAGGGCGAAATTTATATCGCTCCCGATGGAAAGGAAACAGGCAAGGGTACTCCTGAGGATCCTGTAGATCTTGAAACTGCTCTTATGTTTATGCAGAAGGATTCTGTAGGTATCATGGCAGACGGTACTTATAACCTGAGAAACGATGATCTGGGCGAACTCAGTATAGACGAAACTCGTTCAGGTACGGCTAATCATCCTATTACTTTGAAGGCAGCCGATGGCGCTCATCCCGTTATCGACCTTCAGAAGAAGTATGTAGGATTTAATGTCGACGCTAATTATTGGGTATTCAACGGTCTTACAATAATCAACTCCAAGGACAATGAAAAGGCATTCGGACTTGGCGGTAATCACTGTGTAGTTGAATACTGTACATTCTATGACAATGGTACTACAGGCTTCCAGGTAAGCCGTATAAGCAGTGATGACAATACTATTGAAAGCTGGCCTTCATACAATGTTATAAGAAGCTGCGAGTCCTTCAATAACTTTGACCCATCACAGAACAATGCCGACGGTTTCGGCGCTAAGCTGACTGTTGGTTACGGTAATGTATTTATTGACTGTGTATCTCACCACAATGCAGATGACGGTTGGGATTGCTATACTAAGTTAGGTTCAGGTGCTATCGGCGCTTCTACTCTGGTCAACTGTATTACTTACAAGCAGGGTCACCAGCTCAAGGCAGACGGTACAGATGAATTAACTAACAACAGTTCAGGCGGTAACGGCTTCAAGCTTGGCGGCGAGGATATATTCGTTAAGCATTACTTAAAGGATTGTATCACTTATGAAAATGCCGGCAATGGCGTTGATACAAACAATAACCCTGCTATTAAGGTAAGAAATGTTGTTTCTTACATGAATATGGAGCATAACTTCGGATTATACGGCAATCCTATTGCCAGCCTCAGCGTAGACGGAAGCACTGTTTCTCCTGAGGGCAAGACATATAAGTACGATTACGACTTAGAGGGCGCTATATCTATAGGTTCAAAAGCCGAGCGTATATATGGCTGGAATGTTGAAGGTACCGAAAACTATGCTAACATTCGTGAGATCGACAAGCCATCTAACTACCTGATCAAGGAAAATGGCGGTAAGGCTCTTAACAGCGAGGGCGAGGAGCTTGACGTTGATGCAATGATCAAGTCAACCGAAAAGACAGGTATATATGGCGAGCCTTTAAGATATGTAAGAAATGCCGACGGTTCATTTATACACGGCGACTTCCTTGCATTAAAGACTCCTTATAATCATAATCCTGAAGATGAGGTAATATTACCTACATTAGACGGTAAGAACGGCAACGTAGGTCCTTCTACAGAGGGTACTACAAGCGACATTAATCCTTCTACTCCGTCAGGTCCATCCGGCGGCGGCAGCAGCGGCGGCGGTGGCGGCGGCGGTTCTGCCGGCGGCGGTAAGGTCACAGTTAAGGAAGCTACAACTCAGGCTACAACTACAGATACAACTGAAGACAGCAAGGGTTCTGTGATCACTAAGGACGTTAAGGTAACTATCGGCGCTAAGGAGATCGTTGTTGGCGACGAGACTATACCTGTTGACGCTTCTGCTTATATCCAGAAGGATTCTTCATCTACTTTAGTTCCGTTAAGATTTGTTGCTATCGCTATACTGGGCGGCAGCGTTGAAGATGCGGATACATCAAGCATTGTTACATGGGACGCTACAGCTAAGGCTGCTACTATCCATGCAGGCGATGATACTATCGTATTCACAGCAGGCAGCCCGGATATGGTAATTAACGGTACTGCTAAGACTATGGCTAACGGCGTTAAGGCTGAGATCTCAAATGACAGAATGTATGTTCCGTTCAGAGCATTAGGCGAGGCTTTAGGCGTAGATGTTGAGTGGGATCCCGAAACTAAGACTGCATCTTACATTGCTCCTGTTGTTGAGGAGGATGCCGATATCAAGGATGTTCCCGCAACTAAGGATCAGCTTGCAAGCGCAGCAGAGACTCTTGACCAGCTTCTTTCCGTAAGCGTTGAGAAGGCTGAAGGCTTAAGCGACGAGGATAAGGCTGTTTACGCTGAAAAGTGCGACAAGTTAGCTACTATCCAGCAGGAAGTTGCTTCAGAAATGACTGACGAAGAAGTACAGGCAGCTTATGACATTTTAGTTAATGAGCTTGCTGACTACTTCAGAACAGAATTACCTGAAAAGGTAGGCACTATTAAGGAAGTAGACGCTAAGGCTGATGAGATAATGGAAGATCTCATTTCCAAGGCAGAAGCTGCCGAGGCTGCTGAGGCTGAAACTGCTGAGGTAACAACAGTTGCCGAATAATACAGATATTCAATTAAATAGTTGATATATCAAATAAGAGCCGAGGGAAACCTCGGCTCTTTAGCGTGTCGATAAGATGACGCCGTTTGATTTAGGCTCTTGCAAAAAACCTCCAAAAATTGTATACTAAGCTTATAAAACGCAAAGGAGAAAACAAATGAGATTTTCGGAAAAATTCGGTCAGATAAACGCAAATATATTGTTGGATCTGGATGAGGCGAGAAGGGAAATGGAGGCAAAGGGCAGAGAGGTCATAAATCTGTCCATAGGCACTCCCGATATGTCCCCTTCAGACAATGTAATAAAGGCAGTATCACAGGCTTTACTGGAGCCTGAAAATTACAAGTACGGTATGACGGAAAGCCCTGAGCTTATTTCGGCAGTGAAGCAATGGTATAAAAGAAGGTACAATGTGGAGCTTGAAGCTGAAAACATACTTGCGGTAAACGGTTCCCAAGAGGGTATTGCGCACATTGCTTTCCCTATTTGCGACAGGGGAGATGTAGTGCTTGTACCCGACCCTTGTTATCAGATATTTTCATTCGGTCCCACAATGGCTGACGTAGAGCTTGGGTATATGCCTCTTCTGAAAGAGAACAACTATATAATAGACTTTGACGCTATACCTGTGGAGCTTGCCCGCAGGGCTAAAATGATGATAGTATCATATCCCAACAATCCGACTACGGCTTATGCAGGCAGGGATTTCTACGAAAGGCTTGTTGCCTTTGCCAAAAAGCATGATATAATAGTTATACACGACAATGCCTATTCGGAGCTTATATATGACCATGAGCCGGGTATGTCCTTTCTTGAGACTGAGGGCGCCATGGACGTGGGCATTGAATTTAATTCTCTGTCAAAAAGCTATAATCTTACAGGGCTTAGGTTATCCTTTGCCCTTGGCAATCCAGAAATAATAAAGCGGTTCAGAGCTTTCCGCTCTCAGATAGACTACGGTATATGCAGGGGCATACAGGAAGCCGCCATAGCCGCCCTTACGGGTCCTCAGGATGTGGTTGTCAAGAACAGAGAGGAATACAGAAAGAGGAGAGATGCTCTTTGCAAGGGTCTCAACGAGATAGGCTGGAGGGTGCCGATTACGGATTCCACTATGTTTACATGGTTCCCTATACCGCCTAAATATATTTCCTCTACACGCTTTACATTTGACCTTCTTGAAAAGGCAGGCGTGCTGTGCGTACCCGGCGTTTCATTCGGAGAGAGGGGAGAGGGCTATGTCAGAATGGCTCTTGTGCAGCCCGTAGAGGTGCTTGAAAGGGCAGTCAGAAATATAAAAGAAAGCGGTATACTAAATATGGATGCATCCGCTGTCAATACAGGGGAGGTATGACAATGTTCAGAGAAATGAGAAGAAAGGACAGAGAATTGTCCGAAGCCGAGTCCATAGAAATACTTGAAAAGGGAGACTTTGGCGTGCTTGCCACAATATGCGAAAACGGTTATCCCTACGGCGTCCCCCTTAACTATGTGTTCAAAAGAGGCAGGATATATTTCCACTGCGCAGGAGAAGGGCATAAAACGGACAATATCGCCCGTGACAGCAGAGTATCCTTTACCGTCGTTACAAAGCACGAGCCTATACCGGATAAATTTTCAACGAGATATGAAAGCGTTGTTGTGTTCGGCAGAGCAGTCAGCATAAACGATATTGACGAGAAGAGATTTGCCCTTGGCGAAATGGTAAAAAAGTTTTCAAAAGGCTTTTTGGAAAAGGGAATGGCATATATTGATGCGGATATTGAAAAAACAGCGGTATTTGGCATAAATATAGAAAAAATATCGGGAAAGGCGAGAAAAAAATGACAGAACTTGAAAAAATGATATCGGGAGAGCTTTACTATGCCGGAGATGAACAACTGTATATAAAAAGACTTAAGTGTAAGGATATGTGCGCCGAGTTCAACAGCCTTAAGCCTTCGGAGGAGGATAAGCGTATTGAGCTTATAAATAATATCGTTGGCAAGGCAGGTAATGACGTGTGGATAGAACAGACATTTTGGTGCGATTACGGCTTTAATATAGAGCTGGGCGACTATTTTTATTCTAACCACAATTTGGTAGTGCTGGATTGCGCCAAGGTCGTATTCGGCAATAATTGTCTTGTAGGTCCCAACTGCGCTTTTTATACGGCAGTGCATCCCTTGGATCCCGAGCAAAGGAAAAAAGGACTGGAATATGCCAAGCCCATATATGTCGGCGATGATGTATGGATAGGTGGAAATGTCGTTGTGCTGCCCGGCGTTACAATAGGCAGCGGCTCTGTTATAGGGGCAGGAAGCGTTGTTACAAAGGATATACCCGAGGGCGTTGTGGCGCTGGGGAATCCTTGCAGGGTAGTGAAGAAAACAGAAACGCATCAGGTGTGAGGGGATGCATTTCTGTTTGCATATCAGAGAGAAAAGGCTGTCCTGTTATGACCTGTGAGAAAAAGGCATGGTGGGACAGCTTTATTTGTGGGTGAATATTTAATTGGGTTATCGACCTCTCAGTCAGCGCAGTTCAAAGTCTTATTACTTCAAAGCCTTTGACTGCGCTGCCAGCTCCCCTTCTCCTAAGGGGAGCCTTAGGAATACGCTATTCAACTTCCCTTATTATGTCGAAAAAACGGCATTTTTCACTATCTCAAAAAATGTGAAGCACCTATACGAAAGCTTCCCTTTCAGAGAAGATTCAGCACTTTGCCTACGGCAAAGCCAGCCCCTCCCCACCGCTAACCTCCCCTGCAAAGGGGAGGGGGACCATTTCAAGTAATGCTTGCATTACGCAGAAATGGTGGAGAGGTACTCCCCCTACTCAC
>CANQIA010000043.1 GCA_947624015.1 uncultured Clostridia bacterium
AAGGTAAGAGCGTTCCTTATCCCCACTAACGAGGAGCTTATGATAGCTCAGGATACAAAGGAATTACTTGAGAAATAAATCTTGACAAATAATTAAAGAAATAGTATAATATACGTTGATGTGTTGTTAAAGCCTATGCTTTAACAAGCGGAACAGGAGTGTTATTATGCTTATTGATGTAAGAAACCTTGCCGGAGAGAGGGAGGGATTCTCTTTTACAGAGGATCTTAACATTACCCGAAGCGGTATTGATGTTCCTTGTACCGTCAATATTGCAGGCACGGTGTATAAAGCTTACAGCGATTATATCGTAGAGGGCAAGGTTAAAGCGGTTTTAAACTTGAGTTGCGATTTATGTCTTACCTCTTTTGAGACTCGGCTTGATTTTGATTTTAACGAGGTGTACAGCGATACGCCCGGTCGTGAAGGAGAGTTTTGGGAGCTTTCGGATAAGACTATTGATTTAAGACCTGCTGTTATTGCTGACATTATGTTGTTGTTGCCTATGCAGGTCCTGTGTTCCGAACAATGTAAGGGATTGTGTCCCAAATGCGGACATAATTTAAACGAAGGCGATTGTGATTGCGACAGAGGTTATGTTAATCCACAATTTGAAGGTTTATTGAAGCTCTTTAACGATTAATCATATCAAGGAGGTGTTTGCCATGTCAATTTGTCCAAAGGGCAGGATGTCTAAGTCAAAGAGAGATAAGAGAAAGGCTCAGAGCTGGAAAATAGCTACTCCTACATTGGTAGCTTGCAGCAAGTGCGGCGAATTAATGATGCCTCACAGAGTATGCAAGAACTGCGGTTCTTACAACAAAAGGTCAGTAGTTTCCGTAGACTGATAATTACAATAAAACGGAGGGTGTTACATTATTAAAAATGTAACACCCTCCTGTTTTTTTTGCAAATATAAAGCATATCAAATGCCATATCGCAGCTTGGCAGTTTATTTTGCGGCTTCGGTTCTCCTGTTTACAATATATATTCCAAGGCATACCATAGCCAATGATATAAGAGTGCGTATATTGAAAATATCCTCTCCCAGCATTATGCCGGATAATATTATGCCGAACAGGGGATTTAAGAAGCAGTATACGGATATCTTGCCCACAGGGTTGTATTTAAGGAGCTGCGCCCACAGTGTAAATGCCAGAGAGGAAAGCACTGCCAGATATATAAGCATTGCCAGAGCTTCTATGCTCGGCACGGTAAGCCGCCCTCCGAATATAATGCCTATAACAATAAGCACAAAGCCTCCCAATGAAAGCTGATAGCCTGTGGCAGTAACACTGTCTGTCTTTTGGGTCACAAACTTGGTTATAACAGAGCCAAGGGCAAAGCAAAAGGCAGCAATAAGTATAAAGCCGTCGCCTCTGAATTTGAAAGAAAAGTCTAAGCCCTTTTCAAAGCAGCAGAGTACAACGCCGGCAAATCCCAAAAGGCAGCCTATGGATCTTTGTATGGTTATTTTGTCGTCCTTAAAAGCAAAGTGAGCTATTATCACAGCAAAAAAATTGCCTACGCTGTTGAGTATGGATCCTTTTACTCCCGTAAGATATACAAGTGAAAGATAAAAGAATATATATTCAAGTGTCGTCTGCACAAGCCCCAGTATAACTATGCCTTTTATCTCATCTTTGCGAGGGTATATAAAGCTTTTGTGGGAAATGCAGTTAAATGCTATTACGAACAGACCTGCCATAAAGAACCTTATGCCTGCAAAGAGCAGCTTTACGGCTACGGGGCTGTCCGTTATGTGAAACAGCTCATAGCCTATTTTGATAGCGGGTATAGCGCTGCCCCAAAGGGCGGTGGCTGCCGCCGCTATTATAAGTATATTAACAGGTCTTGTAAAAAAATCTTTTTTCATATCTATTGCTCCGTAGTTCCCTTTCCGCCTACATTCTGTACTATATTCACGTTAAAGTAGTAGGTAAGAAATCCCCCGGACAGGTCGTCGTATATTCCTATATTGCTTTCGATCACCCATTTTCCGTCTTTTTTTATAAAATCTATGGAGGAATCCTTTTCGTTGACAGGGGTTCTCTCTATCTGCGCTGCAACTATTTTCTCAAGCTCGGCGTCCATATCCATTTTTTCGTAGCTGTCGGGATTTTGCTTGTATAGGTTTGTAAACTGATAAACGATGTTGCTCAAAAGACTTTCGGTATCCAAGGCTGAAATTTTAAGCTCCACCTTTGCGGTATCGCCAAAGTTTTCGCTTCCTGTTATTTCGACGCTGAGATTATCGGTAATGGCGTCGAAAAGCGCCTTGTTAAGGGCATCGTCTTCCTTGTACAGTCCCGACATATAAGGATAATTGTCGTTTGTAAGAGCGTACATTCCCTCAAAGTCCTTGCTCTTGAACCGATCTATAAATTGATTTGTAATATCTATACACTCTTGGGGCGCTTCCGCTTTGCCGCAGCCTGCAAAAGAGATCAAAATAAGGGCGCATAGAACAATGGTAATTAATTTTTTCATATGTAGCCTCCGTTTAATTTATCTTAAGTATAAGTATACCACACTTTTTACATTTTTTATCACAATTTTTTTTATTTTTAATACTTTATTATTGAGAGGGGGATAAAAAAACAGGAGGTAATTATTATGGGAATATTTGATTTTGGGACTAATACGGTTTCAGGCAACAATAAGGTAAAGGACGAATGTATTATCGCTTTTAAGGTATACGATGCCTGTCGCCAGCAGGATTGTCTTGAAGAGTCTGTATTGGGCGGCTCAAGAGCGGCTGTTGATACTACCTACTGCGGTATGAGTATTGAAGCGGGAGAGATCATCACGCCTCCTTCAAATGCTGCCGCTGTCAGCATAAGCGAAGTGACCGTAGACAGAGTTGTGATAGTAAGCAAGAATCCAAGTCCCTTTAGAGTAGGCTATTGGGATATTGATCTTAAGTATGTATTTGCATATACGCTTACCTTCAGAGATGTAAACGGCGGCGCTCTTTGTTCAGTTCCCGCCCAGAGCGTATACAACAAGACTGTATCGCTTTTCGGCTCCGTTACTACGGAATCCTCTATATCTACCGATCTCCTTACTTCAACAGGCAATACCGTAGATGTAAATGCGGATCCCTTTGTATATGTTGAGTCAAAGGCAGTGGCTCTCAGAACAGAGCTTGTTTACAACGGCTGCTGCTGTGGAGACAACGATAATGCAAGCTATGTAGCTGTATCAATAGGTCTGTTTACTATTATAAAGCTTTTCAGACTTGTAAATCTGCTTGTTGAATCAAAGGGCTTCTGTATCCCTGAGGAATGCACAAATACAGCCAACCTTAACACTTGCGACTACTTTGAATCTCTGGACTTCCCAATGGATGTTTTTGCTCCGCCTCAGAAAAGAGAGTTTATAGCAGGCATCAGCAGCAATATTCCTGCCGATACAGGCAACAGTACAGATGACAACTGCGGCTGCGGCTGTAACTGTGGCTGTGGATGCGCAAGATAGTGATGCAAGGGAGTGTTCTTTGGAACGCTCTCTTTTTTGTTTGCCGAAAATGGAACTTTTTAGCATACGGTTATTTGAATATTTTAACAGCCCGGGGCAAACCTAATAGACATAGGAGGGATTTTCTATGGCTGTTACAAAGGTAGAGATCTGTGGTGTAAATACAAGCAAGCTTCCGGTGCTTACCCCCGAAGAAAAGGAGGAGCTTTTTACAAAGCTCAAACAGGGCGACGAAGAAGCCAAGGCTAAATATATATACGGCAATTTAAGGCTTGTGCTTAGCGTGATACAGCGGTTCAACAACAGAGGCGAGAGTATAGACGATATATTTCAGGTAGGCTGTATAGGGCTTATTAAGGCTATAAACAATTTCGATACGAGCAGAGGCGTTAAATTTTCCACCTATGCGGTGCCTATGATAATAGGCGAGGTAAGGCGCTATCTCAGAGATTACAATCCCATAAGAGTGAGCCGCTCCGCAAGAGATATAGCCTACAAGGCTCTTCAAGCCAAGGAAAGACTTATAAATGAAAAAAACAAGGAGCCTACCGTAGAGGAAATAGCCAAGGAAATAGGGTTTGAAAAGGAAGAGGTCGTATTTGCTCTTGAAGCCATACAAGATCCCATTTCTCTTTTTGAACCCATATATCATGACGGCACAGACGCCTTGTATGTAATGGATCAGGTAAGCGACGATAAAAACAGCGACGCCAGTTGGCTGGAAAATATTTCTCTTAAGGAGGCTCTTAAAAATCTCAATGAAAGGGAAAGGCATATTATAGACCTGAGATTTTTCAAAGGAAAGACGCAAATGGAGGTATCCGAGGAGATAGGCATAAGTCAAGCTCAGGTCAGCAGACTTGAAAAAAGTGCGCTCATGCACATGAGAAAAAGTATGTAAAAGAGGTGTTCCATGAAAAAGACAGATTTAAAAGAGGGAATAAGCATATATACGGAGGAAACGGATAAATTTGATATAGAGACCTTCTGTATACTGCTGAGGCTTCCCCTTACAAGGGAAACGGCTACTTCAAACGCCCTTGTTTCCAAAATACTTTTAAAGGGCTGCAACAAATATATTACAGAGCGGGAAATAGCCGTGAGGCTTGAGGAGATACACACGGTAATGGACTGCAGCATTATGAAAAAAGGAGAGGAGCAGATAATACAGCTATACTTTAGGACTGAAAAGGAATTTTCCGAGGAAGCCTTTGAGCTGGCAGGCAATATATTATTTGAACCTATATTCAACAATATTGAAGAAGCCAAAAGGGATCTGCTCTCCGATATAGAAGGGCTTGTAAACAACAAAAGAAGGTATGCTGTCGAAAGGTGTATTGAAAATATGTGTTCCAATGAGGACTTTGGCGTAAGCGGCGACGGATACGCTGAGGATATAGACAGCGTGGATATAAAAGAAGCCTACGAATATGTAATGGACAATTCCAATGTTGCCGTAATGTCTGTGGGCAGTACAAAGAGTCATGACCTTGAGGAATATGTGAGAAGGTACCTGCCCTTTGCCGAAAGGGACAACAGACCTGCGGACAACAGCTATCTGTCAAGTCCCGTTAAGGTAAAGGAGATAGAGGAAAAAATGGATGTAAGCCAAGGCAAGCTCGCTATGGGATTAAGACTTAATATAGACCCAAAGAGCAGCGAATGGTACAGGGCGATGGTCGCAAACGAGCTTTTCGGCGGCAGCGCCAATTCCGAGCTTTTTATGGAGGCAAGGGAAAAGGAAAGCCTGTGCTACTATATTTCAAGCAAGCTTTTGCGCTTTAAGTCAATAATGATAATAGAAGCGGGCATAGAGGGAAAAAACAAGGAAAAGGTAGAGGAGATAGTTGAAAATGCCTTTGACAATATAAGCGACGAGGATATCGAAACTGCCAAGACGTCTATTGTCAATTCCTTCAATG
Source organism: uncultured Clostridia bacterium (assembly GCA_947624015.1). Classification (GTDB taxonomy): domain Bacteria; phylum Bacillota; class Clostridia; order Lachnospirales; family CAG-274; genus CANPXH01. The sequence goes on from CANQIA010000043.1 coordinate 5,403, forward strand.
CGGCAGGGGATAAGGCTGAAAGGATAATGGACTACAATCTTGGTCAGATAATATTGGACATCCCTTACGATATGGCGGAAGGCGCTGAAGAGATAAAGAAGGTCAGAAGCATAGAGGGCGTTTTTAACAGTTGCGTATTGGATACTGTGTATATGTTAAGGAGTTAATATGATAAATATTATAAGCAAAAAACTTGAAAACGGTGTAACGTGTTACGTACTGCCTAAAAAGGGGTATAATGAAAAATTGGCAATGCTTGCCTTTAACTATGGTTCAAGGGACGTAAGCTTCAGCAAAGACGGAAGAGATATAACACAGCCTTGGGGCATAGCTCATTTTCTGGAACACAAAATGTTCGAGGATGAAAAAATAAATTTCTTTGACAGCTTTACAAAGCTGGGCATAGATTCAAACGCCTATACCAATTTTACGACTACCGCCTATTATTTCAGAGGCTGTGAGAATTTCGACAGGGGACTTTCTCTTCTGTTTAAAATGGTGGGGAGCCTTTATCTTACAGATGAAAACATAAAAAAAGAGAAGGGCATAATAGAACAGGAAATAAAAATGTATGAAGACGACCCCTACTGGGAGATATATTTCAATACTCTCAAAGGACTTTACAGAAATAACCCTTGTCGTGAAAGCGTTGCAGGCAGTGTGGAGAGCGTTGAGGAGATAACAAAGGATATGCTTGAGGAAAGCTACAAAAGCTTTTACACAGGGGAAAACTGTACGCTTATAGTGGCAGGAGATGTTGAGAGCAAGGCGGTATTTGAAAAAACGGAAAAAGAGCTTAAGCTGAACAGCGGCGGCGCCAAGAAGGTATTTTACGAGGATGAGGAAGGCACGCCTGAAAACATTACGGCTGAAAAATCTGTGGACAAGCCCATATACAATATAGGTTTTCGCCAAAATACCGATCGCTCCGTTGCCGAAAGGATCTGCGCAGGCAATGTTATTATGAATATACTGACGGCAAAAAGCTCCCGATTGAGAGAAGAGCTTGTAAAAAAGCAACTGGCGGACACGACCTTCGGCTTTGAAAATGTTATAGGAAACGACTTTGGAGCCTCTGTTATAAAAGGCGAAGGAAAAGATTATATGAAGATCGCCGACAGTATCACAGACCAAGCGGAAAATTATATGACATACGGTGTGAGCAGCGAATATGTAAGGCGGCTTGCGGATATGGAAAAGACCAAGATGATATTTGACGCTCAGGATATATATTCATTTGCATCGACTGTTGCCGATTGTTTCTGTAAAAATACAGAAATACTGGACATTTACAATTATTATGATAAAATAGATGTAGATACGATTCTAAGGCATATGGCAGAGCTTGTCAAGGACAATATGACGATCTCTGTTGTGTGCGGCAAAGGAGCATAGAAAATGGGAGATATTTACTTTCCGCATCTGAATATAAGCATTGAAAGTCTGGACAGAGTGGCTTTTTCCATTATGGGCATAAATATATATTGGTATGGCGTATTTATAGCTGTGGGAGCTATACTGGGCGTAATGCTGGCGCTTAATGAAGCAAAGAGAACAAAGCAGAGTCAGGATATGTATTCTGACTTTGCTTTTGTGGCTATTATTTCGGGTATAGTAGGCGCAAGGCTCTATTATCTTATATTCCACGGCGACAGTCTTATGGACTTTTTTAAGATAAGAGAGGGAGGTCTTGCCATATACGGCGGTATATTGGGCGGACTTGCGGCGGCGATAGTGTTTGTAAGGATAAAGAAAATAAATTTTCTGAAATTTGCCGATACGGTAATAATGGGGCTTATCACAGGTCAGATATTCGGCAGGTGGGGTAATTTCTTCAACAGAGAGGCATTCGGCAGAGCTGCGGACAATTTATTTGCTATGGCGCTTAAGACCGACACGGTAAACGGACTTGCGGTAAAAGGACAGACGGCTCTGTATCAGGGAAGCGTTGAATATCCCGTAATTACATATAACGGCGCCGAGTATATACAGGTACACCCTACATTTTTATACGAAAGCATCTGGAATCTGGCGCTTCTCGTTTTGATATTTATATGCAGGAAGCATAAGAAATTTCAAGGACAGCTTACTGTTATGTACTGCTTTGGCTACGGTATCGGACGCTTCTGGATAGAATCCCTCAGAAGCGACCAGCTTAAAATAGGGGCTTTTCCCGTAAGTATGCTTGTATCGGCTGTTATGACTTTGGGCGCTCTTGTGACAGGCACCATGCTGTATATAAGAGAAAAACAAAATAATGGCGCCTATGAGCAAAAAAATGCAAAAAGTTCTTGACATTTACCATTGTTAATGGTAAAATATTTCTTGTGTTCGGAACAAATACGGACACTGTATGCAGCAGTGGCGGAATTGGCATACGCGCAAGACTAAGGATCTTGTCCGGGTTTACTGGGTACGGGTTCAAGTCCCGTCTGCTGCATGTGCGCGAGTGGCTCAGTGGTAGAGCATCGCCTTGCCAAGGCGAGGGCCGCGGGTTCAAATCCCGTCTCGCGCTTTTTACTTTACTGATGGGTTGTCGCCAAGCGGTAAGGCACAGGGTTTTGATCCCTGCATTCGCAGGTTCGAATCCTGCCAGCCCAGCTCTTTAATGATAATCGTATAATGGGCTATCGCCAAGTGGTAAGGCAACGGATTCTGATTCCGTCATTCGCAGGTTCGAATCCTGCTAGCCTAGCT
>CANQIA010000044.1 GCA_947624015.1 uncultured Clostridia bacterium
TGTCGATAAAATCGACGCTTGTGTTTCTTTCGGTTTAAACTTGTGTTCACGTTTTATTCACATATGCTGTTTCAACATTAACAAAAACTTTTAAAAAATCCCTTGATTTTTAATGTGATATATGATATATTTCTCTCTATGGAAAACAACTGTGTGCAGAGGGAGAACAGAAAAATGGAAAATTCTTCTGAATATTACATTGTGGACAAAAGGGCGCTGCCCGAGGTCTACATTAAGGTGGTAGAGGTCAAAAGACTTCTGGAGCAGCATATTACAGCCTCTGTACAGGAAGCTGTGGACAGGGTAGGTGTAAGCCGCAGCGCCTATTACAAGTACAAGGACTATGTGTCCGAGCTGGGCGCAGGCACAAGAGGAAGGACTGCCATAATAGCCTTTAACCTTATGGATGAGGCAGGGCTTTTGAGCAATGTGCTGAATGTTATGGCGGAAAGCGGCGCAAATATACTTACTATCAATCAGACTATTCCTATAAACGGTATTGCAAATGTGACCATAAGTATGGAAACCGGCAATATGAAAATAAGGCTGAGCGCTCTTATAGGCAGGATAGCTGATATAAAAGGCGTTCAGACTATTAAAATAATAGCTAGGGAGTGACAATAATGGCGGTTATAGCGATATTGGGCTACGGTACCGTAGGCTCAGGCGTTGCGGAAGTAATGCGTTCAAACAAGGATATAATAGAATCTAAGGCGGAGCAGCCTATCGATATTAAGTATGTGCTGGATCTCAGGGATTTTCCGGGAGATCCTGTACAGGATATAATAACTCATAACTATGACGATATTTTAAATGACGGAGAGGTAGAGCTTGTAGTTGAGGTAATGGGCGGCACGAATCCTGCTTATTCCTTTGTAAAGAGCGCACTTTTAAGCGGAAAGAGCGTATGTACCTCCAACAAGGAGCTTGTAGCGGCTCATGGTGCAGAGCTTATGAGGATAGCCAGAGAGAAAAATGTGAATTTCCTCTTTGAAGCAAGCGTAGGCGGAGGTATCCCCATTATAAGACCTATCAACAGGAGCATCACTTCTGACAGGATAGAGGCTATAACGGGCATACTTAACGGCACCACAAACTATATGCTTACCAAAATGGAGACAGAGGGCATCGACTATGACCAAGTGCTTAAAGACGCTCAGGAGAAGGGCTATGCGGAAAGAAATCCCGCTGCCGATGTGGAGGGTCACGATGCATGCAGGAAGATAGCCATACTTGCTTCCCTTGCCACCGAAAAGACCGTAAACTATGAGGATATATATACGGAAGGCATTACAAATATCACAACGATAGATATGCTCTATGCCGCAAAGCTGGGAGGCACTATAAAGCTGCTGGGAAAGGCAGGCTTTGAAGACGGAAGGGTATGGGCAAGAGTCTCTCCTGCCCTTGTAAAAAACGATAATCCTCTTAGTATGGTAAGCGATGTATTCAATGCCATTCTCCTTAAGGGCAATATGCTTGGGGATGTAATGTTCTACGGCAGAGGCGCAGGCAAGCTGCCTACAGCCAGCGCAGTTGTAAGCGATATAGTAGATGCCGTAAGGCACAAAAATATAAATCTGGGCATAAAATGGTCAGAGGAAAAGCAGGAGATAATGGACATTGACGATGTAAATGTAAGTAAGCTTGTGCGTGTGGAATACAGCGATAAGGACATGGCTGTTTCCTTTGTGAAAAAGCTGTTCAAAACAGAGGATATACTGGAAACGGAAGAGGCATACGACGAATTTGCCTTTGTAACCGATAGGGCAAAGGAATCCAATATAAACGCAAGACTTGAGGAGCTGTTGAACTGCGACGGTATAAACGGCATACTCAATACAATAAGAATGGAAGGCTAAGGAGATATTATTATGTTGATAGTTAAGAAATTTGGCGGTTCATCTGTTGCCAATGCCGAAAGGATAAACCACGTTGCTCGCACAATAACAGACAGCTACAAGGAAGGCAACCAAGTGGTGGTAGTGCTGAGCGCTCAGGGAGATACCACAGATGAGCTTATTGAAAAGGCTATGGAGATAAATCCCGACGCAAGCAAGAGAGAAATGGATATGCTTCTTGCCACAGGAGAGCAGCAGTCCGTTGCCCTTATGGCTATGGCTATTGAAAAGCTGGGTTATCCCGTTATTTCGCTCAACGCTTTCCAATGCCATATTTATTCCACCTCCAATTACAGCAATGCAAGGATAAAGGAAATATCCACAGAGAGGATAAATAATGAGCTTGCAAAAAAGAATATTGTTATAATAACAGGCTTCCAAGGCGTAAACAGGCATTTGGATATTACCACTTTGGGCAGAGGCGGTTCAGATACTTCTGCGGTAGCACTTGCGGCTAAGCTTGGAGCAGATCTTTGCGAAATATATACGGATGTTGACGGCGTATACACCTGCGATCCTCGTCTTGTAAAGAATGCGGTTAAGCTTGAGGAAATAACCTATGACGAAATGCTTGAGCTGGCAAGTCTCGGCGCTAAGGTGCTTCACAATCGTTCCGTAGAGCTTGCCAAGAAATACAATGTTAATCTAGTAGTAAGAAGCAGTATGACAGACGCTGAGGGTACTGTTGTTAAGGAGGAATCTAAATTGGAAAAAATGCTTGTAAACGGCGTTGCCGTAGATAAAGATGTTGCCAGAATAGCTGTTGTAGGTATTAAGGACGAACCCGGTTCAGCCTTTAAGATATTCTCTCTTCTGGGCAAGGAGAAAATAAGCGTAGATCTTATTATTCAGTCAATAGGACGTGAGCTTTCAAAGGATATATCATTTACCGTTTCAAAGGGCGATATGGAAAAGGCTGTGGAAATACTCAATAAAAATGCCGACAGGATAGGCTTTAAGGAGATCAGCTATAACGACGATGTAGCAAAGGTCTCTGTTGTGGGCGCAGGTATGGCTACCAATCCCGGCGTTGCCGCAGCTATGTTCGAGGCTACATTTGACGCAGGTATAAATGTAAAGATGATATCCACCTCAGAAATAAAGATATCCATACTTGTATCCGCAAAGGACGCAGACGCTGCTGCCGCTGCCATACATGATAAATTCATTACCCGTGCTATGCAGCACAGAAATTGATCGATAAATTTATACTGCCGATCAATCACAAAATACTTTTTTTATAATATACTACAGTGAGAAATAAAAGGGCTATCCCCTCTCCCTGAGTTTTTCAAAATTCTGCCGCATAAATTTTTGTGCGGCAGTTATTTTTTTGTTGAAATTATAAAAGTTTTGAGTTATACTTGTCATAGGATTATCATTATATATGGAAAAGGAGGCAATATTTTTATGAGAAGTAAGGTATACGAGGCTTATGATAAGCATAAGAAAGGCTATAATTGTTGCCAGGCAGTAGTGTGTACATACTGCGAATTGATGGGAATGGATGAAAGAACAGGCTTTAGGGCAAGCGAGGGCTTTGGTCTTGGCATAGCCGGAATGTATAACATATGCGGCAGCGTATGCGCTATGATATTCCTTGCGGGACTTAAGAACAGCGACGGCAATATGGAAGCTCCGGCATCCAAGCTGGATACCTTTGCTCTGGGAAGAGCTATGGCAGAGGAATTTAAGGAAAAAAACAAGTCTATGATCTGTTCGGATATAAGAGGTACAGACGGTGTTACAGACAGGCTCAGAAGCTGCCGTGGCTGTGTTGTGGACTGCGCAAGAATAGTTGAGAAGCATCTGTTCGAAGGCATGTTCCAGGAGTATGATGGCGAAGAGGATTGATATGGATGAAAAGAGTGTTGGCAGTGCTGACTGCGGCTCTTATATTGAGCGGATGCAGCGGCGTTAAGTCTGTTGACCTGTCAGGCGTTAAATTCGACGGGGCAGCCGTAGGAGACAGCTTTTCGGATATAGACACCGACAGATATACGGTAACGGAGCGATTTCCCGAAGGAGAGGGAGTCCATAACTTTGAGGAATGGCGTATTACCGAGAGGAAAAGAAAAATAACGGACATAACGGCTGAGTTTGAATATATAGAAATATCCGTAAACGGAGTAAAGGACTGTAAACACATAGAGGATGTTATTGCCCTGCTGGGAAACGATTACAGAAAGAAGATATATGATGATGAGGAAGAGCTTAGCGAAATAGAGTACCGTGATAAAAAGGCGGATGTGACCTGCGGCTTTGTATATTCCCAAAGAGATGATTCTTTGGTGTTGGCAATAATGAGAAAAAAATAAGGAGGAATAATAATGACTGATGAAACTAAGAGATATGTTGAAGGTAAAGTAAAGGAGCTTATGGCTGCGCCTTCATGCTGCAAGGAGGCTAAGGCGGCTGCTCAGGCTTGGCTCGATGCTCTTGGCACCGCAAATGAAACAGAGGCTACCAAGGCGCTTATTGCAGAATTGGAAGAGGATATTATGCCTATTGATCGGCTTATAGCCTTTACAGCTTCCGAAGCAGGCAAAAAGGTATTCGGCGAGAAAATGGCTAAAGATATAAATGCCCATGGTATCGAAATAAAGTCAAAGGGCGCCAAGTACTGCGATTGTCCCGCATGCACTGCCGTGCAGGCAATACTTGAAAAGAAAGAAGAACTACTTTAAAAAACAGAGATGACATAATAGATACGAACATATTAAAAAATATTACAAGATCACTGACAGTCTAAGAGCCGAGGTTTTCCTCGGCTCTTTTAATTGATATATATCCAAAGCTTATATTGGAATTTGCATTTTATTGGGCTTCTCCTCCGCCGCCTGTATCGGCAGGAGCAGAAGGCGCCGCAGGAGCTGCAGGAGCCGCAGGCTCTGCCGGGGTTGACGGAGCAGCGGGAGATGCAGGCTCTGACGGAGCGGCAGGCGCCGACGGAGTTGAAGGCGCAGCCACCTCGGAAGGAGGAGCGCTGTCGGCAGGAGCCGCAGGAGTGCTTTCGCCTCCCGTGTTTTCGGCAGGAGCCGTGTTTTCATTGCTTTGGGTCGGCGTACTTTGCGTACTGTTGTTTGATGAATTGTCAGATGAAGAGTCAGTACTCTTCTTGCTTGTTGTCGTTTTCTTTTTTGAAGTAGTGTCGCTGTTGGTATCATATGTACCATTATAGCCTGAGGAGCTTGCGAAATATCCGCCCTTGTAACCCTTGTGACTTGTACAGTAATCGCCTACGGAAGCGGTATCAAAGTAATCTGTAACGGAAGGACAGCCCATTCTGCTGTTGGCTCTCTTGCCTGATATCTTACATACTTTTATCTTTTCGACACCTTCGGGCTTTACGAACTGCTTTACTTCAAGTCCCTTATGCACCTGTTCCATTATGCTTCTCCACATACGCAGATGTACGGATTGATTTATGTTGTTCATATTTTTAACAGTGTCGTCGTAGTTGTCATAGCCAAGCCATATACTTGCCACATAGTAAGGCGTATAGCCAACGAAGGTAAGATCCTTTGAATCCGTTGTGGTACCTGTTTTGCCTGCTACCGGCATTTTGCTCAGTCTTGCCTGAGTACCCGTACCGTTTGTAACAACGCTGGTCATAAGATCCGTAAGTATGTAGCCTGTTGAGGGCTTGAGTACCTGCTTGCTCTCATGAGTATTCTCAAGGAGAAGATTACCGTCGTGATCCAGTACCTTATCATAGAAATACGGCTTAAGATATTGACCGTTGTTTGCTATTGTGCCGTAAGCAGCCGCTACCTCCACCTGTGTAACGCCGTTTGTAAGACCGCCAAGGGCAGTTGCCGCATGGTTGTCGTTTTCAAGTGTGGTAAAGCCAAAGTTGAGCAGATAGTCATAGCAAAGGTCTATGCCTGTTTCTACCATTACCTTAACGGCGATTATGTTCATAGAGTCCTTTATACCCTGTCTTATGGATACGGGTCCTCTGTAGCTGTTGCCCCACCAGTTGTGAGGCTCGTAGCCGTCTGCCGTTTTATACGGCTCGTCAACAATAGTGGTTGCGTTTGATATCTTGCCCATGTCCAGAGAGGGAGCATATGCGGCAAGTATCTTGAATACGGAACCGGGCTGTCTTGCAGCGTCTGTAGCTCTGTTGAATGCTCTGTTTACAGTCTTTTCTCCGCGACCGCCTGCAATGGCCTTTATCTCGCCTGTGTGATAGTCTATTATAGCCATGGCTGACTGAGGCTGCTTTGTATAATATGCCTTGTCGGCAACTATCTTTTGATTGGCTGAAAGACCTTCTTCTATTTCCGCTCTCTTTTCGGCTACCCAGCCCTCTGCCCCTGACTGTGAGCGGGCTATCTTGTTGTACTGAGAATGAGTCTGCTCTCCCGTGTTGGTATCTTCTACGGAAACTCTGTAGTCAATGCCTATGCTGTATGCTACCCATGGGAAGTTGCTGTCATTGTTATATTCCTGATCCACAATGCCCTGTATTCTCTTGTCCAGATTTGAATATATCTGAAGACCGCCGTTGTATATAACATTGTTGGCCTCCTGTACGGACCAGTTGTACTTAGTCTGGAGATCCTCGGATATCTGATTTATAAGGGCGTCTTCATAGTAGCTGTGTATATTCTCGGATTCGGCGTCTTCGCCGCTTGTCGTATCGGTCTTCTTTATTTTGGAATACACGTCTTCTTTAATGGCGGCGTCATATTCCTCCTGTGTGATCCTGCCCTGATTGAGCATATAGTTAAGTATTATTACCTGTCTTTTCTTATTGCCTTCGGGATTGGAACGAGGCGAATAAAGAGACGGATTGTTTGTTATACCTGCAAGGCAGGCGCATTCTGCCAATGTCAGCTCGGAAGGTTCCTTTCCGAAATAGCCTTCCGCCGCTGTTTTAATACCGTTGTATCCGTGACCAAGACCGATAGTGTTAAGATAAAGCTCCAGAATATAATTCTTGGCTTCCTCCTTGCTGCCGAATTGATCTGCCAGCTCCTTTTCATACTTAAGGGCAAGATACTGTTCCTTGAGCTTTGTCTTTATGGTATTTCTCGTTACTTTTGTAATATTGTTCTTAATAAGCTGCTGAGTAATGGTTGAACCGCCCTGGAGCTGCTGGTGTGTGGCTGTGGAGTATACGGCTCTTGCAAAGCCCTGTATATCCACGCCGTCGTGTTCGTAGAATCTTTCGTCTTCTATGGCGATAACAGCCTGCTGCATATTTTTGGGTATCTGATCCAGCGTTACATACTCTCTGTTTTCATTGCCGTGGAGCTTGCTCATCTCGTTGTTGTCATTGTCGTAGATCACGGAGGTATAAGCTCCGGGCTTTATGCCTACTATACCCATATCGGGTATGCTTCTTATGATGGCAACATATCCGCCTATCAATGCGCCGCTTGCGGCAAAGCCTACCATTATCAGTATCATAAGAAGAAATGTAAGGAATATTGAAAAAGGCTTTGAACGCTTTTTGTTCTTTTTGCTCTTTTTGTTTCTTGGTATTTCCTTAAAGTAATCTCTTTTATCCTCTGATATCATAGACGCCTTGGATCCGCTATGTATCTGCTCTGCGTTTTGTATGTTTTTGGAGCTTCTTTCTCTTGTTTCGGGCAATGCTCTTTCACTCTTTTGGACAAGAGCATTATCGCTTCTGACAGGAGGCAGAGCCTTATGCGCCTCTGCCGCTGCGGCTGTAAGCGCATCGGCTTTTTTCCGGGGCTTTTTATCGGCTGTTTTTGACTTGATACGAGGAGCAGAGGCTTTTACGGGCTTTTTTACCTTTTTGCGGCTGACCTCGGTCTTTTCGCTTG
>CANQIA010000045.1 GCA_947624015.1 uncultured Clostridia bacterium
AAAAATAAACCACATCCGAGAATTTATCGATCGGGATGTGGTTTTTTATTATATCTTTCAAGGAGCGTTCTGCCATTTTGTCAAAAGTGATAGTGTACAGCGAAACCTCCTTATTTTCTTGTGTTTAAAGTAATAAAAAACTGCGGACAGGGGGACTTGAACCCCCACTCCAAAGAACCAGATTCTAAGTCTGGCGCGTCTGCCAATTCCGCCATGTCCGCAAAAACGTACAGCCCTCAGACCATACACAATGATTATTATAAATATATTTTTGGCTTTTGTCAATATTATTTACATATCGGACAGCTTTTCTCTTATTTCCCTTACAATATCCCTTATGGGTCTGTTGTCACAATTTACGGTGAGCATAGCGTATTTTTCATATAAGGGTACTCTTTCCTTATAAAGCTCCTCCAGTGTCTGCCCCTTTTTTATCACAACTCCCCTTTCATTCAGATCGCCAAGCCGCTCAGCTATTTCTTCACAGCTAAGACTCAGATACACTATGGTTCCTATATTGCAAAAATGCTCCATAGCCTCTTTGCCATATACTGCGCTTCCACCTGTGGCAATTACCGCATTGTCCGCCCGTATATTTGAGTTTATATCATTTTCAACGGCATTAAAGCCCTCGACTCCTTCTTCCTCAATAATAGTGTGGAGAAGCCTTCCTGTTTTCTCTTGTATTACAAGGTCGCTGTCAATAAAGCTGTATCCCATGCTTTTTGCAAGCACAACGCCTATTGTGCTTTTGCCCGCTCCCGGCATACCTATCAGAATTATATTGCCCATATTTTATCTCCCGTCTTTTATTTAAAAATATATGCAAAAACCAAGGGACTGCCAAATGACAGCCCCTATATATCCATCTTCTCTTTAAAAAAATTTTATAAGTAATACATCAGTCTTCCTTAGCCATAAATGTATAAACAACTGCCGCAAGTGCGCCGCCGATAAGGGGTGCAAGTATGTATACCCAAACCTGAGCAAATGCGTCTGCGCCACCTGTAGCGCCGGTAAGCATAGCCACAAGAGCGGGACCGAAGCTTCTTGCAGGATTTACGGAAGTACCTGTAACAGGTAATCCCAGTAAATGAACAAGCACCAGTGTAAGACCTATAACGATACCTGCAACTGAACCAAAGCTTTCCTTACTTGTAACGCCGCATATAGCAAATACAAATATAAACGTAAGAACTATCTCGGCAACAAAGCCCTGACCTACAGAAGCGGCAATGTTGGTACCCAGACCCATCTCGCCTCCGAAAATACCGAAGAGAATAAGCGCACCAACAATAGCGCCTAAAACCTGGCTTACAACATAGCCTACAAATTCCTGTACAGTAAGCTTCTTGTTGATGAGCATTGCAATGGAAACTGCCGGATTAACGTGGCAGCCTGATACATTGCCTACGGAATATGCCATGGCAACTATTGAAAGACCAAAAGCAAGAGCTATGGCAACGCCGTTTCCGCCTGTAACGCCTAATGCAGCGGTAGCTTCTGAATTTGTTGTTACCATTGCGATACCGCAGCCGCAGATCACAAGCACCATTGTGCCTATAAACTCAGCTATACATTTTTTAGTCATATAAATTCCTCCTATCCTTTTAAATATAGCATAACATGACCTCATTACATTATACACAATAATTTTACATTTGTAAATAGAAAATCTGAAAAAAAATTACAAAATAGGAAAAATTTTTTTGACTTTTTTATATAAAATGCTATATTTTTTTCAGTCCGGCAAGCTTTGCCATTAGCTTTTTTGCACCATGAGTATCAAATTCCACGGTCACCTCATAATCCGCTCCTCCCGGGGCTATGGCAATGACCTTTCCCTTGCCGAATTTTAAGTGCTTTACAGTATCCCCTACTCCGTAATCAAGCGTAAAGTTTTTAGGCTCAGGCATTTTATAAGCGTTTACGGGTCTCTTGAAATTATTGACATACCTTTCCCTGCCTTGCAAAGGCTTGCTCTCCTTTATATTCCTTACGCCCTGCTCTCTGAACTCCACAAGCTCTGTCGGTATCTCCTTTACGAAACGAGATACGGCATTCGCCACATAATTGCCGTGCTGGAGCCTGCTCACAGCCGACGTGACATAGAGCCTTTTCTTGGCTCTTGTTATACCTACGTAGCAAAGGCGTCTTTCCTCCTCAAGGGCAGTTATATCCCCTTCCGTAAGCGCTCTGTAGCCGGGAAAAATATTTTCCTCAAAGCCTGCTATAAACACAGTGTCGAACTCCAGACCCTTTGAGGAATGGAGAGTCATAAGCACCACCGTATCGTCGCCTTCCGTGTAGGCGTCTACGTCCGCCACAAGAGCCACTTCCTCCAGAAAAGCCGAAAGGTCTTTATTCTCCTCGGCATTCTCCTCAAACTCCACAGCCTTATTTATAAGCTCTTCCAAATTTTCAAGTCTTCCCCTTGAAATATCCGTATTTTCCGCTTCAAGCTCCGCCTTGTAGCCTGTATCCTCTGTTACCCTTTCGATAAAAGAGGATACGTCCATATCCTCGGCAGCTTCTCTCAAGCCGTCAAGCATAGCCCTAAAGCTCATAAGCTTTTTTACGGCGGCAGGGCTTAAGCTGTCTATGTTCTCGCACTCACAAAGCGCCCTATAAAATGACATATCCCTTTCTATGGCATATTCCATAATCTTGTTTACCGTAGTGTCGCCTATACCTCTTTTGGGAACATTTATTATCCTGCGTATGGCTATGTCGTCATTGGGATTGTATACTGTCTTTAAATAGGACATAATATCCCTTATTTCCTTACGGTCATAAAAACGAGTGCCGCCGAAAAGTCTGTAAGGTATGCCGTTTTTTATAAGCCTTTCCTCTATTACTCTGGACAGGGCATTATTTCTGTACAATATGGCAAAATCCTTGTATTCTCTGCCTTCCGAAACTCCTCTGTCTATTTCGGAGCATATGTATTCCGCCTCAAAGCGGTCATCCTCGGCTCTGTAAGCAATTATTTTTTCTCCCTCTGACCTGTCTGTCCAAAGACTTTTGAGTTCATCGTGTCTGTTATTTTTTATAACGGAATTGGCAGCGTCAAGTATTTGCTGAGTAGAGCGGTAATTCTGCTCCAGCTTATACACCACCGCTTCATTATAGTCCTCCTTAAAGCTCAGTATGTTCCTTATATCGGCGCCTCTCCAGCCATATATGCTCTGGTCGTCGTCTCCCACGACGCATATGTTTCTGTATTTTTTCGCAAGAAGCCTTACAAGCTCATATTGTGAGCCGTTGGTATCCTGATATTCGTCTACCATTATGTATCTGAACCGTTCCTGATATTTATCCAATATATCGGGTCTTTCCTCAAAGAGCCTTACCGTCATATATATAAGATCGTCAAAATCAAGGGCATTGTTGTCCTTTAGCCTTTTCTGGTATATCCTGTATATATCGGCTACTCTTTTGAGCCTGAAATCCTTTTCTGTCTCTGAGGCAAACTCTTCGGGAGAAGTCATGGTATCCTTTTGAGAGCTTATAACGGACTGCACATATTTAGGCGGGTACATCTTATCGCTTATGTTCAGTTCTTTAAGTATATCCTTTATAAGCCTTTCGCTGTCATCGGCGTCGTATATGGAAAACTGATTGCTCCAACCTATTTTGTCGATCTCTCTTCGCAATATCCTTACGCAGGTAGAGTGAAAGGTGCTTACCCATACCTCATTGCCCCTTGGGGTAATGGCTGCGGCTCTTTCACGCATTTCTCTTGCAGCCTTGTTTGTAAATGTAATGGCAAGTATATTCCATGGGTTTACGCCCTTTTCTATAAGATAGGCTATTCTGTATGTCAGTACCCTTGTCTTGCCGGAACCTGCTCCTGCCAACAGCAAAAGCGGTCCTTCTGTTTTAAGGACCCCTTTGCGCTGCATTTCATTAAGTGATTTCAATTTTTGCTCTATGCTCATTTTATTTTTTCTCCAATCTCTTAAGTACAAGGTTATAACCGCCGTCGCCGTAATTAAGGCAACGGTTTACCCTGCTTATCGTTGCCGTGGAAGCTCCCGTAGCGTTTACTATCGCCGTATAAGTATCGCCTGCTTTCAGCATTTTTGCGACCTCCAGTCTCTGAGCTATTGCCTGCATCTCCTTTATCGTACATACGTCCTCAAAGAAACGGCAGCAGTCTTCGGGAGTTTCAAGCTCCAATATTGCCTCAAACAGGCATTTGATGGAATCATAGTTTTTGATCTTGTCTATCATAGGTGTACCTCTCTTTATTATTCAGCCTTCTTTGTTCCTATAAGCGTGACCTGTCCTCTCGGAGAGTAGGTGCTTGTATTTACCTTTACGGTGTCCTTTAATACGCCGTTTTCATAAATACTTTTGTAAAGCTCATAGGTAACGCCCTTCATAGCTGTTGTTTCTATTTTCCTTGTGCCGTCTGGCAGCTCCGGATCATATTTCTCAATAGGATCGGGAGGATCCTTTGAGTCTATGAATTTATTTGAAAACTTAAGTGTTCTTCCGGGAGAATGGACCTCCTTGCCGTATATGTTCACGACTACGTTGGAGCCTGTTATATAGGATTCCATATATATTGCGCAGCCTGTGTCGTTTTTAAACTTAAGATCCTTGTAATCCCCTGCAAGAGTGGCGTCGAAGCCATAGTCCGCATATCCTACTTTCATAGAATGATTATGCCTTTCGGTTATCTCTACCTCTGCATTGAGAAGCGCCATATACAATGCGCTTGATACTTGGCACATACCTCCGCCTACGCTGTCTTCTATCTTGCCGTTTACAATGGTACCTGCGCTTGCCCAGCCGTTTGCCTCTGTACAAGGATTAAAGCGGGCGTTTGTGGAAAATACCTCTCCGGGATATACTACGACTCCGTTTATTTTGCTGCAGCCGTTTCTGAGATTTTGTATCCTGTTGGCATCTCCGCCCGTATAGGGGCTTGAGTAGGTGCCTATAAGCCCTGTAAAGCCCTGAAAGTCCTTGTCTGTATGCTTAGGCTCGGTCACCTTTATCTCAAATGTGACCTCATTGCCGAATTCTCTGTTCTCTATAAGCTTTGTAACATCGGCAAGAAGCTTATCCTTATCTATGGCATAGCCCGTTGCGGAAGGAGTGACCGTAAAAACGCCGTTTTGTCTTACAAAACCGGCGTCCTTTGCTTCTACGTTTATTTCGGAAGCAATGGCATTTACAAAAGAGGTCGCCTTGGGTCTGCTCCAGCTCATAACGGCAAAATTTACCTTGCCGCCTTCAAGAGCCTTGAATTCACGCCACCAATTTTCCTTATCGGGGTTTTTGCCGAAGTTGATAGCTCTGTTTACGGCTCCCTCTATGTCGAACTTTATATCAAGATCCTGAAATGTATATTCGTAGGTATGCTTTTTATCGCTGCTCTTTATAACAATGGCGTTACCTTCCGTATCTGTATTTACCTCAGATCCTATAAAGCTCAAGGCCTCTTCTTCGGTCATGCCTCCTACCTCTTTGCCGTCGATAAGTATATTTTTATCCATAACGGGAGTCACAGGTTCTATGGGCTGATCCAGCTTCCACTGGTAATACATACTCATTATAGGTCTTCTGAATAATATAAGAGCCAATGCAAGCAGCACAAAAGCAACTGCAAGTATTATAACAGTATTCAGAAATATATTCTTTTTTTTCTTTTTTCTGCTGCTTTTATAATTACTCATATAAACTCCGTTCAAAAGCTCAAATATACAAAAAATACAGATATAACTTGCTAGGATAAGGAGAGCAATATCCCCTTGCCCTTTTATTTGACAGGCACTGTCAGTATACTGTCTTCATTTACGTTTGCCATATTGTCGTCTATCATAGCCTTTATGCCTTCTTTATCGACTTTTGCGCCCATTTTGGCTATATCATCGCTTATCTGATCTATGGCAGCTTTCATACTGCCTTCGTCTATTTTTTGTTCAATAGCTATAAACTCGTGCATATCCGCCAGCTCCGAAGCGTAGGCTATCCTTTCCACCTTGCTGCCGCTTCTTCCCGTCTTGTAAGCCTTATCTATGACCTCCTTGACATTGAAGCCTAAGCCAAGCTCTCCTTTTGTATAATCCTTGCTGTAATCCTCGTAGCTAAACGTCAGCACAACGGAGGTTTTGGGTTCCACATATTCCCTGTTTATTTTATCCTCCGCCTGTTTTTTTGTAAGTCCGCCTATATTTACACTCTCGGCAAATACGCCGTTAAGTATAAGGTCGTTTTCATAGGCGTCATAGAGAGGCTCCGTACCTATGCCTCTTCTGTTATTATAGCTGTATATGACCGCCCATATCATAGCCGCAAAAAGCAGGACTATTACCGCAACATGCCATATCCTGAATCCGCCGTCCTTAAGCTTTTCCATACTGCTTTTACTCTTTTTAGCTCTCATAATATGCCTCCGTATATCCGTTGATCTCGGCTCCGTCCACAAAAAGCACGGAAGCGGAACTCAGCACCATTGCGGCAATAAGAAGTATAGCCACGATGCCTGCCAGTTTTCTCTTTGTTGCCGGTCTCATTCTTTTCATATGTATCTCTCCTTAAAAATATCCTTTGATCGTGAATTTTTATATAATTCCTCCACTGACGTGTCGGTAACTTATCTTCGGTGCAAATTAAAGCGAGCTTTATTTTCACCTTCCGATATGTTATATCATCGGAACAATGTTCCGATTGTAAATTATTTCATAATTTACTGAATTCACTTCGCTTTGCTTGTGAATTCTTATATAACTACCTCCACTGACGTGTCGGTAACATATCTTCGGTGCAAATTAAAGCGAGCTTTATTTTCACCTTCCGATATGTTATATCATCGGAACAATGTTCCGATTGT
>CANQIA010000046.1 GCA_947624015.1 uncultured Clostridia bacterium
CATAAGGAAGAAACGGAGCATGGACTGAAAGTCATAGGCGCCGTATATCATCTGGAGGACGGAAGAGTGGATTTTGATATATAGATATATGCGTGTCGATGAATCGACACACTTGAAAGAAATGCCTAAAGACATTTCTTTCAGTTAGCCAAGGAAGGAACCAGCCGTGTTTTCCGCAATTTAGGCATAAATGCCTAAATTACAGAAAAGTTCCTGTCCTCGGAGGAAGTGAATTCCCTCAGCAACTTTGCTTCGCAAAGCAAGCCGCATTATTCTCTTGCGGTTGCAAACCTGCGGATTAAAGTCTGCGACCCGGATGCATGGCGAGCAGCATTACGAAGTAATGCGACCAGCGCTTTTTTTGCAAGCTGTTCTTTATTTTAATTCATGTTTCTGTCAAAATATTGTTTTTTCGACAGTCTGAATTTTCGGGTAACTTTGTTACCCGAAAATTTATATTCTGCGCTTTTTATTTTTTAAGCTTAAGACCGTCCTTGAAAGCATCGCCGACTCTTTCCGTTACCTTGTAGTATCCATGAGTATATGGATCGAAGGCGATTGCGTTTACCAGCGACATATCTATTTTTCCGTTTACCATAACATTATCGCTTGCGGTGACATTTGTTACCTTGCCGATAACTCCGCAGCCGTATTTACCGTCTTGATATTCTATAAATTCGCATTCCAGACATATGGGGAATTCATTTATAACGGGAGCGTCAACGGTTTCGGCTTTGCTTGCGGTAAGAGAGCTGCGCTGGAACTTGTTGGGAACATCGTTGCCCGATTCCACGCCAAAATAGTCAGCTTCAGCCATATGATCTGCATCGGCTATGCTTACGGTAAAGGCGCCTCTTGCCTTTATATTCTTTACGGTCTTATGGGTCTCGGTCAGGTTCAGCACTACATTTCCCCTTTCCTGCATAGTACCCCATGCGGCGTTCATAACATTTACGCTGCCGTCTTCGTTGTATGTGGCGACCATCAGAACGGGCATAGGGAATATACCCTCGGTCATATTAAGCTTTGTTCTCATAAAAATTACCTCTTTTCATTGATATACTTACAGGAATAAATATCCTGTTTATAATTATATCAGTTTTAAAAAGAAATTCAAGTACCCATATGCAGTATATTTATTTATAGTTAATAAGCCCAAGCCCTATAAGGCATATAAATATTCCAAGTACCTTGTTGATCGTAAGGGATTCGTGGTAGAGCAGTAAGCCTGTAAAGGCAAGAGCCACTGCCAGAAAGGCGCTTTGGGCAATAGCTGCCGTGCTGATCTGCCAGCCTGCCTTATAGGCATATATAAAGCCTACCTCAAGACCTACAAGCGTCAATCCGAATACAAAGGGTACCCAGTTGAGCTTGCTGTATTCCCGAATAAGACTTGCGTCTTTATGCAGCACACAAAACAGTATACCGCTTGCCACAGCCCCTACAAGATAGGTCACGGTAAGCGAGGCAAGGGGGTTTATACCCTCCGGCATAGATCTTGCGCAGATATGATAGAACACATTTGAAAGCACTGCCAGAGCAATGGGCCATATATAAGAAAACATAATTTACCTCCCGTAAAATTTGGTGTATATCGTATCGTCGCTTACAGTATTATAGCAAAGCCTTATCTGTTTTTCAATAGTGCAGTGATTTTATAAAGGGTGTCTCCATAAAAATGCACAAAACTCAAACATATTTTCGGAAAATATTGACAAAACGAAAGTATGTTTGAATTTGTTATTGATATGCTTCTCTTTTGGTGGTATAATTTTATTACACAGAAAAAGAGGAGCGATATTATGAAAGGCAGATCATACATTGCAATAGATCTTAAGAGCTTTTATGCCTCGGTAGAGTGCGTAGAGAGAAAACTCGATCCGCTTACTGCCCGTCTTGTTGTGGCAGATGCATCGAGAACGGAAAAAACCATATGTCTTGCGGTTTCCCCTGCTCTTAAGGCATACGGCATATCGGGAAGGGCAAGATTGTTTGAGGTAAATCAGAAGCTGGAAGAGATAAGACGAAGAACGGGGAAGACAATAGACTATATTATAGCTGCGCCTCAGATGAGAAAGTATATACAGGTATCGGCGGATATTTACAGCATATATCTGAGATATATTGCTCCCGAGGATATCCATATTTACAGCGTTGACGAGGTGTTTATCGATTACACGGGTTATACAAGCATATATAAAATGTCGGCTCGTCAGTTTGCCGTAAAGGTCATACAGGAGATATTAAGAGAAACAGGGATCACGGCAACGGCAGGAATAGGCACAAATCTTTATCTGGCAAAGATAGCCATGGATATTTATGCCAAGCATTTTCCTGCCGATAAAGACGGAGTAAGGATAGCGGAGCTTGATGAGTTCACATACAGAAAGAATATGTGGTCTCACACTCCCATAACGGATTTTTGGCAGATAGGCAAGGGGACCGCCGAACGGCTGAGCAGCATATATGTTCATACCATGGGGGATCTGGCAAGACAGAGCCTATGCAATGAAGAACTGCTTTATGAGATATTCGGCATAAATGCAGAGCTGCTCATAGACCATGCATGGGGTATTGAGCCTACTCTTATGAAGGATATAAAAAGCTATGTGCCTTCCGTCAATTCCATTTCATCGGGACAGGTACTGGCGCAGCCCTATACTTTTGAAAATGCCCGTATAATTATATTTGAAATGGCAGACAAGCTTTCACTGGATCTTGTGAAAAAACGCCTTGTGGCAGAGGGCATAACTCTTGATATCGGCTACGATGTTGAAAACATAAAAAAGGGATATAAGGGCAAGATACACATAGACCGATATGGCAGAGCGGTACCTGAGCATGGTCATAGCTCATGCCGTTTCAGAGAGCCGACAAATTCATCAAGGCAAATAATTGACAGTGCGCTGGAGCTTTTTTGCAGAGTCGGGGATCCTTCTTTGACATTGCGCAGGATAACGCTGTGCGCAAACAATGTCGTAGACGAGGACAGCGTGTCAAGACAGCTTACTCTGTTTTCCGATGTTGAAAGAGACGAAAGAGAGAAAAGCCTTCGGCTTATGGAGCTATCCATAAAAAGCCGCTTTGGAAAAAATGCGATCCTTAGGGGGATAAACTTTACAAAAGGGGCAACTATGCGTGAAAGAAACGATCAGGTAGGCGGTCATAAGGCGTAAGCGAGGTGATATTACGAAGGATTATTCGGATATATTGTATATGGATCGCCCCGAGCATACAGGCGATGATTTTTCTGTACGCCATCCCAAAATGCGGAGGGAGGACAGAGCCAAAATATTTGCGCCCTTTGCGGCGTTGAACGGACACAGGGACAAGACAAGGACTCGGGAGAGGCTCACAACAAGTAGGACAGAGCTTTCCGAAAGCAGTATAGCCGAGATAAACGATATGCTTCGGAAAATAGCTCAAAAGATATTTGCCCAAAACAAGGTAAAGGCAGTCGTTACTTATTTTGAAGAGGATGCAGAAAGGAAAGGAGAGGGCAGATATAATACTGTTTCGGGATATGTAAGCAATATAGATGCTTACGGCAATATACTGAGGATAAACGATGTAAAAATAAAAATCGATTCCATTTGCTTTATAGAGGAAGAATAAGATGCGCAGAATATCAAAACAAAATTTATAATAAAAAAGGCAGCAAATATCCGCTGCGTATTGAAATATCCGCTTTGTTTTGATATGATAGTATCATAAAATAATTATGAGATAAAAGGGAGGATCGCCGCTATGATCAACATTGTTTTCAGTCCCACAGGCGGAACGCAGAAGGTAGCTGATATACTGGCACAAGCAATGAGCAGCGAAATTAAAAATATAGATCTGACAGATGCAAAGATCGATTTTGGCAATATCCACTTTGACAAAGAGGAGAGGGCAATAATTGCCGTTCCGTCTTATGGCGGAAGAGTACCTTCTCTTGCGGCTAAAAGACTGCTGAAGCTCAATGGCAACAAAGCCGAGTGCATTATTGTATGCGTATACGGAAACCGTGCTTACGAGGATACACTTGTGGAGCTTCGAGATATAGTTGAGAAAAGCGGATTTAATACGATCGCCGCAATAGCTGCGGTCGCTGAGCATTCCATAATACATAGGTATGCGGCGGGAAGACCCGACGGCAGAGATAAAGAGGAATTATGCGGCTTTGCCGCTCGGTTAAATAAAAAACTCAACAACGGTAATAATGATGGGAACTTGCAGCTACCGGGCAATCGACCTTACAAAAAAACAGGTACGGTCAATTTGGTGCCTAAGGCAAACGGAAAGTGCGATAGCTGCGGTCTGTGTGCGGCAAAATGTCCCGCTCAGGCAATAAGCTGCAAGGACAACAGAGTAACGGACAGTAAAAAATGCATTGGATGTATGCGCTGCGTCAGGATATGTCCAAAGTCTGCCCGCAAAATCAATAAAATTATGGTATTCGTGGCAGCCATGGCAATAAAAAATTCCTGTAAAGAAAGGAAGAACAATGAGCTGTTCGTTTAAAAAATTTCTTTTACATATCATGGCTGCCTTTATGTACTTTTTTTGCTCGGTATCGTTATGTTGTGTATAGGCGTTTTATTTGTGACGTATCCTATATCTTATCGGTTCATTGCCGATACCATGGATCTCAACTAAAGTCCTATGCCACGAAATCTTTATTTTTTGAACCAAAACATCTTTTTTAATTATTACGCTTGTCGGATATTTGCTTTTCCGTTTGGATCTGGTAATCGTTAATATCCGATAATAATATTTCTATTACCTTTTTGTTTTTTGTGTAAAAGGTTTCTTTATCTGACGATCTATCAAATATATAGAAGGGTTCGGGCATATAAATATTTAATATTTCAAGAAATTCAATAAAGTTATTTAAGTTTTCC
>CANQIA010000047.1 GCA_947624015.1 uncultured Clostridia bacterium
AACCTAAACACCCCTTCGTGAAATTTTCGCAAAATCAAAAACATTGATGTGAAATGTCCTTAAGTTGATGACATTGCCTATCAGGGGAGCTGTCAGCCCTCGGCAATAGGTCGTACTAAAAATTCCTTTGAGCGGGGCTGACTGAGAGGTAATCAATACAAAAAATTTAAAAACATCAATCAACCAAATTAAAACATTCTAATGCTGCTCCCTATCCCTTACTTCAACAGCTCGGGTCTTTTTATTTTAGTCCTTTTCAATGACTGCTCCTTCCGCCATTTTTCAATATTGCCGTGGTGTCCGCTCAGCAGAATATCAGGCACCCTGCGTCCCATAAACTCAGGCGGTCTTGTATATTGAGGATATTCCAGAAGATCATCGGAAAAGCTTTCGTTCATATGGCTCTCTTCCTTATTGAGTACTCCGGGAATAAGCCTTGAAACGGCGTCTATCACTGCCATGGCAGGAAGCTCGCCTCCCGTCAGCACAAAGTTGCCTATTGATATTTCCTCCGTAACGATCTCTTCTATTATTCTTTCGTCAATGCCCTCATAATGTCCGCAGAGCAGCACCATGTCTTCAAGGCAGGAAAGACCTTCAGCCTTTTTCTGGTCAAATATCTTTCCTTGTGGACTCATATATATTACAGGACAGTTTTCGGAGAGCCTGTCTTTTATGCTCATATAGGCGTCATAAATAGGCTGGGGCTGCATTACCATACCTGCGCCGCCTCCATAGGGATAGTCGTCTACCCGTTTATGCTTATCCTTCGAAAAATCCCTTATATTTACGGTCTCGATCTCTATAATGCCTTCCTCAAGGGCTCTTTTTATTATGGAATGGTTCATACCCGCCTCTATCATTTCGGGGAAAAGCGTCAGTATATAAAATTTCATTACAAAAGTCCCTCCGGCAATCTGACAGTCATTATCTTGTTCTCAATATCAACGTTGAGTATACACTCGTGTATAGCAGGGATAAGGACGTCCTTTTCTCCCTTGCGCTTTATTACATACACGTCGTTGGCGCCTGTAAAAAGTATATCGCCAATTATTCCCAGCTCGGACCCGTCTTCCTCAACTACCTTCATATCATACAGATCTCTTATATAGTACTCGTTTTCCTCACAGGGTATTGCCATATCCTCGGTAATCTTCACAATGCTGCCCTTAAAGGTCTCTGCAGTCGTCATATCGTTTATTCCCTTAAGCTTTATAAGCACAAACTGCTTGTGAAAGCGTATGCCCTCCACATCATATTCCCCAATGGAGCCTCTCTGCTCTATATATACCTTTTTAAGCAGCTTAAACCGATTTATATCGTCAACGGTGGGCATAATACGCATTTCGCCCTTTATACCCTGTGTATTCACAATGTTTCCCACTGTAAAATATTTTACTTCCATATCTACCTCACAAAAAAGGGCGCCATACAGCACCCTCTTTTTACATAATTTTTACTACGACTTTCTTATCCTCACGACCTGCGGCAGATTTGATAAATGTGCGGATAGCCTTGGCTATCCTGCCCTGCTTACCTATTACCTTACCTATGTCATCCTGAGCAACGCTCAGCTCAAGTATAAGAGCGTCGTCATCCATTCTTTCGTTGACAACTACCTCATCAGGATTGTCAACAAGGTTCTTAGCAAGAATTTCAAGTAATTCCTTCATGGCTGTTTCCTCCTGATATTGGTTATATGTCTTAGTTTTCGTAAACTCCGGCCTTCTTTAATAAAGCCTTTGCAGTATCAGTAGGCTGAGCGCCATTGCCTAACCACTTCTTAGCCTCTTCTACATCTACCTTTAATTCAACAGGTTCTGTACAAGGATTGTAATATCCCAACTCCTTTATGGACTTACCGCCTCTGGGAGTTCTTGAATCAGCTACAACAATTCTATAGAAAGGCGATTTCTTTGCGCCTATTCTTGTTAATCTGATCTTTACCACAATTTTCACCTCCTGTATATATTTTTATATCAATTCACAATAGTGAACCAATTGTCATTTAAAAGGGGAACTTCATCCTGCCTAAGCCGAAGCCCTTTCCCTTGCCCATGCCGGACACCATTTTCATCATCTTTTTCATATCCTCAAATTGTTTAAGGAGCTTGTTTACCTCTTGTATGCTTCTGCCGGAGCCTTTTGCTATCCTTCTTTTCCTTGAGCCGTTGAGTATATCGGGATCAAGCCTTTCCTTCTTGGTCATAGACTGTATTATTGCTTCTATATGCTTTGTGGCATTGTCGTCTATGTTCAGATCGTCTATATTCAGCTTGCCTCCTACACCGGGAAGCATTTTCATAATATCCTTAAGGGGTCCCATTTTCTTTATCTGCCGGAGCTGAGTAAGAAAATCGTCAAGATTGAATTCCTGAGTACGCATTTTCTTTTCAAGCTCTCTTGCCTGCTCCTCGTCATATGCCTGCTGCGCCTTTTCTATAAGGCTCAGCACATCTCCCATGCCGAGTATACGAGAAGCCATTCTGTCGGGATAGAAGGGTTCAAGATCTTCAAGCTTTTCGCCCATACCCACATATTTTATAGGCTTGCCCGTAACGGCTCTTACGGAAAGCGCCGCTCCGCCTCTTGTATCGCCGTCTGTCTTGGTAATTATAACACCGTCTATGCCAAGCTTATCGTTAAAGGTCTGAGCTACATTCACTGCGTCCTGACCTGTCATAGCGTCTATTACAAGGAGTATTTCCTGTGGTCTTACTTCGTTTTTGATATTTATAAGCTCATCCATAAGCTCCTCGTTTATATGCAAACGACCTGCAGTATCTATTATGACGATATCGTTGCCGTTCTCTGCGGCATAGGTTATAGACCTTTTGGCGATCTCCACAGGATCTCCTTGACCCATTTCAAACACGGGTATGTTGTATGTGGAACCAACTACCTGAAGCTGCTTTATGGCAGCGGGTCTGTATACATCGCCTGCTACGAGCAAAGGTCTTTTGCCCTGCTTTCTCAACTGTCCCGCCAGCTTTCCCGCAGTTGTGGTCTTACCTGCGCCTTGAAGACCTGCCATCATATAAACCGTAGGCGGCTTGGAACTGAACGTCAGCTTTGACTGAGTGCTGCCCATAAGCTCTACAAGCTCGTCGTTTACTATCTTTATGACCTGCTGTCCGGGATTAAGCCCCGTAAGTACTTCTTCGCCGACAGCCTTTTCGCTTACCTTATTTATAAAATCTTTTACTATCCTAAAGTTGACGTCTGCCTCCAGAAGAGCCAGCTTGACCTCTCTCAAGGCTGCCTTTACGTCTTTTTCGGTAAGTCTGCCCTTGCCTCTCAGGTTGTTGAAAACCTCTTGAAGCTTTCCCGATAAATTTTCAAAAGCCATATATACATTCTCCTAATCCGGAATTTCCAATAACAGTTTCCTAACAGCCTTAAGGGGATCCGTTCCCTTGTTCGCTCCCTCATCTATGAGCTTAAGAGCCGCTTCTATGCAGCTTTTTCTCTTAATATGCTTCTCCACAAGCATAAGCTTTTGCTCATAATGCTCCAAGAGCTTTTCAGTCCTCTTGATCATATCCTGTACTGCTTGGCGTGTAATGCCCTGCTCCGTTCCTATCTCATTAAGAGAGTAGTCGTCAAAGTAATATGCCGTCATAACGGCTCTTTGCTTGTCGGTAAGAAGCTCGCCGTATATATCTATCAATAAAGTGATGTAATATATTCTGTCCATTTCCGCCACCTGTAAAGTATTTTTCCCTTACACCTAAAATATATTACTATATATATCCTCATTTGTCAAGTAATTTTTTTATTTATATATTGTTGAGGTACAATAGATAGGTAACAATTAAATAAAAAAGTAAGGTTCAACTTTTTGTGGTATAATTGAGTTGCTAA
>CANQIA010000048.1 GCA_947624015.1 uncultured Clostridia bacterium
GCCACCGCCAGCAATCTGCCGTAAAGATAGCTTCTGTCATTGCTGCTGTTTAACTCCATTGTGATCTCAACTCCTTTGTCCTTATAATATGCTTTAATAATTGCACAGGTTATGGCAATTAATTTGTTACGCTCACTTCTGCTGAAGGATTCCCCTCTGGAAACATTTTTTACTGAAGATCTGACTATATCAAAGGGTATCGCCTTACCTTCTGTTATACACGGAAATATTCTTTCAATACAGCTTTTTTCTATGGTATCGCTAACTTTAACGAAGCCGTTTTGCATAACGCCGTATGATGCCTGAGCTATTTGTCGCGGCGATGGCGTGCCTATTTTTTTATACGGAAAAAGCCAACTGCATTTACTGTACCAATCCTCCAGATTATTAAAATATTCCGACGCCATAAGCTCTCCATAATGTTTTATTGATAGTCTGCCGTTTGTCGCAGCTTCCGCAGCCATTATCACTACTCTGTCATTAGGCTCGATACCGCTTTGATAACCACGCAAGGCTTTATTAAGCATCTGTGAATATTCATATTCCGTATCGATATTATATTCCTCATTATTTTTTTCGTCGAAGGGATTTCCCTTGATCATATCATCTGTGTCCGGTACTTTTTTGTTTTCAACGCACCAGCTTACAATAGCAGAGCTGTCCTTTATATATCCTTGATTTGCTATGAGCCATGATAATGCATTATGAGCCTTTTGCGAGCTTTCATAGCTGACTTCCGCAGCCTCTGAGCTATTTTTAAATCTGCCTCCCCACACAAGATCTATCCAAACGGAATTGGCAGAAATAAGCTTAGCATTGCCTGCTGTTGACAAAACATTTTTAGGATGATTTGCAGCTATGACCTTTTCTTCTCCGCTGTTGTAACATATAGATCTCGGTAAAGTTTCGGCTATTGTTTCGCCATACAGTTTTATATAGTTTTCAAAAAGTGTCTCATCCTTCCATGTTTCAGGGATGTATTCTGTTTTTTCAGGACACACGACCTTAAATCTTACATTCATCTTAGCTTTTTTATCAATATTATAGCTTCCATTTTTATCAGATACAAATACTCCGCATTGTATAAGATCGGATATCATATTTTCCTTGGAAATATAGCTATATATGGCTTTGATTTTATCCGTGCAATATAGAGAGCTATACCATTTTTCCAGATTAGACTTGTAATCATTAAAATGCGCTTTTGCTTTTTCCGAACCCAAATACCTGCAATAATCTCCTGCTACATATTGTATATTATCGCACAGCGGATGCGAAGCCACATTGCTGCTTCTGCCTGCCGAGCTTTCGGTAACGGGGATTATCGTATAGGAATTCTTGTCTTTCTTGTCCTCTGTACAGGCGCTTACAAATTCTCCATGCAGATCCAGCACAACTGTGATATCTGCTCTTATTACTGTATGATAAATCGGCACAAGCGGTCTTTTGTAGTTATCATAATCCCCTATTGCCGATGTGCAGTTATCGTAAGTCCTGCTTAACGCTTCTAACCAGCTCACAGAACATCATCTCCTTCTGTAAAATTCACGCCGGATATGAATTCCTTTATATTTCTTTTACCTATATCCTTGATTATAGGACAATTTTCAGGTCTGGGAAATTTTATGATCCCCTTTTCCATTTTAGGCGTCCATAGTCTTACGGACATTATTCCTGCTTTGCTTTTGTCTGTAACCTCGTCCGGATAGGTTATTCCGTGAACCATAACGCCAAAGGGCATATCAATATCGTCATAAAAGCCCTTCTTTTCTCCGAATTTACAAGGCTCTACATAGCCTTGGCACTCTCTTGTGCCTAAAAATATATCCCTCCTTCCTCCCTTTTCTATCATCCTCCTCATAATATCATAATGCTTATTTTCATTTCTGTCTTTTATAAGATCTCTACGATTTTCATTCCATTCAAAATGACCTCTCACTTCATATTCAACATCCGTAAGGTATGTATATATGGATAAATCGTTTTTTTCATCGTTAAAATGAATTGGTCTTATACCCTGAGATTGTGTTCTGATAATATTCATTATCCTAACTTCGTCAATATAGTGCTGTATCGTAGGTTTCCAGTATATTGACTCTGTTATTCCCTTAAGCGCTTGATATGTGGGTATCTGATATGTAAACTTTTCGCCTCCTGTTTTGGTAATGGGATCGGTAAAAAGCGCATATTTACCATACACTCTGTACTCGAAAATATTAGGCTTGTCCATAATTTCCCTCCTTTAAAAAATAAGATCTTCAAGTTCTGTTTTAACTCCGCTTTTATTGTCATAAAAGCTTTCCGAAAGCACATATATACTTATATCTTTGTAAAATATAACGGCATTTTTATCGATCAATTCCTTTAGTCTTTTATCTGTCCTATATACGTTTACGGTGTACCTTTGTAATTCCTTAAACATTTTCTTCTTTTCATACAGATTGTTGGTATTCAAAAATTTTGTGAGTATGTCGGCGCCTTCTCCATATGGTACAATTATGCCAACAGTATCACTGCCAATAGCCTTAAACGCTTTGCCTGCTTTTTTGTATTGATTTGTTATGCATGGAAGTTTATCGGGTCTGTATTCTGACAGAATATTGTACATGTTTACAGGTCCGTCGATCTGATAATCCATCTCATTTTTTCTCTTGAAAAAATATGTTTCATAATACCGTTGAGCTCCTCTTGTAAGCAGCCAATCATCTCCCAGTTCATTTCTGTATTTCTTATAATACGGAAGAACATTATCCCTCATAGCAGCCTGCGCTTTGCTTATGTCCTCAAGCTTGCTTACATTTTCTTCAGCATAGTCTGCAATATAGACTTCCCTTATATCCGTTCCTCCATGTCTGTTGCATCTTCCTGCCGCCTGTATTATGCTATCCAGCCCGGACAGAGATCTTATAACATTATTGAACGAAATATCAACGCCTGCTTCTATAAGCTGTGTGCTTATACATATTATCTTCTCTGTGTCAAGACTTTTTTTGATATATGATATAACATCCTTCCTGTGTTGCGGACACATATATGTAGTAAGCTGATAAATATTATATCCCGTACTGCGGCATATGAGTTCGTTATACAACTCCTCAACGGCGCTCTTTGTATTTAATATCACAAGTATATTTTGATCTACTGTATCCAACACAAGATCCGCAAGTTCTGATGTACTTAATTTTTTTACGCCTCCGTCGGTCTTGTCAACTATTCTTATTCTCCTAAAGGCATCCGATACCTCATGTATATTCTTTATCATATTCTGAGGAGAGCCGTATAGCACAGGGCTCTTTGTTTTATCCAGTAAGGGTTGTGTAGCCGAGCAAAGCACAACAGTTGCATTGCATATATTGGTAAGAAAATTGATCATAATATTAAATAAATTCAATAACTTGACAGGTATGCTCTGCACTTCATCTATAATTATTACAGAATCACAAAGTTTGCAAAAGCGCCTTATATCAGTGCTATTATAGCCAAAAAGTATATCCAAAAATCTAACCATAGTTGTCAATATTACAGGACTGTCCCATGTATCCGTTA
>CANQIA010000049.1 GCA_947624015.1 uncultured Clostridia bacterium
TGCACTGCAAAATCTCCACCTTTCCCTTGACAACCTGCCTTTCAAAAAAAGTGTTACCAATCATTGACACTTTAACAGTCAAGTAATTTTTTTATTTATATATTTATCCGATAATAAACATATTGCAAAATATTTTATTTAATGATAAAATTATTCTATAATCATAAAAATACAGGGAGGTCACTATGTTAAAGAAAATTACAGCTATTGTTCTTGCGGTATGTATGATAGTACCGGCAGTATCATCCTACGCTGCCTCAACTATTGGCATACAGTGTGTTCAAAGTGAAAATCACGTAGGTATCGGCGATGAATTCTATGCCGATTTCAAGGTAACCGACAACGCTTCCGGCTACAATGCCATGACTGTGTTTGTCGAGTATGATCCCAATGTAATACAGCCTGTTGAATGTCAGGTATCAGATATCCCGGACGATCTTATAGTATATAAGGATTACAGAGATACCGCATATTCTCTCTTTTCCTTTACAAATGTAAACTCTAGGATCGGTTTTGTTCCCTCAGAAGGGGATAAGGACTACAACGGACTTGGGGACGGAAAGAAAACCGCAGGCGAAATAGGAATAGTAAAGCTGGCAGGCTTTTTGGGAGCCACAGAGCTTGTAGACGGAAGACAGCGCATGCTCAATTATAACGGCACAGGCACTCTTGTCAGATTCAAGTTCAAGGCAGTGGGCAACGGCTCTACGGACATAACTATGAGAGATTGCGAGGGCAGTTTCGTATCAGACGAGCGTTCGGCAGATCCTCTTGACTTTAATATTAGCAACGGTCATATTACAGTAGGAACCGGACAGGCAACTGAGCCGGATACGGAGAACACCACAAAGGCGCCTGACAATACAACGTCATCAAGCGGCGGCTCATCAGGCGGTTCAAGCGGCGGTTCATCAGGCGGCGGCTCAGCTTCATCCGAGGCTGCTGCAAAGACGGAGCCTCAGGGCGAAACAACTACGGTAGGCTCTTCTGCAAGCAGCCGGACTGCTCCTTCCGAGGATACGGCTAAGCTCAGCTTCACAGACGTTCCCGATAACTTCTGGGGCAAGTCCTATATCTATGACATGGCTGAAAAGGGAATAGTAAACGGATATCTCGACTCTACTTTCAGACCAAACAACAACGTAACAAGAGCAGACTTTATAATAATGCTTTTAAGAGGTCTTGGCGTTGATATTACAAAGGTTCCTCAGTCTAACTTTAAAGATGTGGATAATGCCAAGTATTACGCAAATGCCGTAGGCATTGCAAAGGATATGGGCATTGCCAACGGAAACGGCGACGGCACATTCCTGCCCGAAAGCTATATTACAAGACAGGATATGATGATACTTGCGAGAAAGGCTTTTGAAATAAAGTCAGGTCGCATTACCGATGGAAACGCCGAAATACTGGATAAATTCAATGACAAGGCGGATATTTCTCCCTATGCGGTAGAAAGCCTTGCGGCTATGGTAGGCGAAGGTATTGTAAGCGGTATGAACGGAGGCATTGCCCCCAAGGCAAATACCACAAGAGTTCAGGCAGTTGTCATAATTAAAAATATTATGGATAAGGCAAACTGATCCTTAAGGGATACTGTATTAATAAAAATACAGTATCCCTTTTTTATGCCTGCATAAATTTATGTTGATAAGGTCTGCAAAGTATGTTAAAATAATAATATAATACATAATACGAGGAGGTATATTATGGACATATTGGATAAGTATATCGATCAACTTCTTGAAAAGAGTACACCACAGGCACCTATTTGGAATATCGAAAAGATAAAGAGCGGCAAGCCCTCTACATGGAATTACATTGACGGCTGTATGATAAAGGCTATTCTTGACCTTTATGCCATAAAGGGCGATGAAAAGTTTCTTAAATTTGCCGATGACTTTATCGACTATTTCGTGCAGGACGACGGCTCCATAAAGTCCTATGATCCCAAGGAATACAATATTGACAATGTAAACGCAGGCAAGACTTTATTTGAGCTTTACAAGCTGACAGGCAAGGAAAAATATAAAAAGGCAATAGAGACCATATATTCTCAGGTACAGCATCAGCCAAGAACCGAGGAGGGCAACTTCTGGCACAAGATGATATATCCCAATCAGGTATGGCTTGACGGTATGTATATGGGACAGCCTTTCTATATGCAGTACGAGGTGGAATACAACGACTGTAAGAACTGTAAGGACAGCTACGATCAATTCCTGAATGTATATAAAAACATGAGAGATCCAAAAACAGGTCTTTACTACCATGGCTATGACTGTTCCAGAAAGGCTTTCTGGT
This sequence comes from uncultured Clostridia bacterium, assembly GCA_947624015.1. Lineage (GTDB taxonomy): Bacteria > Bacillota > Clostridia > Lachnospirales > CAG-274 > CANPXH01. Next base: position 2,305 of record CANQIA010000049.1, read on the forward strand.
GCGACAAGGTCACGGGTCTTTCCAGAAACTTCTGGCTCAGAGCGCTTGGCTGGTATGCTATGGCTCTTATAGACACGATCTCAGTTATGCCTGAGGATATGGCTGAGGAAAAGGCTCAACTTTCCCATATATATAAGGAGCTTATCGATTCTATGCTCAAGTATCAGAGCGATAACGGTATGTGGTATCAGGTAGTAAATCTTGGCGGCATCCCCGGCAACTATCTTGAAACAAGCGGCAGCTCAATATTTGCCTATGCTATTATGAAGTCCGTAAGAATGGGCATACTTGACGAAAGCTATTTCAAGTATGGCGAGAAAGCCTTTAACGGCGTTTGCGAAAAGTATCTTTCAGAAAAGGACGGAGAGCTTCAGCTTGACGGTATCTGTCTTGTTGCAGGTCTGGGACCCGAAAACAACACACGCAGAGACGGTACCTTCGGATATTACATGAGCGAGCCTATAGTATCAAACGACGCTAAGGGCGTCGGTCCTCTTGTGCTGGCTTATATAGAGATCCTTTACAAGGAAAAAGGGTTAGCATAAAAAAAGGCGGTCGCAAGACCGCCTTTAGAGTGTGT
>CANQIA010000050.1 GCA_947624015.1 uncultured Clostridia bacterium
TTTATGTTTTTTTATAAGCATTACTGCATTTGCAGATAATTATAAAATCGGAGATACAAATTATTATTATAACGATGATACCATGATGATAGAATATACAGACAGCAATGGCAAAAGTATTGAAAAAGGACCTTATTCCGTCACAAGACCCACAGAAAACGGAATCGAGGGCACAACACAGGATTCTTTTAAAAAGGGTATACCGGATATGAACCTCAACGAGGTCATCCCTGCGGAATATGATGATATTTATTTTAATAAAAATAACAATACTTACAGATGTGTTGTAAAGGAACCCGGCAGAATTGATTTTTATGACAGTGATTTCAACAAGATATCTCAGCCTCTTGATATATCTCCCATTGATACCACAAATTATTATATGCTTACTGTCTATGATGAATCCTCAGGAGAAGAAAAATATTACATATGCGATGAATACGGAAATAAGCTTATTGATGAAGGCTTTAAGGCATTAAAAAGCGGCGACAAAACCATAATAGCAATTACAGACTCCGATAAAAAAGGAGTTTATAATAATGAACTGGAGCTCGTAATACCCTTTGAATATGACTCCATATGGTACAATAAATCAGAAAATGTATATCACTGTAAGAAAAACGGCGAAGATATCATTTATAATTCGGATTTTTCCCCATTGGCGTCAGGTTTAAATATTTTATATGGCAGCAGCTATTATTATAAAAAAGAAAATGATGGGCTTTTCTACATATGCGATCATGACGGCAATATTTTAAAGAATAAGGGTTATTATGATATAAATGGTATTGGCGAAGGCTTTTTTGTAAGAAGTAAGGACACTTATCCAAGACTATATGGACTTTTGGACAAAAGCTTCAATGAAGTAACGGAAGAAAAATATTATCGTATGGGTGTTTCAGAGGATGAAAATGAGATCCTTTGCTATCTTGATGAAAATATTGATGTATATGACAGCGATTTTAAGCTTAAAGAAAAAAGAAAGAGCGATCTTACATTTGTAAAGGCATTGGAAGGCATGGAAGACAGATTTATATACAACAGCTCTCCCGACAATGATATGAATGCGCCTTATTCCTGTATTATAGACAGCAAGGGAAATATACTCAGCAATATGTATACTTCAATACAGCCAAAGGTCTATCCCGGAGGCACATTAATCGTAGAAAGTCCCGCAGGACATTCTGACACCGAATCAAGTGTTCTTGACTCAGAGTTCAATGTTATTGCAGGTCCCTCATTTGGATATATGTATGTAAAGGAAGAAAACGATGCTATTTATATTGAAAATGTATGGACAGGCAGCGATACAAAGTATTATGATCTCTATGGAAATCAATACAAAACAAAGGCAGAAGTCATTGCTGCCGCACAGACTCATGGCGAAGCCAGTGCATGGGCGAAGGATAGCATAACAAAGGCTATAGAAGCAGGCATTGTCCCCGAGGAAATACGATCACAGTATATAAGGAAGATAACAAGGCAGGAATTCTGCAAACTTGCAGTTATGACTTATATATCTAAAACGAATTACACTATTGCTGATAATTCAGAAAGTCCTTTCGGAGATGTTAATGATAGTTATGTAACAACTGCCTACGATCTTAATATAGTGGCAGGAAGAGGAAACGGTATATTTGCGCCCAAGGACAGTATTACCCGTCAGGAAGCGGCAGTAATGCTCAATAACCTTGCCAAGCTCCTGAATATTGAGGGTACAGAAAAAACAGATAAATTCGTTGATGAAAGTTATTTTGCAGACTGGGCAAAGGACGCAATATATTCCGTAGCTTCCATGAAGAGTGGCGATACCTATGTTATGGCTGGCACAGGCGAAGGTAAGTTTTCGCCATGGATGAATTATACAAGAGAACAGGCTATTGCCACTATGCTGAGATTATATAACTGTAATGATACAGATGCAGCAGAGAACAAGGGAACCCCTATATATTTTCAATATTCATATCCTGTCGGTATAAAATACTATATAGCGAAAATAGACGAAACCGGTAATAATTTTGAAAATATAATTTCCGAGGAACAGCCTGTTTCAATCGAGAAAATAACAAATAACAGAGTTTATTACTCAGGATTTAACAATTCAGAAAATTATCTCGGATACATAGATATGGATACAAGTAATATAAATATTTTGCTGAGTTCCGATGACATAACCGATTTTTATATTGGAACAAGTAATATTTATTATATTAATAAAAACGACAGCGTCTCTCAATTAATTAAAAGTGATATGGGCGGAAATACGCTCAAAAAGGTCACTGTTCCCGAAAATCAATCAGCTTCGATCTGTTCGGAAAAGGGAAATGAGGTTTATTTGTCTATATTTCCCACTGTACAACAGGTACCCTCAGAACCCGAAGCTTTTTTGTATAAATGTGATTTCAATACAGAAAGCTTTACACAAGCCGATGAAGTGAATGGGATCTCTTTTTCCAATTCCTCAATAGCTATTGGTAATTACAAATATTACAAGGTTCAAACATCAAAAGTATCATACGGTATATTCAGAAGCGACATTGACGGAGATAATGAGGAAATATTTTATGCTTTAAACGTAGCAAAAGAAGAACCTATTTACTCAAATAAAGAAAAAATTTATACTATTGTTGCAGAGGATGGATTAAACATTGCAGAGATAAATGAAAACAGAGAGGCAAAAAAAATAACCGAATACACGGATTACGGCTTTGATTTACATATTTTGGATATACGTAATGATAATCTGTATTATCTTAAAATTGACGATAACAAAAAAGAAATTCATGTTATTTCACTTATTGACGATTCCGATATAATAACTACAACTTTTTGATTTATGTTATAATATCAATATGGCTAGGCTTAAATATTGCAAATTAGTCAATGTATTATTTACAATACATACGCATTTTAAAATGAGGAGGAATATTATGAAACACATATTTATTAAATTATTCATGCTCATATTTTTTGTGACTGTATTTAACATAAATACATTTGCCGAAAATAACAATGTAAATATATCGATAGACGGCAGCCCCCTCAGCTTATCAGTTCAGCCCGTTATTGAAAACAATTACACTCTTGTGCCTGCAAAGGAGGTATTTGAGAGCTTGAGCGGAAAAGTAGAGTGGAAAAAGGACATAGAACAGCTTTATGTATCTCTTAACGATACATCTATTATGATACCTGCCGATCTTAAAACAGCATTTATAAACGGGAACAGAGTTGAAATGGATACCGAGGCGAAAATAATAAACGGCAATATAATGATACCTTTGAGATTTATTTCAAATTCATTAGGCTTTGAAGTGGAATGGAATAATAATACAAGGACAGTAAACATAATTTCTCACAGGCTTGAAGTAGTTGAAAATTCTCATGAATACAGTAAATCCGATGGAGGGAAAGGATTTATAAGCGGCAGGATCATTGACAGCTACAGTCTTGTAGATGAAAACGGAAATATTGTTGCGCAGTATCCGTATATAAAGTCCATAGGCTGTAGTTCCTATATTTATAAGGATGAGGATGATAAAGTCGGACTTCTTGATCTATATGGTCATGTCGCAGTTGAAGCGGCATACGATGGGGGCGGGACTTATGCATTAAAAACATACGCTGTCAACAATACCGTTACATTTGTTAAAAATGGCAGGTTTGATATATATGATACAGAAGGGCATCTGAAGAAATCTATTGATAAACCGCTTGGTTATGAGCTTCCCGGTTATAATTCAAAATATTCCAAAGACTATGATATACAATATATTTCAGGTTCCAATGTTGTTGTAGAGCATTACAGTGGCGTAATGGATTTTGAAGGCGGTCCGGATAAGGAATGTTTTATATTAAGGCTTTTCAGCGAAAAGAAAGTGGACGGATACTATGGCATACAGGCATTGCCCAATGGGGAATTTACAGCTTTTGATAAAAAAGACGGAAAGAGAGTCACTCTTAATTTAGACGGCAGCCTTAAATATAAAAATTGATATTTGAAAGGATATTATATTATGAAAAATATTAAAGGGGCATTTATTTTATTTATTGCAATTATATTTTCGAATATAGCTATCTATGCCGTATCATTAGACAATATGAATTATACGGAGCGAGAAGAAGGTAAATTATATTACTATAATAACGGGGATGAAATGGGACTTCTTCTCAACAATAAATATCTGGATTTATATATGACAAATACGAAATACATATATGATACTATTGATAATATATCCTTAATTTTAAATAATGCCACAGATACAATGATCAAAAATACCGATATTGCCAATATAAACAAGAATGAGATCGATAATATGGTCAATACTTACAGATACAAAAGTGCAGGTATACGTGGAAACCTTATGTATTCCGATGGAATTATTGGGCATGCATTTCTTAGAAAAGAGGGTGCAATAAGTAATACCTATGATATAGTAAAGGGTACGCCTATTTTATTGGACGTAAGTGGAGATGGAGAATACGATGTTTTTAATGGCAGGTATATCATTCCCACAGGTGTATTTAATTATATAGACTATAATGAATATAGTGAAAAATTAATAAAGGCATATAGACGATTTTGTATTAATTACCGACTTTACAGCAATGGCTATAAAAATATGTCATCATATATTCAGGCGTTATTCAGCAACAACGATAATATGACTTCTTATCTTGACGGAATAAAAATCACAAAGTTAAATGACACAAACTATATTATTGATGTGTCTACGGCATCAAATTTTGATTTACAAAAAAATACATTTGCATCTAATTTCACAGTTGATCATCTTGCCACCGATCTGTATAGGGAAAGTAATTTCTCGGATATTTTGCTCAAAGGAAAAAATGATACTTTTCTTATGGGCGGTTTCAAAATGGATGGCAGCAAAAATTCAGAATACGGATATGCTGAGCATACGGATCAAGGGTTGGTAGTCAGATATTATGTTGGCGGTAAAATGTGCAATTTTATATTTGACGGCATTGATTCCAAAATAGATAATTAGACAAAGGCTTAAAGCAATGGCAGGATAAAATGTCCTACCATTGTTTAAATCAGAATTTTCTTGTGACCTGGTCATGGGAAAATATATAATAATAAAAAAGAAAGGATCAATATGAAGAAAATAATCTGTACATTAGCTTTATGTTTTTTTATATGCATTACTGCATTTGCAGATAATAAATATATAAATATCACACTTACATATGATTATCAAAAACATAATTATAATGCCGAGGAAGTGTTTGTGGCGATAAACGGTAAGAAACTCACAGATCTTACTATGCCGCCTATTATATTAAACGACTATACCCTTGTGCCTGCAAGAGAGGTATTTGAGAGTATGGGCGCTAAGGTAGAGTGGAAAAAGGATGTTGAACAGGTATTTGTTAATTACGGCAGCACCCTTGTTGTTATTCCCATAAATTCCGATAAAGCCTATGTAAATGGACAGACAAAGAAAATGGATACTAAGGCTAAGATAATAAACAACAAGACAATGATACCCTTGAGGTTTGTTTCTTCCGCTCTTGATTTTAAAATAGAATGGGATAGTAAAACCCGAATTGCAAATATCATTACGAAAGATATTGAGACCACAACCGTTCGAACAACCGTTACCACAGAGCAGACTACAGAAACGACTACAGCAATGCTTACCACAAAGGCGGAGGTCACGACAGTACCGACAACGATAAAAGCTCAGCCCGTGACCTCGACAAATAATGAATATATATGGTATGACTATGATAAGGATGCTCTCTATATTAAAAATACAGGCTTAGCTTTATCCAACATATCTGAGCAGGACAGCTATAATGAAGGAAAATACATAATTACAATAAATAAAAAGCTGCAGACATCCAATACTGCTTTTACACCTGATTCGGAATATGTGAAAAGCTGTACCGTATC
>CANQIA010000051.1 GCA_947624015.1 uncultured Clostridia bacterium
CATACAAAAATCCCCTTAATGTAGTTTGGAATTTTTGTTATTTCCGTTGTCTACTTTAAGGGGATTATATCAAAAGCTGTTACGTTTTTATTATTGGGCTTACTTTCATATAGAAGCTTTACCATAGTTATATTGCCATTACCCGTAGCAATATTCACACATTCATCTACATCCTCTTGATTCAAGGTTAAAATGTATTTTGTTGCCTCAATATTGTCGTATTTAACCGAATATCTCAGTGCATTAAAATAAGAATTTTCTAAATTAAATCTCAGATCTGCACCAAGATCGGCAAGATATTGCATATTTTCAACGTTGTCAGCCGATGCAGCTATTCTGAAAAGCAGGGCTAAATCGCTTTTATCATCTATGTATTTTTCAAGTATTTCCTTGTTGCAGTATCCTGCAATGCCATATAACACCCAGTCATTAGTACATTTATTGTCCGATGAAAAGTTACCTGTATATGCCATATATAAATTTTTGTCAATTTTATCTCCATCGTAATTATTTAACAAAAGCTCAAGGACTTTAGTATAGTAGACTATATCATCGACATCTACAATACGCTTTTTAATAGAACGACCCTTTATAATGTCAAGCACTCTTTTTATGTTTTTTTCCGTTACATTAGCACCCTTGTCCAGAATGGCGCAAAGTTTATATATATTATCGCTTAATATGGCATAATCTATTGCTGACAAACCGCCTGCATCAATATAATTCAAGTCAGGGTTAAGTGAAAGGAGTTTATCAAATACACAAGAATAACCTTTTCCTATAGTTTCATAAAATACAGTTGATCCGCTAAGGTCTACAAAATTAGGATCAATATCATATTCCAGTATTTTTTTTGTCATTCTCAATGGATTTTGCGAATGGATTGAAAAAACTAAGGGCGAAACTGTGCCTCCCTGAGAATTCTGAAGTTCGTTAATATCAGCTCCTTCATTTACAGCTTCAATAAGAGACTGCTCATTATCTATTAATATAGCGGTATATAGCTTATCGGATGGAACTTCGCTCTCGCTGATTGGTGGAGGAGACAATCTTGCTCCCACAATACTGCTTAAAGTAAAAAACAATGATAAAAAATATGCTATAATTTTTTTGATAAGTACACCTATCATTTAATCACCTGAGCCTTTCCCCATGTAATGTTAACTGTGTTAGCCATATTTGTGTTCTTAGAAACGCTTAAATATTCTTCTGACTTATTTATATTTTCATATTTTTTCATAAAAGCGTCATACATAGCTTTAGTTTTCCCGATACCAGGTCATGGGAAAATTTGGTCATGGGAAAATTTTTGTATTTAAATTTTAAATTCTATTTCATTATAGCATAGTTATTTGCATATGTCTACAATTTTTGTAAATTTATAGACAAAAAGGGCAGCCGTTAAAGGCTACCCTCTTGATACTTTGCTCCTCTGATCCTTCTCTTTATTAGTTAATTTCTTCTGCAATTTCTCCTGTTTCAAATTTATGAAATTAATTTTAGTGTGTACAACTCATGAAACCAAAATGTTGTCATTAAACCATTTTCCTTTACAGACACATTTTTACTATAAAATCATTTATAAATGTTCTGAAGCTATAATTAAAGATCATGTTAATACATATTAACAAGAAAGCACAAGAAATTATGATTTTTATAACCAATAAAATCCATTGGTAAATTGTAAAAAGGGGTTCTTCTTTTTCTATTTTCTTTTTTATTCTGTGTGAAACATAATATGTGACTCCAATTATTATACAGACAATATCACCTACAGTTTCCAAAAACGGTGCTAAATTGATCCAAACATTTTTTGAAGCATACATACTGATATATACATCTGTTAATATAAGCTCTGCACATACTAATATAAAAAATATTTTATTGTAATATATAATTTTATTATTTTTCATTTTTTTCTCCTTATTATTATAGTGAAAAAAATAATTATTGTATAAATCTTGGTAAAAATCTAATCCTAAATATATCCCCTCTTATTTACATATGTCTGCATTGATATTCCAAAGGGTGCCAAGAGAACATATCAAAGCAAAATTTTTAGAACATGCGAATATGGTTATATTGCATTTCATATCCCGAAATTTCTTTCAAATATTTTTTCATATCAGTATACTGTTTTGTTGTGCTATTTCCGGGGTAGATGCTAAATGCGGATTCGTAATTATCGTTTTTGTTTAAAACATAGCAAGGAAAATCACATATATAGGTCGTTGTCGGTATATCTGTACTATTACTTAATAAAAGTTCATTCGTATTTTTTACTAAATTTTCATATTGATCTTCATTCAGGTTAATCATTTTTGTACTGTTAATTTCGTTAGGGTCAATATTCGCAAGAAATTCCTTTAGGTTACTAGCCTTAGAATTATATGAATTAAAGATCCATTCAATAGCTAATACTGATTTTGAATTGTACATTGCATCACTAAAAACTATATACAAATAGTCAAATCCAATATTGTTTTTGTACAATATGGCATATTCGACTTCTTTATTATATATATCGCCTATGTTGTATTCCATATTAATTTGTTTGGATACTTCGTCCCATTGAATATTGCACTTATTTATATTGGCAATATTCCTTAAAGGTATATAAAACGTATCATTATGGTAATACGCATTGCCCATGCTGATATCTTCGGCAAATAATTCGAATTTTTGCATATCACAAAGGTTAATATTTTTTGTATCAACTATATTACTATAATCATACTGAAATATATTATTATAATCCTGATTGAGCATTCTATCATTGTTTATTACAAATTTGTGTACATCGTTGACTGTATTGTGACTCAACTTCAAAGTTTGAGCGTAGGGATCTGCAATCACGCCATACCCCCATATAAAATGTATGTCATCAACCGACATATAAATATGATCATCAATATTTATTATGGGATCAAGATTTACATATTCTATATTATTTATATATAATTTTGAATCATAATTTAAAATATTGCTATTGGCAAATATATTTTGATAGAAGCACAGACAAAATATGAACAGAGGGATAAATATTTTTATAAACTTCATACATTGATACCTCCTTTATCTATTGTTACGTAATTTTCCCGGTACCGGGTCACGGGAAAATTTATTCGCCAAAATTCACTAAAACACCGCCATTATCCTTATCAATAATAATTCCCCTGTATTCTTTAATATTTTGCTTTGTTGTGTTTTTTAAGTATACATTCCAAGAAGGCTTGACCCACATTATGTTTTCTGCAATAAAATTATCTTTATTGTATTCCACACCATATAATTGTTTGTATATTATAATAGATGCATTTAAAGCATAATCCTCGTCATATTTTATTTCTTTTTCATCAGAAGAAAAATATGAGAGAGATGTTGTGGGTTTCATCAATTCTTCACATAAAGCATAATCTACTTTGGAGTAATTAAAAATAATTTCCTTATAAACACTTAAAACAACAATTTCAGTTAAAATAATTGCTGCCATAATTAAAAATATCTTTTTCATTTTAACCTCTTTAAATACCTAATTCGCCATTATTCATCAATACTGTGCCTGTTTTTTTATATATTAATAATCCAAGAGGAGCATCGAATGTAGAAATTTCGTTTACAAATTGTTTGTGTATGGCTCTTTCATTCAGACAAACCCTCCAACAAGGTACATCAAGCCACAAGAATGTATCATCGCTTACCGTAAAATCATCTTTAGACAATGTTTTATCATATAGTTGTTCATATATTACAATGGCTATATTAACTGCATAGTTTTCGTCATATATTATTTCTTTTGCATCAGGATATACTAAGGTTTCATAATAATTACTTGGATCAGGGTCAAAATTATTATTTACATTATTAATTCTATAAAGCTGAGCATATATAAAATAAATAACAATAATAACAGAAAAACACACTGGGAAAAGGATAAATTTATTTTTTTTCATAATTCGCCACTCCTTTTCTTGTTAATATAATTTTCCCGGTACCGGGTCAAGGGAAAATTTATTATAATGCTGAATAATTTGATATTTTTCATGAATACCCTCTTAAAAAAGCAAAAAAGTATGACATAGATTAAGATACATTTTAATTGCAAAAAACATTAATTGTTTTGGGAGAAAATTTTTCTTGTTTCCCATTTTTCATATCTAAAAAATATGCTCCCTCCGGATGATTGTTATTTTCCTGAACAGGTCTGTGATATATGAGTATATTATCAATTACATTTATTTGAGCAACACTACCTGCCTCAACTTCATTTAAAATATTTCCCTCCGGACTCATAGAAACTATTGTTCCCCCACTCTTAAAAAAAATATTTTTACTTATATTGATTTCATAAATATTTCCTATATACAATATTTTTTCCGATGTTCCCATAAGATTATTTTTAAACAGAGTTTTATTCAAATCATCAATATAATACAAACTGTCATTAATAATGCCTACACAAAATGCCGGCTTGTCAACGGTCTTTTTTAAATTATTTCCATTCAGATCACAAGAATATAACGAAAAATTATCATCTGCCTTTGAGAAATATATTAAATCATTGTATACACAAAAATACTCATCTATATCTGTGGCAATTATTTTTCTGAATTTACCCTTTAAGTTCATTCTATATAATTTTTGCGGCTTATTAGCTATTGATTCAAAGGCATATATATATTTACCTGAAATATATAAATTGTAATATTTTTTTAATGTTAGTGTTTGTTTTTTGTGATTTAATTTATTGATCCTGCATATTGGTCCCGGATTGCCGGGTATGTAATATATCCAATCGCCTATTGCATTAATATCCGAAATGCCACGATAGTCTGATAACAATTTCTCGTCCTTTTGCTCTGTCATGTTATATTGATGCAATGACCAGTCATAACCAAAATTGGAATAAAATATATTTTCACCATCTTTGCAGACCAATCCGTCATTATTGATATTTGATATGGTATTTCCCTCTGTCTTATCGTCAACATTCATAAACGGAACATAAATATATAAAAAAATTGTCAGTAAAATAGCAGCGACACAAATAAAAATAATCTTTGTTTTCATACTTACCGCCCCCATTTAATTTTCCCGGTACCAGGTCATGGGAAAATTTAATTTTCTCGGAACCGGGTCATGGGAAAATTTTTTGTATTTCAGTTTTAAATTCTATTTTATTATAGCATAGCTGTTTACATATGTCTACAATTTTTGTAAATATATAAACCAAAGGAGCAGTCCTTTGGTAAACTGTAAAACTGAGCTTGAATTTGTCCAAATATATTATGAAACACACATCCTTTAATATAGATCCTATAAAGCATCCTATTATAATATATTTTTTTTAATATTTGCAAATTTTGTTATTATAGAGTACAATAAATTCAGGTGATGATAATGAGATATAAAATATTGGATATATTAAGAGAAAAAAAAGGATTTGTTTCGGGAGAAGAGCTGGGCGGTTTGCTGGGCGTATCAAGAGCAGCCATATGGAAAAACATCAATCGGCTCAAAGAAGAAGGCTACGACATTGAATCTGTCAGCAAAAAGGGTTACAGGCTTAACGACTCGGCTGATATACTCAATACAAATGAGATAAAATACGACAACGTAATATATGTCAAAAAAGTGGATTCCACAAACGATGAATGCAAAAGGCAGGCGGAAAAAGGATGCCAAAGCGGACTTTTGGTAGTAAGCGACTGCCAGACAGGAGGCAAAGGCAGGCTCGGAAGAGACTGGTATTCAAAGCCTGCCGAGGGGCTTTATATGAGTATTTTGCTTAAGCCTAACATAAGTCCCTTAGAGGCTCCCCAGCTTACTCTTCTGGCAGGAATGTCCGTTGCAAAGGCAATAAAAAAAATAACGGGTCTCAACGCAGGTATAAAATGGCCTAACGATGTTGTTGTAAACGGCAAAAAAATATGCGGCATACTTACGGAAATGAGCGCTGAGATAGAGCGCATAAGATATGTGGTGACCGGGATAGGCGTAAATATAAACAATGAAGTCTTCGGCAAAGAGCTGAAGGAAAAAGCCACTTCCGTATTTTTGGAAACAGGGAAAAAATATAAGAGAAACATATTTATAGACCACATTGTAAGCAGGCTCACGGAATACTACTCTCTCTACTGCAAGGAAGGCTTTGCTGCCTTTAAAGACGAATACAACAGTCTTTGCCTCAACGTAGGTAAAATAGTGCGAACCTCTGGAAATATTCCCATAAAGGGAAAGGCTCTCGGAGTAAACGACAAGGGCGAGCTTTTGATCGAAACGGACACAAATATCGTGCCTGTTCGTTCGGGGGAAGTTTCCGTAAGGCTCAAAAACAACAAATACATTTAGGAGAAAGCTATGGAAAACAAGGATATACTTTGCTCTGCAAGCTTTTACAAGCAGGGCTATGCGTTAAATGAAAAATTTGAAAGGCTGCCCGATGAGATCAAAAAAGAGCTGAGGGTCATAACCGTATGCCTTGCGGAGAAAACAAGAGGCATTGCCATAATAGGCTTTTACAAAGAAACTTCCGATGTATATATAGAGGTAATGAATCAACCCGACGACTTCCTCTATGACGAGATAGGAGCTAAAATGGAGGTCGGCTATGTGGAAAGGGAAAACGAAGAGCTTTTCCATTCCCTTTCCCTTTGGTACAGAACCTTTATAAAGGGTGAATTCAATGAAAATAGGTAATATAGTTACGCAAAACAATGTATTTCTTGCGCCTATGGCAGGGATCACGGATAAGGTATTCCGAGGACTTTGCCGAGAAATGGGCTGCGGTCTGGCATATTCCGAAATGGTAAGCGCCAAGGGAATGCATTATAACAGCAAAAACACTGCCAAGCTGATGGAAACGGGAGCCTCGGAACGTCCCTGCGCTGTGCAGATATTCGGTCATGAACCCGATATAATGGCTGATATGGCAAGGCGATTGAACGAATATTCAAACATAGATATCATAGATATCAATATGGGTTGTCCCGCTCCCAAAATAGTAAAAAACGGCGAAGGCTCAGCCCTTACTCTGGATCCCGAGCTGGCAGGCAGTATAATATTCGCCGTTGTTTCCGCTTCCGAAAAGCCCGTTACCGTAAAGCTCAGAAAGGGCTTTGACAACGACCACTTAAATGCCATTGAAATGGCAAAAATCGCCGAGAAAAACGGGGCGTCAGCCATCACTGTACACGGAAGGACACGGGAACAATATTATTCCGGCAAAGCCGATTGGGATATTATAGGCAAGGTAAAGGGAAGCGTAGGCATACCCGTAATAGGCAACGGAGATATATTCGGACCCGAAGACGCCTTGAATATGTTTAAATACACAAACTGCGACGCCGTTATGATAGGACGTGGCGCCCGGGGAGATCCCTTTATATTTAAAAGAACAGTACATTATCTGGAAACAGGCGAGCTTTTGCCCAAGCCCACTTGGGAGGAAAGGCTTGCCATGGCAGAACGCCATATGGATATGCTTGCAGATCACAAGGGAGAAGTCATAGGCATAAGAGAAATGCGTAAACATATGGGCTGGTATATAAAAGGCATGCCCCACAGCGCCGAAATGCGTGTAAAAATAAATGCCGCAACAGACAGAGAAAATATGCGCAGTATAATAAACCACTTAAGAGAAAAGCTTGAAGAGCTGTCCTGAACAGTCCTTCAGGCTTTTTTAACCCATATGCATTGATCAAATTTTCCGGTAGGATACTTCCATAGAGGCAACATACTTGCCCTACTTGTTTTTGCTGTACATATAATTAAGCCTTGCCGCGTGATTTTGTTCGTCGGTAATTATTTCCTGAAGATAATTTTTAAATCCCGGGTTTTCAAGGGCAAAAAGTATAGGTCTGTACATTTCTACACTTGCAAGCTCCTTGTCGATAGCGCCGGCGATACGATCCGGCACACTGCTCTCTTCCTTGTTTTCTTTATTTTCCTTTTCAAGCTCAAAGGCGTCGCCTGTCAATGTGTCATAAATTTCACTGAGCATATTGTAATGCTTGCTTTCATCAAGGCTCATCTGCTTAAGCCTTTCCTTATCGTCAATATCACTTACATCAGCCGCAAGTTTTTCATAAAACGCCTCTGTCATTGCCTCGCTTTGAAGAGCGTCCTTCAAAAGCTCTGTAATATATTTATTCGGATACATATAATCACTCCCAACATATATTTATTTATATGCACATACATTAAAAAACGTGCATTTTTTTATTTTTGTATTTATTTGTCGTTTATGCATAAAATTTAGCACTAACATTAATTGGTAAAATTTGGCATATATGGTATAATTATATTGATCGAAGGGAGGATCTTATATGATAAATAATATTTACAGAGGAAATGAGGTCATATATCTGCCTGTAGATAAAATACTGCCCAATCCTTATCAATCCAGAAACAGTTTCAGGGAAAACAATATGGGCGAGCTTATTTCATCCATAAAAAAATACGGTATACTCCAGCCCATAAGCGTAAGGCTTATAAATAACCGCCTGTATGAGCTTGTATTCGGGGAAAGACGGCTCAGAGCAACACGCCTTGCAGGTCTTGAGAGCATACCTGCCATAGTGATAGAACTCAGCGACAGAGATGCTGCGGCAGTCACAATGTCTGAAAACATACAACGGTCTGAGTTGAGCTATCTTGAAGAGGCAGAGGGCATAAGAATATTGTATGAAGGCTTTAAGTACAATGTTTATGAGATCTCACATATACTTTCAATATCCGAGGAAAGAATAAAAGAGCTTTTGAAGTTTTGCAGACTGAGCAGCGAGGTAAAAGCCCTTCTGGCAGAAAAAAACATACCTATGGAAAGCGCTTCTCTTCTCCTCAGAACAGAGGACAGCGCCGTTCAAAAGAGCATTATAGACAAAATAAGCAAACTGGGACTTAGCAAGGAAAAGGCGGAGGTAATGATAGACAGCGCCATAAGGAGCCACCGTATAGTAGGTAACGCCGAAAAAAACAATTCTCATATCAAAAAGCACTTTAATGACATAAGACTTTTTACAAATACTATAAAGCAGGCGGTAGGTATAATGAATGAATCGGGAATGGAAACAGCCTACGAAATGGAGAAAAGCAATAACGAATATCTTATAAATATAAAGGTCAAGATACAGTAATGAGCAGCTTAAAAATACTGTCGCAAAGCCCCGACTTTTATCTTATCGCCCTTGCTGTGATACTCTTGTCCACAAAAATATTTTCACTAGCCTCAAGGCGCTTGCATATCCCTGCGGTGGCAGGGGCTTTGGCAGCAGGTATAATTCTCGGTCCTTCTCTGACGGGGATAGTGGAGAAAACCGATTTTATAGAAAAGACCGCAGAGCTTGGCGTAATTTTCATTATGTTTGAGTCGGGTCTTGAAACGGAGCTTAAGGAACTCAGGCAAAACGGCGCCGCCTCTCTTGCGATCGCCCTTTTCGGCGCAGCCCTGCCTCTTGTGGGAGGTACTTTTGTATATATATGGGCAAAGGGAAATACGGAAATATTGAAAGCCCTGTTTACAGGCGTTACTCTTACTGCCACCTCCGTAAGTATTACCGTTGAAACATTGAGAGAAATGGGGAAGCTCTCGGGGAGAATGGGAGCGGCGATACTTGGCGCCGCCGTTACAGATGATATAATAGGGATCTTGGCGCTTACGGCAATAACAGCCATGAACAGCGGTAATATCTCTGTCATAACGGTTATTATAAAAATACTGCTTTTTCTTATATTCTTATTTCTTTCGGGGCTTATGGCTGCTATTGGCAGAAAAATAGCGGAGAATATTATACTCCGTAGGCGTGTCAGCGTATTTGCCCTTGCCTTTTGCCTTTTTATGAGCTATTGCGCAGAGGAGCTTTTTGGTATTGCGGATATTACGGGAGCATACTTTGCAGGTATCGTACTTTGTCTTTTGGATGTAAGCGGATATGTTGATTCCGCCGTAAATGTGCTCGGTTATCTTTTCTTCTCTCCTGTATTTTTTGCATATATAGGCATAAACACAAATCTTAGGGTACTTGGTTCAGACCCGTTTATGATATGGTTTGCCATAGCTCTCACGATCACGGCGATCATTACAAAGGCAGCAGGCTGCGGCATAAGCGCCCGACTTTGCAAATTTAGCAATAAGGAAGCCCTTGCCATAGGCATAGGCATGGTGTCAAGAGGAGAGGTAGCGCTTATAGTGGCTCAGAAGGGGCTTGACCAAGGTCTGCTGGACAGCTCTCTTTTTCCCGCAATAGTATTTATGGTAGTTGTAACGACACTATTAACGCCCATACTCTTAGGCGCCATATTGAAAAAAACGTAAAGGCTTATTCGGTCAAACCCTACCGAATAAGCCTGTTTTTTGTTTTATCATTTGTGCCAAATACCATAAAAACAAAAAAACTCGTTGACACACAATAAAAATAGTGTCAAAATATTTGTATGATAAAAAACACACATTAAGGAGGAGTCAAATATGACTATAAACACTGCCGCCGAAAACGGAAATGTTACAATCGCCCTTGCAGGAAGGCTCGATTCCGTAACAGCCCCCGAACTTGAAACAAAGCTCGATGACGCTATTAAGGATGCGAAGACACTATGCTTTGATCTTAAGGATCTTGAATATATTTCATCACCAGGTCTGCGTGTACTTTTAAAGGCGCAGAAGGCTATGAATACACAGGGTAAGATGACTGTAAAAGGCGTAAATGAAGTTGTTATGGAAGTATTCGAGGTAACGGGCTTTACAGATATACTTACCATTGAATAACAGTCTTAAAGGGATGATATTGTGCTGACGCTGCCTGCAGCACACTTTTGGCTGTATTGATATATATATATAGTGGAGAAAAAGACCTCTTGGGAAAACTATCCCATTTTCCCATGACCTGGTCAAAGGAAAAACGTGATCACTCCTTATATGTTTGCATTAAAAAAGCACTCTTGATTTATTCAAAAGTGCTTTTATTTAGCTTCAAATTTTATTCCGTTGTTACATTCGTCTAATTTTGTTACATCGATATCAAAAAGAAATTTAGAAGGAATACCTTTAGGAAAGGCATCGCATGCACATTTCCAACCATCTATATTTTCCCTTTGATGTATACATTTGCTACAAGGATAGCCAACACATATCATTTAAAGACCTCCTTCATAACACTATTGTATAATTCCATTGCTTCATTTGACACCTTTTCGCCTCTGTATAACAACACTTCAATTTCTGCAACACATTCTAAACCATCTTTTAAAGCTATCTCACTTATGCCTTTAATGCCCTTATTTTTATATTTTTTATTTGGGCAATTCCAAAATGATTATTATATACTTGCATTAAAGCATGCTTTTTTGTTTCAAAATCAAAGAAACTTCCAAAATGCACATCTGATATAAATACATTCCCTTTGTCTTCAAACTCTTTTACAACACCTGTAATTATATCTGTTACTTCCCCGTCAATATTATCGCCTTTTGCAAACATCTTAAAATCATCTATATCTAATGATTTTATTATACCACTTCTCACAGATTTATCAACATTTTTCCATGACCTGGTCAAAGGAAAAACGCACACTCCCCCGTGTGGGGAGCGATGAAGCAAGGGACTTTTAAGCTAAGCGAGATCAATATTTCAATCCACACTCCCCATGCGGGGAGCGACTTGGCGTTGGAGCTTGCTGCTGCCAGTACATCTATTTCAATCCACACTCCCCGTGTGGGGAGCGACCTCGCCCAAGCGCCTGGGTGTTATTTTTATACCAAATTTCAATCCACACTCCCCCGTGTGGGGAGCGACCCTCAGTACAGGATGAGCTTGACAGAATTTTTACGATTTCAATCCACACTCCCCGTGTGGGGAGCGACGATATTGGGAGCGAAGGCTTCATTGCACTTAAAATTTCAATCCACACTCCCCGTGTGGGGAGCGACCTGGTCTTAAGTAATACCTGTAATTCCCCCAAGTAATTTCAATCCACACTCCCCTTGTGGGGAGCGACCTATAATTCACTTATCAGCACAAGCAAACTACAAAAAATTTCAATCCACACTCCCCGTGTGGGGAGCGACGCAAAAATATCTTAATGTTTCAAATACTACTGAAATTTCAATCCACACTCCCCGTGTGGGGAGCGACTGCAATTCGGGCAGTCTTTCATGTATGTAATCAAAATTTCAA